>JAOZFI010000017.1 GCA_027491395.1 Thermoproteota archaeon | reverse complement strand
TGGATACGTGCTGCTGCAGGGGGACCATAGGTACAAGGTGGCCAAGCTACTGAAGGAGAAGTGGGGGATACCTGAGGAACAGATAGAAGTGGAGTGAGACCAGCTTCGACCGATCCCGTGCGAAGGGGAGTCAAGGGACTCCCTCATTTTTGCATTAGCCAGTGCAGGATCGCTCTAGAAGGGAACCGAGGAAAAGGGGAATAAGGGGAGGTTAAAAAGAGTTCACGGTGGGAAGAAAGCCACGAAAGTCAGGGCGACTATCGTGACTAGCTTGACGAATATGTGCAGCGACGGGCCAGCAGTATCCTTGAGCGGATCTCCCACTGTATCTCCGACCACAGCGGCCTTGTGAGCATCGGATCCCTTTCCTCCGAATAACCCTGATTCTATCAGCTTCTTTGCATTGTCCAAGGCTCCTCCCGCGTTTATCATGAAGATCGCTAAGAGTCCTCCTGCTATCGTTGCTCCAACGACGAAGGAACCTAACGGCTTCCTTCCGAAGAGGAGACCTATTACTATGGGCGCCAAGAATGTTATCAGCGTCGGGAAGATCATCTCCTTCAGTGCGTGCTTGGTGGATATGTCCACGGCCCTAGCATAGTCGGGCTTGGCCTTACCCTCCAGCAAACCGGGTATCTCCCTAAACTGCCTCCTGACCTCGTCGACCATTTTATTAGCGGTCTTACCAACGGCCTGCATAGCTAGTGCAGAGAAGAGGTAGGCCAGTGTAGATCCAAGGATCACACCTACAAGTATGAGGGGATCCGCGAGCTCAACGCCAGTTTGAGCTGCGTTTATCACCTTATCATGGAAGAGGTATGTCTTGAGTCCGGCAGCCGTTAGATAGGCAGCAAACAGTACGAACGCGGAGAGAAGAGCACATGCCATCGCGTATCCCTTGGTTATGGCTTTAGTGGTGTTACCGACGGCATCCAGCAGGTCCAATCCCTCTCTTACCTCTTTGCTCAGACCTGACATCTCTGCTATTCCCGCAGCGTTATCGGAGATGGGCCCGAAGGTGTCGGCCGCCATTATTATCCCGGTGGTTGAGAGTATGCCAGCAGTAGCTGCTGCTATACCGTACAGCCCATCGATCACGAAGGCTAGGGACACAACGGCGCCTATCACTATTAAGGGTAGAAATGCGCTCTCCAGCCCGACGGCGAGCCCGGCTATCACGTCCAAGGCGGGACCGAATTTGGCAGACTCAGCTATATACTTGACCGGCCTATATCCGGTTCCCGTGTAGTACTGGATCAGTACGCCCACCACTAGGCTAGCTACCAGTCCGAGTACCGCCGCGTAGAACACCTCTATCCTGCCCAAGTAGTTCACGGCCAGTACGTAGAAGAACAGGAGGTTCAGTACGCCGGCCACGAGTAGGGAGAAGTTTATGGCAGTTATCGGGTTCTTCACGTTCTCCCTTATGAGGAATATGGCAATTATGGTTGAGATGACCCCCAAGGATTCCGCCAGCAGGGGGAACATTATCCCCTTGAACCCGTATAGGGCATAGAAGGCCACGCCTAGAATCATCATGCCGATTATGTTGTCTGAGAAGGACTCGAAGAGGTCTGCGCCTCTGCCGGCGCAGTCTCCCACGTTGTCACCCACTTGGTCAGCTATGACGGCCGGGTTCCTAGGATCGTCCTCCGGAATCCCGGCCTCGACCTTGCCCACCAAGTCAGCAGCTATGTCGGCGGCCTTGGTGTAGATACCTCCCCCCAGTTGCGCGAACAGGGCGGCCAAACTGGCTCCCATGCCGAAGGGAACTATCGTGTGGAGGGCCGCTTCCAGCTGCTCGGGAGCTGCGGTGGGGAAGAAGGCCCTTATTGCCAAGTAGAGGAGGCCTATTCCAAGGACGCTCAGACTCACCACGGACAGTCCCATGATTGAGCCGCCCCAGAAGGCTATCTTCAGCGCTTTCTTGGGGGATGTCCTCGCTGCATTCGTGGTCCTCACGTTAGCCCTCACCGCAGCGTTCATCCCTATGTACGCGGCTATGAGGGAGAGCACTGCTCCAGCTATGAACGAGGCCGCGGGTATTACTCCCTGCAGGATTCCCAAGATGGCAGCTATTATCACTATGAACACTATTATCGTGTAGAACTGCCTCTTAAGGTAGGCGTTCGCACCCTCCTGTATGTAGGAAGCTATGGCAACCATCTCAGGGGTTCCCGGATCCTCTTTCATGACTAGATAGTAAATCAAGGCAACAAAGACCATTCCCACTATGCCTATGACGGAGGGAACGAGTTCTACGACCTCCACTTGATCACCTCCATTGAGCATCACGAATTCGTTGGAAGATTTTGAGGTTCTCTCGAATGGAACTTAAAAAGATACTTCAGAGATGCGAGGCACTCCATCGACAATCTGGCATATTTAGTGGATGGTAACACCCTGATCTCCAAGTGCTACTGGATCCACGGGTCTCAGCGTCCATCCCCTCCAGTTTATCTCCTCTAGAGAGAGGATATCAGAGTCATGCGTGTATATGACCGGTATGCGATTGGAAATGAAATTGGCCAAGATGAGCGAGTCTCTACCCCCCAGTCCATACTTGACAGCTAACCTCAAACCTATTGAAGTAATTTCCTTTGTTTGATTCAGGAATTTCACGTATGGGTGCTTTAGCAGTAGGCCGAGCCTCCTAGAGGCCTCCTTTGGAACCCATTTCTGACCGAAGACTAAGGCATGATAAGTCTCGTGAATCACTGTAGGGTTCACAGCTACTAGATTATCTGGAGAGAGATTCAGCAGCAGGTCCTTAACGAAACTATGCTCGGGATATGCGGGATCTAGGGAGTAGCATATGATGTTCGAATCCAGCCCCACGATCACTCGCTCACCCATATACCCTTAATCTTGGAGGGTGGCCAGTTCTCAGGTTTTCCCTCACGTGGAGGCTCCGATGAAATCACCTCTTTGAACTCTTCTAAGAAGGATCCCTTACCCTTCCTGAGGATGTACCCTTCATCCGTTTTCTCGATCACAATAACATCTCCCAGCTCCTCTCTGACTTCCTTGGGGAGAAGGATCCTCCCTTTGGAGTCCACCCTTACCTCCACCTTCATCCCACTGTGCTAGGTGGGAAAGATAGATAAAGTTTCTCGGGAGTCAGCAGGGCTCTATCGTGCTTGGAGGTTTGGTCGTGATCGCGTAAGTCACCATGGTGACTTCCGATATCTCCGAGGTTATCCTCCTGGCTATCTCGTTTAAAACATCGGGAGGCAACTTCAGCCAGTCCGCGGTCATCGCGTCCTCGCTCTCCACGATTCTCACTGTGACGATGTAACCCTCTACCCTAGCGTCTCCCTTCACCCCAACCCACCTATCATCTCCTACTACAGCGAACGCCTGCCAGGCCTTTGAGTAGAGCTCCCTCTCCCTCAAGACATCCTCCACTATGACTGAAGCCTCCCTAACAACCCTCAACTTGTCCTCGGTCACCTCGCCAATTATTCTTACCCCCAAACCTGGTCCGGGGAACGGATGCCTCTCGGCGATCCAATCAGGTAATCCAAGGTGCCTAGAGAGAGATCGAACCTCGTCCTTGTAGAGGTACCTCAGGGGTTCCACCACCTTAGCTTCGAGCCACTCCGGTAGGGCTGCAACGTTATGATGGCTCTTTATCCTATCAGCTCCTACCTCTCCACCGCTCTCTATGACGTCGGGATAGAGGGTCCCCTGCACCAAGCAATCAAATCTCCTACCCTCAAGCGCCCTAGAAAAGACCTCCACGAATTTCTCCCCGATTATCCTCCTCTTCGTCTCGCAGTCCTTTACACCCCTCAGGGCAGAGAGGAACTCTTGGGATGCATCCACGTATATAGGATTTATTCCAAGATCCCTTAGCAGGTTGAGGACCTCTTCCTCCTCGTTTTTCCGCAAAAGCCCGTGATTCACGAATATGGAGGTCAGACGATCACCTGCTATTCTACTGACTAGTACCGTGGCCACGGTGGAGTCAACCCCACCGCTCACGGCAGAGAGAATGTTATTACAATCAGCTAGCTCTCTCCTCAGGTACTCATCTATCAGCTGAATCATCCTCTCGGGACTCCAGTTCTTCTCGGCCCTCGACATTGCCGCGAAGTTCTCGAGGAGGAGTTTACCCTTGGGAGTGTGCTTGACCTCCGGGTGAAACTGGACCCCATATATGGGCTTTTCCTCGTGCCTGAAGGCCGCCACGTATCCGTTCTCAGACAATGCGGTCACCACAAATCCCTCAGGAACTCTAGCAACGTGATCAGAGTGACTCATCCAGACGAGCTCCTCCTCTCCCCAGCCAGCGAACAGCCCTCCCCTCTCCAGAACCTTCACCTTGGTGGGGCCGTACTCGCCCGTGGAGCGCCTCACTTCTCCCCCCATCATGTGGGCTATCAGCTGGAACCCGTAGCATATCCCTAAGACCGGGATATCCATCTCCAAGACCCAGCTCCCTATCCTAGGAGCTGAAGGCCCGTAAACGCTGCTAGGACCCCCTGACAGAATGAGAGCCTTTGGTTTCTTCTCCTCTATGATGGATGGGGAGATATCCGTGTAGGGAATTATCTCGGCGTAGACGCCTATGTCCCTTATCCTCCGGGTGATTAGGTGGGCGTACTGCCCACCGAAGTTCACCACCAGAATCATCAGGCACCCGGACCCGCTACCTTGATCTTCACCCTGACGGAGCCGCCCTTGAATCCCATTAAAGTCTCCACATCATCACCTACAGCGTCCATGGTCTTCAGAAAGTCCTCGATCCGGAAGCCCATGCTGGTCTGCCTCAGTGACTTTGTCACCTCCCCGCTCTCTATGAGGAAGGCCGTCTCCGCCATCCCGCTGAACTCCCCGGTGGATAGGTTGGGGGTATCCATGGTGTAGACCACTAGTACCCCTCTCTTTACGTCAAGCAACTCATCCTTCTTCATCTGCAGGGACGGGGCCTCGATACTGACCGTGTGGGATGAGATCGCCGGTGGCCTAGTGTGATCTCTGGAAGCGTTGCCCGTGCTCTCCACACCCTCCTTCATAGCTGTGTACCAGTTGTGTATCGGCGACTTGAAGACACCATTTTCGATGACGTAAGTTCTCCCGGTGGGGATCCCCTCCGCGTCGAAGCTCGAGCTGCCGGGGAGCCAAGGGATGCGCCCGTCGTCGACTATGCTTACCTCCTCCCTAGCTATCTGATCTCCTATCCTGTTGGTCAGGAAGCTCCTGCCGTACTGCAGGTTCTCGGCGTTAGCCGCCTGGCCCACCAAGAAGGGGATCAAGGTGAACTGGGCCTTTGGCTGGAATACCACGGGCAGCTCCTCCACTCCTATAGTGGTGGCATCCAGAGTCCTGATGGCCAGATCTCCGGCCTCTCTACCCACCTTCTCGGGATCGAACATGTCCAACCTCCTTCCATCGGCGAAGCCGAAGCCAGATCCCCTCCTATCACCGTCCTTGCTGGCCGCTTCGATGTATGCGATCAGGTAGGTCCTCTCCTCAAGGGCATCGACACCCTTGGAGCTGAACACCGCCACCTTGGAGAAGGACACCTCCAGTTTGCCGGAGACTGAGATCACCTTGTCCGAGAGACGAGCGGACTCCACAGCCGCGAGGAACAGGTCGGCGGCCTCGTTCAGATCCAAGTCCCTGAGCTTCGGGTCCATGAGCTCGCTGAGGTAGTCCACCTTCCTGGCATCTGGGAGTCCCCCGAAATCCGGATCCTCTGGAGCTGCCTTGGAGTTCTCGGCCGCCTCCCTCCCAACCTCTACGCCTGAGGTGGGGTTAGTAGCGAATGCAAAGCCCAGCTTTTTCCCCATGGCTGCCCTCACTCCTAAACCCACCATCCTAACCGAACTGGCCG
Organism: Thermoproteota archaeon; assembly: GCA_027491395.1. Taxonomy (GTDB): domain Archaea; phylum Korarchaeota; class Korarchaeia; order Korarchaeales; family Korarchaeaceae; genus Korarchaeum. The sequence continues at coordinate 87,829 of JAOZFI010000017.1, read as the reverse complement.
TCTTGACCTTCCCCTTTTCCACATGTATGGAGATCTCGCGGGTAAAGAGCTCGAAAGCCTCCGCCTCCTCAGCTCCGGAGGAGAGAGCGGCCTTAACTGCTTCTTCCCTCAGCATCTTACCTCCCCCCGAACACAAGCCTGCTCACCCTAACATGGGGCGCCCCAGTGGTTACGGGAACCCACTGGCCCATCTTCCCGCACATCCCTGGATCGTGGGATAAGTCCTTCCCGACCGCATCCATGTTGTTCAGGACCTCGAGGGTCATACCGGTTATGGCCACCTCCCTCAACCTCTGCTTGAGCTCCCCGTTCTCTATCAGCCAGCCTCCCTCAGCCTTGAACATGAATTGTCCCTTAGCCGGATCGGTGTATCCGTAAAGGGACCCGAACGCGTATATTCCCCGCTTCATATCGGACAGCATCTCCTCGAACGTCCAATCCCCCCTATCTATGAATGTGTTGGACATCCTCACGATGGGTGGGTTGCTATAATCCATCGAGCGGGCGTTTCCGGTAGGTTCAATCCCGAGCTTGGAAGCGGTCTCCAAGTTGGTCATGTAGCCGGAAAGTATGCCTTCCTTCACTATGTACTTGCGCCTTGACTCGGTGCCCTCATCATCGTACCTGTAGAACCCATATAACCCTTCTATGGTGGGATCGTCGACGACGCTGACCACCTCGGAGCCCACCTTTTCACCCAGCTTTCCTGTGAGGATGCTCTCGTTGTTAACTACCGCGTCTCCCTCGGCCGCGTGACCGAAGGCCTCGTGTATGAACACACCAGCCAGCTTTGGATCCAGTATCGCGGGATGGGGCCCAGGAGGGGCTGGTTTGGCCGATAGAGCTTCCACGGCCCTTTTGGCTGCCTCCTCCGCGATCCCAGTCCCTTCAACTACCTCCAGCCCTCCTATCCCTCCCCTCGATTCGAACGCGCTTTCCGTCACTCCCGCCTCGTGAGCGAATATGTAGGCGGCCAGCCTGATCCTAGGCAGTGTCTGCCTGATGTCAGTTCCTAAGGAGTTGATTACTCTGGTCTCCCTGAGCGTGTCTCCCATCATTATGTTCCTGTTGGTCACCTTCTCCACGGATTTGGCGAGTCGATCCTGCTCCTCGACTATCCCTATCTTCTCCTCTATCGGAATCTGCCACGCGGGCTTCCTCCCTTTAACCTCGTAGCTTCCCTTGAAGGAGGGCCAATTCACTTCTATCGGCTCTGCCCACCTAGATGAGAGTTTAGCTAGGCTCACTGCATCTTTAACCGCGTCGGCTATCTCATTAGGGGAGTTAGCTATGCCGAAGCCCCATCCACCTCTGTATAGGGCCCGGACACTTATCCTGAACTCCCTTCCCCTATTCAACTCCCTCACTACTCCGTCGATCATCCTGATCATGGTCATGTAGGTTCTCTCTTCCCTGACCTCGATGAAGTCAGCCCCTTCATCGAGACCTAGGGATACCGCGTCCTCCAAATCCATACGGAATTTTAATGGAGAGACCGATATAACCCTGATGATATGTCCCGAGGGGTGCCACCTCTGCTGCCTTGAGACCGAGATGATCCTCACTGAAAGCGACATAAGGAGACTTGAGTCCCTAGGATATAGAAGAGAGGATTTCTCCGAGCTTAGAGGAGGATTCATCAGGCTCAAGAACGTTGATGGAAAGTGCTACTTCCTAAAGAACGGGATGTGTTCCGTCTATGAGCATAGGCCTCTGGGGTGCAGGGCCTATCCCGTGATCTACGATCTCGACGCTGGTAAGTGCGTACTGGATGAGTACTGTCCTGCTACTCATACTGTGAGCGAGCAGGAGTTCAGGGAAAAGTGCAATCTAGCTGTTAAGGTGGTTGGGGAGTTAGGGCTCATCTAGAGTGCATGCACTTAATATTGAGCACCAAGGGTGTCCCCTAAATGCAAGATGAACTGAGGAGGGTGTGTGAAAGGTCCGTCGTTCGCTGGAGAGGTACGCAGATGGCTGCCGACTTCAGGTACGAGGTGGAGTGGGTGGATGGCCGAAAGGTAGGGAGCTTCTTCGCTAGCCCAAATATGATCGAGGAGGCAGTAATAGGTTACTTGCTGATGAAGGGGATTACAAGGGATGTCAGGGTGGAGGAAATAAGACTGAGCGACCTAGAGTATCTGCTGAGGATCACTGACGAGGGGGAATTGAGTCCCCCTAGATGGAGGAACGAGCCAGTCGAATGGGGCACGATCCTGAGCCTGATGTCCGATGTATCCAAATCCATTCCCAAGAGCATATGCCCCTTCGCCTTTCACGTCACCGGGCTATACGCCCTGAAGGGATCCTCCGTAGTTCAAAAGATGCTGCTTGTCGATATAAGTAGGCATACCGCTGCAATGAAGATTGCTGGTTGGATAATGAAGCGCAGTGACGATCTTAGGGAGCTTACACCAGTTATGATAAGCACCGGGAGGATCTCGGGCGACATCATAAAGCTCCTATCTCTGACGGGGATAAGGATCGTTGCTAGCATGAGGCACGTTTTAGTTAGTGGAGCGGCATCAGCAGATCAGAGGGGGATAACCCTCATATCGAAAGACTTCACTAGGGAGTTGAAAGTCTTCACTTATCCGGAGAGGGTGAGGGGAGGTCCCATGGTGTCCAAGGGGGGACCCCTAGTGAGATGGCATGGGAAGGAGGCAGACAGCCCTCTCTGCTGACCTCAGCTCTTTATGTCACCTTCCTCGTCTTCTGATGATCTCTCCTTGCTGAGCTTGGAGGCCAGCTCATCTAGTTCAAAGGTCCAGACTGGATAGAGTTCCCTAGGAACGTTCTTACCAGCTAGTTCCTCGTCGACCACCTTCCAGTATTCTCCGCAACTTTCGCATACGTAAAGGCGGAACTTATTGTCGTTTAGAGAGTAGAAACCCAACTTCTTCTCATCTTCGTTACCACAGAAGGGACATTTCAACCTGAGGAAGGGCCACTCCATCCCGCATATCTCGCATTTGAGGTGTAGCTTCCTACCCTCCCCTTCCATGAATCCGGTCCTCGTGTAGCTTCCGCAGACCGGACAATAGCCTCTCAACCAGTTGTTAGCATCTATCTTCCTTTCTGTGATCCTCCTCAGGGCGATGAGGAGGGGCTGTATTGTCCATAGGGCAATTGCGTTCACTAAGTCCAAGTCCACATCAAGTCCGGCAGCCACCCCCCTAGCGTAATTCGGATCCCCTTTTAGGGAGTAGGTGGCTAGGTCGCGTATACTAAAGGAACCACCTCCCGACGCCTCTAATAGCTTATTTAGATCTTCCGTTAGCTCCTCCCGGTGATCTCTCACTATTGATACAACTGATTCGAGTATCCTTTGCCATATCCCTGCGGATACGGGTATTGTACCGAGTAAATTCAGGAGCGGAGATCCCTCCTCGCTGACCCTCTTGGCGAGCTCTTCAATAAGCTCCCTTCTATCCTCCAGTTCTGATACAACCTCGTCGGATAACTCGTTCAATAGAGAGATCATATCAGCGTAGAATAGGAGGGAAGGCCTCAGCTCGGGAGTTTCGATCGAAATCAGGTCGACTGCTTGCTTGAACTTGCTCGACGCGTCCGACACTATGACCTCACCTATCCCAGAGACATAGGAGGGCATAAAAAAGTGGGGTGAGGATCAGCCTTCCTTCTCGATCTTCTCGTGCCACTCGGGATGGTGCTCCTTAACGTACTCCTCAGTCAATCTACCCGTTCTGAACATGGCCCTGACGAAAGGCCTATGTTCTGGAATCAACAGGGCCATGTACACGTGAATTATGAGGCCTATGGCTGCTATGAAGAACCCTATATCGTGGAGGAGATGGGCCACCTCCCAAGCGCTGGGCGGGAAGAGGTCCCTCAGCCACATCACGGTTCCAGTTACGTACATTATCACCATCCCTACTACTACGGTCCAGATCCATCCCTTCTGTCCCACATTATACTTGGGGAATGTCACCTTCTTCCTGTGCACGTAGAAATCTATAATGTCCTCGAAACCTTTCTTGAAGCAGGAAAATCTCCAGCATTCGGGCCATATCTCCATACGCCTGAGCTCTCCCAGCATTTTGAGGAGGAAGGGTACCAGCACTAGAGCCAGCCCTATGGCCGAGATCCTGTGTATGAACCTGGCCACCTGTATGCCGAGGCTGTAGGGATCGTAGCTCCCTATCACAGTGGAAAGCGGATAGCCGAAGACGAAAGCAAGCCAGCCGAACCACTCTCTGCTAATTAAGGGTAAGCCTGTGATGAAGAAGAACAGGGTGAAGTGTATCAGATGCTTGTGTACCCATATCTGGGCCTCGCTGAACGCCTTCACTGCCTCGCACTTGCTCCTCCACTCCGCAAGGCTCACATACTCCTCGGTCATTCACTCACCTCCCTTCTCACCTTCAGATTCGGACTTCTCCTCGATCCTCTTGGCCCTCCAGTAGATGAAGTGGCCGGCTGCGGCCAGTAAAGTGAGACCAATAAGGCCCCAGCCGACAGGTTCTACCACGTTGGTTCCGACCTGTACTGACGCCTTTCTCGGATCCTTCTTCAACCTCTCACCGAAGTACTTGGGGTCGGTCAGCTTGCCCTTGAATTTCCTAGTGACGTAGATGTAGTGGGTCCTACCCACGTAGTCGTTGACCGAGTCACCATACACCTCAAAGCCCTGAGACCTGTACCTGTTGACCAGTTCATCGTAATCGCCGAATACCAAGGCATCAGTGGGGCATGCAGCGACGCAAGCGGGCTCCAAGCCGTTCTGTATCCTGTCTATGCAGAAAGTACACTTGTACACCTTCTCACTACTTTCATCGTACTTGGGGACATCGTAGGGACATGCCTCTATGCAGAACCTGCATCCGGTACACTTGTCCTCTCTTATTACGACAGCCCCCTCCGGATGGATCTCTATGGCATTTACTGGACAAGCTTTAGCGCAGGGGGCCTCGCTGCAGTGCATGCATTGCCTCTTGAGGAATAGCCAGTGGAATTCATCTCCCTCCACTACCTCCTTAGCCTCCATCACCATCCAGACGTTAGGCAGAAGATCTGGGGGATTCGTCAATGTAGGGGAAAATTCAGTTACTTGGGGTCTAGTGTTGTTCCACACGTGGCAGGCAACCTGACATGCCCTGCAGAAGATACAGTTATCCACATTGAAGGCTATTGCCATCTCTCCCATAACATCACCCTCATCACGGCCTTATCCCCGGTAAATTCTCCTCCTTTGCCCTGTAGTCGTATTTCTCGATGGGAGCCTTCCTAACGTAGGCCAGGAACGCCTTGGTCTCCTGCATAGTGGTGACCACGTCCATGTACACGTCCGTTATCGTATTCACCACCGCATAGGTGCTGTGAGCCCCGGCCCATCCCCAGTGCCAGGGCAGGTTTATCACGTAGACCTCCTTACCATTGACTGATAGCTTGGGGACCCTGTGGGTAACCATCGCCCTCACGTAAATCACGTTCCTCTTGTTTCCCACCTCGACGATATCTCCGGGCTTTATTCCGAGCTTATCCGCTAGGGGCTTAGGTATCTCAGCGAACGGCTCCGGGACGAGCTCCGCTAGGAGAGGGACATTCCTAGTGAGCTGACCGGTGTGGAAATGCTCCGTCATCCTGTTCGTGGTCACCACAACTACCTCAGCACCCTCGGGCGGTGACATATCCTCCGGGATCATGGTGACCGTATCCTTGAGGTGCTCGAATCCCTTAGGTGGTTCCAAGAATCTGTAATTCTCTGCTCTCCTCCAAGCCATCGCTGGATACTTGGTGGCCAGCTCGAAGTCTGGAGACTCCACAGGTTCGTAGTGGATCGGGTACCTCATATCCCAAGCTAGGATCTCACCGGAATTGCTCGGATTAGGATAGGCGTACCACTCGCCGTACTTCTCCTTCATGCTCTTGACCGCTTCTCTTATGCCCAAGGACTTGGCTAGACTCCTAAACTCCTCAGAGAACTTGTCTCTCACCTTCTTCCAGTCATAGAATCCCACGTACTTTATCTTCTTCCCTTTGTAGTCCTTCGTCCCCTTGAAATAGGGCTTCTTGTAGTTCGCCTTACCGACATTTATCACGTCCTCATCGTAGTAGAAGCTCTCGCAGAGGGGACACTTGATGCCCAGATCCTCGTAGGTGGTCACGGTGTGGGATTCCCCGCTGAATATCACGAACTTCCCCACCACCTTCCCATACCAGAGGAGGTCTTTCGCCGTAACGGCGCCGGTCAGCAGGTCGGTCATGCCGGACCACAGCCTCTTGTACATCTTGCCGACCACGAAGTTATGGCCGGGTATGAAAGCTGGCCTCCACTTACCGCTCTTTGCGTCCCTGATCTCTCCGGTTTCTCCAGTTATGGACACAGTCTTACCATTAAGCGTGTCCCCAACGGAATATTCGCCGGGAGTGAAGGTGAACTGGAAGGTCCTCCCCAAGGTCTTGGAGAGAGTCCAGAGGTCATAGAGTATCCTCACATTCTTGGGCCACGTCCACGCCCAGTCCTTGTACATCAGGAACTCCCTGTCCAGAATGCCATCTATGTCTGACTCAGTCCTCAGCAGGGGCTTCCTCCTCTTCGCCAGTATCTTCCCGTCAACCCAATCATACATCCCGTTGTACAGATCAACTGCCAAGTCTATCTCCTTGTATATCAGCTCGGGATCAGCATATGCGTAGTCGGGATCAGCGAATCTGCCGGTCGCGTAGTCCATGAAGGGCTCTATCTTCCTCTCGTAAAGCTCGACCATCTCTCCTGTATTGGGATTCTTTATGGAGACCTTCTCCTCCCTCTTGCCGTATATCTGGCTTGGAAGCCTCACAATCCCGTAGCTCTTGAAGTAGTCCCAGAGTTTGAGCATTATCCAGAGATCGGGTTTGGCATCGCCTGCTGGTGGCACGACCCTGTCCTGCCATTGGACCCAGCGGTTGCTGTTCGTTATCGACCCGTACTTCTCGTACTGGAATGCGCCAGGTAGGAGAACATCAGCGAAAGTTGCTGTCTCAGCCTCCCACAGGTCAACCACAACAAGCAGCTTGAGCGATGCTAGGGCTATATAGGTAGTTATCGCATCCCCGTCGCTGACAGCTATGTTCTCCGCCATTATGATCGCTGCCTTCAGCACGTCGTCGAAGAGGACTCCCTGCCACCAGGTGTTCTCGGTGTATCCCTTTCCGAATGGGAAGTCGCTTATCACGGTCCCGTTCTTCGGATCCGATTCAGGATCTGTACCGACGAAGATGCCCCAAGTCAACTCGAACCTCCTCCAGTTCTGGAACCACCACGACCAGAGCACCTTGGTCGAGTTCACCTTACCCCTCTCATTGGGACCGAAGCTGCTGCCAGCCCAATCGGGGATCTCCCAGTGCCAGGCGTCGGGGAAGCCCTGATTCTTCCAGTCCTGATAAACCCTTATCTGGAGAGGGTTGGAGGGTTGCTTTATGTAACCCGGCAGTATGTGCGAGAGTATGCACATGTCGGTGGTCCCCTGCACGTTGCTGTGGCCCCTGTACGGATTCAGGCCTCCGCCCGGGAATCCCATGTTTCCCAAGGTCAGCTGCACGAGGGTGCTGAGCCTCGTGATCTGGGTCCCCACATGGTGCTGGGTCTGCCCCATTGCCCACTGGATGGAACCGAACCTCTTGAAGTTGGTAGTCACTCCACTGTTTTCCACGTAGAGTTCTGCTATCTTCCTGAGTTTGTCCACCGGTATTCCCGTTATCCTCGAAACCTCCTCAGCCGTGTAATCCTTGGTTATCTCCTTGAACTCCTTTATCTCCTCCAGATCCACGTTAAACCTGGTGACGAACTCCTTGAAAGTGTCCAGTTGATCCACCGGTGGATTCCTCTCCCAGAAGGCGTAGTGAAGGATGTATAGGAGGAACGCTAGGTCCGAGCCCGGTCTGAAGAAGGCGAACACGTCAGCCTGGGAGGCGGTCCTATTGTATCTGGGATCAACGACTACCAGCTTGAGGGTCCCCCTCTCCTTACCTTTGAGGGTATGCCTCATGCTGACCGGATGATTCTCCGCGGGATTGCCGCCGAAGATCAGATACGTGGAGATGAACTGGGTATCTATGAAGCTCTGAGTCTGGGCCCCGAAGCCAACCGTCCCGGCCAAACCGGCCACGGTGGTGGAGTGGCACCTCCTAGCGTCGTGGTCTATGTTGTAGCTTCCCAGCATGGTGGCGATCTTCTTTATTATGTAGGCCTCCTCGTTGGTGAGCTTGGCGCCCGCCTCTATCCACAACGGGAACTTCTTGCCTAAGTGGTAGTAGCCGTCCTCCTTCCTCGGATCCCATCCTACCTCATCAAGGATCTCCCTCATCCTCTCGGCTATGTACCTGAAGGCCTCATCCCAAGTGGCGGGTCTCCATATCGGCTTGTATTTATCCAAGATGGCCCTGAGTTCATCTTGCGTTTTAACCTTCTTGAGCTCTTCGGCTGGAGGCTTGGGGTTAACCCTTATAAGCGGAGTCCTAAGTCTCCTCGGATTATGCTGCCCGAACAGCTCCAGGGAGGCCTCTCCCTTAGAACAGAGCTTGCCCTCGTTCAACGGATTGTCCGGGTCGCCCTCTAGGTGGATCACCTTGTCGCCTGCCCTATAGAAGATTATGCCGCAGCCCACAGAGCAGTAGCCGCAGACCCCCCTGACTTCCCTAGTGAGCTGCAGATCCTTGCCTCCTATCTCTCCCAGCCTGTATCTCTTGGGCTTGGGTACCCCCAAGACCTTCCGGATTGAGCCGGAGAAGAGTAGTGAGAAAGTGCCTAGGCCCGCCATCTTTAGAAAGGTTCTTCTCGATATTCTGGGACTTTGCATCAAAAAATATCACCCCCCCAAGGGGGAACGGAGCACCAGCTCCAGCAGAAATGCATCAGGGTTATTTTATAAGGAATGCTGTTTATTATCTTGATTATCAATGAATTGTATAACGAATATCCATTTTCGTTATATTTAACGGAGATAACCTCAATTTATTTTAGTATAACTCTAACATATGATACAGTATAAATATTTAAAGATTTCTGAGAGGAGCCTAGTGACCGCGGTCTTTTATAAGCTTTCCCATTAAGTTGAGATCGATGAAAGAATCGGATGAGGACCTTGAGAATGGAGATGAGAGCTTCGTAGAAGAGATCCCAGAGGACGAGTTCGCTTATGAGGAAATGCTATACCCGGTGAGGTCCAAATGCAGGAAGAGAGGGGCCAAAAAGAGGGATAAATTCGTAAGTAGGTAGAGTTCAGCATATTCTGGGAACGATAACACCTGATGGAGGTTCTAATATCCTCAATCCGCCTGTAATTGCTTTAATGACTACCATCCCGCCGTACCTCTCGGACTCCCTAACCTCACCTATGATAGATGCTTCCTCAAAACCCAAGTCCCTCACAACGCCGAGGACATCCTCGGCGTTGTCCCCGGACACCCCCAAGACGGCCCTTCCCTCACACGCTAAGGTAAGAGGATCCACACCAAGCATTTCTGTGAAGGCTCTCACCTTCTCCCTCACCGGTATTTTATCCTCCTCCACTGTGATCAGGTAGCCGGTTTTGGATGCCCATTCATTGAGGGCCTGAGCCAATCCCCCTCTAGTGGGATCTTGGGCGGCGTGTATGGCGGGGCCGTATTCCTCTATAAGGGGCATCATGAGGTCGTGCAGGGGTGCCACATCACTCTCTATCCCTCCCTCCACCTCCAGCCCCTCCTGAGCCGCTAGTATAGCGGCGCCATGATCTCCTACTGTACCGCTGACTATGATCTTGTCCCCCGGCCTGAGATTGGAGTCCACTATTATCCTCTCGGCGAAACCGAGACCAGCAGTTGTGATCACTATACCGTCGAGTCCACCCTTAGGGATTACCTTCAAATCACCGCCCACGAGCTTGACGCCGACTCGCTTAAGTGTCTCCACCATGCTCCCCGTTATCCTCCTCAAATCTTCTAGGGGGAATCCCTCCTCAACGACTATCGAGTCGACTATCGCCAAGGGCTTGGCGCCCATCATCAGCAGATCGTTTATCGTGCCCGAGGCAGCCAACTCACCTATATCGCCTCCCGGGAAGAAGTATGGTTTCACGGTGTAGGAATCTACCGTGATGACTGCGTATCCGCCCGGGATGGGTATCGCGGCTCCGTCGTCCAGCTCGTCGGTGCCGACGCCTCCTTTCACCTTCTTCATATCCTCCCCCAATAAAGAGAGGATCACCTCGTTCAGGAGCCCCTGCGTCTCTTTACCACCGGATCCGTGGGCTAGCCTGACCTCTTCCGTCACTGGGATCCCTCTAGCGCCTTTATCATCTCTTCCCAAGCTTCTATCGTCTCCCTAGCCGTTTCGGGATCCATCCTCGAGATTATCACTCCCACGTGGACTATCACATAGTCTCCCGGATTCACCTCCTCTAGAGTCGCGTCTACCTCCCTGAGTACCCCGCCGAAGTCCACTATGGCGGTCCTCTCTCTGATCTCAACCACCTTCCCCGGTATTCCCAAGCACATCACATCATCACCTCTATCTTCGAGGCTATAGCCGAGATGGACTCCATTACCTCCCTAGAGGCCTTGTGCAGTGGTCTTCCTGAGGCAAGCGCTTCCTCAACAGCTGGATCCAAGGGGAGACTTCCCAACACCTCAGTACCGAGTGAGGAGTAGTCTAAGGAACCGAAGGGCCTCACAACGTCCTCACCGCATCTGATGTAGGCCATATTTTCTATTATCCCCAAGACCCTCACGCCCTCGTCCCTCAGCAGGTCCAGAGCCCGTTTGACGACGGAGAGCGAGAGCCTCGAGGGAAGCGTGATGAGGACCGTGCCAGACCTAGGATGCTTCTTGAGGGCTCTGATCGCCAGTGTCATTTCATCCCCGGTTCCCGGAGGTAGATCGACCACTAAATAGTCCAGGGGGCTCCAATTGGTCAGGGCTATCATCATCTTCAGGAGAGACATCTTGTCCTCGCCCCTGAGCGGGACGGGAGAGTCCCCAACTATGTAGCCCAGTGACATGAGCTCGAGTCCATCTATCCTCAGGGGCTCGAGCCCATGCCTCGTCGCCTTAATGAGGAGCTCGGATCGGAATATTTGGGGAATCGAGGGCCCGTGCACGTCCAAATCCAGCAGGCCCACCTTCGTCCCCATCTCCGACAGAGTGGAGGCGAGTGCCATGGATATAAGGCTCTTACCAACGCCTCCTTTTCCTGAGGCCACCATGAGAAGCCTCTTCGCCCTTGAGACCCTCCTAAGGGCCTCGTCCTGTAGTACATCGGGGATCCGCATCATGCCACCACCTTGGACACCCTAAGGTCCTTGCCGCTGATCAGGTCGAAATCCCTGCTGCTGCACTTGGGGCACTTTAGAAGAGCCCTAGCCAGATCCGGAAGAAAGTGAAGCGGGCTTTCCTTCACACCTGCCGGTTCCTCCAATATCTCGAACTCCCTCGAGAGTATTTCGTCAGCGGTCTTGAAGTCCCACTCCGCACCGCAGGAGTTGCACCTGAAGTACGCCTTTTCCTCCATGAGAATCAGTTTCGCTCCCTCCAGCGGAGTCCCCTTGGATAACTCGTAGAAGGCCTGCTCGAATATACCGGTATCGAGCTCCAATATCTCCCCCCAAGTGACCTCTACCTCCTTAATCGAGCTCAGTCCCTCCGAGGCCATAAATCCCAAGAGCGATCTGACGACGGCATCCGCCAGCGACCACTCGTGCATGCGATCACCTCAACAGTTGATCTCAGGACATATCTCCCTTAACCTTTCCTTAAAACGGTGATCGTCAACCGGGAGATGGAAATCCCTACCGAGGAGCGTTTCCCTGAGTATGTGGAGGGCTTTTAAACAACCTCGGGCCGCTGGTACGGTTATCCCCTCCCCCAGATCGATGAGGCAGGGTACTATTCCGAGCACATACGACTCCTCGGGAAGGTAGCCCATGGCATCTGCAGCTGCCACGAGCAGCTCCGGAACTACTCCGTGGCTCCCAGCCTCAACCAGCATTCTAACCGCTTCAGTCGGCTCGACTGCCTTGGGATTCACTTTGAAGAGCCTCACCTCACCCGGTTCTCCATCTCGTGGGTCGAGGGCATCTACTAAGAAGAGGATCTCCTTCCCCTCCATGTAGTCTATCAAATTTAGCCCCCCCAAGCCCCCGTCGACCACCTCTATCCACTTGGGGAGATCGAAGGTAGATAGAGCCTCGGCGAAGCAGGATCCCACGCCTTCATCGGTGAGGAGCCTGTTCCCTATTCCCAAGATTAGAATCCTAGCTCCCTTATTAGCTTCTCCAGACTCCTCTGCAGATCCTCCGAGCACTTCCTGCTCACCTCTGAGACACCATCACCCTCCACGTGAGGTGATAAGCACACGACCTTCCAGATCTCCCTAGATCCCATCATAGCGATGAGAGCGGAGGCGAGGGACTCGGGATCGTTGACTCCCAACAGGGGAGGGGCAATCATATCACTAGCTTTTAAGCGATCTGTTGGGACCTCCAATTCCATGCGCTCCATCACGAGCGACATCCCCTCGCCGCGCTCGACCGAGACTATCACCACCACGTCAGGATCGAACTCCACGACCTCTTGGATAGTGGCTAAAGGATAGGAGCTCGCGTCGAATTTCTTGGCATTTCCCCTCACCTCCAGCCTCTCCATTATCTTCAGGGGTATCGACCTGTCGCCCTCAAATTCGTTACCCGAGAAAATGACCGCTAACCTCCTCCCGCCCATTCTGATCCTGCGCCTCTTCTCCGCACTAAAGGCATTTCTTATAGCTTCTTCCAGCGAATCTCCACCTAAAGCCCTCTTGACCTCCTCCTCCAATTCGTTGACGTCCTCTCTCTCGGCATCTGGCATGTTGTAGAGGAGGAGCTTATCAACCTCCAGCCTCCTCATGAGGGCCTGCTTCACCGATTCTTCCAGCTCGTTCACTTGACCTACCAGACCTCCCAAGAACCTTGCCAAGCCCTTCAGATCCATACAGATCACTAAAAATGGGGAAGGGGGTCAGGTCACCTCGATTTTATCTAGGAGGTACTGAACGATGTGAACGGCCTGGAAGTCCCTGTCGTAAAGGGTCGCTCCCTTGTTTATGTTGTATATGCAGGTCGAGCACCCGGTAACCACGATGTTGGCGTTTATCTCGGAGATCTCGTCTACCTTCTGCTTTATGGCCTTCTTGTAGTCCTCCTCAAGTGGAGGACAGAATCTCTCCTCCCATTCAGCCGGTTTTATCTTCTCCCCTGTGAACTCTTCCACCAGCTTCCTACCATCGCAAGTTATGAGGGCGATGCCCGTGCCGCCTCCACAGCAGTGTGAGTACATTCCCGTGCCACGGGGCAGGTCCTCGTAGTTCGAGGTGGACGCCTTGATCAATATCCTAGGCTGCTCTACCACACCACTTCCCCTAGCCAGCTTGCAAGGATCGTGCCACGTCACCTTTCCGTTCTCCTCCCTTCTTATCCTGATCTTCCCCTTCTCGTACAGGTCGGATAGGTACTCGGTCACATGGATCACATCGTAAGAAGGCTTCTCATTCATCACGAAGGGCATTTCAAACCTCATTTCCATGTACGGCGTCCCACCATGTGATATGAGCGCCTTCTTCCCACCCACCTTAGCTATGTAGGAGTTGATCCTCCTGAAAACCTTCCTCTCGGACTCCCTGTCCCCTACGATCACGCCCATCGGGGGTTCGAATCCGAGGGGCTCGGAGGGCATGGTCCAGTTCTCGCCGACCATGTCCAAGATTTTTATCGTGGAAACTATCACTTCAGGGGTGAGTAAAGCCTCCACGAGCCACGGGAGATAGACTATCTCAGCCCCCTGCTTATCGAGGGGCAGATCCTTTCCTATCGCCTCCTTAGCCTCCTTCAATATTCCATCCCACTTCTCTCTGACCTTATCATTGATCAGTACGCTATCAGAGAGCTCGATGGACTGGAGGTACTTGAGGGTTGAGGGGGTCCTGCCCACCTTGTCAAGGATCCTCCTCAGCATTATGACCAGTTTGCCGCTGTATATCCCGAAGGCGCAGGTCTGGTAGCAGTACCTACAGTTGACGCACCTGTAGGCCATGTTAATCATTCTATCCAAGTCCTTCTCGTCTTTGGGGTACTTAGCCCCCACTAGAGGACCTAGGACCTTGCCAGCTATCGTCATCTTCTTCCTGTATATATACCTCATCTCCTCCGCCTTGTCCGCTGGCTCATAAATCGGGCCAGCTATCGTGTAGGGACAGAACGGTGCGCAGATGCCGCAGGAGACACATGACTCCAAGAAGTGTAACGTGACCGAGTCCAGATCGGAGAGCACAGTATCAATGGCCTTCTCAATTCCCTCTATCATAACCCTCTCCTCCACAGATCATAGGCCTCGTGGAGCTTCCCGTACCAGAAGCTGAACACGAAGTGGAAGAACTTTGTGAATGGCAGTAGTAACACGAGGATCTCGGCGGTGAGGATGTGCAGGCCCAGCATGAACTTGTAGGTCTCTATATCGCCAGAGGGGAGGTGATGGGTCGCCATGTACCCACTTATCAATATGGCAAGCAGGAGCAGGAGGGCGACGAAGTCCCCCAGCCTCACCCTAGCGAGCTTCTCCTTGAACTTCTCGGGTATCTTCTCCAACAGCTTGAAGGTCGTCCCTATAATTGCCAAGATCGCCAAGACGTCCCCGTTGAGTACCACAGTCAACGGGCCCCAAATGGTGTTGACGAAGCCATGGGACATCCCCGTCACAGGCGCGAATGGAGCAGTGAGCGTCAGGGCCGAGGAGGTTGCGCTCGTGGGTATCGCGAGGGGACTCAGGATGCTGTACGGCGGGAAGTAGTAGGACCACCAGACGATATGGTGGGAGAGCAGGAAGAGGATTGGAATGACTCCAAAGAAGTGTAAGAGGAAGATTCCAGAGACGAAGGTCACCTTAGATCTCTTTATTGCGGCCACTATCGCGTGTACGAAGGCGTCTATGAGCAGATAGATCTTGTGAGGTACGGATGTCTTCCTCCACATCGGCTGAGCTGCCCTCTTGTATAGGAACACGTACCTAGATAGTCTGTAGACCATGCCGAACGCGAAGATAGCTACGGTCGGCACGAACATATCGTAGACCGCGAACTCATAGAGTCCCATTCCTACCCCCCTCATACACTGCACACGGGGGTGATGAGCTTCTCTATTCTCCTGTTTCCAACGAATACATGCACTGAGCACGCTATGCACGGGTCGAAGCTCCTTATGGCCCTGACCAAGTCTAATCCGGTCCACTGGTCCTCGGGTACTTCCTCAGTTATTGCGGTACCTATCACCGACTCCTCGTAGGGTCCGGTCTTGCCCCACCTGCCCTTGGGTGATAGGTTCGCCGTCGTGGGAGCGTGTATCTGGTAGTTCTTTATCCTATAGCTCTCCACGACCATCCAGTGCCTCACGCTTCCCCTCGGTGCCTCGTCGAATCCGAAGGCCACGGAGAACGAGGGCTTCTTCCAAGGCCTTGACGTCTCTGTCTTACCGGCCTTAGCTAGCTCTAAGCCCATCAAGAGGTTGTGCCATGCTGCTGCCACATCGAGGGCGACGTTGTAGGCCCTCGCCCTCATCCTCTCTATGGTCGTGGAGGCACCGACCTTCGGAAGGTCCCACTCAAAGGTGATAGCATCCCAAGTGCCCGAGGGCAGCTCGAGAACGCCGTTCGTGCGTGGGAGTTCTATCTTGACCTTCCCGCCGTTGTGGAGGGCGTGAGCCCACATCCTAGCAATGGGACCGACCTCTATCGGGTAGATATTCCCCCTCCAGACGAACCTGACCGTCCCGGTCCAAGTGTACTTGGACTGCCAGTCCTGAGCCTTCGGGTTGGGGATGGTGGTCTTGTTCCACGGGTGGTACTTCGCCAGTTCGGCGTTGCCCCAGACGACTGGATTGCCCATCGGATCCTTGTCCACGAAGGTCGTGTCCCAGTCCTTGTAGAAGCCCCTATCAACCAGCTCGATCGTGCCCAAGTTCATGTCGGTCAGCTTGTCCGTGACTAGCTCTCCGTCCAGTATGAGACCCGGTTTTATGAACCTCTTCCTTCCGGCCTCATCTATATTAGCGTATATCTCGTCCGGGCTCTCTCCAAGTGACGAGTAGATCTCTGGATCCTCGAATATTCCGACGCTGAGGAGGTTGGGCTTATCATAGGTCATTCCCTGCTTCTCGTACCCTATGGAGTTGTAGAAGTTCGCTATATCCTCCCAGACCGCAACGACCATCTTGACCCACGCTGTGAGCTTGGTAAGGCGGTAAGAGTACTCGATCAGGTTCTCAGTAGTTACAGTGGCCCCTATGCCTCCAGGAATGAGGGTTCTCGGGTGCGGGTGGGTGCCATAAAATAGGACTCCAGCTTGCCTGGCTATCCTCTGCATCTTCAAAGCAAGGATGTAGATCTTCCCTTGGAGGGGATTCAGGCCATCCAGCAGGTCAGCAATAGTGGAGAAACCGTGTATGTCGGAGTTCTCGGCCTTCGTGGCCTTGGCCTCCTCGTAAACGGAGGGCGTCAACTTGGAAACTACCATCCCGCTGTAGTCGGGACCAGCCAGTATGTTCAGGTGAGTCGGGTGGTCGTACATGTGGTCTGTGGCAGCCCAAGCGAGGTTCCTGATCACCACGCCGAAGGGCTTGGGCACAGCCCCAAGCGCCATGTCGTTGGCCCTCACCGACGCGTTGGCGTGAGAAGCCGCGCAGACCCCGCATATCCTGCTGGTCAGGTGAACCGCATCTGGCGGCTCCCTGCCCCTGAGGAAGACCTCGAACCCCCTGAACATCGCGGAAAAGGCCCAAGCTTCCTTCACCACCTTGGTGGCTGTATCGACCACAGCATTCAAACCCAGATGACCCTCAATCCTAGTTATGGGGTCTATGAATATGGTCCTCTCCCCCATCTAACCACCTCCCCCCTCTTTCTCCCCCTTTCCACCCTTCCTAGCCGGTTCGCTCATTATGTAGCCAGCAGCCAGCCCCACCGCAGCAGCTCCAGCGGTTATGCCGGTCAGAGTTACTGTGTCAGGCATGGAGGGAGCCTGCAGAGGTTTGTAGAAGGGTTCGAACCTGTCTGGGAACCCTGGCATGGTACATCCAATGCAGACGCCTCCCGTTCTGGTAGGGCCACCGATCCCGTCTATCCATCCAACTCTGTTCCACGGGCAGTTGCTCACCGGTCCCTTGCATCCCACTTGGAAGAGACACTTGAAATCGTTGTCTCCAGGGTTCTCCCTGAAGTCTCCGGCAGCATAGAAGCCTGCCCTAGGACATTGCTCGTGCGTGGTCCTCCCAAATATGTAAACGGGCCTCCAGTACTCGTCCAGCTCTGGCAAGGGGAGCAGGCCGTCAACCGCGAGGATCAAGTGTCCCAGCACCCTGAGTATCGCGTTGCCATTAGCTGGGCATCCGGGGATGGCAACGGCAGGTCTCGCCTCCCCGGTAGGAGATACCTCAAGCTTGCCCTTTCCCTCTATGAAGTTTAAGAATGGCCTAGCTTCTGGCCACCTGCTCACAGCGCCCTTTATTCCTTTAAGTGGATCATCAAAGAAACCGAAAGCTCCCGTGGGGCTCCACCCATCGGCGGAATAGCTGGTGCTATCCAGCACCTGACTGGCGACGATGCCGCCGTAACACGCGCAATTGCCTACTGCGACCACGGCCACAGCCCTCTTGAGGAGGCGTCTGACCCATTCATTCCCCGTGATGGGTCTCCCGTCCTCCTCCCCAAGAACGAACCACCAGCCACCCGTCTTAGCGGCGGCGTCCTCATCCGGGAAGGAACCCTCCAAGACGAGCACGTAGGGATCGAGCTCCCCGGCTTCTGCCTTGTGGAGATATTCTATAGCTGCTTCACCCCACTCGGGCATTATGGTCTCATGGAACACTACTCTGACCTTCCCGGGTCCTATCGCCGGGTTCTCCCCGACCAGCACTTGTATCAGATCGGGAGCGCTACCCTCAATCATCGAGATCGTGTTACCAGCGCAGTCCTGGGACTCAAACCAGATAAGATTAACGGATCCCTGTTTAAGCGTCTCAGCAGCTGCCTTTTGGAGTTTCTGAAAGTCTGCTAAAAGTAGTGAAGCGGCTGCAGAGAGTTTCAGAAAGTCCCTTCTAGTAAGGGAGATAGAAGCTAGTGAACCTCCCTCTCGACGCTTCATCCCAAAAACACCTCACATGTACATGTGCGCCACTGTAGTAGTGAACTGGTATACCTATAAATTTTGTTAAATGTTCAGCCATAAGTCTGGAAATATGATTGTATTTTAAGATAAAAAAGGCGAATTAGGAGAATAGGACGTTTTATTCACTTATTTTGATGCTTAACGTGGAGTTCAAATTAAAAGATTAAAAAAATCAAAAAATTTAATATAATGTATAACGGCAACATATTTCAAGATTAACTAAGGTAATTCACCGTTATTAATTCAAATATTTGTAAAAATAGTCCTGCTAGGAAGCCGTCGTCCCGCTTATTAGGTTCCACTGGGGTTACTTTCTTGGTGCATTCGAGGGGTTCACGGACTGCTGCGATGCTCAGAGTGAGTGGCATAGTACAAGGAGTCGGTTTCAGGCCTTTCATATACAGGATCGCTACGAGAACAGGATTGAAGGGCCATATAAGGAACATGGGTGGGAGCGAGGTGGAGATTTTCATTGAGGGTAGCTATGAGAGCATTGCTGACTTTCTCAAGCTTATATTCGTTGAGAAACCGCCTCCCGCCAAGATAGAGGAGTTAGAGTTCAGAGCGGTCCCTCCCGCTGGCTACTCGGATTTCCGCATACTTCCGAGTGGTGAGGAGAAGCATGTTTACTCGATGATCCCTCCAGACATAGCTGTTTGTGACCATTGCCTTGAGGAAGTATATGATCCAACGGATAGGCACTACAGGTACGCCTTCAACAGCTGCGCCTGGTGCGGCCCTAGGTTCTCCATGATGATGGACGTACCCTACGATAGACAGAACACTGCAATGGTCGATTTCCCGCTATGCAATGATTGTAGGGGAGAGTACGAGGATCCTTCCAACCCGAGAAGGTTCCACGCTCAGGGAATCTCGTGCCCGCGATGCGGTCCAAGCCTCTGGCTTGAGGACGCTGATGGGAGAAGGATAGATGTGGAGGATCCCATAGAGGAGGTCGCAAGGATCATAGACGAGGGAGGGATAGTTGCGATAAAGGGGTTGGGGGGCTATCACATCGCTTGCCTAGCCACGGACGACGATACCGTTTCGGAACTCAGGAGGAGGAAGAGGCGGAGGGAGAAGCCCTTCGCCCTCATGGCTCTAGACTTGAATGTCGCTCGCTCACACTTCTACCTAGATCGGATCGCTGAGATCATCCTTACAAGCCCAGAGAGGCCAATCTTACTTGTTCCCAAGAAAAAAGGGAGTCTCATCTCAGGACAGGTGGCTCCCGGACTGGGAACTGTAGGTGTGATGCTTCCCTACACACCTTTACACCATATGCTGCTCAATAATACGAGAGACAAGATCTTGATTATGACGAGCGGAAACGAGCACAATAAACCGATGTGCACCACAATCGAATGCGCTAGGAAGCGGTTGAGGGGCATTGCTGATTACTTCCTGCATCACGACAGGCGCATAGTTAACAGGGTGGACGATAGCGTCGTCAGGTTCACGGCCGGAAGGGTAACCATGCTGAGGAGGGGAAGGGGATACGCTCCCGCCTGGATAAGGCTTCCCTCTCAGCTGGAACGGCCTGTCATAGCGTTCGGTGCTGAATTGCAGACCAGCGGCGCCGTGGGATTCTCCGATAAAGTCGTGCTCACCCAGTACATAGGAGATACGGATGAATTGGAGAACCTAGAGTTTCTCGAGAGGATGCTCAGGTTCTTCACGGGAATTTACGGGATAGACCCGGAGGAGGCGATACTGGTAGCGGACATGCACCCCAGCTACACCACGAGAAAGTTGGCTGAGAGATGGGCTGATCTCCACGGATCCGAACTCAAGCTTGTACAGCACCACCATGCTCATATAACCTCTGTGATGTCCGAGATGAGGGTCAGACCCGGAGAGGAGGTCGTAGGGATAGCGATCGATGGGCTAGGTTACGGAGATGACGGTACGCTTTGGGGAGGAGAGGTTCTCGTTGCGAGTTATGAAGGATATAGGAGGATCGGACATCTCAGACCCCAGCCCATGCCCGGAGGAGACAGGGCTTCCAAGTACCCGGTCAGGATGCTGATAGGAATGTTGAGCACGTTCCTCTCTGAGTCAGAGATACGGGAGGTCCTGAGAGAAAGACACTTGATGGATAAGCTTCCTGGTGGAGAGGTGGAGGGAGAACTGGCTCTGAGGCAGTGTTCTAGGGCTCCTCTAATATCAAGCGTCGGGAGGGTCTTGGATTCCGTGTCGGCTCTGCTTGGAGTTTGCTTCGAGAGGACTTATGAGGGAGAGCCAGCAATGAAACTCGAGGCCTTCGCTGAAAAGGGATCTCTCGTTCAGGACTTGGATATTCCCGTGGAGGGAGGTGTAGTGGACACCAGCGAGCTCCTGAAGCGGATCCTCTACAACGAGGATGGAAGCAGGAGGGATCTGGCGTACACATCAATTTACCTGCTTGGAAAGGCCTTGGGTGAGGTTGCCCTTAGAGCTCTGAATAGGACGGATTCCGGGATGGTGATGGTATCCGGAGGGGCGGCTGTCAACACCTTACTGATCAAGGGTATGGAAGATGCACTTAGTAGGGAGGACGTCCAACTCGTTCTGAACTCTAAGGTACCTCCAGGCGATGGTGGAATCGCCTTGGGCCAGGTTGCAACTCAATTGGGTGATGGATGATGGAGATCTCCAGCCCCTATAGGGATCCCAAGATCTCCCGGTTGATCGTGGGTGAGATTGCCAAGATAGCTAGCGAGCTGGAAGATCATGTTAAGATAATGGACTTCTGCGGAACCCACGAGTGGACCATCACCCATTACGGCATAAGGTCCCTGATGCCCCAGAACGTTGAGCTCATCGCTGGCCCCGGATGCCCGGTTTGCATCACACCGGGATACTATGTGGAAATCGCCGTCAAGTTTGCCATGGAGGGAGTGAGGGTTTTCACATTCGGAGACGTATACAGGTTATCAGGAAGCTCTAAAGGCGCTCCTAAGAACTTGGAGGAGGCTAAATCAGAAGGAGCTGACGTTAAAATAGTTTACAGTGTGGCCGATGCCATAAAGCTGTCAGGAGACGGTAAGGAATCCATTTTCCTCGCCGTCGGCTTCGAGACCACAGCTCCTGCTACGTTGGGCCCCATTCATAGGGGAGATGTTCCGGATAACCTGAGCTTCATCATCGTCCATAGGCTGACCCCGCCCATAACCAAGTACGTCCTAGAGAACTATCCTCAATCGCCTATAAGGGGGATAATAGCTCCCGGGCATGTTTCGGCCATAACTGGTGCATCAGAGTGGGAGTTCGTGGCCAAGGACTACGGAATTCCAGTTGTAGTGTCAGGTTTTGAGCCGGTGGATGTGCTCCTCTCCATACTGGAGATATTGAGGCAGATAAGGGAAGGTCGCGCTGAGTTGGTCAACGAGTACTCGAGAGTGGTTAGGTGGGAGGGGAACTTGAGGGCTAAGGAGGTCATGAAATCCACATGCGAAGTGGTCGACGCTGGATGGAGGGGGATAGGCTTTGTTCCCGATAGCGGCCTCCAATTGAAGGATGCTTACAAGAGGTACGATGCTCTACTCAAGTACGGTATACCAGAGCTATCTGAGGAGAGGTGGATGGAGGACCTCCCACCCGGGTGCAGGTGTGCTGAGGTCACTCTAGGCATGGCCAAACCCACCGATTGTCCCCTATTCAAGAAAATATGCACGCCTGAGAGGCCTTATGGTCCCTGCATGGTCTCATCGGAGGGTACGTGCCTCATATGGGCCAAGTACGGTGGTGATGAGCTGCTCAGGGGGCTCAGGGAAGAGTTCTCTCGACCTTAAAGTAACACTATAACATACATTTGGTAATACTTATGAGTGTTCCCCGGAGCTGTAAGGGGATGCACCGTGCACATACCTGATGGATTCCTGAGCCCCCCAGTAGCCCTGTCCCTCTACATCATTTCCCTACTTGTGGTCACGTACTCGGGAAGGAGGTATTTCAAGGAGGGAGGTGATATCTACTACTTATCGGTGATGGCAGCAGGTATCTTCGCTGCCCAGATGCTGAACTGGCCGATACCCGGAGGAACCTCCGCGCACCTAGTGGGAGGAGCTCTTGCTGGCATTCTATTGGGCCCATTCGGTGGATGTTTGGCCATGTTCATGAACCTGCTTGTCCAGTGCATCCTCATGGGTGACGGGGGGATCACCGCGCTGGGCGCGAACGCATTCAACATGGCCGTGGTGGATGTATTCCTAGGCTACCTCATTTACAAGATGGTGATGCGCATATCGGGTGGAAAGAAATTCTTAGCCGGTTTCCTCGCAGGTTGGCTGGCCATAGCTGCAGCCGCCGTAGTCTGTGGGGTGGAGATAGGACTCTCTCCTCAGTTCGGCTATCCGCTGAGCGTGACCGTTCCCGTTATAGGGACTTGGCACCTCCTCCTAGGACTGGTGGAAGGGGTGGCCACTGGGTTCATCGTCAGCCGGGTGAGGGTGATCGGTAAGTGAGCAGACCCTATCTCTTGATACTTATATTGGTCCTCGTGAGCCCCATCTTCGGGGTAATCGGGGCAGATATTGTAGGATATCACGAGCCACTGGATGTAGCCGCGGAACTGATCGGGCTTGGCGAGAGTGAACCTATCTGGACGGGGATCTTCCCGGACTACACGGTACCTGGTGTACCGGATGTGATGGGATACATGATATCGGGGTTTGTTGGTGTAGGGGTCCTCCTACTGCCCGCCTTGCTGAGGGGTAGAAGAGATTGACATGGTTGGAGAAGACCTTTACCGGTCTGATGAGGAGACTGGGAGACTGGGTAACGTCCTTCGAACTGCTCAGGGGAAAGGTAAACGTCTCCCCGATTCTATCCCTCCCCATAACCGTTTTTCTGGCATCTATCCCCTCATTCTCCTCCGATGTGATCCAGCTCGCGTACCTCTCCATCGTATCCACCCTATGGGGATTTTGGCTCATTGGCCGCGCGTGGACGAGGTTCCTGAAGATCTCGATGATGTGGGCGATCTTCACCTCGGTGATAATGCTCCCCAAGGTGTACCTGTCCGGGTCCCTAGATCCCCTAATGACGCCTCTCAGGGTCCTGTCCAGCCTCCTAGTCCTAGAAGCTTCCGCGACCCTCTTGGGGATCAAGTCCATACTTGAGGGGCTTGCATTGATAGCTCCCCAGCTCCCCGAATCTTTAGACATAATGCTCGGGCAGATCTCGTACTATTTGAGGAATGTAGGTTGGCTGATAATTGCAAAGGGATCCAGGAACTTCGACGAGAGTCCTTCTATGGGGTACGAGGTTATATCACTCGCGGCCTCTGAACTGCTCAACCGCGGGAGGGAGAGAGCTTTCTCCATCTCCCTGGCCAAGAGATCGAGAGTATGGAACTCCATACCCGATAGTTCCCTTGAGAAGAGGGATATCATTTTGATTGCGGTATTCCTCCTCTCCATATCCATGTCCTGCGCGAGGTGGGTCCTGTGATACTTTCCCTGAGGAATGTCAGCTACTCCTATCCAGACGGAACGCCTGCTCTAAGGGATGTGAACTTAGAGGTCAGGTCGGGAGAGATAGCATTCGTTCTGGGACCTAACGGCTCGGGAAAGACCACTCTGCTCCTCTTGATGGCTGGCCTCCTGACTCCAACCGAAGGGGGGGTGACCTTCTATGGAAAGCCCCTAGGAAATTGGTTCAGAAAACACTGCGGAATACTGTTTCAAGATCCTAGAGATCAGCTCCTAGCTCCAACTGTATGGGAGGATGTCGCTCTGGCGCCTAAGCAGCTTGGATTGGATGAGGGAGAGGTGATGAGCAGGGTCGAGGAGGCCCTCCGGTTCTTCGGGATAGAGGACCTAGCGTCAAAATCTCCACTGAGATTGAGCAGGGGACAGGCCGCCAAGGTGATCTTAGCGGGGCTCCTCGCCCACGATCCCGAGGTCCTTCTTCTGGATGAACCTTGGTCTTCTCTCGATGCAGAAGGAACGGAGCATCTCCTCGAGCTTATAAAGCTCTTCAAGGAGAGGAATAGAATCGTAGTAATCAGTTCCCAGAACTCCGACATGGCCGCCGAGATCTCCGATACAGTCCACATTCTGAAGAATGGCGAGCTGGTCATGAGTGGCTTAGCTTCCGACCTGCTGGTGAGAGTGGAAGAGCTTCGTGAGATTGGGATAAGGCCTCCACTGGTCCCTTCAGTTTCTAGGATGATCTTCCCCGCCGATCCTCCCGTGCTGAGGTTTGAGGATCTCCTAGATAGACTCGAACGTACGAATTCTAGGAGCAGTCGTCCCTAGCTTAGAGATCCCGTGGTTATTGGTAGCGTGAATAGCGTTTCACGCGTGTCATTATCCTCACCACTAGAATTATTAGAAATCCCTGTAGGCTGTCCCGAATAATGATGGAAACGGAACTGAGAAAGAAGCTGAGGGAGATAAGGGTTCGCAAAGATGTGATGCTGCTATATAGAGGGCATGTAATTTTGGATGCGAGACTCGTCAAGATACTCGAAGAGGTCGAGAGGAGGGGATCCCTTCTCGCTGCCGCTAGATCCCAAGGTATATCCTATTCTTGGGTCTGGAGCAAAATCAATAGGGTAGAGGAACTGTTGGGGGAGAAGCTAATATCAGTGAGGCGAGGGGGATCGAAGGGTGGCGGTGCCGTCCTGACAGATGTAGGAAAGGAGCTCCTCGACCTCTACATGGAGAATCTGACCGAAGGCAGGACCGAACCCAGGAAGGAGTCCACCTTAGCTGGAGGGTATGATCCCCTGTTGGAGAAGGTCGTGGAAACCCTAAGGGATAAAATAGATCTCACATGGAGCGGTTCTCTCGGAGGAATAGCTAAACTCATCACGGGTGAGGCAGACATAGCGGCCGTTCACCTTTACGACCCCGAAAGCGGCGACTTCAACAAACCGTTCATCGGCAGGTTCTGGCTGTCAAAAACGGTGGCATTAATTAGGGGGTACGACAGGGAGTTAGGGGTAATGTTCAGGGAGGATGCAGGACTGGAGTGCATATCCGACATCATAGAGAGGGGGTTAAGGTACATCAACATGTCTCCCGGATCAGCCACTAGGTTGTTGGCAGATAGAATGTTGATAATGGAGATGAGGAGGATGGGTCTCGAGGAGACCGACCCGTCCAAGTTAGTGAAGGGATACGATGTTCAGGTCAGAACTCACGTGGGAGTGGCGAAGAAAATAGTCAAGGGTGAGGCTGACGTTGGGTTCGGCATAAGGGAGGTGGCGGAATCTTTCGGTTTGGGATTCCTGCGGGTCATGTGGGAGAGTTACGATTTCGTCGTACGGAAAGAATCGTTCAAGAAACCCTCTATAAAGGAGTTCCTCCACAGACTCAAATCGGGAGATGTGAGGAGGTCGGCCTCTGAGCTGAGGGGTTACCGGATCCCCGATAACGTGGGAGAGGTCATCTCATGAGCGCTCCCCCCGCTTGTAAAAGGTTTTAGCTATGAACAGAGTATTTCTAGCGGAGGTGGGATATTGCCGCTCTTGAGGAGAAAGAGGCACCTCCCCCTGAGGGTGGAGGATGTGATGAGCACCCCTCCCATAACGGTGGATAAGGAAACCCCTATAGAGCAGGCCGCTAAGGTGATGGACGACAACAGGATCAGCAGCGTGATGGTCGTGGATAAGGACGGTAAGCTTGTGGGCATATTCACCGACAGGGATCTGAGGTTCGCCGTGGCTGAGGGCAAGGTGGGGAAGGGACTTCCAATTCATATGCTCATGACCGAGAATCCAATAACCATCTCGCCCAGCGATCTGGTGATCGATGCCATGAAGA
Source organism: Thermoproteota archaeon (assembly GCA_027491395.1). GTDB lineage: Archaea > Korarchaeota > Korarchaeia > Korarchaeales > Korarchaeaceae > Korarchaeum. Next base: position 61,912 of record JAOZFI010000017.1, on the reverse strand, counting down.
AGATGAGAGATGCTGACATTAAGCACCTACCGGTGGTGGACGGGGAAGGCAAGCCTATCGGCATGATCACGATGAGAGATATAATAGACGTTGCTTGGTTGCTGCTGGAGGTGCTCGCTCCCTCCTAATTCTCTATTTTTACTCGGGAAACATGTCCTCGATTTGATTCGTCTTCGGGTTCCAAACCTTCAGCTTCATACCCTTCTTCTCCTTGGGCTCTATCAGGAGTTGACGGTGTGGCGTCCTAGTTGGGATTATGAAGTACTCATCTACTCTTCCGTCGTCGTGGTAGAGGACAAGCTTGTACTTGTCCTCCGTTCTCTCCTTGGTTATCGGATCCCTGTACTCTATCAGAGCGAACCTCCCCCTAGAAACGATTGTCCTAATCTCCCTCTTACCCTTCTTGCTTACGGTTATAGCTTCCTCTATCGACATCGATTAGATTGGACGGTGATCCGTTAAAACAGTTCCCTTTAATCAGTACTCCATGCCGCTGTCCGGGGAGAATGTCCTGACCTCCCCTTTCTTCATGGTGAGCTTCAGCATATCTCCTACGGTAGGTCTGCCGAGAGTCTCGTACTCGTCTATCGTGAGGGTTATTGTAACGGTGGGCATCTGCACTTGGCCCATGGGCAGGGGGATTTTCATGTACTTCTCCATGGCCCTGACTACCTGGAACATCATAGCCTCCTCCTCGCTCTCCGGAGGTGGGACCTCCTCCACGCCTCTAGGCCTGCTGAGGGAGAGGACTATCCCAGAGGGAGTCTTCCTGACCTCGGTCACCTCCAAGTAGAGTTCCAGCATTTGGATCACCCATTCGATCTCCTCTCCTACTTAAGGTTTAGCTTAGGAATCGCGCTAAGTGTAGCATAGCAAACTAGGTCCGAGGTGGCTCCACAAAGGAGTTTTCATGATCAAAAGATGGACAAAGAGAGGGGGCTTAGGCGAGTGTCTCATTCATCCTATCGGTACTAAGCAATCGCTGCATCCTACTGCCTTTTCTACCTCTCTTAGCTCGTCGACGCCGTCCACATAGACTAGAATGACCTCATCAGCAAACTGATTAAACCAATGAGAGTCTTTGAGTGGATAAACCGCGCTCTCCAGATATCCCCTATCCATAGCTACAATATAGGATAGCATGAGATTCTTCTCGGGGAATGTGCTTATCATCCTGCATGAGAGATTCAGGTGGGATACTCCCGTGTAAACATCGACCTCTATCCAATCTCCCATCTTCTTCCCATAAGCTTTTTTTAGGGCCTCGAAAAGCGGTTTTGATACTATACAGTCCTGTGGGCTGCTGAGCAGGTAATTATATCCGAATAGCATAGCCATGGTCGCTCTGTCCATGCCTAACACATCCACTGCCAGATGGAAATTCTCTAAATCGACCTTGGACTGGATATTCCCACTCCCAGATAGGAGCGATTCAATAAAAGCACCTTCGTCCGTGGCCATGAGTACCTCGCTGGGGAGGGACCCCTTCACTCTTAAGAGAGTTGTATAGGGTATCCCGTATTTTTCGAGCTTTTTGAGGATTGAATCAATGTCATTCATCTTATAGGTGGATATCAGGTATGGGTATCCCTTTCCAAATACCCATGCTGGATTCAGCAGTGAAAGAATAAGCAGAAGTATCACTAAAAGGGAAGTCATAATTGATAGGCTCAATTTTCTCTTCATGAAAACATCCCCTATCTAGTCTCAGTGATATATCACACAAATTCTCCATTTTATGTATAGTGGAAGCGCTTCAGAGTAATTTATTATGACTATCCTAAGATAGTGGTGATCCCATCGCCATCCCCAATAGTAATCATCATGAGATGCGTAGATAACTCTAACACTAACAAGTTCTGAGTAAGGATACTCTATCCTATATCTGACCACATCTCCCCCTCCAGGTGGTAAAAGCCTGTGATCGGTAAAGCACGAGTAGATGGTCTCGGGTTCAAAATCGTAGCTATTCGGCGATGCCTTTACTTGAGTAACAGAGGGAATAGCTATAACTAACACGGCTATTAAGGCAACTAACATAAATGATATTCCACGGTTTCCTTCATGTAACAACGCTATCACCGTCTAATATAACTACTTTATGTTTTATAAAGTTTTTGTTCCGTAAAGAAATTCTAATTAGAAATTTCACATCCACTAACCCATAGCTTAGGGTCCTTTATCTCTCTACTTAGTGAGGGGATCGAGCAATAGACGCCCAGTGTACTCGGTAATTCGCTGTATAACAGAGCCTTATATGTTAAAAGAAGAGAGATCAGCAGCGAAGCCCAAACGCTCTAAATATCCTTTCTATGCTTAATTAAAGCAAACTTCTCTAGATAGTAATCTAGTAAGTTTTGGGGAGATGTAATATAACAAGATAAAAGAAAAGAGAGCCCAATAGATAGGCGCTCCTAGGCGAATGACGACAACTTACATGAAAAGTCTGCGAATAAGAGATGATACCCTACGCCTCCACTTTGCCGGTGTTAGGATCTGAATCTGAGGATCCTAGGAAGTATCATCCCCTCCTAGACGATAGCCCTCGCGAGTTCCTCAGGAGACTTGTACCCCTCTCATAATCCCTCCTGTCTGAGTACACCCCCATAATGGGAGAGGAGAGCTCTTATGGGAGCGATTTCGCCTCATTCAAGCTCCACACGGCGAGCGCCTTGAGTACTTCTCCTCTCCATTTACGAGTTTATGAAATCCCAGCAGGATTAAGGCATCGGGATCAACAGGAGTTAAGCAGCTTATGATCCTTTTTACTTCTTCCAAAGTGTTCGGAATGTAGGTAGTGGAGAGTGGAGTTTTGTTGATGGAATGGGCCATGATCAGTCCTGCTCCGGCCTCGACCAGCTCTATCATTTCCTCTATCATGCTTACTTTTCTCAGCTGGATAGCAGTGGTAACCCTATACCCGGAGCTGGCGAGGAGGTTTGTCAGTGAATTATAAAGCAGCGCGCAATCATCAAGGAGCTGGGAGCCTATACAGATGGAGCATGTACGTCGTGATCGATAGGACCTAGACGTTGTGGAGGGTCTTCCTGTGCTCAACTAGGGGAAGGCTCCTCAGATAATAATCAAGATTTGGGAAAAGAAATGCTATCAGACATACAGAGGATAAGATCGAATCCAACCTCCACCTGAGTAGCAGGGAGATCCAGTAGAGGACGAACGCTGCGAAGACTAGATGAGTCCTCCTCATCAGGAAGGTCCCCTGATCAGTGCTCAGGCCTTCCTGACTCTCGGTTGGATTAGTCTTCTTTTCATCCCCTCATCTACTATAGCATTTGCCAGCTCATCCGGTGTGGAGTACCCCCCAAGATAGTCCCTTCTCTCGGAGTACACTCCTACTACTGGAGGGGCGATCTCGGCAAGTAGGGACTCGGCTTCCTTGGCGCTCCAAACAGCTAAGGCTTTTAGAACCCTCTCATCGTCTCGCACCAACTTCTGGAATCCGAGTAGGATGAGGGCATCGGGACCCACAGGTGCAAGGCAGCCCACCATCTTGCTGATCTCATCCAAGGCGTCTGGCACGTACGTCGTCGATAGGACCACCCTGTTGGTTGAATGTGCCACTATCAGACCGGCTCCTGCTTCAGCCAGCTCCCTCATGTCCTTGGCGAGTCCGACCTTCCTCAGCTGAACGGCCGCAGCGACCCTGTATCCGGAGCTGGCCAGCATGTTGACCAGCGGTTTATAGAGTAGATCCCTCCTACCTCCTAAGAGAGCCACGATCATCATGCTATCATCCCGGCCACCTGTCACCTGCGATGAACTTGGCTAGGGCCATAAGCACGCCGTGTGTGTACAGGTCGGTCCTGCTCACCACGCCCTTGGTGAAGTAGCCTATCGCCCCCTCCTCCCTCTTTATCTCGGCCTTCCCGCTTATCCTTGCCATGAGGTCCCCGAGCTCCACTCCGGTGAGCAAGCTAGCTGTGAAACTCTTTGGGCATTCGAACCACCCGCTGGTGCCCGTGCCGTAAACGCCATCCTTCCTCTCCACCCAGACGAAGCCGGCGCAGTAGTACCAGCCACCCAAGTGAAAGACGCCCCCCTCTATGCCCACGCCGAAATCCGCGTTCAGAGTGGCCATCGCTTTTCTAGCTCTGTTCATAGCACCTATAATGGCCTCCTGACCGACTGGCTCTGGAGAGACACCGCTGTTCACTTCAACGCCCCTCACTTCGACCTCCCAAACCGAGGAGAAGGCCCTCCTAACTGCTTCGATCTTCACGGGATTGGTCGAGCCCACTGCCACGAGCATCTCTATCGCCCCGACAGTATAGGCATACTTATTATTGCTCACTGTGGGTCATAGTGGTGATCTTCTGTCTGTAGAAGTGGAATCCCAGATAGAGGAATTCCTCAACGGAATGAGTGTGAAGTATCAGAAGGAGGAGGGTGTCATAGCCTCCCTCTGGAAGGTCGGGGACGGTGAGTACTGGGTGTTCGTCCTCGTAGGTGACGACTGGGTGGCTATAAGGACCACCATACTGGAGAGTGAGAAGGTACCGGAAAGCGCGGAGTTCTACAGGGCCCTGCTCAACGCCCACTATACGCTAGCGGAAGTAAGGTACGATGTGGATGAGGAGGGCAACTTGGGATCCAGCAAGACCATTCCTGTCTCGGGAATGAACAAAGAAATTTTCGCCAGCGAGTTCAACTCGGTTGTCTTCGCGATAGACTACTTCAGACAGGAAATAGCTCCTAAGTTCGGGATAGAGCCCTGAGCGGTGTTAATCTAGTCAGCTCCTCTTAAGCCCCCTCGTTTCTCTTTACCTCTCTTCTATGAACTCGTTCACTGCCATCCCAAAGTGCCTCGCCTTCTTCTCCTCCACGTACGCTAAGACCTGATCCCCTGGCTTCACCTCACTGACCGGTATGGGGGTCCCGTCAGGTTTCATGAGGGGTACCGTTTCAGCAAGCTGCAGCACTGCCCATCCCTCGGCATCCTGAGACCTAGCTCGCACCAGCACCAAGGGCCTCCTCTCCACCTTGGCCCTTCCGACGCTCACCGCCCTCCTCTTACCGTCCTTCGTGACGGCAAGCACTTCAGTCCCGGACTTGACCTCCGACAGGTACTTGGTCCTACCGCCGGGCACCAAGATGTAGTTGGAGACCGCTCCCGCGTTCACCCTGAATTCTCTAGGTGAGGTGAACGGGGATTCTACGTTCTCACTGTGGACCAGCAGGAAGAAGGAGGCTGACCCCCCTACAAGCATCCCTTCGCCCTTGGAGAGGATTGATGTGGTATCCACGCAAACTCTATCTCCCATCCCGACCTCTTTGACCTCTGTGACCTCGGCCACGACCAGTTGAAGGGGAGAGGCTTCCTCCAACATTCTCCTTACGTCTTTCAACTCGCTGGGATCCTTCAGCGGCATCACAACGCCTTTTATTCCCACTTCCAGCACTCCCAGCAGGGATCTAGCCTCATCCAATGTTTCAGCAATCGCGTATATCCTGTCGCCTCCCCCCAGACTAGCTATCAGGTTCTCTAGGGGGATTATCTTCCACCCCTCGCTATCTATAAGCACCTTGCCTGTAGAGGCTGTCTCCTCGACCACCGACATGTCTTCGGGCCCCTTTATCCTCACTAGGGTGATCTCTCCCTTAGAGGGCCACTCCTCAACTCTCACGATGTGCGCCGGATCCACGAGGTCTTTGACCTTCTCCTTAGCTCCCGAGGATAGAGCAACTATCTTAAAGCCCATCTCACTAGCTTTCCTGATCACGTCATCCGGAGAACCATCAGCCAATAGGAAGAACTCCTTGGAGCTCGCTGGCATTGCTCTAGGGGGCTATCCAACTAATTTAAGTTAAAGTGCGATTCGCTCCGCACATCATGGAGTAGGAGCTACAGTCTCAGTGCAGCCTTCTCGTAAACGGGATCCAAGAACTCATAGTCCTTGATGAGGCTTAGCCTCTCCAGCCTCTTGATTGTTCTGGACAGGGAGGATTTAGGTATTACGGCTCCTTCCTTCTCCTCTATCAGCTCTCTTACTTGGCTCCAGCTCCTCGCCCCCCTGGCAACGGCCTTGAGGACGAGTTTCTCCCTAGGATCGAGTTTCATCAATTCGGTGATGGCCATCCCAATGGCCATCTCCGCTATGGCCTCGAAGCCCCCTTTACCCTCTGAGTAGGATTTACCGAAAATGACGAGCCACCCCACTATCCCGTCGAAGAATTCCACGGCCTTCTCCACTTCCTCCATCGGCGGTTCCATTCCTACTTCTCTGAATCCCCTCACCAAGAACTCCTTAGATTGCTCCTTGGTGAACCTTCTCACCTCGACCTCATATGCGTACCTCCCATAGAGGGGGGAAGATGGATCTTCGAGTCTGAGGAACCTTCTGAGCATGCCTATCTCCGAGCCCGTGAGGATGAGGGTCACATTGTCCAGATTGTCGTAGGCGTAGGCTATCATCTCCCTCACCTCGGACATGAGGGGTTGCCTCAGATGCTGGACCTCGTCCAAGATCACAACGAACTCGTCCAGCTTGTTCAATTCTGTCAGAAGACCTGCGAGGCTCAGGGAATCCATTCCTCTCCACTGGATCTCAACCTCAGCGCCTGCTATCTTAATGCCCCTTATACCCCTCAGGAACCTTCTCATCTTGCTTAATGATTCCTCAAGTCCCCTAGCCACCCTCTCGTAGAGATCAGCCCGCCGGATGACACCTCTCATGTCAACTAAGAATCCCCTCTTCCCCTCTAAGAAGCACCAAGCCACGCTGGTCTTACCTATCCTCCTAATACCCAGTAGTAGGATGAGAGGATATCTGCCAGAGGCCCTTTCCAGCTCCTCTAGCTCCCATTCCCTGTCGAAGAGGTCTTTCCTAGATTTCTTGGGCCTCAGGTCGAATAGCATTAGTTCCGCCCCGGAACTTAGTTCCGCCCCGGAACTATTAAAGGTTGCCGGATGAAGGATCAGGAGGGGGCCCCCTCAGGTACGTTCCCTCTATGAAGGCTTCACTAAATTCAGGGTCTCTGGCCAGATCCACATAAGTGACCATGGAGTACAGCTCGTTGAACTTGGTGAACGCATCCTCACTCAGTATTAAGAGTTTAGCCCCTGATAACGCTGTGTTACCTAGGGAGACTACCGTTTCCGGATCAACTGGTGGGATGAGGCCTATCTCGATGGCATCCGACGGATCCACGTGACTCCCGAAGGTACCGGCGAGGTAGACCCCTTTTAAGTCCTCATGGCTCAAGCCTTTCCTCCGCATGAGGATCCTCCAAGCCGAGTACACCGCAGCCACCGCCTTCTGGACCTCTCTCACATCCCTCTGCGTCACCTCTATCCTCGGGGAGTCCACTAGCCTGAGCTTCCCCTCAAGCTCCCTAGACATCCTCCCGTTCTCTGAGAGAAGATCCCATCTCAGCATCTCAGCCACGGCTGAGATGAGTCCTGAGCCGCTCAGGCCCACGGGTCTACCCTCTACCTCCACCTCGATTCCCTCCTCGGTGATTCTCACCCTGTTTATTGTCCCCCGAACGCCACCCACCCCCGACGGAACGTTAGATTCAAAGGCAGAGCCTGCTGGTGCGCTGGTCGCCAGCACATCGTCCGTCACCAGCATCACCTCCGTGTTCGTTCCCAAGTCGATCAGGAGGTAGGGCCTCTCCAGCTCAAGCATCTCCGCAACTACAAGGTCGGATAAGGCGTCGGAGCCAACGAAGCCTGCCAAGGGCGGGGGAACCAAGAGCCAGCTCTCGGAGAGCCTCTCAAATCCGGCCTCATCCGCTGGCCCTGAGACCCACATCTTGAGGGGGGGCTCGAACGGCGCTGCAGATAGGGAATCGACGGGCAATCCAAGAAGGAGAGCATGCATCACCGAGTTTCCGACTACCGAGACTATGGATACATCCTCCTCCCTGACATCTACAGCTTTGCAGAGTTTCGAGGACAGATCCTCTATGCCTTGAATCGCCATGTTCCTCAACGCCTCCCTCTCACCTTCCAAGGCCTTCTCCATCCTAGTGATCACATCAGCTCCCCTCGACACTTGGGGGTTCCTCACGAAACCCTCAATCAGAGGTCTCCCGTTCCTCAGGTCGAGCAGCGATCCGGATATGTTGGTAGTCCCAAGATCCACCGCAAGTCCGATTTCTCCCCCTCCGGAGCGGAAGGCGATTCCTTTGAAGCTGAATGAGGGTTGAGGGAGAGACCTGGGGAGGGCCATATCTCCAAGTCCGGATTTCCTGATCAGAGGGCTCAGCTCGAATCGGGGCATCATTCCCGAGACTGTGGCCACGGGGGCTATTCTGGGGACCTCGACAACTACACTCCCCATCACTTTAGTCCTGCAAGCTAGCCTCATCCCCCTCTCTATCACACCGGTCAGTCGCTCTTCCCTAGTAGGAGGGGTCACCTTTCCCTCGAGCACTCTCACGGCGCATCCTCCGCAGTACCCAGCGCCTCCACACGGCAGGGGGAATGATACGGTTCTGCTGAGTATATTGGATAGTAGCTCGCCCTTGTCCGCCTCGACCTCCACGCCAGCGGGTAGAATCTTCACCCGCACTCGCTCTGTAGGGATGTGACCACCTCCACTATTACTCTGAGCTTACTTATGGCCACTTCATACGCTCGGGGTCCAGCGGCCTTCAATCCACCGAACCCACAATCCCCGCTGATCAAGTCTATTCTCTCAGCCCCGAACCTCTCCATCAACTCCTTGAGGAGACCGCTTACCACCTCTCTCCCCTCCACCTCCATGCTCTGCGCGCTCACCACACCGGGGGAGATAACCTTGTCAGCATCCTCCAGCTTCTGTCGGGAGAACCTCTCGAGATTAGATCTGGAGTCGAAGAACTCGTGGCTCAGATACCTCACGGGAACCTTCATCAGCAATTCCGAGAGCTTGGGAGATAATTTCCCGCATATATGGGTGCCTTTCTCGGCCTTTACGCTGGAGAAGACCCGCTCATATGATTCTATTATGTCCTCCTCCCTGTAATCGAAGAGGATCCTCCTCCCCACCAAGAGCCCTATGACCGGCTCATCGACGAAGATGTATCCGAACCCAACGGAATCCATTCTCTCGGCTATCTTTGACACGTAGGGGACGAAGAAGTCGAATAGAGCTTTCTTGTCCGCCAAGAGTGAGTTAAAGACCCCGCCATCCCCTACCTCTACCCTGCTCGCCAGTGTGAAGGGGCCCGTTAGGGGGAGCCTGACTGTGGACAAGTCGAAGTTCATCTCGTTGGCAAGTTCGAGGAACCATTCTACCTCATCCAACTTGGGTAGTTCAGGCTCGCCGTGAAGGTCGATGGGCCTATACTTGCCGCCCCCTATGGGCTCGAGTTGACCCATCTCCGCCAAAGGTTCCAAGTACATGTCCGTGAAGGGTCTGAGCTGGGGAACTGGTGGGACAGTAATTCCTGCATCTACCGTGTCGAGGAACGCCCTTCTCAGATTATCCGGGGAGTGGTCCAAGGGGTAGCTGCCCACATGGGAGGTCCTCATAGACACCCAGCCAGTGAGTGAGTTGAGGAATTAAGTCTTCTCATCTGCTGGCGGCGACGCACTCATCCCTTAAAAGGAGGGACGGATTCTATGATGGGATGAGGATAGACTCGAGTACGAGGCTCACATGCCTTCTCGGGCATCCGGTGCACCACTCGATCTCACCGGCCATCCACAACGCCTCCTATGAGAGGATGGGGATAAATGCCATCTACTTGGCCTTCGATGTGCTCGATTTCCCTAAGGCCTTGGATGGGTTGAGGGCTCTGGGGACCGTTGGCTGTAATGTGACGATCCCGTATAAGGAGATGGCTCACGACTCCGTTGACTGGTTGAGCGATGAGGCCAAACTAGTAGGTGCTGTGAACACGATAAGATTCGAGGAGAAGGCATTGGGCTATAACACGGATGTCAGCGGCGTCCTCTATAGCCTAGAAATTCTAGGGATACGCAGCATTGAGAACGCGCTGCTTCTAGGTGCCGGTGGCGCTGCCCGTTCCGTCCTCGTGGGGCTTTCTGGAAGGGTTGAAAGGGTCTACGTAACCTCTAGGAGGATAGAGCGGGTGAAGAGGGTCCTCCCTCTATGCGATAAGCTTGGGTTCGATGCGGTGACCGTGGAATGGGAAGAGAGATCTCGAGTCGCTGAAAAAGCTGACCTCCTGATCAACGCCACTCCTCTAGGCACGCTAGGTGAGGGGATTCCATTGGATCCCGACTACTTGAAGCCGGGTTGTTACGTGTTCGATCTCGTGTACAATCCTCCTGAGACTGTACTTGTGAGGGAGGCCAAGAGGAGGGGTTGCAAGGCTGTCGGTGGTCTCCCCATGCTCGTGAGACAGGCGGCCGAGGCTGAGAGGATATGGTTCGGCATCGATCCAGATGAGAATCTGATGATGGAGGTGGCTGAGTCTCTCCTAGGTGGTGGAAATGGTTGAGGTTCGGGTGAATGGAGCTATAACCGTCGTTAATGCGATAGCCAGCTGGAAGGGGGCAGCTATCTCGATTGATTTCGAAGTGAGGGCTCGAGCCGAACCTTCCAACGAATTGGAGGTGGAACCTGGGGACCCTCTGGTCAGAGAGGCGGCCCTCCTAGCCCTGAAAGAGGTGGGTGGTGATGGGGTAAGGGTTCGGGTGGACTCGGAGATCCCAGCGGGCTGGGGTTTGAAGAGCAGTAGTGCCGTGGCTAACGCTGTTGTACTCTCAATTATGGCTCTTCACGGCAGGAGGGACCTCTTTGAGGCCTTGAAAATTTCAGTTAAAGCTGCCAGGTCGGCGGGAGTTACCATCACCGGTGCTCTAGATGACGCGGCCGCTTCCATGCTGGGAGGCTTCGTTATGACCGATAACTCGAGGGATGAGCTGCTCATGAGGGCTCCTATAAAAGAGATGGAGGTTCTAGTGCTCCTGCCCGAGAGTCACGCTCCAAAGTCCACTATCGAGGTCGATGGGGATCTCCTGAGATCCTACGCTGGGACTGTTGATTCCATATTCTCTCTTCTCCCGAGAAGGATATGGGATGCCATGACGCTGAACGGCTTACTTTACTCACTACTATTAGGTTATGACCCTTCTCCAGCTCTGGAGGCGGTGAGACTCGGAGCATTGGGAGCGGGCCTGTCCGGTACAGGTCCGGCTATGGCGGCCGTATGTGAGAGCTGTGAGGAGATAGAAGAGGCATGGTTCGCCTTGGGAAGAGTCATTAAGAGGAGGATCACGAATAGGAGGGCGAGAATTAGGGAGTAGGAATGGGAAGGCCGGACCAGAGGATGGAGATCAGTGGAGCCATTAGAAGACTGGGGAGCATGTTTCCCACCTTTATCCTCCTGACCTTGAGGAGGTTGAGCGCCAATCCCAGTAATATCACCCCACCGGCTCCGGTGAGGTCACCTATGGCCGCTTCTGGGAGGGAAGCACCTATTAGAGAGCCCACAATGGACAGCGATCCTTGGAACAGGAAGAGCGGGATGGAGGAGAACACTACACCAGGACCGAGGGCTGTCGCGTAGGCCATGGAGGCGAAGCCGTCCATCACGGATTTGGCCATTATTATGGATGGATCGCCCATTCCATCCCTTATGGAGCCGATAATAGTCATGGGACCTACGCAAAACGTGAGGAAAGCTGTCATGAGTCCTTCCACGAAGTTTGAGTCTACTCCTATCCTTTGTCTCAGGCGCTCCGCCGCACCCTCCAAGATCTCCTCCAGTTCGAGACTCTCACCGAGCAGAGTTCCTGTAAGCAGCCCCAAGATCAGACCAATGGGGTTCCTCGTTTCCAGCGCCATGCTTGTCCCTAGATAGAACGTGAAAAGACCTACGACCTGAAATACCGTCTCCTTCCCCGAATCTCCCATCCTCTTACCTAGGAGGAGACCAGCAGACGATCCAACCAGCACAGTGACCGTGTTAATGATGGTTCCGAGCATCCAAGGTTACGGCTGCCCGCAATAATAACTTTTGAGTTCGATCCAGATAATACAAGCAGTCTCAGGATGGGAGAGGACCACGATCGATCCTTCCCTAGAGTTTCCATGTTCGACCTCAGTATGGGGGTTTTATCTCATCCCACCTGGCCAAGCTCACATTTTGTTTGACGAAGTCCGGGAGTAGTTTGAAGTAAGTGCGCCTCATATATCTTTCATCCGCCAGAACGAAGACTCCTTCGTCCTCTTCCGATCTGATGACCCTTCCCAACGCTTGGGAAGCTCTTCTGAGGGCTGGAACCACGTATGACAGGTATCTTCCTCTCTTCTTCCCGTAGATCCTCTGATTGTACTCGATGAAGAGTCTGGTCTTTGTGGTGAGGCGATCGAATGGTATTCCCAAGAGCATCACCCCCTCCAACTCCTCTCCGGGGAAATCGGCTCCCTCCGCGAATCTACCCCCGGCAGGCGCCACCAGAAGGCCTTCCTTCCCTAGTTTAGGTAGGGACTTGAACTCCCTGAGTATCCAGCTCGCCTCATCACCGGGCATATCTCTCCTCTCTACGAACATGTGCCTCCCGTGGTCCTCTGCGAGCTCCTTTATTCCGGGGAGTACCTCCTCTTGAATCCTGTAGCTGGCCGTGAATATAGCTAAGTTTCCTGGGAGCGATAGAAACGCGTCCACAACTCTTAGATATCTCCTGACCATCTCAGCCGAGAGTTCCTCTCCCTTGGTGCTTACTCCGCTCACTATAAGGCTCCTCACTTTCTCGGGATCGGCCATCGAGGGTATGCTCATCCTGGCGCAATCCTCGACGCCCGCGGTTTCGGCGAATGCGTCTATTGGCTCAAGCGTGCCTGACATGAAGACGACGCTGTAGAAGTCGTCCCATACCGGGGCCAAGGACTCCTTGGTCCTCATGTCCCACACCTCCAGCTTGATACCCGACCTCTCCTTGGAGTAGAGGTAGGCCACCCCCTCCTGCCCGCTCTTCTCCAAGGCCACGATGAGGAACTCCGCCATGGAGTTGAGGTAGGAGCGCGGTTCCTTGCCCCTCCTCATCTGGTCCCGATACACCTCCTCCGCTATCGCGTACATGGCCTTTATGTCGTCCGGACCCAGACCCGTCTCCCCGAGGAAGGAATCCAGGTCGAACACTCCGTCCTCCGAGACCGCTACTTGGGACATGAATGTGAGGGTTGAGGAGAGCTTCTCTCTTAAACCGGTCTCGTCATCCGGATCGTGCCTCTCAACCTCCCTCAGGGACCTCTCCACGGTTGTCGAGGTCACACTCTTGCTATTCAACTCCATTGCGGCCCTCTCTATGTTATGGGCCTCATCGACGACGAGTACGGACTCCCTGAAGGGTACCTTATGCCTGATGACCCATCCCAAGGGAGAGAGGACGTAGTTGTAGCTGAGTGAGATCACGTGGGAGTACTCTAGAAAGGCAATCTGGAGGAAGTAAGGGCATACCTTCATCTCCCTTGCGAGCTCGAAAGTCTCAGAGAACGTGAGGGGCTTAGGAGGGGGGGCTACTTCCTCGCCCTTCAACCTCTTCAGGTTCCTGTGGTAGGGGCACTTGTCCCTCCTCATCCTGCAGAGGGTCCCTACTCCCTCGTAGCTGGTGACTCCTAGATCCCTAGCGAGGGGACACATGTCCCTTTTACCCCTGAAGGATAGGCCGAAAACGGACTTCCTCCTGCTAATCAGTTTCAGCTCCTCTATAGGTCTGTCTGTCTCGTTCCCAGTCCTGACAGCCCATATAATGGCTCCATCCATCTCCTCTATTATCGGAAGCAATGCCGCGAGGACCACTGGTGTCTTCCCAAATCCAGTTGGGGCATGGAGGCAGAACCTCCTGCCTTCCTCCACGGTGGATCTTATGGAGGCTATGGCTTCCCTCTGAAATCTACGGGGCTTGTAGGGAAAGTACTCCACGGCATCTTCCCAAGACATCGATCATAACCTCTACTCTCAGTAAAAGTGGTTCCCCATGAGGAACACGATGCACTAGGGATCAGTAGCGGCGTTCATGAGGTCCCTCGCCATTTCCCTGAGATCCTCCAACTCTCTCATCCAAACCTCAAAAACTCTATCTGGGTCTATTGATACGTACGCGTGAACTAGGACATCTCGGAACCTAGCAATTCTCCTATAATTGTCTGCTTTCTCAGGAGGTACAAGTCCGGCTTCCTCGAGCACTGTGATGGTATCAGCATAACTCTCAGGAGGCCTATGTCCCTTAGCCGCAGCTATGTGCTGCGGTATGTCTAAAAGACATTCAATAGACAGATGCAAAAGCCTTTCCACCGCCATTCGGTATACCAAGGATTTGTAAAATTCTTCCTCGTTCGATTTCAGTTCCTCTAAGGAGGATAAATATCCCCTCAGTAGCTCTATTCTGGACTTGACCGCTTCCATGTCAACCTCCAACGGTCAGCCACCTCTCCGTGTAATTCCAGATCACTCTCCTGAGATACTCCAAATCAGCCCACTCGTCGTAAACCTTAGTCATGAAGTGGATTAGTTCTCTCTCGTCTCCAACGTAAAGCAGTTCACCTTTCAAGGCAGAAAATCTTATTCTGGGAGGAGCCTTATTGAGGATGATGAGATCTACTTCTCTCCTGAGATATCTTTGAAGCTCCAGATATAGCCATTCGATATCACGCTCTAGCGGTTCATCTTTGAAGAGAACAGCGATGTCCACATCGCTAAGTGGATGAATTCTTCCTTTTAGCGAGGAACCGAAGAGTATAATCGCTACTATACCTCTCCTCTTCAATTTTCGCTCTATTAACTTAAGTCTATTTGTGAGGGAGGACATATGCTCTCTTCCCCTTTCATTTTTCCATTTTTCCTAGTATCTACACTGGCATCAAATATACAAATGTATCTAAAGGGATCTCTAACCTTTTCTCCTTGTTGTATATTGACCCTTCCTTTTGCGCCCAGCTGTCCCTGTTGTTCGATTAAAAGTTCGTTGCTCGTACTAAAAAGAAAGAGGAAATTATTAATTATTGAAGATAAGAGAAGAATTAATCGGAAGGGATAGGAGGTATAGTATCAAATTTACTTGACAAGCCTGGGTGGCTGAACCTCTTAAGTGGGGGTAACCACTCCCCACTTAATAAAA
The DNA here is from genome assembly GCA_027491395.1 of Thermoproteota archaeon. Taxonomy (GTDB): domain Archaea; phylum Korarchaeota; class Korarchaeia; order Korarchaeales; family Korarchaeaceae; genus Korarchaeum. The sequence continues at coordinate 46,872 of JAOZFI010000017.1, read as the reverse complement.
ATAGCAATAGCATAAGTCATGGAGCATCACAGCAACGTATATAGTTCATTAAATGTGCTGTGATAGGTCAGTTTATAATCAGCTATCATAATAAAGAGTAAAACCTTATGTAGGGGCTCATTTTCGCGTGTGTAACGGAGTAAAAACCATGAAATTTAGTATTAGCTGACCCGCAGGTTCCTCCACAGTTACTTGCGTATTCGCACCCCGGAGAGTCTATAAGGCCGAAGATATAATCTCCTTCCATAAGAAAATGCATCCGGCGAATGTAATGAATGTCACACCCCTCGATCTCCTCACGTGCGTACATCTTACAGCCTGATTCACCCCAATCTCCGCAGAAATGCCAGAACCACCACTTCCAGTGAAAATTCGCGTTATAGACCGTTACAGGTCCCTGATACCATTGTCCACATTCCCAAGCTGACTTATAGTCGGTAAGCTTTAGGTTTCCCGCCCTTTGCCGCTTCCTCGGTCGCATCCAATGCCTTTTCCAGATATTGTGGTGTGAGCTTGTCCAGATCTGCTGGCGTGATTTCCACGCTTCCTATTCCGTATGGCTCAATGGTCTTTACTCTAATACTGAGGTTCCTCTGGAGGAACGCCCTGATGATGCTCAGGTGCAGATCCATGGACCCTTCCTTGTACTTCACCTTGTACCTGTCTATGCTATAGAGGACCTGCACCTTGACCGCCTTGAAGTTTGGGGCATATTTGGAGATGAGATCCGCCATCATATTAGCATATGACAGGTTAGTATCCGGCGGCAGGCTAAAGGCCACGATGAGAGTTGCGTTCACCTGTTTGAGCCAGTCGGCGGCCTCCTCGTCTAATTGCTTGGCCTTCTCCATTATCTTGACAAGCTCTTCTCTGGTCCAGAAAAGTTCATCGTAAGCGAGGCCGTATGTTTCACCTAACCATCGCGTGAAATTCAGATACTTTAAACTATATTCCCTGTCTTCCTTTAATTTCTCTAATGTGACATTCATGAAGCTGTCCAATAGGTCCTTCTTGACCTTTGAGATGGGAGTGGAGTAGACGGGTCCCATCGAAAGGCTCATTGATTCCGGAGGGTTAAGCGCGAACGATAGGATAACTGACAAAATGATTAACAAAGAGGCGGATATTATCAAGACGGTTACTCTACTTTTCGAGATCATTGATGTCTACCAAAATATTTGAATTGCTACATACTTAAATATTCTTCAATTTTTGACGAAAGATGGAATCGATATACTTTGGAACATCATATTATTGGACATCGTTAGATCGTAAACAGGGACATTTCCACATAATTCGCTGTGCTTCGCTATGTTAAGATATTATTACTAATCCGTTTTCGCTCTACCTTCTTCATTCCACAGCATTTACTAGTGTGACACCCTACATCTATGCCATTCAAGAAAGTGTTTCGCCTTTCCCTTGCCAACAAGACAAGAAGGAAAGTTCGGTCTCAATCCATTTTCGGTTAGAGCTTATTAATCAGTCTCCTAGACTATCCCGTGATGAGGAAATACCTGCTCACGAACAGTATCGAAGTGTTCCCCTACGGAGCCATGGTGAACAGCACGCTGGTAGTGGCGGATCTCCACTTGGGCTACGAGGATGCATTGAGGGAGAGGGGGGTGGAGCTCCCTTACGAGCAGTACCCGTGGATAAAGAGGGAAATCCTAGGGTACATTAGGGAGAAAGATCCTGAAGTGGTGGTTCTCAACGGTGACGTAAAGCACGAGTTCGGAGGGGCCCTCGGTCAGGAGTGGAGAGAGGTCCTAGACCTGATAAGGACTTTAAGGGAAGAGAGAGTGAGGATCGAAGTCGTCAGAGGGAACCACGACAACTATTTGATCCCCATCCTTCTCAAGGAGGGTATTGAGATAAGGGACCCCTACCTCATTCTGGACGGCGTGATGTACTTTCATGGGCACAAGGAACTGCTGGCAATCCCAGAAGGGGTGAACCTCGTAGTGATGGGGCATGAGCATCCGGCTATATCGGTTAGGGATGATCTGGGTGGAGGACACAAGTTCAAGGTGTTCCTCAGGGGGAACTACATGGGGATTGAGGTTCTGGTTCTGCCTGCCCTTTCCCCCCTAGCCCCTGGAACGGATATGCTGAAGGTGGGAAGTAGCGATCTGCTCTCACCCCTATTGAGGCGGGTGGACTTGGAAAATTTCATCGTTTATATTGTTGACGAGGAGGTGGGTGTAGAGGAGCTGGGTCCCCTCGGCGTGGTGAAGAGGGCTGCTAGGGTGCTCTAATGAGATGCGCGGTGTTCGATATAGATAACACGTTATTCGATGCTAGGAACAGGTTCGAGGTGGCCATAAGCCGATTCGGAGTGAGGTCTCCGAGGGAGCTGCCGTTCGAACTTCAGAAGGAGTTTTGGAGGGATTTCATGGATCCCAACCTCCTGAAACTGGATAGACCGTTATACAGGGCTATAGAGATGGTCCACGATGCAAAGAAGAGAGGTTTGAGGGTCGTTTTGATTACAGGGAGATACGAGTGGCTCAGAAGGGATACCATCCTCCAGCTCATGGCCGCTGGCATTCCCTTCGACGAGCTGGTCATGAGGCCCAATGACAACTATCAAGTGGATAGGGAACTGAAACCCTCCTTAGTTAGGAAACTGGGCTGCGAGGTGGTCGAGTATCACGATGACGATTTGGAGACGCTGTTGGAGGTTAGAAAGATCTTTCCCGAAGCTCTTCTCTTCCTGCACAGGCCCGATGGAACCTTCGAAATGCTAGTTGGGAAAGATTAGATCCCATCGAGCTTGCAACGCTAAGTGGTCATTTGCAGGGGACTCCTCCAACTTTCCTCACCGATACCATGCGATGGCCTGCCTTTCCGGAACAATGTTACCAATTTAGGTAATTATACGATATTAGTATGTCGTTTAAGGAAGCTAAAATAAGTATCATTAAATTGTTTACCATTACCATTTAATGTTCTACATTTTCGTTTAAGATCGGAAGCGGTGCCCACCAAGGTTATCAAACCCTCCCTGTATGAAGCGCGGTATTCATGATAGCTAGGGCCCTCAGAGAGTACACTAAAGCGGAAGTGCTGGAGGTGCTCCACCCGGCTGTAGCCCTCTGGTTCGACTCCAAGTTCGTCGATCTAAGTCCTCCACAGAGATACGCTGTGGTTCCAATCCATGAGGGTAGGAATGTCTTGGTCACCAGCCCCACGGGCACGGGCAAGACCCTGACGGCCTTCCTGTCCATAATAAGTGAGCTCTTGGAGATGGGTGAGAGGGGGGAACTCCAGGACTCGGTTTACGCCATATACATTTCCCCGCTGAGGGCGCTGAACAACGACATATACAGGAACCTAGAGGTCCCTCTCAGAGAGATAAGGGAGCTTTCGCCTAATCTACCGGAGATAAGACATGCAGTAAGGACTGGTGATACTCCTTCCAGTGAAAAAGCCAAGCAGCTTAGAAAACCGCCTCACATACTCATAACGACTCCCGAGACGCTGGGCATCATTCTAACGGCTCCCAAGTTCAGGGAGAAGCTGAAGACCGTTAAGTGGGTCATAGTGGATGAGATCCACAGCTTAGTGGAGAACAAGAGGGGTACCCATCTCTCCCTCTCTCTAGAGAGGTTGAGGTGGCTGGTAGGCAGGAACTTCATCAGGATAGGTCTATCGGCCACGATAAATCCCCTCGATGAGGTCGCCAAGTTCTTGGTGGGCTACGAGAATGGCAGGGCTAGGGACTGCTTGATAGTCGAGACCAACTGGGCCAAGGCCCTCGATCTAGCTCTGCTATCACCAGTGAGCGATCTGGTGAACACATCCACGGAAGTGGTCTCGGCTAGGATGTACAAGCTCATTTCCAAGCTCATAAAGGAGCATACCACTACCCTCATATTCACCAACACGAGGAGCGGAACCGAGAGGGTCGTCTTCCACCTGAAGAAGGTCCTGAAGGATAGTGTGGAGGACATAGACGAGAAGATAGCTGCTCACCACAGCTCCCTCTCTAGGGATGTGAGGGGCGAGGTGGAGGAGAGACTGAAGAGAGGGGAGCTCAAGGCAATAGTGAGCTCCACTAGCTTGGAGCTCGGCATCGATATAGGCTACATAGATCTGGTGGTGCAGATAGGCAGTCCCAAATCAGTGACTAGGGCATTGCAGAGGATCGGTAGGGCTGGTCACAGGCTCCACGAGGTCTCTAAGGGCAGGTTCATTGTCGTGGATAGAGACGATGCTGTCGAGGTTGCGGTCATGCTCCGTGAAGCGTTAGCGGGCAGGCTGGACAGGGTGCACATTCCTAGGAGGCCCCTCGACGTGCTGGCGCAGCATATAGTGGGAATGGCCGTCGAGAGCAAGTGGAGGGTCGAGGACGCCTACAATCTCGTGAGGTCGGCCTATCCCTACGTGGACCTGAGCTGGGAGGACTTCGAGTCCGTCCTCAGGTACCTAGCCGGGGAGTACACCCAGCTGGAGAGCAGGAAGGTGTACGGGAAGATATGGTACGACCCGGAGGAGGGGGTATTCGGTAGGAGGGGGAAGTACGCTAGGGTGATCTACGCCACCAACATAGGGACGATACCCGACGAGGTCGCCGCCAAGGTGTACACCACGGAGGGCAGGTACGTGGGGAACTTGGAAGAGGGCTTTCTAGAGAGGCTCATGCCTGGGGACAGGTTCGTGCTGGGCGGAAAGGTCTATGAGTTCGTATCGGCGAGAGGGCTGAGGGTCAAGGTCAGGCCAGCCTTCGATCAGAAGCCGACAGTGCCTGCGTGGTTCTCGGAGATGCTTCCTCTCAGCTACGAGCTCGCCTTGGAGATTGGGAAGTTCAGGGGCGAGTTCTTCAAGATGCTCGAGGAGGGGGCCACTAAGAGGGAGCTTGTTAGCATGATAATGAGGATGAGCAATGCGAACAGGATGGCGGCCCTCGCCATATACAACTACCTGAGACAGCAGTACCTCTACCTGAAGTCTCTCGGCGTGAGCGTGGAGGATATGCCGTCCCACGAGGTCATCTTGGTTGAGAGCTACGTAGATGAGGAGGGGAGGATACACCAAGTGACCCACTCCCTCTACGGCCGGAGGACCAACGACGCCCTCTCGAGAGCCCTAGCCTATATAGCTGGGAGGAAGGTGAGGAGAAACCTGGGGATAGCGGTTAAAGATACTGGATTCGCGATTATATATCCTAGGGGAGTTAAGCCTGTCGCAACGATAGAGGATTTGGTGGGACGGGACCTCAGGGATGTACTGGAGAAGGCTCTGGCGAAGACGGAGCTCCTCAGGAGGAGGTTCAGGCACGTAGCTGCTAGGGGATTGATGGTCCTCAGAAACTACAAGGGATATGAGATCAGCGTTAACAAGCAGCAGATAAGTGCTCAGAGTCTCCTCAGGATAGTCGAGAAGATAGAAGGATTTCCCCTGCTTAAGGAAGCTTATAGAGAGATATTGGAGGATTACATGGATGTTGAGAGGGCTGAGGAGGTGGTGGGCGGCATAGAGAGCGGTAGGATAAGGGTCGTTGACATAGGCATGGTGGATGTGCCCACGCCCTTCGCCCACAACATAGTTCTGGAGGGTCTGAGTGACCTGATATTCATGGAGGATAAGATGGCAGCTTTGAGGAGGTTCCAGAGTGAGATAGAGAAAATTATAAGGGGTGAGGTCGGCTGACCGCCTCCGTTTTTAACTTCCTTAGAGAGGAATTCTGGGAGTTACATGATCTCGATGACAGGTATCTTCGGTTCCCTCGTGAGGTTCCTCGTGACCCTAGTTGTGAGTGCCGTCGTCCTATGGTTAGCTCAGAAGATAGTGCTTCCCGAGAAGAAGGAGCGGTCCTTCCTATCAGCTCTGGCCCTCGCCTTCGTTTGGTCAGTGATAGACTTTGTGCTCGGGATCATCTTCGTATTGCTCCCCCTGTGGATACTAGAGAAGATCTTAATCATAGTGATCTGGATCTGGGTGCTGAAGGTGTGGTTTAGGGTCGGGTGGTTGACTGCTGCGGCCATCTCGATAGTCGCTTGGATCATCTCGGCTGTGATAGGTTTCTTCCTAATGATCCTCCATCTGCTCTGATTCCCAGCACCGTCTCCAATTTTTCGAAGGCCTTTCCTATCTCTTTAGGTTTAAGCACGAGTTCCTCGAACACCAGCCTGTGGAGAGAATTCAGGGGTGTCTCGTCGAAGTAGATGTTCACCACTTCCACACCCTCCAACACTGCCACTTCCCTTGGATCCCTCCTCTCTATGGTGTAACTATCCCTGTGAAGCTTGAGAAGTCCGGGAACCGCTATCGTCTTGATCAGGGTTGCGAGTGGCAAGGTACCAGCCTTGTTTATCAGATGGGATGGGGTGACCCTGTCCGCGCCAACCAAGCCCACGGCCCCTTTCCTCTTGGAGTACCATGGGAGGAGGGCATCAACCACTAGAGTCACCTTGAACCCCGCGTCTCTGAGAATTTCTGCGGTCCTTAGCCCCTCTCTTCCCGGTCTAGATTCCCCGACTATCACCTCGCTCACGGAGGACCTCTTCAGACAGTTTATGACTGCGGAGCTCCTGCTTAAGGTAGCTATAACTTCGATTCCCAGCTCAGATAGGAGGTTAGAGCATGTAGAAGCCAATTCCTCCTTGGATCTACCGTAGAACTCCCTTAACTTGAACAGAGAGCCGGAGCACGCTGCCATCTCCAAGTATTCCAGGGCCGTCATCTCTGGATGAGCTTCTCTGAGGACTCTAGCATCTTTGCACGGATCTCTCGACTTATTGAGTAAGATCAGGGCCTCCTCGAATATCTCCAGCGAGCCCCTCGTCCTGTCCTCTATCAGGCGGCGAATATCAGTATTCGTAGGCTGGGCCCTCCTCGAACGTATATTTAACGGTCTTGAAATCTTTCCTGAGTTCTGAAACCTCTCTAGCGACTTCCTTTGGATCCTTTCCGTCTATAAGGACCTCCCTGTAGAACTTCGCCACCTCCCTCATCTCGTCCGGTCCCATGCCGAGCCTGGTGAGTTCGGAGACCCCCAGCCTCAGGCCGCCCGGATCCTTGAAGCCCCTTCCCCTCTTTATGTCCCAAGGAAGGAGATTCCTGTTCACAATTATGTTGGCCTCCTCCAGCAGCTTCTCGCACTTGTATCCCCCACCCAGATCGTCAACATCGAGTAGGACCTGATGGCTCTCGGTGAACCCCAAGTGCTCTGCGACCACCTTGAATCCCTCGTCGTGCAACGCCTGGGCCAGGGCTTTCGCGTTCTTAACAACAGCTTCAGCGTACTCCTTACCAAATGCGAGCAGTTCCGCGGCCGCTATTGCCAGCGCTGCCACCGCATGGAGATGGTGGTTGCTCAAGAGACCCGGGAAGTTGGCCAGTTTGATCAGTTCGAATTTTTCCTCGTCGTTAGTTATCACCGCACCGTGCTGGGGGCCGAAGAAGGTCTTGTGAGTGCTGAAGGTCATCACATCGGCTCCTTCCTCCAAGGGACGCTGGAACTTACCTCCCGCAATTAAACCAGCGACATGAGCGGCATCGTAGTTAACCGCAGCTCCTATGGACTTAGCCGCCTCCACTAGCTCTTTCACCGGTTGAGGGAAGAGTATCACGCTGCCTCCCATCATTATCAGTTTGGGCTTGTACTTTTCCATCCTGTTGATGGTTCTATCGACATCTATGTTCATGTTCTCGTCGTCGAAGGCTATGTACTTCACATCCAAGCCCCTGACGGCCCCTGCTGTTCCCCCTATGAACTGTCCCTTGGACCCCTTCAGGGGTCCCATGCTGATGTGCCCTCCCTTGGTTATGGGCAGCGCCATCACGACGTCTCCTGGCTGTGTGAGGGCCGTATATACGGATAGGTTAGCAACTACCCCGCTTATTGGACGTACATCTGCGAACTTCACCCCGTACAGCTTCTTTATGAGCTCCATCGCAAGCGATTCGACATAGTCGATGTACTTTGTCCCGGCGTAGACTCTCTCCCCCACCCATCCCTCGGCGTACCTGTGACCGAAATCGCTGGTCATCGCCCTCCTAACTGCAGGACTAGCGACATTCTCGCTGGCTATCATGGGTAGAGACGAGTCGAACCACCTATGGTGCTCCTCAATTGAGGATAGGACTCTCCTGTAAGCATCCTCCGGATCCAAACACCCACCCAGTTTCCACCGAGGGGAGAAGTTATAACTGTGTGTCGAAGAAAGCCGAGATGCTCGGGGAATACGAGCTTCGCTGCATCAAATGCGGCAGGACCTACAGAGCCGACCCTTGGACCATAGTTTGCCCTCACTGCGGAGGCCTGCTGGAGCCCGTCTTCAGGAGGAAACCCCTCGGCGTATCTTGGGCTCTTTTCAGGACGAGGAGGTTCGGGGTATGGAGGTATAAGGAGCTTCTACCCAGAGTGAGGCCCATAACAATGGGTGAGGGAGGTACCCCCCTCATAAAGATAGGCGAGGGACTCTGGGTGAAATTCGAGGGGAGCAACCCAACAGGATCCTTCAAAGATAGGGGAATGACTGTAGCAGTGTCCTTGGCCAAGGAAGCCGGTGTGAAGAGCGTCATATGCGCATCCACTGGTAACACCTCTGCCTCCGTCGCTGCTTACGCCTCCAGAGCGGGCATGAGGAGCTTCGTCGTACTGCCGAGGGAAAAGGTAGCCAAGGGGAAGCTGGCTCAGGCGGTGCTTCACGGTGCCACCATCGTGGAGATAGACGGTCCCTTCGATGCCGCATTGGATGTGGTGATGAAAGTATCTGGGAGGGAGAGCGGGCTTTATCCCCTCAATTCAATCAATCCCTGGAGGTTGGAGGGTCAGAAGACCCTCGCCTTCGAGATAGCCGATGAGATAGGCGTGCCGGACTGGGTCGTGCTGCCCGTGGGAAACGCTGGCAACATTTCAGCGATATGGAAGGGATTCAAAGAGATGAGGGAGCTTGGTCTGATCGATAAGGTGCCTAGGTTGGCGGGCATACAGGCAGCGGGTGCCTCTCCAATAGCTAGAGCTCTCAAAGAGGGGCTGAGCGAGCCTATCTTTACTGATAATCCCGAGACCGTGGCCACCGCGATAAGAATAGGGAGGCCCGTGAATTGGCCGAAGGCCTTCAAGGCCCTCAGGGAGAGCAGAGGCGTCGTCGAGATCGTGACAGATGAAGAGATTCTGGAGGCTCAGAGGAAGCTAGGGAAGATGGGCGTAGGGGTAGAACCAGCTTCGGCCGCATCGTATGCGGGTTACTTGAAGTTACTGGGAAGGGAGATCTTCCCAGACGACAGGGTTGTGCTTGTGACCACCGGCCACGCCCTGAAGGATCCGGATGCCTTTCCATTCCCCGAGCCGGTGAGGGCTTCCAGCATTGATGAGGCCGTGAATAAGATAAGGAGGCTAGCCCTATGAGGGTCAGAGCCTGGAGCACTAGTGCCAACTTGGGGCCCGGTTATGACATAATGGGGATAGCGATTAATGCGTTCTCCGACACGGTCGAGGTCGAGCTTGTTAGCGGTGGCCCGGACGCTGTAGTCACTGAGGTTAAGGGCCCCTATGCGAAGTCCGTACCCCTCGGAAGAAGAAACAGTGCCGCCGCTGCCGCGAGAGCCGCATTGAAAGCTTCGGAGCAGCATTTAACCGCTAGGATAAAGCTTTGGAAGGGAGTTCCGCCAGGCAGGGGTCTAGGAAGCAGTGGCGCGTCCTCGGCCGCAGCAGTGAGGGCAGTGGACTTGGAGCTGGGTGGTGTGCTATCGGAAGAGGATCTCGTGAGAGCAGCGGCTGAAGGGGAGAGAGAGGCATCGGGTTCTCCTCACCCAGATAACGTCGCCCCCTCTTTGTTCGGAGGATTGGTCGTCATAGGAAGGAGGATCGTGAAGCTAGATCCTGATGTTAGGTTCGTCTTATCCGTTCCTTGGACACCTATTCCCGAGAGGAAGACTGAGAAAATGAGGTCCCTCGTCCCAAGAAGAGTGAATATTGAAGAGATGATCAGGCACTACTCCCACTTGGCCTCCCTGCTGCTCGGACTTGCTACAGGCGATTTGAGATTAGCAGGCGAGGGGATGTCCTACTCCTTAATAGACGAGTCCCGATCCAAGCTCATCCCGGGATATAGGGAAGTTAAGGATATAGCTATGAAATCTGGGGCCCTAGGTGTGTCCATCAGCGGAGCCGGACCGAGCATGCTGTTCCTATGCGAGGAGTGCGACCGAATTGTCGAAGAGGTGAGGCGGGCTTATAAAGGGCTAGGTATACCAGCAACGGTGATGAATGTGGCGCCGGCTGGCGGCGCGGATGAGATATGAGGGACCCCATATGGAGGACTTAGTGGCCTTAGCTCTTCTGATAGTGGAGCTCACCCTGCTAATAGCCACTATAATCCTGCTCTACCTCAGCAGACACGAACTCGAAGGTAGGAAGAGGCTCGTGGAGCACCTCATGGAGGTGACCAAGATGCTCACTAGAACCCAGTACTTTAACGCGGTGCTGGAGGCCATGAGAGGAGCTACTAAGGAGATCTTCGGGTCTGTGACGGGCGCTAAGCCCAAGGACTCTACTGAATTCTTCGACAAGATCGTCAAGGAGATAGAAGCGGCCGCATCGAGGGGTGTGAAAATAAGGTACATGATGCCCAAGGGAAGGGAGAAGCTCTACGTGGGCTACAGGTATTCGAAGGCCGGGGCCGAGGTGAGGTACCACGGAGGACTCGTAGTGTACGATCTCAGGCATATGGTGGTTGACGACAGAGTCGTGGTCATGGGATTCCCGGAGAAGATAGGGGTGGAACAGCCCACGAGAACTGGTATAAAGGTGGAGTCGGAGAGTCTGGCGAAGATCTTCAAGGAGAGATTCGATAAGCTGTGGGAGGAAGCCATTCCATATGAGGATTACTTGATCCACGCCGTCGATGATATAAAGAGGACGAACCCGGAAATTTCTATGGAGTTAGTAGCCAAGCAGCTGGATCTGCCCGTGGAGGAGGTCGAAAAGGTATGGGGTAAGTCCCCCAGAGGTGCAGCTAGTACCTTCCTCGGCTGATGGTTCCTTCCTTAAACACACAGTTATAGCAATCATTTAATACGGATTTGATGGAGGGGCGGTCGAGGAGCATTGGAGAAGATAAGGGTGCATGGAGGCTTTTATCTGCCGGACCCTGATCCCCCAAAGGAGGCACATGTAGAGCTCACGACCTCCTGCAACCTCAACTGCAAATTCTGTTACAGGCAGAGCTGGAATGAGAGGATAGGATTCATGGGTGAGGAGCTGTTTGATCGGGTGATTGGGGAGCTCAACAATGTGGGAGTCCAAGATCTGTGGTTCAGCGGATGGGGAGAGCCCACGATCCACCCGAGGTTTGAGGACTTCGCGAGGAAAGCGGCGGAGAGATTTGATCTAGGGATGATTACCAACGGAACCACCCTCTTGAGGAAAGCCGATACGATAAGTCGCTATTTCTCTTGGGTTTTCGTCAGCGTGGATGTCACGGATCCGGAGATGTACAGGAGGATTAGGGTGGGATCGAGCTTTCATGTAGTTGAGGAAGGAATCAGGGAGCTAGCCAACAGGGATGGAGTGGAGCTGTGGATCTCCACCGTCCTCCTGAAGAGCACGGTTAGCAAGCTACCTGATCTAATAGAATGGGCAGCCGAGGTAGGGGCTAGGGGCGTCCTCCTGTCCAATCTGATAGCTACTCACCCTGCCCTCGCTCGTGAGCAGATACATGATAAGGTGCATCCCGATAACGTCACGAAAATCATGGAAAGGGTCAGGACCTTGTCAATGCTCCACCATATCAGGGTGATAGAACCCTTCTTCTACTACAAGACTGAGAGGAGGTGTCCCTTCATTGAGGAGGGGGCCTTTGCCATCTCATTTGATGGGAAGGTCGTCCCATGCCTCTTCACCCTTCACGACTACAGGGCTTGGATCGATGGAAGGGAGGTGGAGGTAAAGCAGCTAGTTTTCGGCGATCTGAAGGAGAGGAGCTTGAGGGAGATATGGTGGTCCCCCGAGTACGTGTCGTTCAGGGCTAAGGTGAGGATCGCTGATTTCCCGTCATGCAACGACTGCCTCCTCTGGGATGGCTGTCACATAGCCAACAGCAATGAGTTCGACTGTTGGGGTAACAGTCCAACTTGTTCCTTCTGCCCCTATTACAGGGGTACTGTCCAGTGCCCTAGGAGCTACGTTGCCCGCTGGGTGATAGGAGCCTGATCCCGCTACAGTATGTCAAAAGGCTTACTGGTCCCTAACACATCGGCTCCCGACCTAACCAACTCAATAGCCTGCTCCTTGGTCCTTATTCCTCCGGAAGCTTTTATTTTCTTGTCAGTGAGCTCTTTTATCCTCCTGACATCGTCGGATGTCACAGGCCTGTACAGTCCTGTGGATGTCTTCACGTAATCCACATCAGTGGACTCTAAGGCCCTTAATGTGCTCTTCAGCTCATTTTCAGAGAGAAGGGGTACCTCAATAATGGCCTTAACCGTACCTGAGAAGACGGCAGTTATGAGATCAGCTTCCTCCTTCAGGTAATCGAACAGTCCGTTCTTCACCGCAGATATGCTGATCACATAGTCTATCTCGGAGACGCCAATCTCTCGAGCCAGTTTTGCCTCCCCCACTTTCGCTTCCTTGAGTTGAGAGCCGTGAGGAAAGCCTACTACCGTACATATCGGTATTCCCATATCTGTCGCCGCCAGACGCTGAGCATAGAAGGGGTAAACCACAACAGACCTCATCCCCTCCCTTGCCGCCCTTTCCGCGAATTCCACGACCGCAGATATGAGGACATCATGCCTCAGTAGTGTTGCATCTATCCTGCCCCTCAAGTCCATTCTCATCCCCCGTGTTCTCTGCCATCTTTGCCAGATAACTCTTCTTGGAACGGGAACTCCTCACGAGAGCGGCGAATAATAAGTTATAGAGGGAGTACAGAAGGATGAAGGCAAATATGGGGTACTCAAGTGATATGCTCATCATATTTCCTCCTGCCAGCGAGGAAATGGCCCTAGGACCCACTACCGAGAGGTTATAGAGAGAGTTAACCATTCCTCTTTCGTCAGGAGGTGAGTACTCCATGAAAAGTGCCCATATCAGTGGGAAGGGCGCGTAAGTCCCCATAACCTGAAGGATAAGTAAAGTAGAGGTTAACAGGAAGTCATGAGTTAGGGGGATCAGGGCCATCATGAGTATGGCGAAGCCTTGGGACAGTACGATGAATTTCACGAGTCCCAAGAGCTTGGAGAACACCGGAGCTACTAGATAACTGAATGAGGATATAAGGTATATCAGGGAGAGAACGGTCCCAACCGGTCCGGACTCGACCCCATACTTCTCTCCTAAGTAATAGCTGGTTAAAGGATAGAAGAATCCTGTGGCCAAGCTGGATAGGACCAAGAGGAAAGTAAGCCTTCGTATCATAGAGGAGTTCAGAGGTCTCAGGATGTCCTTAAAAGTTATTGGGTGATTAGTCGTTGAATATGCCATCTTCTTATCTTTAATGGTTAGGAAGAAGGGTATGGCGATCAGAGTCGCGAGCGTAGAGAGGAGTATCATCAACCGGTACGCCTGGGAGTAGTTCAGGTCTTGGGACGACATGACCATGAGTTCTGGGATCCATCCCATTAGACTCCCAGCTGAGAAGCTGACGTTGTAAAGGAACATCTGGATGCTCGAGGCCTCTTCCATTCTGCTACCAGCGAGGTCGGCTAGCCAAGCTTGGAAAGCGGGTAGGGCGAGGGAGCTACAGCCTCCCAAGATTCCACTCAAGATTATTGCCGGTAGATTGAGATCCCAGAGCGATACTATGGCTAGAGACACGGCGGAAAGCATGTACCCTATCAGGACGGGTTTCTTTCTTCCCATCTTATCGGTGATGAGACCGGCCGGAATGAAGACCACCGCCATCAATAGACCTTCCAAGAAGCTGTAGAGACCCAGTAGACTAACATTTATACCTTCTGTCTCGAAGTATAAACCCCAGACGGCGTAGAACATCCCACCAGAGAGCCCCGTGGGTATGCTTGCTATGAGCAATAGTTTCAGATCCCTTTCCAGCCCCCTGATTCCGTTAATCATTTCAGCCATCAGCTACCTGCTCCTGTTAATTAAAATAGCTGCCCTTACTCCTTTGGCATTACCATCTAATGGCATGAAAAAACGTAGGTCATTTTTGTTAAGTTTCCTATATCGCCTTAATCATCATTTTAATTACCTGAAAAAATCGATGGTATATCCACCTAGGGGAGAGGACCACATAAAGATTAAAATCGAGCGATCGGTCGGACTCAAGGGGCCGGTGGTCTAGCGGCTATGACGCCGCCCTCACACGGCGGAGGTCGGGGGTTCGAGTCCCCCCCGGCCCACTACCACTTCTTCAAAGTGATGGCTACTATATCTCCGTCTTTAACGTTCAATTTGATCCTCAGGCTTTCAGGGTGTATTATCTCCAGTACATCATCTCCGTAATGTCTCCTGAGCGGGAAAATCGCATGAGCCCCCACAGATCCGTTTAGAACCACGGGTAGAACCTCCACATCCCCGAATGTCCTGCCCGATTCCACAAATCCAGGCACCACCTTAGGCCTCACCCTCCTCCTCCATTCCCTTATCTTGGAGATGTCTTCTCCCCTCGCTCTGAGGTTTAACGTGCCTGGGAAGGGTATGTAGCCCAGAACCTCCTTGAAGCCCATCACATAGCCTGGTCTGGACATGTAATAGGCTCCTTCCTTCATCCCCGAGAATACCTCGGCCATAAGTACCTCTTCGTCCCAGCTTATACCCTGAGTCATCTCATAAAGGGTTCTGACCAGTTCCAATGCCTTCTGAGTGGCCATCACGTACTTGACCCTTCTAGCCATGGTTGACCTGAGGAAGCCTAGGTCCTCCGCCCTAGAAATCCACCTAGATATCGTAGCTCTGGAGGTGTTGAGATATTCGCATAAATCGGAGGCTCTCACTGGTTTTTTCGATCCTCCCAAGAGGATAACGGCCAGCAGCAGGTGTGATGTGTAGGGATCCAGCTCCTTGAAGTCCCTGCTCATCCCCCACCACCCGATGACTTGAGCATGAGAATCTCCGAGAGGGTCTTCTCGACCAAGGATCTGGCGACATCCGCCTTCCTCCTGGCCGGGACTAGTGAGTCAGGAAGCACTATGAGGTTCAGTCCTTCATATATCTCCTCCATCATCTCGGCGAGGCGTTCAGCCTCGCCAATCCTCCCCTCCAAGAGTAAATGTAGAGCTACCCTCCTGAGCTCGCCCACCGAATCACCGATGCCCAGCACGTACTCTCTGGGACCAACTCCCAGATCTTTATGGAACGGAACTTCTTTTCCGGAAAGCAATCTCGACAGAACTATCCCTTCGACCGCCTCTTGTATGGGATCGGAGACGATGTTCCTCAGAGTGGGATCCAAGTATCCCAACTCCTCCTTACACTCTGAGAGGAATTCCCTTATCTCTTTTAGAATGTCCGTCAATTCCCTCTCGACCCTGTCCAGATCCTCCATGCCCCTCGCCCTCGATATAAGCTCCCTGCACCTAGTGAGCCAGCCTCTAGAGAGAGATATGGCCTTCTCTCTGAGGATATTAAGCTTCTCCAGTTCGAGTCGAGATCTCCTCAGCTGTTCGGTTACCTTATTCGGGCGAATCATTATTTATCGGGAACTCGGTGTCAGCATGGATAAAGATGTTATCCACCGGTCTCGTGAGGATACCCGATCACGTAAGGAAACTCATGGAGAAGCAGGGGTACAAAATTATTCTGAATCATTCTGCCATGAAGCCATGCTACTGGTTCAGAAAGGCTCTAATGGAGGGAAGAACTTGCTACAAGCACAAGTTCTACGGCATTCCCTCGTGGAGATGCCTCCAGATGACCCCGACAGCGTCCTTCTGCAACCTACAGTGCCTCTACTGCTGGAGGTTAAATGTGAGCGATGTACCGGCTGAGTTCAGGTGGAAGGAGGTACCTGAAGAGGGGGCGAAATGGGATGATCCTGAGGAAATAGCTGATGAGAGTATCAGATTGCAGAGGATGGTAGTACAGGGCTACAAGGGAGTGAAGGTGTTTAGGAAGGAATGGGTGTACGAGGCAGAGGAGCCAAAGCATGCAGCCATATCCCTGACGGGAGAGCCCACACTTTACCCGCACATAGGTGGACTCGTGGAAGCGTACGCAAAGAGGGGGATGACCACCTTTATCGTCACGAATGGTACCCTCCCAGAGAGGCTGGAGAACTTGGAAAGAGAGCCTACTCAACTATATGTCACCGTCCCCGCGCCAAACGAGAGGCTCTACATGGAAATAACCCGTCCATTGTGGCCTGACGCATGGTCTAGGCTTCAGAAGACCCTAGAGATGCTTCAGTCCTTCTCCTCCCCAACCGTCATGAGGATACCCTTGATAAAGGGGTTTAATATGGATGATAAGGTGATAGAAGAATTCTCTCGGATTATAAGGGAATCTCAGCCCACTTATGTGGAGCCCAAGGCTTACATGTGGGTAGGCTACTCTAGAAGGAGGCTAGGGAGGGAGAACATGCCAACCCATGACGAGGTCAGGGCTTTCGCATCCAAAATAGCGGAGCTGACGGGTTATAACATCATAGATGAATCTCCTGATAGTAGGATAGTGCTCCTATCGAGATTGGAGAGGGCGATAAGATTCTACTAAGGTGATCTCATGACTGAGGGATTCGTCCTACTTCTGGGAGGACACGTGTTCAAGGGCATCACCAATGGGGACTTCACCCTGATCGAGAGAATGGCTAAAGTTGTTAGAGACCTTTCCAAGGACAGAAAACTGGCTATAGTCACGGGCGGAAGCGATACCGCTAGGAGGTACATAGAGGCCGTCGGATCGTTAGGTGGGAGTAAGTTCCTGCAGGATCAGGCCGGGATACTCGCCACGAGGCTACATGCCTTGGTCATGATAGCAGCTCTGGGGAAGAGCGCCTTCCCAAGAGTGATCGAGGACTACGATGAGGCTGCTCTCGCTTTTCAATTGGGCAAGATACCTGTATCTGGAGGTATGCAGCCCGGGCAGTCCACGGACGCTGTTGCAGCGCTCATGGCCGAGAGGCTTGGCTTGGGCCTCTTAGTGAAGATGACCGGGGTGGACGGGGTTTATGATAAGGACCCCACCCGTTATCAAGACGCCAGAAAGATAGAGGAGTTATCCTACGACGATTTGGAGCGTATTTTGAGGGACAAACTGTATCATCCGGGTAGGTACGAGCTTCTCGACGCATTGTCAATCAAGATACTGAAGAGATCGTCTATCTCAACGATAATTTTAAGTGGGGATGAACCTGAGGCTCTACTTGACTTGGTGAGTGGTAAGAGGACGGGAAGCCTAGTCAAACCGAGGTGATCTCATGTTAAGATCCTCTAGGAGTTGGAGAAGGGGTAGAACAGCTATCTCTAGGAGAAGGAGGAGAGGACTACCTCCCGCCATAAAGAAGACGTTAGTGGAGGCAGTATACGGCGTTCTCTTCGCGGTGTTCACTTTTCCAGTCGCGCTCTTTATAGCGGAATTAGGAGTGTGGGTAATGATAGTGTGGATGCAGCCTTACGATGTCATAATGGGGAACTTCTACTTGGTGTTGGTGATGATCCAAGCGCTTTTTCTGCTGATACCTGCCTACAATAAGCAACCTGTCCGTCTGATGGTGGCGGCTCTCACAGCTTACTTAATATGGTCTATCCTAGTAGGTGTCGCGGTGTTCCACCCGATAACTTCCATGTTCGGAGAGCTCCCATACTGAAGCGGCAAAATAGGTAAAGGAAAATGGTGCTCCGGCCGGGATTTGAACCCGGGTCTGGGGCTCGAGAGGCCCCTATGCTTGACCGGGCTACACCACCGGAGCCCACGTCCAAGGGATGTGTATGGGAAATATAAATGTTTCTGGCCCTCGCTCCAGACCGCTGGGCCTAATAGTAGTTATAGGAGCTCCAGCTTCTGGCAAGAGTACCCTGTGCCGGAGACTAGCTGAGGTGCTGGGGTGCCGCCATTTAAATGTAGGCGACATAGCCAAGAAGAGGGGATACATCTTAGGAAGGGATGAAGAGAGAGACACGCTAATCCTAGATGAGGACAGTATCCGAGAAGAAATTTCTAGGATTCTAGGGGTAGAGAAATGCTTGGTCGTCGAGACTATCTCTCCTTATGCCATTCCCCAAGAGAACGCGATTTTGGTGGTGGTCGTCAGGTGTAGGCCCTCCGTCCTCCTAGAGAGGCTGAAGTCTAGAGGATATCGTTTCCTTAAGATCAGGGAGAATGTAGAGTATGAGGCGATAGATGGTCCCTTACAGGACGCACTGGAGATCACTGGGTGGGGTAGGATAGTACAGGTTGACGGTTGTAGCGGCGATCTCGACCGCGAGGTTGAGCATATCTTGATGAAGCTCGAGGGTAAAGGTGTGAGTAGGAAATTCAATTGGACTAACGATTTTATGTCTCTGCTGGAACGCCTCACTCGCGAGAATCACGGGAAGTAGAACCTCTCCCTCAATACCACTCCTTCTATGAACTTGGGATCGAGTAATTCCTCCTCTGGCGGTGAGATCTTTACCGTATTGATGTATTTTAGAGTTGAGATAATGCACTCCCCAGTAGACAGTCTGGTTATCCTATCTACAATTTCCCTGTCGCTTATCAAGGATTTGATCCCCTTCACATCGGACGGTGAGTCTATCCTGTGAAATATCTTAGTGCCAGCGTTCCTCACGACCCCCTCAGGTATCTCGGAGATATTCTGGGATACTAGCACCAAGGACACGCCGAACTTCCTGAGCTCTGAGAACAGTCTGTCTACAATATCCATGCCCGTAGCATCCTTGTAGCTGGGAAGGACCTTCTCAGCCTCCTCGATTACTACGATCAGTTTAGGGTAGGTGGATTTCCTTTCTTCCTGAGTGAACAGGTCCTTTAACCTCTTTAGGATGAAGAAGACAGCTATCTGCTTCAAGATATCGCTCTCTACATCTCCCATCTCTATGAGGGATATGGTCTCCCCCAATATCCTCTCGTTGAGGTTGTCGCAGTCAAAGATCTCTGCACCGGGCGAGCTGACTATCGGCTCTATCTTCCTCAGGAGTGATGCTCTGCTCTCTTCTTCGGCGTGGGATGTCGGTTCCATGGTCCGCACCATCTCCACAAGGTCTTTGAGGTTGGGTACTGTGCCACTCATGGATAGATCTCTCAGCATCTTGAGAGCCCGATTCATTAGGTAAAACTGAGAAGGGGTTAGATCTAGTATAGAGGAAAGAGTTTCTGATATCAAGAATGTTGCTCCCACCTCGTGTAAGTCCGATAGTGGGTTTATGCAGGCGAGGGGCAATCCCTCCTTGGTCGAGAAGATCCTGCCTCCCAGCTGAAACACGAACCCCTTGTATTCCCAGTGAATATCGAGAATTAGAGAGGGTATGCCGAGGTTCCAAGCCTCATAAATTATTCTCTTAGCGGTGGTGGTCTTACCAGAACCGGTTTGGCCGATTATGAGGATGTGTCTAGTGAGGTCCCTGAGGGATATGCCGAACGTCCTGCCCGCACTCTCTCCTAGCTCAATTACAGAGATATCGGTCCTCTCCCCTCTACCCACCCTGACAGAGAGTTCCTCACCCTCATAACCCATACTCATTATTTCGGAGAATAGTTCAGGATCCAATTTGATTCTCTGGTCGATCTCTACCTTTATTCCATCCATAGAACTGTTTAAGGCAGATATTGCCGCTTTTATCATGCTCTGTGTCTCCTCCAAGCTATCTAGCTTTCTCCATATCAGCCCACTTAGGAACAGGCTACCCTCCTGCTTCCAAGAAAGGAAAGTCCTCCCAGGCCACCTGTTGATGATTACTGTGATCCCCACGCCCAAATCCTCAAGCATATTGCTCAGTGAATTGAAATCGAGCTGGGACTCGCTTCCCTTAACCTCGATCCTCAGAGGTGCTGCTAGGAATGTCCCTCTATCTGTGCTCACGAGAGCGGCGTTGATGGATGGACTTCCTCTCCTACCCCCTCTGAGCTTGAGAGCTACGATTATAGGAGGGAGGACCAACGTTAGAGGGGTTAAATACCTAGCGATGGATAGCAGATCCAGAGAGGATAGGAGCTGATGTCCTCTCTTGTACACCAAAATGCCCGCTAGCAGGATGAAAGTCGCTATGACAAGCATATCTCCTCTATCAGCCATCATGGAGGACCTTCCTCTCCAGCAGCTCCAATCTAGATTCAATTTCACGTATCCTAGAGATTATGTCGTCCAATCTGAAGAACAGGTATTCTATCTGATGCTCTATGGACTCAAGCTCCAGTTTCTCCTCCATCATTTCACCAAGCCCAAGACCTTGGAGATAGTAGATCTGTTGGCTCCTAGCAGATCAGCGATCATTCCTTGCGAGAGGTATCTCATTCCTATCTTCCTTCCGGCCATATACACAACTGCGGCAGCGATGTATACGGGGTTCCTCCCTACTAAGATGGATCTCTTTCTGTTTCTCAGTTCCTTCATTTCCTTCAACGCTCTCATTCTGAGCCTCTCCAAGAGAAGCTTTGGGTCCACTTTACCTGAAGCCTTTTCCAGTTTCCTCATGAATTCCTCGTCTCTAGACATCTTGGCTATCAGGTAGTTTATGTAACCCTCCCAAGGGACCCCCTTCCTAGGTATCAGCTCATCGATCTTCCCCACGTAGAAAGCCACTCTCGAAGGTGATACTCCAATAGAGAGACGTCTTATCGCCTCTTTTATGGGTATAGGAGATCCTTGCAGCCTGCTAGCCACTACTAGGGCTGCTAAGAGTATCGAAGATGTGTGAATCCTGCCATGTAAGGAGTTATATGCCCTTACGAGCTCTTCAGCTAGCTTAATAACTTCATCTGGGAGACCCAGTTCCCTTCCTATATGCTCCAATGATCTGCTTCTACTCATCATCGGAGAATCATTGCGATCAAACACGCTGGGCACTAGGTCTTCGTCGGCTATGAATCCACAATTCCCACAGACCAGCAATCCTCCCTCATCATAGAGGGGAGATCCGCATAACGGACATCTCCTCATACATTATAGCATGAATTTCTCACAGTTTTAATCATTTCTTGCGTGTGAATTAAATAAAATTTTCATAAATATTGAGACGCTCCATTTACTTGAGGAGTTTCATAACTAGGTATACCTCCTTTCCCTCCTCCAAGTCGAACGGATTCTTCTTATAAGACATCCTCAGCCAGAGACCGTGAAAGGACACCTCGATCCTCTTTTCTCCTTCATCTACCTTATAGACCATCCCCTTCATGACCAGATCTCCGTTAGCCTCCTCGCCCAGATCTATCAGGACCTTAGATCCCTTTTTCAGGTTGGTTAGATCTCTTAGATCTTTAGGTAGCTCCAGTAATAGGGTGATGGCTCCATCCTTGGATTTGAACCTAGCCACCTCTATGTCGAACACGGGATCCCTTTCTAAGGTCTCTAGGGTGGCTTCTATTCCCATCAAACTTTCACCCCTTCGTTGCCACTCCTCCGTAATAAAAACATCTTCCCTCATCCCAGAGGAGGGAATGGCGTCGCTAACCCTAGTATTAGAGAAGAATGTGGAGATAAGGAGGTTCGCTAGGGGGTCGCTCCCAGATCCCAGCCCTCTAGAAGTAGAATATTTGGTTGAGAGGGTAGAGGAGTTGCTGAATCTGATGGGTAGGAATAATATACCACTCTATTGGAACGAGGAAGATGTTCCTAACGTCCTGAAGGTTAAGGCAATACTTACCCTCTTAACAGAGGAGTTAAGGTCCTTCGCTGTGGAAGCTGCCTTTGACTAACCCTTAGTAGCTATGTACACCTTAAGGAGACGCTCATCCACAACGATCATTTCCCTTATGTACTTCACTGTGGAGTATGGGATAAGAACGTTGCCCTTTCTGTCCTTTTTCAGCTTCTGCAGCAACGCATCAGCTGCTCCCCTGCTGCTCCTCACCACTAGAGAGATCATCTTACCAGTTATCTCATCTACAACCAAGTCGGTAACCTCTCCTAGCATGAGCCCCTTGTCCGTTATTATGGGTTTACCAGCGAGCCTAGAAACCGAGTATCTGGCCATATTCTTGTCCCTCTTTTCTCATTGGTGGGCCGGGGGGGACTCGAACCCCCGACCTCCGCCTCGTCAAGGCGGCGTCATAGCCGCTAGACCACCGGCCCCTTGTGGTGTGGGAGGTCCCTTAAATAAAGTTTTTCATCCCTCCCACAGACGGAGTGATGTTTAAGAACGATAGAGGATTTCTCTGGGGGGAGTCAGGACTCAAGATCGTCTTCACGAATCAGAGGGCCCTTTTACATCATCCCCCCAGCTTATACGTGGAGAGGATGATATTAATTAATGCCTCCTCCTTCCTCTGGGAGGTGTGGGTATGGACAGCTCTGTAGTGGATGGACTGTCGGAACTACTGTCAAAGGCACTTCTAGAGTACAGGAAAAAGGGGTCAGTCGAGGATGATCTCTTGAAGAGGATCTCTAACGCGCTCTCAAGCTACGATGAGGGCTCGACCCTACGTGAGCATCTGCAAGTGGTAGTGAAGAGCTTAAGAGAGGGCAACTTCGAAGAGAGGAGCCTGTTGGGAAAAAGCATCAGGATGGACAAGGACGAATTACTCATGATCGTTCATTCGATCGACAGGTTCCTTGGGGAGGAACCGTTCAAGGAAATGGAAACGAAGGACATCCTGCAGTTATGGAGGGAATCGCTCGAGAGGGTTTTAGAGAGGCTCGATACTGAAGCATATGGAGAAACTAGCTCCTGAGAAGGAACCTCCCTCCAGGAGCCTTTTCTATAAACCCCTCTTCCATAAGCTCTTGCAGTAGCTCTCTCGTCTGAGTCAGCTTCATCTCCAAGGCCTTAGAAGCCTCTATGAGCGAGAAAGTAGTTCCTGGTGGGAACTTCTTACGCAGTATAGCTATCTCTGGCCTTATATCCTCGGGAATCACCTCCTCTTCCTCTTCTTCCTTCTCTCTAGGGATCTCCTTTTCCTCACTGGCCTCGGAAATCAGGATGAGTATCTTGTCTTGGCTGAGTTTCCCGCTTTCCTTGAGTTCCCTAGTTAGCATAGCTAGTAGATTTCTGGCCAGCTTCATCAACCTCCTCGGATTTCCTCCAGCAAGCTCATTCATTTTCCTGACCAGATCTTCCGTGAAAGGCTCACCTAAGTTGAGACCTCTTGCTTCTTCGTTTAATATGTCCCTGTAGTGCTGTATTCTCTTCTTCAGTATTTTACTAGCCTCTTCGGGACTTATAGTCCTCATTTCGATCTTATCGTGGGGTATCTTGCCAAGAAGCCTCTTCATTATATCGTAGGCCGGGGGGATGCAGGCTATTATCAGCATTCGGCCGGGCTCCATTCCCCTGTACAGTCGCTTTATGAACTCGGAGAATAGTTCAGCATCTTTTCGGGTCCCCGAGATCACAATGTTCTCCACCTCGTCCAGCATGAGTATTGCGACATCGTACCTGTTGAGCTCCTCCTTTATTATAGAGAAGAGAGAGTCCGGGTCTCTCGGAAACTTCCTTCGGAGAGGTTTCAGAGGAGGCATCTTCTTGACAGTAGTAGCTATCCTGTAGAGGGAAGCTTCATAGTCGTCCACATCTATCTTCACGTAGAAGGTCGGCACATCGAGGAGAATCTCGCTGATCAGTCTGAGCCTATGGGTCTTACCCGTTCCAAATTCGCCGACCAGAAAAACAAGGTGCTTCTCCTTACCTTTTATGACCTCATCAAGCAGTTGAGCTAGTCTTTCGTCCACATCCGTGTCGACATGCAGAGTCCTCACTTCTTCCAAACTCTCACTGCTCAGGTAGGCGAAGGGGTTAGCTCTGAGCATCCAGCGCATGTAACCAGCTTCTACTACCCTGACATCGCTTTCATCCGGCATTCATAGGACCCTCACTTTTCTAGGCTACGTCTAAGCCCCAACTACGTTTATATAATCTAGCCCAATGAAAAAGTGTTGCATATCTCCAGACTAAGGTGTGTTCGATGAATGGCACAAAAATAGGCAAAGGCGCGCTCGTGGCAGTTCTGATACTTGCGATTCTCGTTCCTATGGCTCAAGCATCCAAGGCGGAGATCCTCTCGGAGAAGCCCCACTATGTGAGCACCCAAGCCACTTTCTTCTTCAAGGATGAGTTTACAGCCAAGGTAGTGGTCAATTACAGTTGGTATGGGCTCTGGGCTAACGACCTAGAAAGACTGCTTAATCGGACCGGTGGTGAACAGAACTACACGAGGAACTTCTTAAAGAGCATAAAAGAGACGGTAAAAGGGCCCTATATAGGGGGCGACATGGAATTTTATCCCACTGACCTGAAAGCGGAGATCCACAGGAGCATATACCGCAATAAGTCTAAGAGAATAGATCTGCTGCTCACGATAGATCTAGAAGCCAAGAAAGGGGCCCCGAAAGAGTCAGAGGGGAGGAAAGGTATAATATACACTACTAGAGAGGATTACAGCAACATAACGAAGCTATTCGTGAAAGAATTAGATCTCCTCAACCTAACAGTCATCTTGCCGAAGAATTACGTGGTAAGTATCTCCAGACCGTCTCCAAACGCTATCTACCTAGCTAACGTGTCCAAGGAGCTCAGAGTAGTGGTCTCATGGGTGTTGAAGAGCCCTACGGTGGACACCAGAGAATCATCTGGATACAGCGGGTGGTTCTTCCTAGGGATAGTCAATCACACCCAAGAGGAGATTCGGATGCTGGAGCAAATAAGGCGTAAGATCGCGGAGATCAGGAGATCCCCTATCCTCTCGTTAGACGAGGAAGCGGCCAAGAAAGCTAAGGAGCTCTTCGACCTCTATTACAAGTTCTCCACATTAGCTCCTAGGAGGGCGGGCTCCAACCTAACCTACGCCCTCAAGCTGGCCAACGAGATACCTATCTACCCCGTGAGTCCCGATGTAGTCGTGGCAGGTATGTCCTTAGGGATCGTGGTGCTCGAGGTAGCTGGCTATCTCCTCTACAGAAGGTCCTTAAGGAGGAATTAATACTTTCACTTAACCCCCCTCTCTATGGGGGACCATAATGAAATTATTTCCCATCACTACATAACACTCGGTGATGTGAAATACCGATAATAAAGGATCCTCACAAGTTTTCGGAGTCATATACTCCACCCAAGCTGCCATATAGGGAGAAAGAGGTTGACATCTTAGTTAATACATTGGCCAGCGGATATGGCCTGACCGAGGGGCTCATACTCATCCGAGGAGAGCCGGGAGTGGGTAAGACGTCGGTAGCCAAGTTATCATCTACAAGATTGAAGGAGAAGCTGAATTCCCTAGATGTCGTCCACATCAACTGCAGGACCTACAGGACGCCGACTTCCGTCGTTCAGAGAGTGGTCTCCTCCCTCCTCCCCGGAGTACCGGATAGGGGGCTCTCGTACGAGGAGGTCGTGTTGATACTTGAAAAGGTGCTATCTGGAGAGGATAGAGATCTACTAATAGTTCTGGACGAGGTAGACTACCTCAGGGATGGAGATACTCTAGTCTACACCCTCCTGAGGCTTCATGAAGGAGATGCGCCCAAATCACCGACCCTCGTGGTGGTCGCTAGGTGGGATCCGCCTTATATGATGGACGACTCGATAAGGTCCTTTATGGTGACCAGACTCCCCTTAGAGAAGTACACCCCAGAGCAGCTGGAGGCTATAGTGAGGTACAGGGCTGAGGAAGCCTTGGAAGAGGGAAGTTTCGACGATGAGATCGTGGGTAAGGTTGTAGAGCTGTCAGAACACATGGGTAACGCTAGAGTGGCCCTGAAGATACTGTATTTAGCAGCTAGGCTATCAGAAGAGGCTTATCTGTCTAAGATAACTCCGGACATGGTCAGCGAGGCGGCCTCGAGGATCGGGGTCATCGGGATAACGGAGGACTCACTGACTCCCTTGGATCTCCACGATAAGATACTACTCCTAGCGGTGTCTAAGAGGCTAGCCTCATCTGGGAGGTCTTGGATAAAGATGGGCGATCTATTGGAGGAATATAGGCTCTTGTGTGAAGAAGTAGGAGTTCTCCCCTACAAGTACACGGCCATCTGGAAGAGAGTCAGGAACCTCAAGAATATGGGGTTCTTGGAGGCAAAGAAGTCGGGCGAGGGAATGAAGGGACAGACTACCCTGATATCTCTCGGCTCTATACCAGCGGACAAGCTACAAGAGAAGCTAAAGGAGATATTGAGAGAGGAATTGAGCCCCTTAGCCTCTAATCTCTAACTTGTAGTTCTCCTCTAGGTCCTCTAGTATTTCCCTAATGTCCTCTTCCCTCAGCCCTAGATCCCTCTCCAATCTCTTTATGATCCTGCCCTCTCTCTTGCCATCAGCGATGAGTATGGGGACTATCTCCATCCTTACAGTCTTCGTCGGTAAGTGAAGTTCCTTGGCAAGCCTAGACAGGAATTCTCTCGTCTTAGTCCTGAGTTCCTTGGTCGTAGCGAGCTTTCTGATTATCTCAGGGAATTTCATCTTCACCCCCTGAGGCTTGGCCTCCTTGGCCGTGCATACCGCGTAGGTCGTTAATTGAGTGTAGTA
Organism: Thermoproteota archaeon; assembly: GCA_027491395.1. Taxonomy (GTDB): domain Archaea; phylum Korarchaeota; class Korarchaeia; order Korarchaeales; family Korarchaeaceae; genus Korarchaeum. Next base: position 20,340 of record JAOZFI010000017.1, on the reverse strand, counting down.
AACCAAAAGTTTCCAGTTATTCGTCTTTATTATGCGGCTCCTCACGATATCAGCGTAGGATAGATAGTCATAGGCCTTGGAGAGGGCTCTTCCCTTGTAAACGTAGGGTAAGTTCTCCTCGACCCATCTGAAGAGCATGTCAGGATCCACATCTGTATTGAGGGACGTCAGATAAGCAGAATAACAGTTCTCTCCATAAAACACGGCTGTAAGTACCTTGAATACATCAGCTTCAACATCTCTCTTGCCGAACTTCTTTCCAATAACCTCAGAAAGTTTGTGACTGCCCTTAACGAGGCTTTCGAGGTCGTTAATGGCTGCCCTGAGATCCCCTTGTGAATTTACGGCAATTTGCCTCAGGATATTATCAGGTACCTTCACGCCCTCTTTCCTGCATATCTCCTTGAGTACGGATAGGACAGTGGTCCACCTGAGCCTGTAAAATCTGACTACCTTTGACAGCGATCTTATCTCGTAGAGGTGTCTCTCATATGGATTGTTTGCCGTCATCACAACAGGAACTCCTTCCTTTGTTATCAGTTCCTTCACTAAGGACACCAAAGCTCCTCCCTCACTGGGAAGAGCATCTACCTCATCCAAGACTATCAGTCTCCTGCTGAGGGTGAGCAGACTGACTGCCTTTGCGCTCTCTACCACATACTTGAGATGGGTCCTGTCCCTGAGATCGCTAGCGTTGACCTCCACTGGATCGTATCCCAGCTCGTACGCTATCGCGTAAGCTGCCGAGGTCTTACCTGATCCAGGCGGACCTACCAGTAACAGGGCCTTGCTCACCTTGCCGGCCCTGACGCTTCTCATCCACTCTCTTATCTCACTAATGGCCTTATTCTGCCCCTTTATCTCATCCAAGCTTTTAGGACGGTACTTCTCAGTCCAAGGAAGGTCCGCCATGGGACTCACCTAGCTCTACCAGCTTGGCTAACATGGCCGCAAGCTGGACATCCCCGTGGGCGCCTTCGGTCACCCTAAAGTCGACCTCACTGAGGAACACCATGAGCTGAGCCTTCATATTATCTGGAATGGACTTGCTGGCTATGATCTCCCTGTTCAGCTGCTTGATAACGTCCTGAGCGGACATCCCGTAGTTTATCATGAGGTTCCTAAGCATGTCCCTAGCGGCGATGAACCTCCCCTTCAGTGCAGCGTTTATCATCCCTCTCACCTCCTCGGGATGGGCGAGACCCGCTACCCTGTAAACGACCTTGGCATCCACCTCGTCCGCCATAGCCGAAGCGGTCTGCAGCAGGTTGATGGCTCTCCTGAGGTCTCCCTCTGCCACATATACAATGGCTGATATGCCCTCTTCGGTGTACTTCACACCCTCCTTCTCAGCTATCATCAAGAGCCTCTCCCTGACAGCCTCCTCCGGTATAGGGCCGAATCTGAAGACCGCGCATCTCGACTGAATAGGCTCTATTATCTTGGAGGAGTAGTTGCAGGCCAGAATGAACCTCGTGGTGGCAGAATACATCTCCATTATCCTTCTGAGGGCGTGCTGAGCGTCGGCCGTGAGGCTGTCCGCCTCATCAAGGTGTATTATTTTGAATGGGACATCGCCAAAGGGCGCCGTCTTGGCGAAGTCCTTTATCTTCGTCCTTATGGTGTCGATGCCCCTCTCATCGCTCGCGTTGAGCTCCATGTAGTTGGCCCTTAGGAGCTCTTCGGAACCGTAGATGTCGTGAGCTAGGGCCAAGGCGGTAGTGGTCTTTCCAGTCCCAGCAGGACCTGCGAAGAGAAGGTGCGGCATGGACCTCTTCTCCACAAAACCTTTAAGGGCCCGGATGACATCCTCCTGATCCACTATGTCATCCAGGGTCCTCGGCCTGTACTTCTCTATCCAAAGCTCGAACGCCATTTCCCATCAACCTCCCTAGGAACATTCCCTTCAGGAACTCCCCTAACGGCATAATTTAATAACCTCAGTAGGTCATACCCAGCCGAGGTCAGGATATGTTCCCGGTGAGGTGCTTCACCTGCGGCAGCGTGATAGGGGATAAGTGGGAAGAGTTCTCCCGGAGGGTCATGTCCGGGGAGGATCCGAGTAAGGTGCTGGACTCCCTAGGTGTGACCCGATACTGCTGCCGGAGGATGTTCATAAGCCACATAGATCTTGCCGAGCTGGAGCTGTCCTTCACCCCGGTTATGGAGAGGTGATCAAATGGGATATGATGATATGAGTCTCTCCAATGTACCCCCAGTGGAGGATAAGGATCTGCTGATACCGAAGCAGAAGTACCTGTCTGCAGGTGTCCACGTGGGCACTAGGATACGGACGAAGGACATGGAGAAGTTCATCTACAAGGTGAGACCAGACGGCCTGTGCATGATAGACATAAAGAAGCTGGACGAGAGGATTAGGGTTGCGGGTAAGTTCTTGGCTAGGTTCGAGCCAGAAAAGATACTTGCCGTTTCAGCTAGGATCTATGGATTCAAGCCCGTGAGAAAGTTCGCCGAATATACCGGTGCCACTTACATAACCGGGAGGATACTCCCTGGTACCCTAACCAACCCCCAGGCGCCCCTCCACTTGGAGCCCGATGTCGTGCTCCTGTCCGATCCTAGGGTGGACAGGCAGATTCACGTCGAATCCGTCAAGCTGGGCATACCCGTGGTGGCCCTAGTGGACGCCGACAATACGCTAGAAAACATAGACTTGGCGATACCCGCCAACAATAAAGGAAGGAGGGCATTAGCCCTTGTCTACTGGCTCCTAACAAGGGAGGTCCTCAGGAACAGGGGAGACATACCTCCCGACGGTGATCTCGAGGAGAGCTACGAGGACTTCGCCACCAGGATAATGGGCCTCAGGTGAAACTATTTGGAGGCCAGAAGGCCAGCCGTCGCTGGCTCTTTTTACCCCTCCGATCCGTATGATCTCCTTTCCCTGTTAAGGGAGTTGTTCCTGAGCATTGGAGAGAGCGGGATTCCCTCACCGAATCCATCCGGGGAGAGGAGGATAGCCTCTCTGATATCGCCCCACGCCGGATACATATACTCGGGGAGGACGGCAGCTGCTGGATACTCAGTCTTGGCTAGGGACGGGGTTCCCGAGACATTTGTCATTTTAGGCCCGAATCACACGGGACTTGGTGCCGCGTTCTCCGTTTCTAATGCAGATTACTGGGAGACACCTTTGGGCAGAGTTGAAGTTGATAAGGAGCTCGCTCTAGCCATTAAAGAGTACTTCGAGGATCTGGAGTTTGATGACCTAGCTCACATGTCAGAGCACTCCATAGAGGTTCAGATACCGTTCTTACAGGCGATATACGGCTCGCCCAAGATAGTCCCCATTGCTATGGGCATTCAAGATCCCTCCTCAGCTGCATCTCTAGGGAAGGCCATAGGTCTCGCCTCCGAATTTCTGAAGAGGGATGTCGTGGTGGTAGCCTCTTCAGACATGTCCCATTATCTGCCAGAGGAGGAGGCGAGGAGAAGGGATATGGCCGCGTTGGAGGCGATCTTGGACATGGATGTGGAGAGATTATTCAGGATTCTGTTCGAGCTAGATGTTTCCATGTGTGGTCCAGGACCTGCCTCAGTGGCCATAACCTTCGCGAAGTTGAAGGGTGTTGAGAAAGGCGAGCTCGTGAGGTACTCCACCAGCGCTGAGGCGAGTGGCGACAGGTCCTTCGTGGTGGGCTACGCTTCGGTGGTGTTCGCGAGATGATTGATAATCCTGAGGAAACCTCTCAGCGTAAAATCGAGCACATAATGATAGCTAAGAGGGACGACATCGACCTTAGTACCACCAGCTCTTGGTTCGAGCATGTGAGGCTCCTCCACAATCCCTTACCGGATGCCTCCTTTGACGATGTTGATCTCTCCTGGAAGTTCTTGGGATACGAGCTGAAGGCTCCCCTACTTATAGAGGGAATGACTGGCGGTCACGAGGCGACTTTATCTATAAATAGGGCTCTAGCTGAGGCAGCCCAAGCTGAGGGAGTCGCCATAGGGGTTGGCAGTCAGAGAGCAGCTTTGAGAAATGAGGACCTCGTAAGGACCTACTCTATAGTCAGGGAGACGGCCACAGAGGTGCCCGTCATAGCCAACTTGGGTATATCCCACGTCATAGGAGATGAGGGACCGGACAACGCGAAGAGAGCGGTCGATATGATAGATGCCGATGCTCTAGCGATCCACCTCAATCCCCTACAGGAGGTAATACAACCTGAGGGATCAGTAGATTTCACGGGATCTTTGGCGGCGATAAGGGATGTGACAAGGGAGTTAGATGTCCCGGTTATAGTGAAGGAGGTTGGTTCAGGGATATCCAAGGAGGCCGCGATAGTCCTGAAGAGGGCCGGCGTTAGGATAATAGATGTGGCCGGACAGGGGGGGACGAGTTGGTCTCTAATAGAGGGAGAGAGATCCCCTGAAGGATCCGTTAGATGGGTTGCCTCGAGGAGGTTCGCTGACTGGGGGTTACCCACCCCTCTTGCGGTAATGGAGGTCTCCACCCTCAGCGTCAAAGTCATAGGCTCCGGAGGGGTCAGGTCCGGTCTGGATGCCGCCAAATGCTTGGCCTTGGGCGCCCACATGGCTGGTGCTGCCCGTCCCTTCTTCATACGCGCGGTGGAGGAGGGGAGTGACGGCGTCAGGGACGAGTTAAATAAATTTATTTTCGAGATGAAGCTCGCCGCGTTCCTCACGGGGTCTCTCACAGTAAACCAGCTCAGATTGACCAAGAAATACCTGCTGACGGGTCCATTGAAGACCCTAGCGAATGAGAGGCATATTTTTATATGACACTCCCCGGCCTCCTCTGGGGAATGAAGGATGACGGCTCAGGACAAACCCTTCTATGTGAAGTTTGAGGTCCCTGATGACCTCGTTCCCAAGATACTCGAGTTAGTTCAGACCGCTAGGGAGACTGGTGGTAAGGTCAGGAAGGGCGTCAACGAGACCACTAAGGCTGTGGAGAGGGGTGAGGCCCTCTTCGTGGTCATAGCTGAGGACGTGAATCCCCCTGAGATAGTGGCTCACCTGCCGCTGCTGTGCGACGACAAGGGGGTCCCCTACGCCTACGTCCCGAGCAAGGAGGAATTGGGAAAGGCCGCTGGTATAGAAGTTCCCGCATCCTCAGTCGCTGTGGTGGATGCCGGGCAGGCCAAGAGCCTCTTGGAAGCACTCATAGAGAAGATAAAGGAGGTCAGGGGGACTGGAGGAACCGAGTAGTTTAAAAAACATGCTCACCCCACTCCTTTCTGAAGGTGATTGAATGTCCCAAGAGGCGGACAAGGGATACCCGGCCGAGGTAGTCGAGATAATAGGCCGCACGGGCGTAGCTGGAGATGTCATACAGGTCAGAGCCAAGATCCTCGTCGGGAAGGACAGGGGAAGGGTACTGACTAGGAACGTCAAGGGCCCAGTTAGGATAGGGGACATACTAATCCTTAGAGAGACCGAGATGGAGGCTAGGAAGCTGAAGCCGAGGTGATAGAATGTCCATACTGCTGAAGAAGTGTGCGTTCTGCGGTAGCGATGTCGAGCCCGGACACGGCTGGATGTACGTGAAGGCCGACGGTACCATCCTATACTTCTGTTCCTCCAAGTGCGCCAAGAACTACCTCAAACTGGGTAGGAACCCCAAGAAAGTTAAGTGGGTCAGGAAGAAGCCCAAGAAGGAGGGGAAGTAGAACCCTCCTTCTATCCCACGGTGACTCTAATTGCCCAAGAAGGACGGTAAGGATAAGGGGGATAAGGAGAAGAGGTACAGGCAGCCCCTAGTATCTGTTCTAGGCCACGTGGATTCGGGTAAGACCACCCTTCTGGACTACATCAGGAGGACCAGGGTGGCGGCTAAGGAGCCGGGCTCGATAACCCAGCATGTGGGGGCTTCCGAGATACCTACCGATGTGATCTACGAGATATGCGAGCCCGTGATGAGAGCCCTCAACCTTAAGTTCGAGATAAAGACCGGAGGTTTGCTCTTCATAGACCTGCCCGGACACGAGGTATTCTCCAACCTGAGGAGGAGGGGTGGTTCTGTAGCGGACATAGCCATCCTAGTGATAGACATAAACGGGGGGGTGCAGCCCCAGACCATTGAGTCCATAAACATACTCAAGGAGAGGAAAGTTCCCTTCGTCATAGCGCTCAACAAGATAGACACTCTGTACGGCTGGAAGTCTGAGGAGGGCAGGCCTTTCATCTTGGCTGAGAGAGAGCAGCCACCCTCCGTTTTGGCCGAGTTGGAGAAGAGGCTCTACAGGGTGGTGGATCAGCTGGCCACCTTGGGGATCTACGCCGACAGGTACGATAGGATCCAAGACTTCACTAAGACCTTCGCCATCGTACCGACCAGTGCGGTGACGGGGGAGGGCATTCCGGACCTCTTAACGATGCTCATAGGACTCGTGCAGAGGTTCATGCTGGACAGGCTGGAGATAACCACTGAGGAGGGAAGGGGTACAGTACTTGAGGTCAAGCAGCAGCAGGGACTGGGTACAGTGCTGACAGCCATAATCTACGACGGAGTCCTCAGGAAAGACGACACCATAGTGGTGGCTGGTGTGAATGGACCCGTCGTGACGAAGGTGAGGGCGCTCCTAGTTCCAGAGCCTCTCCAGGAGATGAGGGCAACGAAGAAGTTCAGGAGAGTTGATGAGGTCTCAGCAGCTGCTGGAGTGATGATCTCCGCACCTAATTTGGATGAGGTGCTCGCCGGATCTCCCCTATATGTGGTTAGAGATAGGGAGAGGATAGAGGAGGTCAAGAAGGAGGTTCAGGAGGAGGTAGAGCGTATCATCATAAAAACGGACAAGATCGGTGTGATAGTCAAGGCAGACACGTTGGGCACGCTGGAGGCCTTGATAGCTCAGCTCCAGAAGGAAGGCGTACCAATAAGGAGGGCCGACATAGGCGATGTCTCCAAAGTGGATGTGTTCGAGGCAGCTGTGATAAAGCAGAAGGAGGAGAAGTTTGCGGTGATACTGGCATTCAACGTGAAGATAAAGGAGGACGCAAGGAGAGAGGCGGGGGACAGGAAGATCCCCATATTCACCGATGTCATCATCTACAGGCTAATTGAGAGCTTCAAAGAGTACTTGGAGGAGCTAAAGAGGAGGGAGGAGGAGAGAGTACTTTCACAGGCTGTATTCCCGGCTGAAATCTTAGTTCTACCGGACTTCATTTTCAGGAGGAGCGACCCTGCCATCGTTGGAGTTGAGGTCCTTAGAGGTAGGATAAGACCCGGCTATCCCCTGATGAACGAGAATGGGAGGAGGGTCGGAACCATACTGGACATCCAGTACGAGGGGAACAGGGTACCCGAAGCTAAGGCTGGGCAGAGGGTAGCCATCTCAATAAAGGGCGGAGTAATAGGTAGGAATGTCAAGGAGGGCAGGAAGCTTTACACTGAGGTGTCCGAGTTTGAGGACGATAAGGCCCGCTCCATATACTTCAGTAAGATGAGCGACGACGAAAAGGAGCTATACAGGCGGATCCTCTGGATCAGATACTCCCGGGGAGCCAGCTCCCCGGAGTAGTTCAACTTATATAACTGAAGTGGTCAGTTTCGGGAAGGTGATTCCATTCCATGGCGATGAGAAGAAGGAGAAGAGTAGAGGAAGAGTTCCTCGTGCTCGACATCGGCGATCCCAATACTGGTAAGACCTTCCACGTTAAGCTGCCCAAGGATAATATCAGGTTCTTCGTGGGAAGAAGGCTAGGCGAGGAGATCAGTGGAGACGCCTTTGGCCTACCAGGATACACGTTCAAGATAACCGGTGGGACCGACAAGGACGGCTTCCCGATGCATCCCTCGCTTCAGATACCGGGAAAGAAGAAGGTCCTTCTGTCATCACCACCAGGGTTCCACCCTAGGAAGAGGGGAGAGAGGAGGGCTAAGACAGTGAGGGGCGCCATAATCTCCGATGCCATAAAGCAGATAAACCTAAGAGTCGTTAAGATCGGGGAGAAAACCTTAGAGGAATTGCTGAAGAAGGAGGAGGCGGAAGCCGAGGCCTCCTGAAGGTGATCCAATGGGAAATGAAGTCGACAGGATCGTCTTGCAGCCTGAGATGAACATAGGGACTGCTGGTCATGTGGATCATGGCAAGTCCACCTTAGTTCAAGCTCTGACGGGCATATGGCCCGAGAGACACAGCGAGGAGCTGAGGAGGGGTATCACAATAAAGCTGGGATACGCCAACGCCGATCTGAGGAAGTGCAAGTCATGCGAAGGAGATGATGCCAAGTGCTACACCACCATGGAGAGATGTCCCATAGACGGAGGGGAGACGGTCCTCCTCAGGAAGGTCTCCTTCGTGGACTGTCCCGGTCACGACACCTTAATGGCCACTATGCTAGCAGGATCCACGTTAATGGATGCAGCCTTGCTGGTCATCGCAGCCAATGAGCCAGCCCCTCAGCCCCAAACCAGGGAGCACTTAGTTGCCCTGAAGATAATGGATGTCAAGCAGATCATAGTGGTTCAGACTAAGATAGAGCTTGTCAGTGATGAGGAAGCTCTGAAGAATTACGAGCAGATTGTGGAGTTTCTGAGGAGCTACTTGAATGAGATCCCACCCATAATCCCCGTCTCCGCTCTCCATGGGGTGAACATCAGCTATCTGATAAGGGAAATGGTGAGGAGATTCACGCCTCCGCCCAGGGATCCCACCAAGCCCCCCAGAATGTACGTGGCTAGGTCCTTCGATGTGAACAAGCCGGGAACGAGGCCAGACAAGCTGGTGGGTGGCGTGCTCGGAGGCACTATCATCCAAGGAAGGTTCAGGGTGAACGATGAGATAGAGATAAGGCCCGGAGCCTACAGGGCCGGTAAGTTCATCCCGCTCACGACCAAGATAGTGAGCCTGAGGAGCGAGAACACTCCCTTGGAGGAGGCCTACCCAGGAGGGCTCATAGGTGTAGGGACTCTTTTAGACCCGGCACTCACTAAAGCCGACAACATGGTGGGCAACGTAGTTGGGATGCCTGGGGAGCTGCCGCCCACTTGGGTTGAGCTGGATGTGGAGGCCAAGTTCTTCGAGAAGATAGTGGGTACTAGGGAGGAGATGAAGGTCAAGAAACCCAGCAAGGGTGAGTTCATACAGCTGAACGTCGGCACGGCTACCGTGCCGGCCGTGCTCAGGGACATGACTCCCGAGGATGAGATGACTCTCCTACTGAGGATACCCGCCACGGCTGAGCTCAACCAGAGGGTCGCTATCTCGTCTAGGATAGGCAACAGGTGGAGGCTCATAGGGTACGGGCACATCAGAGGAGGAAGGGAGTACAGACCATCCTCCTAAATCTCCAAGATCCTGATCCTCAGTCCAAGCTCGGAGAGTTCCCGCTCTCTCCTCCTCTGATATTCGTCATTTGTTCCCAAGATGACGCCAGTGGGTCCATCTAGGAGGAGGGCTTCTACTCTCGTCACCTTCAGGTCAGCCAAGACTATCTTGGGGTCAGGCAGCCTCTCTAACTCCCTCCTGACCTTCCCTATGATGTCCTTTCCCTCCTCGGTCAATCTATACATGACGAAACTGTCAATGGTGAGGTGCCCGCAGGGGGTCTCCACCGTGGGGTAAGTGACTATCATCCCGCAGGATCTGCACCTGTACACGGGACCTATTGAGACCAGTTCTTTACCTGAAACAGGTCCGCATTTCGGGCATACACCTTTCTCGTAGGTCACCGATCCACAGGGGACGTGAATCCAGGCCTCCATCTCTTCCAAGTCGCTGGCACCGCAGGAAGGGCACTTCAGGACTGCATAGGTGGGTCCCTCGCAGGAGAAGGTGGTCACCTTCTGGGATGTCAGGAGCCCTTTACCAGCTACCCTCTCCAAGACATCGTTCTCCCCCATGATCACCCCTTCTCTATTTAGAAAATTCCAAACGAAGGTTACTAGATCCTCTCCACGGAGATCAACACCGAACACCGAGGAATCCCTCCTCGCATGCCCTGTCAACGTCCTTCAACCATGAGAAGGAACTCTCGTCCTCTAAGAAATCGATCGCGATTGATTGAGACCTCCAGAGCGGCTTACCCTCTCTTATTTCTGGTACCGAGGAATAACATCTGTTCCTGATGAATCCGTCGATCGTGTAGTAGTAGGCAGCTCCTCTGAGCCTCTCATACGATTCATAATCTGACTCCACCCCTCTGTAGATCAGATTACTCATGACGAGCGTCTCTTCGCCTGGATTAACTGTTACATGTCCGTAATTCGGTGGTATGACCACTACATCTCCCGGTGATGCCCTCACCACTATGAAATCCACTATCTCCTTGAGCGAGGGACCTGCCCTCTGGAGGAGGTAAATCGCATTTCCGGAGTGCACCTGATAGATCTCAGGGTAGGAGGGCCTGCCCGCCGAGGGAGGCATATGATAGTGGCCCTTCGTCTTAGCGTACTCCCTTCCGACCATCCAAGGCGGGATTATCGTTACATCGAACCGGACCCATCTCGCTCTCAGAGGGGGGAGGTCCCTGTACATTAAGTACGCGTCGCCATCCTCCTTGAGGGCACTGGGATCCTCCAAGACCGTGAGGAGGTCGAAGAACCTCCTCACGCTGGGGATAACCTTCTCACCTTGGACTAAGAGTTCACCTTCACCTTCCCTGTACTCGACGCCCGGGGCTATCATCATCAGCGCTCCCAAAGAATAGGGACCTGAGCCAAGTTAATATTCCGGACCCTCCCAAAGTCAGGATGAGGTTCAGGCTTATTCTACTATTCCTCGTTATCTCCGCGCTCATAATTCCTCTAATAAATACGAGCGGTCAGATAGTGTATGAAATAGAAAGGGAAAAGGTCGTTCTTGATATACAGCGTTCTGGAACGGTGTACTTGAGGTACAACCTCACTCTGAGGGTGAAGTCGGGGACGGTAGCCCGCTATGTATCAGTAGGGATGCCCTCACCATCTTTCAGCGTGCTAGAGACTAAGGAAATCTTTCCCAATGGAAAAACCGTTGAGATCGATGCCCAAGAGGTAAGGGAGGACTCATATTACGCGGTGAAGATGAGACCCAGCGAGCCTATAGACCCGGGGGAGAGCAGGACTTACGTGGTGGAGGTCGAGCTTAGGGACTTCATATATGAGGACGAGACTAACCCCGGCAATGCGGGCCTCATGTTCACACCCTCCTGGTTCAATGCTCCCGTAAAGCTGCTCCAAGTATTCGTGATACTACCTCCTGGGGTTTCCAAGGAGGAGGTGAGAAACCAGCCCGATTACGACAACTTGCAGACGCTGGATGACGGCAGGATATACCTCTACTGGGAGAGGAGGGACCTCCCCCCCAACTACAAGTTCGAGATAGGGGTGTCGTTTCCAAGGGACTACGTCGATAAGGTGGTACCTGCGGGCGGCGGAATTCCGGACTACCTCAGCTTCATTATAGGGATCGTGTTTCTGGGAGCGATAATAATCTCCATCGTGGCCATAGTCAAGTTATTCAAGTCATGGATAGAGAAGCTCCCCTATCAAGCCCCTGAGATCTTCGCGGAGAGTTTGGGACCGAACAAGAACATGAGTCCAACGGAAGTGGCCTACCTCCGCAAGTTGGAGGGAGCCAAGTTCAGTTACGGGCGAATTTTAGCAGTTCTCATAGCCAGCTTGGTGGAGAAGGGGTTCTTGGCGGTGGATAGCCTAGATCCACTTAAACTTAGGAGGTTAGAGGGATCGAGGAGGGACCTGAGGATCTATGAGAAGAGGTTCTTGGACTGTGTGATGGAGGACGGATCTCTAGACCAAGATTGCCTAGTTAAGGTAATCAAGCTCATACACAGGAGGGTGGAGAGAGAGCTATCTGGATACTCGAGGAGGGAGACCCTCGCTTTCTACGACAGCAAGGTGAGATCAATATGGGAGATGATCGAGGATGCTCCCTTGGAGGAGAAGCTCGATCTCGTCAAGAGTAATCTTGCATGGCTGTTGACAGATCCTGATTTCGAGAGAAGTTTGAGAAAGGCATTGAAGAGTCCTAAGGGGAAGGTAGTCTTTACCTCCTATCCCTATCCGCTGGACGATGTGTGGATATGGTGGCCTAGGGGTAGATGGACCTCGATTCCCCCCACTCCGAGGATTCCCAGAGCTCCTGATACGTCTGGGACGCCTAGTGGCAAGGTAGATGTCCCAGTCATCCCGGACATAGAGAAAGCCGCCGATATCATCGCCAGATCGGTCGAGGAGGTCTCCTCTAATATTGTCAGAAACATAGAGGACTTCGCCAACAGAGTCGCTGAGGTCATAGTCCCCTCCAGACCTCGAGCTAGGAGAACGGCATCAGTCAGCTGCGCCTGTGTCAGCTGCGCATGTGCTTGCGCATGTGTGAGTTGCGCTTGTGCCTGTGCTGGAGGTGGGGTTGGTTGATCGAGAGGGAATTCCTGACATTCAAATTGAATGGTAGGAGGATCCAGCTCCGTATAGATCCCCTAGCCATGGGTGCCCTCGTGGTGGATGCTCAGAGGGTCGCTTACCTCAACTACACAGCAGCAGTATTCGCCAAGGCTTTCCTCTCAGGTAAGGGATGGGATGAGGCTTATCGGGAGTTGAAGAGGATTTACAGGGGCATGAGAAAGGATGAGGTGAGGAGGCACTATGAGGACGTAGTCAGTAAGCTCAGGAGATTCATCGAGGGATATGAGGACCCCGTAACCGATCTAGGGTTTAAACCGGCCTTTCCTGACCCATCAACCCTCGGTGCCCCCTTCAGGGTCGACTTGGCCCTCACGTACAGGTGTAATAACGCCTGCATCCATTGCTACTCCTCCAGTCCCGACGAGCGGAAGGAATTGAGCACTAATGAGTGGAAGGCCGTGTTAAGGAGGTTCCATGAGCTGGGAGTCCCTCAAGTCACTTTCACCGGTGGGGAGCCCACGCTCAGGAGGGATCTTCCGGAGCTGGTGGCCGAGGCCCAGAGGCTCGGGATGGTCTCGGGAATAGTGACGAATGGGAGACTTCTAACCCGAGAGCTGGTTGAGAGGTTGATCGAGGCCGGATTGGATTTCGCTCAGGTGACCTTGGAGTCCAGCGATCCAGAGGTCCACGATTCCATAACCCAAGTGAGGGGAAGCTGGAAGGAGACGGTCGAGGGGCTCAAGAACCTGCTCAAGTTCGATATCTACGTGAGCGTCAATGCGACCCTCCTCAGGAGGAACATGAGCACAGTGGAATCATTGATACGGTTCGCCGCAGATCTGGGTGTAGATGGATTCTCTCTGAACAGGCTGATATACAGCGGAAGGGGCAGGGACCTGAGAGATCTGGAGCCCTCCTTTGATGAGATAAGATATGTGCTGGCTGAGGCTAAGGAGCTCACCACGGAGCTAGATCTGGACTTCAGGTGGTTCGGGGTGACCCGTTACTGTGAGCTAGACCCGATGAGCGAGGGTCTGGGACCGAAGTTCTGCTCGGCGTGCAGCATAACCCTAGCGGTAGAGCCCGATGGATCCGTGATACCTTGCCAGAGTCATTACAAGGTTCTAGGTCACATCCTGAGGGATTCTTGGGAGAAGATCTGGTATCACGATGAGTGCCTGAAGATCAGGGAACTCCGTTTCGTGGGGGAAGCGTGCTTCTCCTGCCCTCTGCTCCAAGTCTGCAGGGGAGGGTGTCCCCTCGAGGCCGAGGTGAGACCGTATCCCAGCTCTCCGCCGGAGGTGAGGTTAGGTGAGTGAGATCGTCCCTTCCGAGGACCTGTCCTCAGCGGCCCGCTTGATCAAGGAGCATACAGGAAAGGTGCTGGCGTTCACAGGAGCTGGGACCTCAGCTGAGGCAGGTATCCCGACCTTCAGGGGGAAGGATGGGCTCTGGAACAGGTACAGGCCTGAGGAGTTGGCCACGCCCCGAGCGTTCGAGTCCAACCCCAAGAGAGTCTGGGAGTGGTATAAGTGGAGAATGTCCGTAATCGCGAGGGCCGAGCCAACTTGGGCCCACAAGGTAATGGCTGACTGGGAGAGGAAGGGCATACTCATGGGCGTGGTGACCCAGAACGTCGACGGGCTCCACCAGAGAGCTGGCTCTAGACTAGTCGTAGAGCTCCACGGTTCGATATGGAGGGTTAGGTGCATTGCATGCGGTAAGCGGTTCAATCTAGGTTTCGGGAACATACCAGAGGATGATTTACCGAGGTGTAGAGAGTGTGGTGGGCTTCTCAGGCCTGATGTGGTGTGGTTCGAGGAGCCCATTCCGATGGACCAGTTCGAGAGGGCAGAGAGTTTGTTCTCTGAGGCGGAGGTCGTCCTCGTTGTGGGAACTAGTGGTGTGGTCATGCCTGCAGCCCTGTTACCCATAAACGCGGCGAGGCGAGGGAAGATACTGGTGGAAGTGAATCCGGAGGAAACTAATTTAAGTAGCTTGGCGAACATCAGGTTGAGAGGGCCTGCGGGAGAAATCTTCAGAGAGCTCGCCCGGCTGGTGGAGGAGGATCCCTCTTGGAGATAGTTGAGTTCAGGCATGATTTGTTGGATGAAGTTGTCTCGATTCACTGCCCCAACTGGAAGGATATGACCTTCGATCTCCGGATCAAGGAGTGCGGCTACTGGGGAGACCCCCAAGTATTTGGGTGGTACTTGGAGGCCCTCTACTCGTCCGGTGGCAAGGCAGTGGTCGCTCTGTCTGATGGAAAGGTAATCGGTGAAGCTGAGGTCGTACCGGAGAGGTTCCTCACCCCCGTAGGCGAGCACGCATACCTGCAGATGGTCTGGGTCAAGGAGGAGGCGAGGAGGACTGGCGTAGGGAGGAAGCTCGTTGAGAGGTGTATGGATCTAGCTAGGGGAATGGGAATGCGTCACTTGGACACAATACCGACCAACGAGGCCCTTCCCTTCTTCGAAAACTTGGGATTCAGGGAGATCGATTCTCAGGTGCTCATGGAGGCGCCGGCGAGGCCTGCACCCGAGCAGCCCAAGTTAGAGGATGTCACTAGGGAGGAATTCCCCGCTGCCGCCCAGATGATCGCTGGACAGACAAGGCCCTCATCCCTCCTTTGGGAGCTACTGTGGGACAGGGAGAGTGTGGGTCTTCCCTCGCCGAGAGTCGTGAAGGTCAGGGTGGGGCTGTGGCAACTCATCCTCGCGATGTTCCAGCCTACTAGGGACGATGATCACCTTTACGCCCTGATATGGGGACCGAAGAGGGCCAGTCTTGGTCAGATATTTGATTCTGCTGAGATGGCGGTTACCCTCGCCAATGAGATGGGCGTGCCCAAGGTAGTTACGCAGACTTGGTGCAGGTATAGGGCAGCGTTCGAGGCCGCTGGCTTCGAGCCAGTAAGCAGGTACAAGTGGATGAGGAAGGAGATCTAATCCCTTTAAAAAAAGAAGAAGAAAGGAAGGAGGGAGAAGATGCTTAGCCTCCCAATGATGGACCTACCACGTTATCTACCCACCACTGCATGGACCAGAGCTCATCGTGGCCTATCCTCTGTCCGGGGAGCACCCTTAACTTGCCCTCGTTATCGTATATCGGTCCAGTGAACGGGTCGAATGTCTCGTCGTTAACGAATACCCACTTCTTACCGGTCCAAACGGCACCCATCTGTACGAGCCTCGCCATGACGAGCGTGTAAACGTCTGGATTCTCTATCACTGTACCGTTCGGAAGCTGGACCTTCTCATTCACCTTAACGGACTTCAGCTCGCCCACAAATTTAGGATTGATTGGTTGGTTGTAGGCGCAGCCGAGTTCCACTGCGCCTTCCTTCAGTTTCCACCAGTAATCGACATCTTGGAGGTTCTTAGGTGTGTAGGAGCCAGCGTATATCTTGCTGAGGATGTCGTCGTATATCACCTCCCAATGGACGAGCTGGCCGCTGACGCAAACATCCTTCCCAAACTTCTCCATGGGGCTGTAGTGACCGAAGGCGAGAACGCGCTCTCCCCTCTGGAAGTGCTCTTCTGCGACCTGAACGACAGTCGGCGAGTCCTCTGTGAATGCGAGCACATCCACTCCCTCAGATATCAAGGACTCCGCTGCCTGTCTGGCTTTTGTGGGATCGTACCAAGCTCCTATCTCCCTGACGTATACCTTGCAGTCCCCGCAGACCTCCTTAACTCCCAAGGAGAAGGCGTTTATGTGCCTGACGACCTCGGGTATCAGGTGCGCCGCCACATAGCCTATCTTCTTGGTCTTGGTCAGGGCTCCGGCCATGAGACCGTTCAGGTAGTAGACCTGGTAGAAGTCCGCGAAGTATGTACCCATGTTAGGAGCCCTCTTGTACCCTGAACAGTGCCAGAATATCTTGTCAGGATGCTTCTGGGCCTCTTCCAGCGTCGGATCCATGAAGTCGAAACTCGTGGTGAAGATCACGTCGTAACCTTGGGAGATGAGCTGTTCTATCACGCCAGCGGCATCGGCAGGAGCTACTGACTCTACGTGAGTCGTCTCAAGCCAGTCGTACTTTTTATCCACCATCTCCTTCGCTTGATGGTGGGCGTAGGTCCATCCTATGTCCCCTATCGGCCCCACGTATATCCAAGCGGCCTTTATCTTCCTGCCCTCAGGCGAGATGGTCTTGGTTTCGGTGACCGTGACGGTCTTAGCGGGTGCTCCTGTAGCTCCTACAGTCACGGTCTGGGTGACCGTGGTGACACGACTCGGAGCGGCAAAATAACCCGCAATCAGGCCTAGAATAAGGAGTATTACCGCTATCGCGGCCCACTGGGTAGAGGTCATACTAACTACCTCATGGGGGGTGTTGTGGCTGAGGCCAGCGGGCATTTCATAAAGATGACCCAGCCGTTTCACCTGCACCGAAAAGTTTTCAAATAAGAGGTGAAAGGAGTAGGAGGCTGCCGTGGGCGGCGGCCTAGGAGAGGCCCGCGGGTAGAGGGCTTGAACCTCATGGGGGGTCGCGAGCCTCTCCTATTTACCTCTCTTCTCTTTCGTACGGTTTGCCCAGTGCTGCAGGGGCTCCCATCCTCCTCCTCATAGATTCAGTGGCTCCTAGAGTCAGTATTACTATGGTCAGAAGATAGGGAAGTCCGTTTAGAAGCCATTGGCTGTAACCATAGGCCTGAAGCGTGTAACCGCTCGCCTCCACGACGCCAAAGAGGTACGAGCCCAAGAGGGCTCTGAGAGGGTCCCAAAGTGAGAATATCACGAGTGCCAGAGCTATCCACCCCCTCCCGGCGGTCATGTTCTCTATCCAAGCCGGATTATACGCGACTGATAGGTAGGCGCCGGCGAGCCCGGCAAGTATCCCCCCAATGAGGGTGCTCAAGTACCTGACCTTGTTCACATTTATGCCCATCGCATCAACGGCAGCTGGGTTCTCCCCGGTAGACCTTATGACTATCCCGTACTTCGTCCTGTATAGGAGGAACCACATGATCAGGGCCAGAAGCAGGGAGACGTAGAAGAGGGGATCTTGGTCGAAGAGCACCTTCCCCAGTACCGGGATGGACGATAGTGGTTCCACGGGTTTCGGAAGGAACCTCGCCTCCACTGGTAGCTGGTTTCCCACGTAAACCCTTCCGAGGACGCTGCTGAGTCCTAGGCCGAACATGGTCAGGGCAAGCCCCGAAACCACCTGATTTCCCTTGAGTCCTATGCTTATGGCTCCATGTATCATCGATAGCGAGCCCCCGGAAAGCATCCCGACCAGAACTCCCAACCACGGGTTCCCTGTGACTAGGGCGGTCGCGAAAGAGCTCAGGGCACCCACGGCCATCATTCCCTCAACACCTAAGTTCAGAATTCCGGATCTCTCTGCATATATCTCACCTAGTGCCGCGAGGAGGAGAGGCGTCGCCGACCTCAGACCTATCCAGAGGATATTCTCGATTAGCTTGGCCTCGATCATCTCCTCACCACCCTGTACCTCACTAGAAACTCACCAGCGAGGACGAAGAACAGTATGATCCCATTGAAGAGGTCCACTACCCCTATGGGAAGCCTGTACGTTATCATTATGTATTCTCCACCGACTAAAAGGCCTCCATAGAGGAAATTCGTCACGATCAGGCTTAGAGGATTGTTACCCCCCAGCCAAGCGGTTATTATTCCGGAAAACCCGTATCCGGAGAGGAACTCTGGGGTGAACCTCTTCTGTACACCGCAAAGCTCCCCCACTCCCGCGATCCCCGCCAAGCCACCGCTCACCACCATGGCCAGAACCACGGTCCTCATGTAGCTCATGCCGGCCGCCGCGGCGGCATCTGGATTGCTTCCCATGGCTCTCATCTCGAACCCCCAAGGGGTCTTCCTCAGGATCAGGTAGGCCAAGATGGAGGTGATCACAGCTATCAGAAGGGTGGGCCAGTGGATCCTCGTGCCATCTATCAGGGGAAGGTGAGACGCTTCTGGTATCACCTCCGTGTGGGCGAAGCCGCCGTAAGTGAGCTGTCCGACCTTCTCCTTAGCCTTCCAAGGACCGTGGATGAGGTGCTGGAACATCCAATACAAGACGTAGTACAGCATGAGGGTGGAGATGACCTCGTTCACGTTGAGCTTGGCCTTCAGGATCGCTGGTGGTATGCCCCAAGCGGCTCCCGCAGCGAACCCGATGGAGAAGAGGATGGGAATGAGCAACGCTGACGGAAGTGACCCGTAGTTCACCGCTATCATGTAAGCTGCCATCGCCCCCGCCAGCAGCTGGCCCTCTGCCCCTATATTCCAGAACCCCGTCCTGAACACCAAGGCGAGGCCTGAGCTCACCAAGAGGAGGGGAATCATTCTAACCACAGATTCCATCACGCCTATGCGAGTAGCGAACGCGTTGTAGAATATTGAGGAGTATACATCGACGGGATTCAGGCCGTAAACCAAGAAGACAATCGAGGCAGTCATCAGGGCAGCGAAAACCGATGATATCCTCACGAGAATCATAATCTTCCTGCTCGTCTCAACTCTCTTGGTAACCCTCAACCTCATCGGAGCACCTCCGATCCGGACATCATGAGGCCGATCTCCTCCCTCGCCACTTCCTCCGGCCTGACTACTCCCACAAACCTACCCTCGAACATCACAGCTATGCGATCGCTGAGCTGGATCACCTCATCCAAGTCGCCCGATACAAGGAGGATGGCCCTTCCCTCGTCCCTTTTCTTGAGAAGGAGTTTTCTTATGTACTCTGTGGCTCCCACATCCAAGCCAAAGGTCGGGTTGGAGGCCACTATGAGTTTGGGGTCCCTCCTCATCTCCCTCCCCACTATGAGCTTCTGCATGTTACCTCCTGAGAGGAGCCTGGCCTGCGTGTCAGGTGAGGGGACAGCTATCTCGTACTCGTTTATGAGAGACTCGGCGGTCCTCCTTATCTCGCCGTAGTCGAGTAGCAGACCCCTCCTGTAGGGTGGCCTGTAGTAGCTCTTCAGCACGGAGTTCTCCGCGACGCTCATGTCGGGGACTATGCCGAACTTGAGCCTCTCCTCCGGAATGTGTCCGACACCCAGCTCAGCGATCTCTCGAGGCGATTTATTGGTAGCATCCACCCCCATCACACTCACGGAGCCAGATTTCACCCTCCTCAATCCCACTATAGCTTGCACCAGCTCTCTCTGCCCGTTCCCCGCCACTCCAGCGACACCGAATATCTCTCCCTCCCTCACCTCGAAGCTGATACCCTTGACGGCCTCTCTTCCCCTATCACCGAGGACAATTAGGTCTCTAACCTCGAGGACCGGCCTTCCTGGCTTGCCAGGCACCTTCTCCAGCTCGAAGACCACATCCCTCCCCACCATCATCCTAGCCAGCGATTCCTTGGTTGCTTCCTCCACTCTGAGCGTGCCGACTACCCTTCCCCTCCTCATGACCGTAACCCTGTCCGCCACCTCGAAGACCTCCGAGAGCTTGTGCGTGATGAAGACAATGCCTTTTCCGTCTTCCTTCATCCTCCTGAGCACATTGAAGAGGTCCCTAGCCTCCTGGGGCGTGAGAACCGATGTGGGCTCGTCCAAGATGAGGATGTCCGCCCCTGCATAGAGGGCCTTCACTATCTCCACTCTCTGTTGCTCCCCCACCGAGAGCTGCCAAATGTAAGCGTCGGGATCCACTTGGATCCCGTACTTTTCTGCGAAGTCTCTTATCCTATCCTTTACCTCTCTCAGGGGATTGAGGAAGCTCCTAGCGTAACCCATGGCTAGATTCTCGGCCACGGTGTGCTTGTCCACCAAAAGGAAGTGTTGATGCACCATCCCTATTCCAAGTCTTATCGCATCCCTAGGGCTGCGTATCCTAACTTCCTTCCCCTTTACGAAGATCTTCCCATCGTCCGGCTGATATATGCCGTAGAGTATGTTCATGAGAGTTGTTTTCCCGGCCCCGTTCTCACCCAAAAGGGCATGGATTTCCCCGGGAAGTAGCTCAAAATTGACGTGATCGTTCGCTAAGACTCCGGGGAACCTCTTCACTATTCCCTCCATCCT
>JAOZFI010000012.1 GCA_027491395.1 Thermoproteota archaeon | reverse complement strand
AATACTACCTATCGCTTGAGTGGGGGGAACCTCATCCCTGACCACAACTACACCGCAATACACTTCTACAACTACGGGGACTGGGTTTACACTGACAGGATATCCGTGTTCTACAGTGAGACCGGTGAGAACCTCACAATCTACTACAATGGAACCAAGTACTCAGAGGCAAATGGGACTGTCATGTCGTTCCCAGCTAAGGAACTGGTTGAGGTAGATGTCAACCTAACCGATCTACCCTCCGTGTCCTCCTACCCATCTGAGGATTACTACCTCGTGATAATGTGGTTGGAATCTGGTGATGTAGAAGTTGTTAGATGCTATAGCCCTTGAGCTCGAAAAGAGGGGAGTATATAACGCTAAGGAGAGGCTTGAGGGGGCCATAAAGAAGGTAATCGCCTCCTCGCTACTACTCGGAGTGCTCGCTTACGTGACGGGCTATTACGTGGTGCTCGTTCTGATCCCTCTCTTCGCCGTCATGCTCCTTTACGGTCTCTTCACTACAGGGAGAGACTATGGGCTCGTGAACAGGGAGACTGTACTCTTCGCGTTGCACGGCTTCATACTAGCAAACGCTGGTTTCGATGTCACGGGCATATTCGATCAGTTCGCTCGAATGAGGGAATATGAGGGGAGCTACGTTTTCAGGAAGATCATGGGTTACTTCTACTTTATGGGCATGGACCTTAGGGAGGCTATCAACAGAGTTCTACAAGAGGAGAAGAGGCTTGGAGTGAGCTTCAAGAGCTTCCTGACGAGTATATACAACGGGATGACCACGGGTATCGATACCAAGGGGATTTTCAGCATGGTAATACAGCAGGAGATCATAGACAGTCAGAGAAATATTGAGACATTCGAACAGTTCATAAACTCCTTCTTGAGCGGTCTCATGCCCTTCATCATAATGACTCCCCTAATGCTGGTTCTCCTCGGTGGAGTGGCTAATATGCCCTTCATCGAGTACTTATTCATCAACCTCGCCCTCGGGCTCGGTGTGGGGCTCATACTCCTGTTCTCGGAGAACAAGTTCCTGTACTATCCCGAGCAGATAATGTTCAACGGGAAGCTATTCTTTATCCAGCTGATCCTCGCCTCTCTGGTTTCTATAGCTGGTTACTTCATCATCGGCACGTACTCCCTATTCTTAGGGGTTTTAGTCTTCTTCATCGCAGGATATCTGGCTACAAAGGAGTACATAGGGCTGAGGAAGGACACCTACACATTTCTCCCGGTTTTCCTAGCTGACTTGGGAGGAAGGATAAGCATAGGGCAGACATTCACCGAGGCAGTGACCTCGATGCCCCTCGACATTTACGGGAGGTTCTCAAAGGTCCTCAAATTCAGCCTCGGTAACCTAGTTAACGTTGGGGAGATCCCCGAGAAGAAGGACTTCGAGAGGATATACGTTTACAAGATCTACAAGAAGCTAATAACCGATCTCCAGAAGGGGATATACGGATATGAAGCGCTCCTCAACGTCAGGACGATAATAGCCCTGATGTCTACCGTCTACGAGAAAATCAGGGGGACCCTCTCCATGAACAGCTTCCTGATGGCAGTTAGCCTCTCTTTCAGCATGCTCTTCGTGGACCTCATGGCCTTCCTAGGTGAGAAGGTGTCCGAATCCATGGCCCAAGTTCAACACGCTGGAACACAAATAGCCACTGGAATGCAGGGTATGTTGATGCTGCTCTCCTTTCTAAAGGCGAAGGCTTGGATAATCGATGTCTACTTCCTATTCGCGGTGATGTTCATATTCATATTCGGAATATTCACCAGTAGCGTCTCTGACGGTACTAGGCACGGGAACATCCAGAGCATAGTTTACGCGGTGGTCTCGATGATAATGATTGTGGCGATCCACTCGTTGATATCCCCGGCCCTCTTCGCGCTTTACCGTTGATCGGTGAAGGAATAGGGGTGATTCTAATGGAGACCCCAGAAAATGTGAGCTGGGTAGTGATAGTCCTTGCTACCGCTATAGTTGTGGGCCTTTTCATAGCTTACCAGACCACTATCTCCGCTAGGGAGCTGGAAGAGGGCATTTACGTGAGGATACTGAGATCCGAGTACCTGCCCGAATCGCCCTTCCTTCTGGCGGATGACTCAGTATATAGTAGCTCCTATCCGATCTACTCAAGCGGCTACCCGAGAGATCCGACAGGCGGATATGCCATAGATCTCAGGATAAGTAACGCCGGAGGAGCCCCCATCGTAGAGCTTAGGTTCGAGACCATTGGTTTCGGACATGGAGAAGTGTACCTCATTACAGGAGAGAACATAACGGGTGGTTATCACCTAGGTACCCCTCTTAACCCGAAGGAAAGCTTGGAACTCTCCCTTTTCGTTCCTTCCGAATATGTCACCGGTGGTAAGGTGTTGGTGGTGGAGGGCACCCTCAGGAACGGGAAAATCGTCTCTAAAAGTGTCGAAGTCCCCTGATTTCAAGGGAGGACCAGTTCCTCCCCTTCTACTCTGAGCTTAGGCCTTCTTCCTTCGGTGATCAGTAGGAAGCTGCCCGGGTTGAATCTGATCGCCTCTCCTGTTAGTAACTCTCCCCCAGTGGGCATTTGGAGGAGGTATATCGAGAGAGCACCTTTGTAGAGCACTTTTCCCCTGACATTAAGGCCTATCTCCTGCACTTCCTCCCTTACGTTATCGACCGCTAGGTACGCGGGGAGGGTCCTCTTCACGCAGGGAAGCCCAAGCGTCCTCCCACCAAGCTCCAAGTCGCATCTGCCGTGTACTATGATAATGGGGTCTGACCTAGATATCGGCGCTCCACTCAATTCAATGGAAGTATTCTTTCCGCAGACATTCAATACGGCCTCGGGAGGAAGGGTCGGCAGGGAGGAAACCACTGCTATGGATGCGCAGATGGAGGAGCATCCCAAGGATAGCACTTCAACACGGTAACCCGAGGAAGTGAAAGCGCATTTAGGATTGGGTCTAAAGGAAAGATCGGCCTTCAAACGGATGATGCTAGCTTTCTCTTCACCCAAGACATCCACCCTGACTCCTTTCTTTCGGCCAATCTCTCCGATATGGACTTGGCGAGGATACCCCTCCTCACTTCCTTGAGGAACTGGAGGAAGCCCTCCTCCACGTTGGTCCCTTTCAGTGCGGATATCGGGACAACCCTGCATCTTATGCCCAATAGTGAAGCTATAGTCTCAGCTCTCTTTGCCTGTGGAAGGTCTTGTTTATTCGCGAGTACCATTAGAGGCACGGGACCAGCGGCCTCCCTCGCCTCTTGGTACTGGCTCAGCGCGTAGACCATCTGCACGGGACGAGCGCTGTCTATCACGAGGATCACCCCATCCTTACCTTTAGCTAACACCTTCCTCACCGGGGTGAAGGCAACCTGTCCCGGAGTTCCAGTTATGGTCACCTTCCATATCTCATTTGAGGGGTCCACGAGATCGAGCTGATTCTTCCTGTATATCCTGTTCTCCGTAGCGTCCCACAGGACTATGCCGTAGTCGAAGCCAACGGTGGTTGAGAAGGTACCCTTGGAGTAGTCCATCCTGACGGCCCAAGGGTCGAGCCTATGTATCAAGGTGGACTTGCCAGCTTGGTGCGGGCCCATCACCACCAGTCTCATCTTTCTCATCGGGCACCCCACCCTTGAGAACGCTCAGGGCCCTGTCTATACCTTCCTCGACCTCCTTTTGCAGCCTCTCCTTATCCCCATCCCTGTAGTTGGGATCCATCAGGAGAGCTAGCTTCCTCTCAAGGGAGTCAAGATACTGCTCGCTAATCCCTGCCTTCTGGAATACGGGTTTCATGTCCTCGTAGGTGTCCTTCAGGAATTCAAACTTCATTCTGAGCTTTCTCAACTCGGGGCTAGGAGCTCTTGGGAGTATCTTACCATCGGAGATTGTGATGAGCCCCTCATCCTCCAAGTTAGACAAGAACCAATCCCTCCACATATCAGGTATGAATGAGAGTTCCTCTACCTCAAGGTGGCCCTTCTCCTCCAGTTGTTCCTTCACGTACTCCCTCCATCTAGGGTACAGGGAGAGTAGCTCTTCCATTAGACCTGGTAAGGAGTAGGCCGTGCTTGGGAGTCCTCTAGAGAGCCTGAAAGCCCTTAGGGTCTCTGTTAAGCTCTTGAGGAAATCGGGCTCTGTCCTGTAAGACAGCTTCTCCGGCTGGAACTTGATCTCCTCATTGAAGTGATCCAGCTCGCTACTTAGCTCTTTCAGGGCGCTCACAGTGTCCCCAAGCCTTGAAACCTCGTACCTCAGGCTGGCTATCTCCTCGGGCATGGAGATGATGCATGGGAGCCTCGGTGAGCTCAGCCCTATCATCGATATGGCCTCCGTAAGATGGGGCATCTTCCGGCCGATCTTATCCAAAACCTCTCTCTTGACCGCCTCAAGCTCGGACCTCAGGTTCAGCAGCCTGATGGAAGTGGAAAGGAGGGTTTCCGAGTCATCAGATAACCTCCTTATCATTTTAAGGATGTTAGCCACTCCGTAAGACTCCTTCCCGAAGTTGGAAGAGAGCCAGTTTAGGATCTGATCTTTGAGGGATGACACCTCGGAGAGGAGGAGGAATGTGCACCCTCTCAGCTCTAGCTCCTTCCTATTATCTTCCATCCTCGCTAGGGCTTCGAGTATCTCGTTAAGCAGATCGTCTGTTATCAGCACCGCCTCCTCGCCCCTTCTCACCTGACCTTGGGTCTTAGTCCCATCCACAGCCCTTTCCAACTCGGGCTTTATCTTATTCCATATCTTCTTGGCTGTAACCAGATCACGAAGGCTCTTTATTCCCTCTACCTCCGCCTTGAGTCCCTCGTCTCTGATCTCAAGAGATTCTAGGGTCTTGAGGAGTACGCTCCTCACAGCATCTAAGAGACGGGCCTCCGTCTCCTTAAGCTCCTCCTCAGTTGATAAGAGGATCTCCTTCAGCTTCTTTGCCCTTGACTTCTTCCTGAAGAAGCTCCTCATGTAGGATTTATCAACGGAAAGATTCACTAAAGAAGTGAGGACGAAGTTCCTGACTATGTTAACCTTGTGGGAGATCTCTTTGGAGATATCGGCCATTCCCCCGAGGCTGGAGATCTCCTCTAGTGCATCCTCCAAGGACTGGCACCTACTGAGGACCCTCACTATAACATCTAAGACCCCGTCCCTCCTCAACAAATTAGCGAACTTGTTTATCCTCTCAGGGGGAAGGCCGGAATTCCTCAGGTGATCGAGTATCTCCTCCAAGGTCTTCGCTTCCATTCAATATCAGAGAATCGTGATCCACCCAAAATATAAATGCATCCTAGTATCCTTTACGCATGATGTTGGAAAGATACTTGGAGGAAGATGAAGCTAAAAGGTTGGAAATGAAGCTACTCATCCTATCACTGTATGAGGACGTTTATTACGTGGTTAACGACCTCAGGAGAGTTGATAGCCTCCTCAAGGCCTCGAGTCCCCTTCTCAGGAGGAGCTTCGACAGGGAGCTCAATGAACTGGAGAGAGAGGTGTCCCTCCTGATAAACGGAATGAGCAAGGTTCTCGATAGAGCCGAGGAGGAACCTCCAAGGAGGGAGGAGATGAGAAGGCTCAAGGAAGATATCAGGAGGATGAGGAACAGGATAGGCGACCTACTCACCCGGATAGAGCGAGAAATAGAGTTGGCTACATCTGTTTTAGGCGAGGTGCTCAGGAGGATGCCGGATGCAGGAGCTGAGATAAGGTTCCTAGCGGCGAGGGTAAACGAGGCACCAACCAAGCTCGGTTACATGCCAAGCAACTATCTAGAGATGCTGGTGGAACTGATGAGGGACATGCTCCCTCCCTACGACGGGGATGTTGAGCCCGTAGCCGATAAGCTAGATGAGATAGGTGAGGTACTCAGGGAGGTCTACAGCGATTTCGAGGAGAAGGAGATCACTAACAAGATCAAGGACCTAATGGAGATCCTTGGGTACCTCAGGTTCTTAGTGGGGAAGTACAGGCAGCTGGCTCCCGGAGTGGTCAAGTACCTAGATGAGCTAAGGAGTAGTTCTGTAATCTTCCCGCGTGGTGGTGAATGATGCCCGAATTGACCAAGGAATTCAGAGCCATACTTGAGAGGTTCGCGGAAGATGCGGGGGAAGATTTGCTCTTCATAGGATTGTTCACTCCCGATGGGATATCTCTCTACGATTCCCTCTCCGAGGAGATGGTCAGGGATTTCTTCCTCGCCTCCAGCGCCGCCATAGTCGAGATATCTCGATCCCTCTCAGAACACGCTGGCCTGGGAAGCTTCGATATGTGCCTTATGAGATCTGAGAATGGTTGCATGCTGCTGGCCACAGTGGGGGAGGATGTCTACCTTGGACTTGGGGTGAGGGATTACAATAGTATGAAGGAGAGGGTGGATTCCCTGATATCGGAGCTCAGGTCATACCTTGGTGGTGGCGGGTCGAGGGTTAACTAAAAATATTTTACGAGAGGAGCTGCCTACCCTAGAAAAGCTATTTTAGGATATGGGTCACAGTATTGCGATGCCCTTCGGAAGGCTCATCTCTAATCTTCTGGGCCTCTTCAGGAGGTCGGCCACTCTAGTCATCCTAGGGCTTGATGGAGCTGGTAAGACTACGCTTCTCAACTATCTGAGGAAGGGAGAGCCGGGATCAACGATACCGACGGTGGGAGCTAACTACGAGAAGCTAAGGGTCAGGAACCTAGAATTCAATGTATGGGATCTGGGAGGGCAGAGGTCCCTCCGCAGGATCTGGGCTGAATACGCTGAGAAGGCCGACGCCATCATATTCGTTATCGACTCAGCCGATAGGGAGAGATTTGATGAGGCCAAGGCGGAGCTCTGGAATGTTATCTCGATGATGAAGAGGAACATCCCCCTCCTAGTGCTGGCCAACAAGGCGGATCTGGAAGACGCTGCTACTGTCATGGAGGTGATAGATTACTTCGATCTGACCAAGCTGGAGGGGATACCTTGGCAGGTGGTATGGACAAGCGCTCTGACCGGTTTTGGGTTATTCGAGGCGTTCGCTTGGCTCTACGAGCAGCTTACCGGTGGAGAGGTCATCCATCCAATGAGGATCGAGGAGCTCGTGATCCTCGACGAGCAGGGCAATCCTTTGGTATCGACATCCTCGTCGAGGAGCCTCACCCTGAGCGCGTTCCTGTCCCTCACTAAGAACTACACAGAGGATGCCTTGAGGGACATCCCCCAGTCCATAGAGATGAAGGACAGGAAGATAGTGATAGCCCACAAGAAAGGACTGCTTGCAGCTGCCCTGATACCAAAGAGGTCCCCGGAGAGCAAGGTCAGGGCTCTTTTAATGGATGTGATCAATAGCATATCTAAGACCAAGGACTACAGCAGGGTGAAGGACATCCTCATAGACATGATGGCCAGGTACGCCGAGTGACCAACGGGTATTTCTAAGCCTTCGCTCTCCTGAAATATCTGTGATCTGTCACGCTGGTATCCTTTTATTATTTCAGAGACGTTTAGAGTGGAGGATTATGGGGCTTGAGTATCTGCTGCTTGCCTCGCTCGAGCCGGGAGGTCTAGAGATCATTGCTGGCTACCCAAAGAGTTTCTCAGATGAGATGGGAACGGTACCTCTGAGGTCCTTTCCCTTCTCAGCTAAAGGAGGGGAGATCGTCAAGTTTGTCCATGGAGGGTTCTACTTCGTTGGTGTAACCCTGAGGCTGGAGGGAGAGAGGCCGAGAGCGGGAATAGCATCCCTCCTAGCAGTTTCCAAGAATCAGGGGGATGTCGCAAGGCTGGAAGGTGGGCTGATTCAGGTCTACAGGCAGTTGAGCGAGAACAAGTCCCTGACGAAGGAACTCCTGAAGAGCATACTCCCGGACATATTCAGGACGCTTGAAAGCTACGAGGCCTCGGGGGAGGAGAGGAGATACGACCGGGGAATAGTGGATAAGGCCCTTGAGAGATCTAGGGGCCTCTTCTTCATGTAGGAGGTGATGTTTTGGCTCCCCTGATGTCGATCCTGATGAACCCCTATCCCCTAGCCCACTTGGTGGGATTGGTCTCCGAGATAGCGATCTCTCTATACATATTCGCGGAAATACTTAGGACTAGAGAAAGAAGGCTACTTCTCTCTTTGAGTACATTCCTCGTCTTTGCCCTCTCAGAGTTCTCCTTAGTATTTTACTACTGGTTGAACAAGAGCGTCTTTCTGGTTTACGCCGAGACCACAGTAAAGATATTCAGCTGGTTCCTAGCTCTGAGCTTTCTTCTCCTATCATCCGCAGCGGTAGCTACACTAGCGGTATACCTAATGGAGTTCAGGGTTTTCTACTTGGTTCCGACGATGGTATTTCTCTTCGTCTTCTACGTGCTCTTCTACACCTACTACCTCTTCAGAGCCGTCTTCTTGGGATATATAAGGTCCATTGACATCATAAGAGTGTCTGTAACGTTTGGAATCTCCATACTCTTCGTCATAGCCCTAGCTGGAGAGGTACTATTTGCAATGATATACAGGAGGACGAAGAGCCTGAGGGTCCTAAGCTTCATAATAGGGACATCCATCATAGGATTCATTAACTTAGGGGGCGAGTTCCTACTGGAGCTGGTTCCAATGGCTTTAATAGAGGAGCCCCTAGATATCTACGAAACCTACCTCTCCCTCATGAGGGGATGGCCCTTGAACCTGCTCTATATAGTTGTCTCCTTATTCTTGCTCTTAGGCCAGACCAAGATACTCGATGCTCTCGCTAGGTTCAGGGGTCTGAAGGTCGGAAGGGAAAAATCGTGGATAGAGAAGATGATGGAGGAGGTATGAGGGATCAGGGTATCGATACCAGCGGGATTACCTCCTCCAATTCAACTTTCCTGTCGGAATTAGAGTCCTTCCACCCTAGGATGATAAGTATCTTGCCGTTCACAACATCTGGATAGCTGAGGAGGTAAAGAAGCGCTGCCCTAGTGCCGTACCTAGTCAATCCGGCGACTCTGATGGTTAGATAACCGTCCTCGCACTTAAGATATATTATGCCGTAGTCCTCAGAGCCGAAATTCGCACTGAACTTTGTCCCATTAATCCGCAGGATCAGGTCGCCCATCTCCACACCGTAACTGTGCCAAGGTTGCGGCCTCACTGCCTCCCTACCTATTATGACCTTGCCCGCAACCCCCTCTCCTAATCCCGCTAGCAGGTCCTCGTTGTACAGCAGATCAGCGTACATCCCGGAGTATGACATAGACTTGGGGAATCCATTGGGTAGGATGCACCCGGCCGGGGCACTTTTCGTTGCAGGAGATGGTGATCCCGTGGGTATTTTAGGGGGGCTCCTAGTACTACTTGAGGCCTTGACGAAGTGAGCGACGATAACGTGATCCTTCTGGACCTGCAACCTGAGTACCCTTCTATATACTTTGCGATGACCATCTAACGTCCAGTGGTCGAACTTATATCCGGCGTTGGGAACGGCCCTCAAGACTATCCTCTTACCCTCCTTCATGGGGTGCTTTCCTTGGCTGAGGGGCTTCACCTCCCCCGCATAGGGAGGATCCACTTTGATGATCACCTCATGCAACTTCCTGAAGGTCGCGGTGGTCGGCTGAATAGTAACTGTTGGTATAGGTATTATCGTGATTGGAGGTTTGGGTATGGTCACGGTAGGCTCCGTCTTGGTTACAGCGATTATTGGTATCGGTACGGGGGTCGGCAGCTGTATTGGAGGCGGGAGTATGGTCGCGGTGGGTGATTTA
Organism: Thermoproteota archaeon; assembly: GCA_027491395.1. GTDB lineage: Archaea > Korarchaeota > Korarchaeia > Korarchaeales > Korarchaeaceae > Korarchaeum. The sequence goes on along the minus strand of JAOZFI010000012.1, from coordinate 6,565 downwards.
ATGGGGAAGGCCGACGCCAAAACGTAGCTCGAAACTAGTAGCGCAGCGATTAGAAAGACGGCGAACCTACTCAACTTCACTTTCTTTCCCACCTCCTGAAAAATTTATCGAAATCAGCTAAATAAATAATTTACTCGTTCACGGCATTGAAACTTAAAAATAGCATAGAAATCCCGCGCTTTTCATAGATACAGGGTGAAGCATTCATGCTATAGTTCTTGATTATGTTCCAAGTCGAACAAAAGTCAGGTAGGGGGTTGCGCCAATTAGTCAGCGAGGTAATCATATATTTGCTGGATCCTTGGGAGATCAGTCCGCTGAAAGTAGCCCCCAATCCGTACAAAAAAGCTATATCTAACTCCAGTCCTCCTCCGGGGGTGTTTCCCTGGATCTCAAGTGGAGAAGCCGGATGGTAACGGAGGGGCCGGAGAGAGCCCCCCAGAGATCCTTGTTTAAGGCAGCAGGTCTCGATGACGGGGACCTAAGTAAGCCCCTCATAGGTATAGCTAACTCGTGGAATGAGATAGTTCCCGGCCATGTCCATTTAGATAAAGTGGCTGAGGCCGTAAAGCAAGGCGTGAGGGAAGCGGGTGGTACTCCTCTGGAATTCAACACCATTGCGATATGCGACGGCATAGCTATGGGGCACGAGGGCATGAAGGCTCCTCTCCCCAGCCGCGAGTTGATAGCCGGTAGTGTCGAGCTGATGGCGAAGGCTCACGCTTTCGACGCCCTAGTACTGGTCACTTCGTGCGACAAGATAACTCCGGGAATGCTCATGGCCGCGGCGAGGCTCAACATCCCGGCTGTCCTAGTAAATGGAGGGTGCATGCTGCCCGGAGTGGTGGATGGAAAGGAGATGGCAGTCAGCCACGTGTTCGAGGCTGTTGGCCAGTACAAGGCCGGAAAGATAGGTGAGGGAGAGCTGAGGAGGATCGAGTCCATGGCCGTCCCGGGTCCGGGATCTTGCGCGGGTCTCTACACTGCTAACACCATGGCCATAGCAGCCGAGGCGCTGGGAATGGCCCTCCCGTGGACATCCACTATACCAGCTGTCTCGGCTGAGAGGATCAGGGCTGGGAGAGCAGCTGGAAGGGCTGTGATGGATCTGCTGAGGAGGGGCATAAAACCCAGGGATCTGATGACTAGAGAGGCCTTCGAGAACGCTATAAGGGTCGACGTAGCTTTGGGTGGATCCACCAACGCGGTGCTTCACCTCATGGCGATAGCCAAGGAGGCCGGGGTCGATCTCCCGCTCGAGCTCTTCGATGAGATAAGCAAGGAGACCCCTCACATAGCCAACCTCAACCCCGCGGGCCCGCACTATGTCAGGGACCTACATTACGCTGGTGGGGTGCCGGCGGTCTTCAAGGAGCTGGCGAAGATGATGCATCTGGACCAGCTCACCGTGGCCGGCGAGACCTGGGCTGATATAGTGAACAAAGCTGAGGTGAGGAACAGGGAGGTCATAAGACCAAAGAATAACCCTTACCATGAACAGGGTGGGTTGGCCATTCTCTGGGGATCTCTTGCCCCCAGAGGCGCGGTGATAAAGCAGACAGCCGTGGATCCTGAGATGCTGGTCTTCAAGGGGAGGGCCAAGCCCTTCGACTCGGAGGAGGAGGCTGTTCAGGCCATATTCGACGGGAGGATAGCTGAGGGCGATGTTGTGGTGATCAGGTACGAGGGGCCTAAGGGTGGTCCGGGCATGAGGGAGATGCTCACGGCCACAGCGACGATAATGGGCATGGGACTAAAGAGGGTAGCTCTTATCACGGATGGGAGGTTCTCAGGGGCCACGAGAGGTCCAGCTATAGGGCATGTTTCTCCCGAGGCTGCCGAGGGCGGGCCAATAGCCTTGGTGGAGGAGGGGGACGAGATCCTCATAGATGTGCCTAAAAGGAGGCTTGACCTCCTAGTGGATGAGGACGAGCTGGAGGAGAGGAGAAAGAAGTGGACGCCACCTCCTCCAAAGGAGAGCGGATTCCTAGCCATCTACTCCATGCTGGCAGCCTCAGCTGATGTTGGGGCTGTGATGAGACCCGATCTGAACGTCATCCGGTGAGCTCTTTCGGTACCTCTCCCTTTTTCAGCTTCCTCTTTAGGTAGATCCTGAAGATCGTTATGTAGGCAGTGTAGAAGAAGGTCCCGTACGCGAACCCCAAGAAGGCCAATCCTAGCAGTATCAGCAGGACGCCTGCCACTCCGTTGAAGGCCAAGGTGGGATATCCGAGGGCTATCAGCATGGGCTCTGTGACCAATAGCCTAGCTAGGGGATAAGCTAAGAGCCAAGCAAGTGCAACCGATAAGTAGGGGTGCCTTAATCTCTCCGGCAGGGGAAGAGCTCCTACTATCCTGTCTAGGTAGTACGAGAGGGCTAGCAGGGGCAGGAAGCTGGCCAAGGTGAAGGGAACCCCGTGGTACCCGCTCGAAAGTACCGTGACCACGAGGAAGGCGATCATCGGTACTAGGGTGCAGAGCAGACCTATCCACCTTACGTAGATGAACTTCGGAGGAGCCTTATACATCCGGCGGACCTCCTCGCCACACATAAAAAGGTTGGATGGTGGTTCATCACTCCAGTATTTCATAGGGGGATTCGGTGGGCCACTTGGGCACCAAGGGAACCATCATTATGCCCCCAACTGCCACATACCTTAGTACCTCCTTCCCGGTGTTGTGTATCCTGTGCCTCACACCTTCAGGCAGGAAGACTCCATATCCGGCCTTCACCGGGTATCTTTGGCCCTCTATCTCCACCTCCCCCTCTCCCTGAAGGATATAGTAGACCTCCTCGCACTTATGTCTGTGAAGGGGGGTGTGGTGTCCGGGATCTACCTCCACAACCCCCAGAATTAGGGTTTTTGGATCGGGATCTACGTTTTCCGGATATATTATCTTCAGATCCCTCACTGGCTTCCTCTTACCGGCTCCTTTCTCCATAGGGGCGCCGCCCGTGACCTCCTCGGGGCTAACCACATACTTGGGCATACGGATCACACCTCCCCCGTTAGGTCCTTCTTCAGGAGCTCGTGAGGAGGAGAGAATACCTCCACAACCACCGTGTCTTCTAAAGCCTCCGCCTCGTGCTCAACGTCAGGAGGTATTATGTAAGCATCTCCTGGATTGAGATCGTGCGTCTTGTCCCCTATTCTTATCCTGAGCCTCCCCGTCACGATGTAACCTGACTGCTCGTTGGGATGAGAGTGGGCGGGCGCTATTGCCCCTTTCCTCAATGAGATCTCCAAGAGAAGTAACCTCTCCCCCAGCGCGAGAGCTCTTCGAGTTACGCCCGGCCAGGTCTCATACGGCTTGGCCTCGACCCTCCTGAGCATCCTGTACATGCCATCACCGCGGATAGGGGCTGGAAACAATATTAATCTTTGCCCGGGGACTCTTTGAAACATATTTGTTACTTAAAAGCTGTTTTTCATCTTAATTATCATCGAAACATGCGATAATACAATATATATTAATTGGGATCTAGGGGAAGTTAATGCTGAAAATTAACGTTAAAAAGATGGCTCTTTTAGTCGGCAGGTCTTGAAGTCGGGCTACTGGGCTCAGCGGGGACCGGAGAGCCATCTTTATATTAATTGCCTAAGGAGTGTTAGACAACAGACAGGGTGCTACCCATGGCGAAGGAGGAAGGTGGAAACCTCATTTTTGGAAGATTTACGAAGCCCTTTGACGTAAAGGACCTCCCTGATTTCCCAGGATGGGCTGCGATGTTCGGTCCGGGCTTGGTTTGGGCAGGACTCTCTCAGGGAAGCGGGGAGCTTATATGGTGGCCATACATGGTGGCAAAATATGGCCTCTTCTTCCTTGGATGGCTCCTCTTCTACGCTTCTCTACAGTACTGGGTTAATCTCGAGATAGCTAGGTATACTATGGCCACTGGGGAGTCCATATTCGAGGGATTCCACAGGGTGAATAGGCTCTACGGATGGTTCGCGTTCTTCGTAGCCCTCGTCGTCTATCTCTGGGTAGGGGGCTACGTATCGGGCGGTGCTACTGCCTTAGCCGCGCTAACTAAGTTCCCGCCTGGATGGGACGCTGCCGGTCAGACTAGGTTCTGGGCTGAGGTAGCGATCTTTCTCATATGGGTAATGTTCATGATAGGACCAGTGGCTTATAAGATAGTGGAGTACATAGAGAGCCTGGCTGCCATAGTGTCGTTCGGCGGCATGCTTCTCGTGGTGCTATTCTCACCCGCGGTAAGTAAGATCGTTGGAGAGTACTTCCCGGCCCTGATACCCTTCAGTCAAGGATTTAACCTGCTTCCTTCCAACTTCGACAAGGCTGACATGGGTATTTTCATAACGTTGATAGCTTACACGGGTGCTGGAGGCATATGGAACCTCCTGTACAGCTTCTGGGTGAGGGACAAGAACGCGGGCATGTCTGCTCACATAGGCAGGGTTACCAGCCCTATAACCGGTGATCCCGAGCCGATACCTGGTGTCGGAGTCGCGTTCCCCGACACACCGGAGAACAGGAAGAGATGGAAGGATTGGATGACTTGGCTCTGGGTGGACAACCTCTTTGGGGTTGCGTTGAACACGCTCACCATAGTGCTCACGACCCTGCTGACATATGCAGTCCTCAGACCGGAGTATCTCCAAAAGGGGGCCGAGGCACTGCCTAAGGGGTTCAAAATAGTGGTAGTGCAGGCAGAGTGGTTCGGCCACCTCTGGGGAGACGCTGGAAGAGCTGCCCTCTACCTGATAGGGTTCTTCTTCTTGGTCGACGCCTACATAACTGCTCTGGACGGAGTGGGAAGAATATTCGCCAGCAACGCCTATACCCTACCTGGTGTCCCCGAGAAGATAGAGTACAGGAAGATCTACTACTACCTGATAACCATATACACGGTGATAGGGGCTATAACAGTGCTGCTTCAGAGACCGGGAATCCTGATAATCCTCACCGGAGTCACTAACATGTTCATAATGGTGATTTACACGTGGCTCTTCCTCTACCAGAACTGGTATATGCTACCGAAGATACACCCAGCAGGTAAGGTAGTCAGGCCTACATGGATTCCGTTCATCTTCACGCTCATAAGCGCCATAATGTTCACCTACGCCTTCGCTCTATACTTGAACGTTCAGTTCCTCGGTGGTTAAGATCCACCTCCCTATTTTTCTCTCCTCGATCAATTAACATGAGTAAATTTTCATAGGAGATGGGAGCAATCCTAAAGTATCAGAGCAGTCTTTCTCAGCGAGCTAACAAACTTCGCGGCTCGCTCCTCTAATCTCCCCAATTAACTTTTTAATAGAGCCTCATCGGGGCTCTCGGATTGAGATGGAGGTGACCTCTCCCGTCTTCTGGATAGCATTTCACGCGACAATCGTGGTTTTCCTCTACTTGGACCTCAGGCATTACAAGAAGACGGAAGTTACGTTAAGGGACAGTCTTAAATGGGTAGCTATCTGGGTATCTATAGGACTGGCATTCTCCATTTTCATTCTAGATATTTACGGACTGGAAGAGTTCATCAAGTACATCACCGCTTACGTCACCGAGTACACCTTATCTATGGACAATGTGTTCGTCTTCCTCGCCATCTTTACCTACTTCTCGGTTCCATACCATTCGAGACCCTTTGTCCTCCTCTTAGGCATACTGTTCGCTGCCCTGTTCAGGGGGCTCTTCATAATCGTTGGAGTAGCGTTGCTGGAGAGGTACCACTGGATGGTCTACGTGTTCGGTGCCATACTGATCTATTCGGGGTACAAGATGGCTAAGGGTGGAGCGGAGAGCGTTGATCCGGGTAAGAACAAAATAGTCCTGCTGGCTAAGAGGTTCCTTCCTCTCACTCACGAGTACGAGGGCGATAAGTTCATAGTCAAGAGGGAGAGTAGAAAAGTTTTCACACCATTGATACTCGTTCTCCTAGCGATAGAGACCACAGACATAATGTTCGCCTTCGATTCCGTGCCAGCAGTCCTCGCGATAACTAGGGAATTCTTCACAGCCTACACATCCAACATACTCGCAGTTCTGGGTCTGAGATCCCTGTACTTCGTTCTGGAACATGGAGTAAAGCGTCTGGAGAACTTGGGAAAGGGACTGGCTATATACCTAGTTTACTTGGGAGTGGCCTTCTTGCTCACCGCATTCGACATACACATGCCCACTGGACTTTCGCTAGCGATCATACTGGCAATACTCGCCTGGGCGTTCTTCACATCCAAGAGGGGAAATGAGGAAGCCAGCTAGGCATCTACTATTCAAAGGTTTTTATGATCGCAGGGAAATCGTTATCTCCTCTTCCTTCCTCTAATACTTGGTGATCCCTTATGACCAAGAAGGTCCTTATTGTGGCCGGGGATGCCGTGGAGGCTCAAGAGCTATTTTACCCGTACTGGCGCCTCAAGGAGGAGGGATTCGAGATACAAGTCGCTGCCCCCAAGAAGAAGACTCTTATGACCGTGGTTCATGACTTCGAGCCCGGCTGGGAGACCTACACGGAGAAGCCGGGGTACAGGTTTGGTTGGGTGGATAAGGAGTTCAAGGAGGTGAACCCGGAGGAGTACGATGGATTGGTGATACCCGG
>JAOZFI010000011.1 GCA_027491395.1 Thermoproteota archaeon | reverse complement strand
AGGAGGGTCCTCCCCAAGATAGATCTGGACGCAGAGACGATCCCTATAGAGATTCTGGAGGAGCTTCAGGTCACGAAAGACGACTTCATGGAGGCTCTGAAGCTGGTTCAGCCCTCAGCTCTGAGAGAGATCTCGATAGAGGTTCCGGACATTTCTTGGGACGATATAGGTGGGTTGGAGGAGGTGAAGAGGGAGCTCAGGGAGGTCGTGGAGCTGCCCTTGAAGAACCCCGACGCCTTCAGGAGGCTCGGGATTGAGCCACCCAAGGGCGTGCTGCTTTATGGACCACCGGGCTGCGGTAAAACGTTGCTGGCGAAGGCCGTAGCTAACGAGAGCGAGGCGAACTTCATAAGCGTGAAGGGTCCAGAGCTCCTCAGCAAGTGGGTTGGAGAGAGCGAGAAGGCCGTGAGGCAGATATTCAGGAAGGCGAGGCAGGTGGCCCCGGCCATCATATTCATCGATGAGATAGACTCCCTCTTCCCGAGGAGGGGCACCAGCTTCGATTCCGGGGTGACAGAGAGAGTGGTGAGCCAGATGCTCACCGAGATCGATGGAATACAGCCTCTGAGGGACGTGGTCGTGATAGGAGCGACGAACAGACCTGATCTCGTGGATCCAGCGGTCCTCAGGCCTGGGAGGCTTGAGAGGCTTGTCTACGTTGGGCCACCGGACCTCAACACGAGGTTCGAGATTCTCAAGGTCCTGACGAAGGAGATGCCCCTCTCAGACGATGTAGATCTATGGAAGATAGCACTGGCAACGGAGAGATTCAGTGGAGCCGACCTCGCGGCTCTGGTGAGGGAGGCTGCCATGGCCGCTCTTAGGGAGGACATCAATGTGGAGAGGGTGGAAATGAGGCACTTCGAGCAGGCGCTCACCAAGGTGAAGCCCAGCCTCACCGACGAGATGCTCAAATACTACGAGGAGGTCAGGAAGACCTTGAGAGCAGCCACCACCCCAGAGGAGAGGAAAGAGGAGTCCTACGTCTACTGATTCCGACCGTAGCCCTACTCATTCGCCTTTTTCCTCGACCACTCCCTCAGAAGCGATGGGGTCAGGTATTTCCTACCCTCACCCTCCTTGAGGGAGTTCCACTCGCTGAGTATCTTGACGGCCTCGTTCGCCACCTTTATCGCCTCCTCCTCACCCCTCACATCGAACTCGTCCCTGTTCCTCTGGGCGAAGACGGCGTGGACAGCCCCAGCCCTGAGACCGAAGAGGGAGGCGAGGACGAATAGGGCTGAAGACTCCATCTCGAAGTTCAGGACCCTGGCCGCTCTGAGATCATTTATCAAGTTCTTATGCCAGCTCTGCTCGTATCCGTTGAAACCGGGCCTCCCTTGGCCCATGTAGAAGCTGTCCGTCGTGGCCGTGATACCCACGTGGTATCTGTACCCCAAGGAATCAGCCGCCTCTATCAGGGCCAAGAGGACCTCATAGCTGGCGTGAGCTGGATAGCCCTTCAACACATACTGATCACTCGTTCCCTCCATTCTAACGGCAGCTGACGTGATCACCAGATCCCCGAGCCCTACCTCTGGCTGTATCGCACCTGTGCTCCCCACCCTTATGAAGGTGTCCACCCCCACCCTTGCCAGCTCCTCCACCGCTATCGCGGTAGCCGGGGCCCCTATGCCCGTTGATACCGCAAGCAACCTCACACCCCTGTAGGCCCCCCTGTGTACCACGTACTGCCTGTGCCTAGCGACCTCTTCGAACCAGTCCCAATGCCTCGATATCTTGGGGACCCTATCAGGATCGCCCGGGAGCAACGCGTACCTCTCGGCCTCTTCCCTAGATATCTGAGCATGATACTGCTTGCCGCCCTCCGTCTCAGGATGCTCAGCGCTCTTGAACTTCATGGCGCGTGTATGGGTGGGGAGATGTAATAACGGTGTCGATGCTCAGCGCCTAATGAGTATACTTTTTTAATTGGACCTGCCCAGCGATGGACCGGTGATCCATTGGAACTAGAGTAGCCTACGTTTCCGATATCAACTCCTCGGTTAGGGGAGCGCTGAGGCTCCCCGACAGGGCGAGGGTTTTTGATACCACCTTGAGGGACGGTGAGCAGACACCCGGTGTCTCGCTCACGCCGGAGGAGAAGATAGAGATTGCAATGGCCCTCGACGAGCTGGGCGTGGATGTAATAGAGGCGGGCTTCCCTATCACCTCCAAGGGAGAGGCCCAGTCCGTCAGGGAGATAGCCAAGGCTGTCAAGGAGATGGAGGGCAGCATCAGGGCCGAGATATGCGCGCTGGCCAGGTCAACGCCCAAGGACATAGACATAGCTGTGGACGCGGGCGTCGACTCGGTCCACATCTTCATAGCCACCTCCCCCCTGCACAGGGAGTACAAGCTGAGAATGAGCAAGGAGGAGGTGCTGGAGAGGGCCGTCAGGGCCGTGGAGTACGCTAAGTCCAGGGGTGTGAAGGTGGAGTTCTCCGCGGAGGACGCGACCAGGACGGAGGTGGACTTCCTCATCGAGGTGTTCAAGGCCGTGGAGGAGGCAGGGGCTGACAGGGTCGACATCCCCGATACCGTGGGAGTGATGTCGCCCCCGGCCATGAGGACCTTGGTCAGCAGGGTTGTGGATGAGCTTAGCATACCGGTGAGCGTCCACTGCCATAACGACTTCGGGCTGGCGGTGGCCAACTCCTTGGCTGGGGTGGAGGCGGGTGCTCAGCAGGCGCATGTGACCATCAACGGGATAGGTGAGAGGGCTGGAAACGCCTCCCTAGAGCAGTTCGTCACTGCCCTGAAGTTCCTCTATGGAGTGGAGACTGGCGTGGACCTCTCAAAGCTCAGATCGATATCTGAGCTTGTGGAGAAGCTCACCGGCATACAGGTGCCTCCCAACGCCCCCATAGTAGGGGACAATGCCTTCTCCCATGAGTCCGGCATCCATGTCCATGGGGTGCTCGGCCACCCCGGGACCTACGAGCCCCTGAGCCCAGAGGTGGTGGGGATGAGGAGGCGTATAATACTGGGGAAGCACACAGGGAGGCACGCAGTGGAGCAAGCGGTGAAGCAGCTCGGTTACGATGTGAGTAGGGAGGAGTTGAATCTCATAATCCAGAGGGTGAAGGAGTTAGGGGATAAGGGCGTCAAGGTGACCGAGAGGAGGTTCTCTAAGATAGTTGCTGAGGTCGTTGGCGGTAGGCCGGGGGCGAGGCTCATAGAGGTGCCAGAGTGGACAGTAGTTACGGGTAGCAGCACCACCCCCTCAGCCTGGGTGAGGGTCAGGTTAAAGGGCGAGGAGAGGAGGAGCGCCGGCTGGGGAGTAGGTCCTGTCGACTCGATAGCCAACGCCCTCAAATCCATAGAGGGGATGCCCGAGTTCAGGCTGACGAGGTTCAAGCTCAACGCCGTCAGCATGGGGACTGAAGCGGTGGGTGAGGTCTACGTCAGGGTAGAGTCCAACGGGCTCGCAGCGGAGGGATTTGGGCTCAGCGATGATATAGTGGATGCCAGCATAGAGGCGCTGGTCGATGCCCTGAACAAGGTGATGACCCTTGAGGACGGCGGTTGAGAAGATACTGGCTAGGGCCTCTGGCAGGGATGTGAGCGTGGGAGACATAGTGGAGGCTGAGATAGATGTCTACATGACCCACGACCCCATGGGGGCGCTGGTCGAGGACGCGCTGAACGAGATAGGTGCCGAGGTGAAGTATCCAGAGAGGGTGGTGGCAATACAGGACCACTTCGTGCCGGCGAAGGACATAGAGTCGGCGGTGCTGAGCATGAGGTTGAGGGAGTTTCACAGGAGGTTCAACTTCGGTGCATACTACGAGGTGGGGAGAGGAGGGATATGCCACGTCGTCATGCCGGAGGAAGGACATGTAGTTCCAGGCGACGTGGTAGTGGGCACTGACTCCCACACCCCCACATCGGGAGCGTTAGGAGCATTCGCGGTCGGGATAGGAGCGACGGAGATGGCCGCAGCTATGGCCCTCGGCAAGCTCTGGTTCAAGGTGCCCCCCACCATTTTGATAAGGGGCGAGGGGTCCTTCCCCCCTCTGGTGCACGCCAAGGACCTTATCCTTAAAGTGATAGCGAATATAGGAACCGATGGCGCCATATACAAGGTGCTGGAGTTCGACGGACCTGCTGTGAGGGAGCTAGGGATGGACGAGAGGTTCGTGCTCACCAACATGTCCGTTGAGGCCGGCGCGAAGACGGGCTTCATCTCCCCGGACGAGGTCACCTTCCGCTACCTAGAGGGGAGGGCCTCAAAGCCGCCCAGACCGGAGTACTCCGATAAAGGGAGCTTCGAGGACGAGCTGACCTTCGATGTGAGTTCCCTAGAGCCCTTGGTGGCCGCTCCCCACTCTCCTGCGAATGTGAGGGCGGCAAGGGAGGTAGATGAGGAAGTGGACCAAGCGTTCATAGGCTCCTGCACTGGAGGGAGGCTTAGCGATTTGGAGGCGGCCGTCAGAATCCTGAGGGGCAAGAGGGTTAGCGAGAGAGTCAGGCTGATCGTGATACCTGGAAGTCGGAGGGTGTACAGGGAGGCCCTGAGGATGGGGCTCATAGACGCTCTGGTGGAGAGCGGAGCGGCGATAGGACCACCGAGCTGCGGGCCCTGCTTGGGCGCCCATCTGGGTGTGCTGGGGCCAAACGAGGTTGGTATCTCCTCATCCAACAGGAACTTCAGGGGCAGGATGGGACACCCCGATTCGCGCGTCTACCTAGCTAGCCCGAGCACGGTCGCTGCCAGCGCCCTTACCGGGCGAGTGACCGACCCGAGGGAGGTGGTCTCTTGATAAGGGGTAGGGTGATCAAGTACGGTGACGATGTTGACACGGATGTGATAATCCCGGCCCGCTACCTGAAGCATGGAGCCGATCCCCAGGTCCTCAGGGAGCATGCTATGGAGGACTTGGATCCGGAGTTCGGGGAGAAGGTGAAGGAGAGGAAGATAATAGTGGCGGGGAGGAACTTCGGTTACGGCTCGAGCAGGGAGCAGGCTCCCTTAGCCCTCAAGTACGCGGGGATAGAGGTGGTGCTGGCGGAGAGCTTCGCTAGGATCTTCTTCAGGAACGCCATCAACGTGGGACTGCCCGTGATGGAGGTTCCCGGTGTGAGCAAGGTTGTTGAGGATGACGACGAGGTCGAGGTGAATCTGCTTTCGGGCGTGGTCAGAGTTATCGGTAAAGGCGAGCTCAAGGGCACGAGGATACCTGACTTCCTGATGGAGATACTGGAGGCCGGAGGCTTGGTTCCATACTTGAGGAGGAGGTTCCATGCCGAGGATAGCCCTGATACCCGGTGATGGTGTCGGTCCGGAGATAATGGATTCTGTCATCCCAGTACTAGAGGCGCTAGCGGATAAGCATGGGATACCTATACAGATGGAGGTTTATGAGGCTGGAGATGAGACGAAGAGGAGGAGGGGAGTTGCTCTTCCTGAGGACACGTTCGAGGGCGTGCGCAAGGCCGATGCGACGCTGATGGTAGCGGTGGGTGAGACGGCTAAGGAGGTGATCCTCCCGATCAGGCAGGAGCTCGACCTCTACGTTAATTTAAGGCCAGCCAAGTCGTATCCGGTGCCAAACGCCGTTCAGGGATTTGACGTAACAATAGTTAGAGAGAATACCGAGGGACTTTACGTCAGGGCTGGCTGGACAAATGTGGATACCGCGGTGGATCTTAGAGTAACCACCAGAAGGGGAAGCGAGCGGATCTGTAGTTATGGATACAGATATGCCAAAGAGATAGGGAAGGAGAGGGTCTACGTGGTGCACAAGGCCAACGTT
>JAOZFI010000002.1 GCA_027491395.1 Thermoproteota archaeon | reverse complement strand
TACCGTTCTCGTCCAATCCGAGGCCCTTTATGTGGCTGTGCGCCCCAATCCTCTCCATCCTCAGCTCTCCGCCTATCTCCTCTATCTCGACCATATTCTCCCCCCACAGGGAGAAGGAATTCAGAATTTTAACATTTATCGGTTCAGCGCGGTCTGGTCACCATCCAGAGTACCAGACCGACCACCAGTGCGCCGACGAAAGCGATCAGGAGGAAGAGCCAGGCCAGTGTCGGCTCCTGAACCCCAGATTCCGGTGAAGTGGTGCTCTTAACTTGGGTGACCGTGGGTGCGGCAGAGATGGTTTGGGATGTGGTTTGCTGGGCTTGCGGGACCTCTGCTCCCTCTTGAGTTACTATTACGGATACTTCAAACGGGACTGAGTAGGTGGATTCGCCAGCAACGTAAGTCATGTTTATCCTTAGGGCATAGGTGCCCGGCCTGAAGTTCGAGGGAATCGCGAGTTCCACCCCTATCTCCTTCGTCTGATTAACTCTCAGATCTCCGATGGATCCCCTGACCACGAAGTTCCTCATTCTAGTCATGTGCTCGGCGTAAATGGGGAAGGGGGCTTCCATCTCAATCCTCACATTGCTCATGTTGACGGGGGACCTGTTCTCTATGAAGAGGGAGACCTCCTTGGTCTCTCCCCTCCTCAGGGTGGCCAAGGGATCAGGTCTGACCGTTATCATTCCCTCTATAGATATGACCTCAGCTGATATCTCCGCGACCTTTATGCTTCCTTTATAGATCTCGGCGTAGAGTTCGTGCCTGCCTGGGGTGAGTGGTTCTATGGTGACCTTGTAACATCCCACCTCATCAGCCGATCCCTCTTCGACGAAGGCGTTGTCGACGTAGAGCTTGGCCTTCAGGCCAGCGGCCAGCGCCGAAGGCAGGCATACGGTCCCAGTGACCGGCAGGTTCGCTGGAACGTAGATCGGTACCCTCGCCTTGATTGGGGCAGCTTCCATCGGCGCTAAAGATATGGCGAGCAACATGATCAGGGATGCGGCCGCGGCTTCTATCCTCATCGATCTCGAGATAGGGGGAAAGCGTAATAAACACCATACGACAGTAGTCTCAAAAAGCCCAGCCTACATGATGTGATCTAGAAGCTATGAAGGTGTCCGCCATTGACCGACGGTAGGGTCTACGTCGCGACAGCAGCTTTCCTATGGGGGACGATTGGGATTGCTACGAAAATAGCCTTATCAGCCGGAGCGGGTCCAGCCTCTATAAGCGCTTTCAGGGCGGCTGTCAGCGCCATTCTCGCCCTAGCGGTTCTTCGGAGAAAGGTCTTCGATTGTAATTTAATCCTCCTAGGCCTGCTGTTCACGGGACCTCTCTTCCTCACCTATATGTTCAGCGTCATGCTCTCTGGTATGGGGATCGCGGCTGTTCTACTGTACACTGCCCCTGCGCTCGTCGTCCTACTCGCTTCTGTGTTCTTAGGTGAGAGGATGACTGAGAGGAAGGTAGTTGCTCTGTTCCTAGCTGGCGTGGGTGCCTTCTTGACCCAGCTCCCAAATATAGGCGATCTAAACTTTGGCGGCATCCTCTTTGGACTGGGGAGCAGCCTAGCCTACTCAGGGATAATACTGATGGCGAGAAAACTGATGACTCACGGATATTCCGCCTTGGAAGTTGGGTTAGGACCTCAACCTTGGTCGGCGCTTGAGCTGGCCCCGTTCCTCTTCCTAGATAGGTACGAACTTAACCCACAGTTCTTGGCATCCGTAATTTACTTAGGAGTATTCACGTCCTTCTTAGCCTACTACCTGCACGCCAAGGGGGTGGGCGAGGTGGAAGCCGGAACCGCTGGTATAGTGTCAAACGTGGAACCGGCATCTGCAGTGGCCCTAGGTCTGCTGACGGGCGAAAATCTGGGTGTAGAAGGACTGGTGGGGTCAGCCTTGGTAATAGCGGGCGCGATCCTAGCGGGATGATCAGCCAGTTAACTCCCTGAGCTTCTCCACGAGCTCATATACGTCTTCTATCATGGAAACAGCCAAGGGTACTCTCATGGTGGAGGCTAGCTTCATTCCAAGCTTATCAACGTTATCAGGCGGAGGTCCGTGAAGGACCACCAGACTGGGCCTTATGTCTATGACCTTGAGGGCCACCATCGGGCTTCTGCCAGCTGATACCTTGGTGAAGATGAGGGCCCTCTCAGTGGAGGTGCCGAAGAGTCTCATGAAGTCGGATCCGCTCAGGCTGAGTATGGCTTTTATGCTGTCTATAACCGTATATCCGTGGATATAGGTGGGCTGAGGAGCCTCCACAACTATCCTACCCTCTATGACGTCCAAGAACTTCTCCAACTCTATCGGGAGTGTGAACTCGCTCATGTCTATGACGCTCGAGAGGAGAGGGATCATCCCGGTCGTTCTAACTAGAGTTCTGATTACGGCCCCTCCCTTCTTCTCATCCTCATCGAGGAGAGTCATTATGAACCTTCTAAGGACGAGGGACCCCGGACTCTTCCTCCTGCTCGACTCGTAGTCCGAGACTACGGACGCGGATACCCCTAATAGCCTAGCCAACTCGCTTTGCTTAATGCCGAAATACTCCCTCCACTTCCTCATGGCCAGTCCTATGTTTTGGCTGAAGAGGATGTCTCCAGCTATCTTCTTAGCCACGATCTCCTTTAGGATCCTTCTGTGGTATGTTGAAAGTAGTTCCCTATCGAGTTCCTCCTCGACCTCCATCATCACCACTTACGTCAAAAGGGACAATTGAGAGATAAAAAGGCTTCGCCTTTCAACGATTACGGGTCTGAACCTAGACCCTCAGAGGAGATCACTCCCTTGATTACCCCAATGAATTCCGGATCTCTGTGCTCTATAACCCTGAAAGTTCCCTCTTCTTCCGATATGATAGCTGCAGCTATGTGATAGCACAGTTTCCTCTTACCCCTGATTACGACGTTCAGGTAGTAGTCCAAACAGGAGCATGCCAGATCTCCCATAACCAAGTGAGGACCCGTTGGTCCCTTGACCACGTACACGTACCTGCCACTGGGCTTGAAGACGTGCTTCTCAACTCCGCCCTTCAGAGCGGATTTGAGCGCCTTGAGCGCGCTGCCCCACGGTAGCTGGCTCATTATCCCATACCTTTTAAGTCCCTCATTACACCCCTCCACGATGGAACCCATATGGGGAAGCCCAGCCCTAGAGATAAAGGTTGATGGGAAAAGGTGGATCCTCATAGCCGATCTCCACTTAGGATTCGAACTGAAGCTAGCCAAGGAGGGGATCTACATACCTGATAGAACCGAGCACCTAGCTAGGAGGCTCCTCTCCCTAGGACCAGCTGATGGTCTGGTCATAGCTGGAGATTTGAAACACTCTATTGGCCTCTCTTCCGGATTCAGGGTGAGAAAGTTCCTCGAGGAAATCTCTGATGCCTTTCCAAGGATTATCCTCACAGCTGGAAATCACGACGGTGGTATAGTGAGCGTGGTAGGAGATTCGTGTGAGGTCAGGGGGCCTAGGGGCACCTCCTTAGGTGAGATATGGGTGTTCCACGGTCACGCCATTCCTCCGCCCGAATCCTCAAAGTACGAGTTTGGGGTGATGGGACATGTTCACCCAGCCATCCCGATCAAAGGCCTCGGCAAGGTGCCTGTCTGGTTGATAGCCGAGACTGCCTGTGACTATCTCCCACGAACCTTGGTAGTGGCTCCTGCTTTTAACGACATGTTGGGCTACGGGGATCTGCTTGGAATGAGGGAGAGGGGTCCCGTGTTTCCCAAGTGCGTAGACCCTGAAGCGACGGATGTGCTCACGCTTGAAGGCGACTACCTAGGGACCCTTTCCTATCTCTCCAAGGAGAAGGATTTATTATCACTCACCTGACGGAAACCGAAAGGGAAACTGTTGAGTGAGTGGGATGTCATCATAGTGGGCGCGGGGCCGGCCGGTCTCTTCGCCGCCATGGAGATAAAGAGGTTTGCTCCAGAGTCTAGCGTACTCGTGGTTGAACTTGGCAAGGATTTGGGGGGTAGGAAGTGTCCCCTAAAGAACATAGGGAAGTGCCTGGCCTGCCCTGTCTGCGACATAGTGTCAGGATTTGGAGGGGCCGGAACCTTCAGCGATGGCAAGCTAAACCTCACCAAGGACATAGGCGGTGACTTGGCCAGCGTTATAGGTGAAAAGGCTGTATGGGAGCTTATAGATTACGTGGATAGAGTATTCTTGGATTTAGGAGCTCCAAAGAAGGTGTATGGTGAGGATAGAGAAGCCATTGAGAGGCTAAAGAGCAAGGCGCTGAGGGCCGGGCTCCTGTTAATCCCCTTCAGGATAAGGCACATGGGGAGCGATGGCGGCTACAAAGTCCTCACGAACTTCAGGAAGAAGCTTCTGGAGATGGGAGTCGTCTTCAGATTCGGTATCGCGGCTGACAGCATTCTGGCGGAGAATGGCAGGGTCAAGGGAGTGAAGCTATCCAATGGTGAGGAGCTCCTATCCAAGTACGTGGTGGTGGCCCCAGGCAGAGTGGGTGCCAGCTGGCTCGTCAGAGAGGCAAAGAGATTGGGCATAAAGGTGGAGGGTGGCAAGGTGGATCTCGGTGTTAGGGTAGAGGTGCCCTACGAGGTCATGGAGGAGTTCACTGAGGTTCTGTACGAGCCGAAGCTTATCTACTACAGCGAGACCTTCGATGACAGGGTGAGGGTCTTCTGCGTGAATCCTGGTGGGGAGGTGGTCACTGAATCCTATTGGGGAATTGTAACCGTGAATGGAGTAGCTAGAGAGGATTACAAGACAGATAACACGAACTTCGCAGTTCTGGTCACGACCAAGTTCACGGAACCCTATAAAGACACGATATCCTACGCCCTCAGCATAGCTAGGATGGCCAACAATATAGCGGGGAATCAGCCCATCATCCAGAGGTTCGGCGACCTCAAGAGGGGGAGGAGATCCACTCCATCCAGGTTAAGCCGCAGCATAGTAAAGCCCACGCTCCCCTCAGCCATTCCCGGAGATTTGAGCTTCGTTCTTCCATATCGCTACTTGAAGGATATACTGGAGATGCTGCAGGCAATGAATGAGATAATGCCCGGGATAGCGTCAGATCACACCCTACTCTACGGCATAGAGGTGAAGCTCCACACGGCCAAGCTGGATCTCAAGGAGAATTTGGAGACCAAGGCCATTGAAGGGCTTTACGCGGGTGGCGATGGCGCCGGCGTTTCTAGGGGACTGGTCCAAGCATCTGCCTCGGGAGTGTGGATCGGGAGGGACATTGCCAAGAGACTCTCTCGTTGATAGGGGGTATGATCCCCTAGCCCTCTCGAGTATCGTCGAGGAGAAGGTTACTAAGCCTTCGTTGGAGGGGCAGCTCAGGAGATACTATAGATTTCGCCCCTCCAGATTTTACGGCGGCATCTTCACCGCCGATGCCGTTGGGTGCAACTTGAGATGTATCTTTTGCTGGAGCTTCCGCCATGCCGTCAATACGGAATCAGGCAGGTTTTACTCAGCTAGAGAAGTGGCTAAAATCCTGACAGATGGCGCTAAGAGACGTGGATTCTCGAAGGTGAGGGTCAGCGGTGCTGAACCTACCATAGGGAGGGACCACCTCATCGAACTGATCGAGGAATTGGAGGGAAGTGGCCTCCTCTTCATATTAGAGACGAACGCCATACTCTTATCAGACAAGAATTATGCTAGGGATCTGACGAGAGATCACGTTCATGTGAGGGTCTCTCTAAAGGGAACAACCCCCGAGCAGTTCTCTAAATTGACAGGCGCCAAGAAGGAGGGGTTTTACCTTCAACTAGCTGGATTGAGGAACCTGTTGGAGAGCGGAGCCAGCGTACACGTATCAGCAGTTATAAGCTTTTCAAAAGAGGAAGAGATCTCTCAACTTATAGAGAGGCTTAGGGAGCTGGATCCAATTCTAGAAAGGGGTTTCGAGCCTGAACTAGTGGTTTTGTATCCCAGCGTCAGGGAGAGGTTAAGAAAGGCAAGGATAACTCCGGAAATCGCCATTATGCCAGATGGTTCGTTAGTTAGCGGGAAAATTTGAAGAGAGAGGTTGACCTAGATATTGTTTATTAGTTATACGTTCTTTTTATATCGCAGGGTCAAATTGCCGCTAGGAATGAGGGAGGAAAGGACGTTCAGAAGAGCATATATTCGCTACCTGAGAACGCTAGAGGAAATGAATTTTGAGGATCCGGAGGACATAGCTTCCGTACTAGCAACAGCCGAACTTCTCATCTCATTAAAGAGGGCGAAGGTCAGAGCGTAGGTCCCCAAGCGAGTAGGTCGTTCAGGCCCCTCGGTTTAAGTCCCTTAGGAGGTTCCCCGAGTTCGAAGCTCATCCTGACCAAAAGCTCCCTTCCTTCCCTAGATACCTCCAAGGCCACCCTCCTAGCCTTAAGGTCCCTCCTCATCTTAGATAGAGCGTTAGTGAAGTCTCCTTCTCCTTCCGGTGCCTCAAGTATGACCTCCACCTGTCCTCTGTCTATCCTCCAGTAGAGGACTTTGAATCCCATAGATTCGAGCGAGAAGATGGATGATTCGACCAAGCTGGCCATATCTACCTCCACATTACATCTGAAGGGAGGGATATGTAAACATAATTATCTAAAACGTTCTAGAACGTTTCAATACGTTCCAAAAAGGAGGAGAGGGGATTTTATCGTATGGAAAGATCAGAACTTGGCCTTTATCTCCTCTGCCACCTTCTTGGCCTTGCTCAGCACATCGGTGTAGAGGTTATTGCCGTGGGAATCTATGGCGACCATGGTGGGACCGAAGTTCTCGACTTCAACGACCCACATCGCCTCGGGCGTGCCCAGATCCAGCCAGTGGACATCAACTACTCTTTTCACCGCACTGGTAGCCACAGCCGAAGTTCCACCTGGATAGGCCAAGTAGGCGGCGCCGTACTCCTTCATTCCCTGCGTGGTCTTCTCGAACATCCCTCCCTTACCTATTATTAGCCTTACCTTGAACTCCCTGATGAAGTCCGCCTCGACGCTCTCCATCCTGGCGCTGGTCGTCGGGCCAAACCCGAATATCTTCCACTCGTCATCTATCTTCTTGACTATGGGGCCGCAGTGATAGAGGGCCATCCCCTCCAAGTCAACCGGGACCTTGTCCTTCTCTCCCTTAGCTGCAAGCTCCAAGGCCCTCCTGTGTACCTGATCCCTCCCGGTTATAATTATCCCATCTAGGTAAACGATATCGCCAACCTTGAGCTTCCTAACATCCTCCTCAGATACAGGAGTCTTCAACCTGTACTCGGCCATAAGATCACCTCCTCATGGGGGAACTAGCAACTTCATGTTTCCGTTGCTGTCAAACACTGCCTCAGACCTCCTGAACGCCCAGCACTGGGTGTTTATCCCGACGGGAAGGCTGGCCGGATGCTTGTGAGCCCACTCTATCTTGACGCCTAAAGCGTAGGTCTTCCCTCCCAAGCCCATGGGCCCCAGTCCGAGGGAATTTATCTTCTCCAGCATTTCCTGCTCTATCTCAGCAAGCTTGGGGTCGGGGTTGGGCTCGTCAAGCCTCCTGAAGGTCGCCTTCTTCGCGAGCTTCAGCGCCATGTCCGCGCTGCCGCCCACACCAACGCCCACCACTATGGGTGGACAGGGCTTTGGACCGGCATCAACCATCGCATCTATGACTGCCCTCTTTATTCCCTTCAAGCCCAGAACCGGGCTCAGCATGTAAAGCTTGGATGTGTTTTCACTCCCTCCTCCCTTAGCTAGATAGATTACCTTCATCTCTGAACCCGGAACTAGCTCCAAGTGAATGATCGGCACGTACCTCCCGGTGTTGTCACCGGAGTTCTTATAGGTCCATGGATCTACCGCGTTGGGCCTGAGGGGGATCTCGCCCGTGGCGATCCTGACTGCTTCCTCTATCAAGGGCCTGAGTTCTGATTTCAGCGGGAAGTCCTCTCCCAGCTCGATGAAGAAGGTCGGGGTTCCAGTATCCTGACACATAGGGAGCTTGGTCTTCCCGGAGACCTCTATGTTCCTGAGGATTGCCTCCAAGTTGGCCTTGGCCACAGGGTTGTCTTCAATCTCATATGCCCTCTGAAGGGCCTCCTTTACATCTCTTGGGACGTTAAAAGCAGCCTCCCTCATCATAGTCACGATACCACTCTTGATGGATTCCCTCAAATCTGGCATAGGGGAAACCCCCGCCAAAGAAGCGGGAGGCAAATTATTTAACACTTTATGAACGCCGTCATGTCCTTGTAAAGGAAAAATGGTAAGGAAAGACCTCCTCTAGGAGAGATAGTCCTTCAGAAGGGATCCCAGCTTCCTTATGCCCTCTTCAATTACCTCAGGCTCCATGTAGGAATAGCTCAGTCTAAGGGCGTTGGTCGGGCTGTTCGATGCATCCACCAAATCTCCTCTCTCGGGATGGAATATGTATCCCTTAAGCGGGTAGAAGGCCTGTCCGGGAACGTACAGCACATCGTTGGGTATGGCTACCTCCTCCAAGAACTTCTTGGAGTCGAAATCTTTCTTAGGAGCCTCCCACCATATGAAGAACCCGCCAGTGGGATCAGTCCTCTCGCCATCCGGAAAGTCCTCGTCTATCGCCTTCGCCATGGCCTCGTATCTCTTCCTGTAACCTTCCCTCACCCT
>JAOZFI010000057.1 GCA_027491395.1 Thermoproteota archaeon | reverse complement strand
TCGAGTGGTCTAGGGATGGGAAGCTATTGGTGAGGTTGGAGTTCAACGATACCAAGGTCCTCCTTCTCAGGAGTGGTGATTCAGTTGAGGAGCTGGCTAGGGGAAGGGAGATACATTACGCTTGGTCGGATGACGGGAACTTGGTTTACAGCGTGGGAGGGGAGATAAGGTCGCTTAGGTTCTCCCATCCACCCGGTTGGATCGTGGTGCTCTTGGTGAGCGCCGCCCTGATAATCTCGGCCAAGGTGGCGAGATTCAGGAGGTCATCGGAGGGAGCACAGGAAAACAATTGAGGAGGGCCCCCTCAACTTCCTGACAAGGTCCACCACGTAAAGGAACTCCACACCCCTGTCGAGGGCGTGTATAAGGTACACGAGAGGAAGAGACAGTCCAGCTGAGGAAACAATGATCTCCCTCATCTCCATCACCTTCGAGGGATCTCTCATCACTTCCCTCATCTCATCCATGAGGTCCTCAGCCATCTCGTTCCTCTCGAGCAGATCTGCAAGTAACGAAATCCCTTCCTCCCTAGACAGCTTCCATAGTTCGTCGTACCTCATTCCCGTGGAGTTGCGAAAGCCCAAGTTCTCCCTGCAAATATCCAACAGTGGACCTAGGTGGACGCATATCGTAGCGAGCTGAGTAAGGGCCCCATTCTCCAAGAGGAAATCGCTGATCAGTTCCAGCCACTCCCAACTCATATCCGCGAGCCGAAGCTTTTTACCCGTGAGCCTGTCCACGATCTCGAACTCCTCTATTGAGGGGACGATCCCCATTTCCCGAACCCTCTCCTTAGCGTATGATGTAGCGGCGATCATCAGAGCGACCAAGGGATCATCCAGCTCCGTCCCGAAGGAGCGGTAAACGTATCTCACCGTCCAGATATCGTACCTAAACAATTCAACGTTCATCTCCAAATCCAACGGATCCCTAATGTAAGGGATCTCCGTCCTCATCAATTCAAGGATCGAGAGATGTGCTAGGGGCAGTATCGGGAGCTTGAGACCACAGACCACCCCAACCATCGAGAGTAATCCAACTGCAGCCCTCTCCCCCAGTTCGGTTCTCCTCAACCTGTCCACAAGATCCGGCAGTGCATGGATAGGTTCACCCGGACATCCCTTCAAGAGGGCGGCTAGAAGATTCACCACGGTCAGGAGCTCCTCAGCCCCCCTGACCACCATCCTTCCATTTGTCTCTGGCCTGCCCAGTGTGGGGGAACCCTCCCAGTAAACGTACCTCATGGACACCTCTGGGTATGAGGCGCTTACCAAGTTTGAGGCAGCGTAAACCGGAGCGTGATAAATTCCACCACCACTCAGATCCACTAGGAGGAGCTTCTCGGATGGCAAGTCCCTCAGCTCGTCCTCCAAGAACAGCATGATCCTGAGGGCCATCCATAGCAGATCTCCTTGGAACTCCACTACTTCACCGTCGATCTCACACCTGCCGGTGCACTCCAAGGGAACCACCCGAGTTTCGGCCATCAACGACCTACCGTACTTCTCCTTGAATATCCCATCTATCGGTTCTCCGTTCAATCTGCTCATTCTCAGCACGTTCCTAATCTCATCTCTGATCCTCTCCACCAAGCCGTCGAGATCCCTGAGCTCCCTCAATTTTGCGATGCAGTGGGGAACGAACACGAGGACCTTGACCCTAGGGGAGCCGAGGAGGCTGACCACGTCAGCTATGAAGGGAATCGAAGTCTCAACTATTCCCCTGGCAGTGTGGAACCTTGACCACTTTTGCCCTCCCCTGTATACGTATACTATTAAAGAGGGGTTTTCCATCATACCGGATTGAGGGTCGATTACTAATAAACTTGGATGTCATACGCGCAAATGGCAAAAAGGACGGGTGTAATTACGTCTAATTAGTTTTTCTTTTTACAAACAAATTTTTTACGTGTATGCCCGTGAACCGAAGCTACTGTTAAATCGTAATTAATTTTCCTAATGTTGCCTGGATTTCTAAGAAGACATCCTCAGGACAACCGGATCATACAAAGGTATTCCCGGGATTGGAGTGCTTAGAAAGATCGGATAAGCTTTAGGACCTGCATCCGTATCCCTCCGACGAAACAGCTGCACCGTCGACAGGGCCTATGGGTGAAGACGTCAGCAAGTCAACGATTTTAAGAAAGGGTATCTGGAGGCGGGGAAGGCCGATGATAGATCCCGTACTGAGTTTCGCTATATCGGTGGCTATACTCGTGGGACTTCTGATTAGGAAGCTTGAGGTTCACATTGCGATAATGGCCTCCACCTTGGTGTTCGGCCTGCTCACCTTGGGGGCAGGGATGGCAGATTCCACTGTCAGGGGGATCTTCACCTACTCCACTCTGAAGCTGTTTATAGCCTTCTTCTCGGCCCTGTTCCTCTCTTACATGATGAAGGTGGCTGGCATCCTCGATAAGATGACCCGGCTATTCGCCAGCCTGAGCTGCAACTTCGCCTCCATATTCGTCCCATCGCTGGTAGGTCTCATTCCCATGCCCGGCGGCGCCTTGGTTTCGGCCATGATGCTAAAGGAGCACTACTTGGAGAGGCAGGGGCTGGATAGTGACTTCGCCTCCTTTCTGAACTACTGGTTCAGGCACATATGGGTGCCCGTCTGGCCCCTGTTCCAGGCCCTCATACTCACCGCAGTCATACTAAACACGCCGATAGTCAGGATAATAGAATCAACCTTTCCCGCAGCGATCGGGACGATAGGGGCGGGCTTAATAATCTCCTACCCATTACTGAGGAGGAGAGCTAGGAGCTGTGAGGAGAGAGTTGGCAGCAGGTGGAAACTGATAGTGGCAGGATGGCCCTTCCTCCTCGTCGTGATCCTAGTCTTCGTGGTGAGGCTCCCGGTGGAGTTCGCCCTCCTGATCACCGCCTCAGCGACCGCAGCATACGCGAGGCCCTCCAAGGAGAAGCTGGTGGAAGGCGTGAAGTTCGCCCTCTCGCCCAAGATCCTCTTGGTGATAGTGGCCGTGATGATGTACAGGCAGTACGTGTTCGACAGCCATTCAGCCGATGCTCTCCTGAATTTCATGGTCTCCCACGGTATTCCAATAATGCCCGTAGTTTTCACCCTCCCCTTCGTCATAGGCGCCACTACCGCCGGGGAGTTCGTGTTCGCGGGAACAGCTTTTCCCCTCCTGATAAATGTGCTGGGGACGGGTAAAGCGATAAATGACTTGGCACTTCTGGTGGGGTATACGGGGGGCTACATAGGGGTCATGCTCTCCCCAGTGCACCTCTGTCTAATACTTACACTGGAACACTACGGTGGGAGGTACTCGGGCGTCTACAAGTACTTGGTGCCTGCCTCCATTCTATCTGTGATAATTTCCCTCGCTCTGGGGGTGATCCTGTGGGGAAGGTGAGGATCCTCTACGGGGACAGGCCCCTTCACCTCAATATCCCGGATGAGAATCTGCTGGGGGTCTACGGTGTAAAGGCCCCTCCCCAAGTTGATGTAGATGAAATGCTGGAGGAGGCACTGGATTCTCCAGTTAGCAGCGATCGGTTGGAGGAGATCAGGGCTTCTAAGGTGCTCATAGTGGTTAACGACTCCGCCAGACTCACCCCCACTCCTAAGATGCTGGACCACGTCCTCCCAAGGTTGGAGGGGGACGCGAGGATCATAGTCGCCACCGGGACACACAGGCCACCCACCGAGGAGGAGTACAGGGGGCTGATACTGGGACACCACTACGACAGACTGAGAAGGGTAACGACGTACCATGACTCGAAGGGAAGCGAGTTCACCGACTTGGGAAGGACCGCGAGGGGGACCCCCGTCCTGATAAACTCGGAAGTCTTCAGAAACGATCTTGTAATTACCTTGGGCTCGATAGAGCCCCACTACTTTGCCGGCTACACTGGTGGGAGGAAGAGCATAGCACCCGGCCTGTGTGCCTATGAATGCGTCGAGGCGAACCACAAGATGGCACTCCTTCCCGAAGCGGCCCTTGGGAGACTCAGAGGAAACCCACTGCACGAAGATTTAGAGGAGATTGTCAGGAAGGTAGCGGGGAGAGTGAGGATCTTCTCCCTGAATGTGGCCATCACCGGGGAGGGGAGGGCGTGGGCCGCCAAGTCAGGTAACATATTCGACTCCTTCTACTCCCTAGTCGAGGAGGTGGAGAGCAGGTACTCGGTGGAGCTGCCCGAGCAGGCGGACATAGTTGTGACCGTAGCCCCTGGAGAGATGGGAATAGATCTCTATCAGTCCCACAAGGCGCTGGAGGCCGCCAAGCCCTTGGTGAGGGAGGGCGGCGTGGTCATACTCGTCGCGCCCTGCTGGGACGGTATAGGACCCAGAAACTTCTACGACCTCCTGGCCGGGAGGAGCAGAAAGGAGATCAGGGAATACGTCTGGAAGAATTACAGGCTCGGCTATCACAAGTCCGCGAAGATAGTGGAGCTTCTGGATAAGGCGGAGGTGTACGCGGTCACTGACTTGAGCCCTGAGGTTCTCGAGAGGATAGGATTCAAGCCCTTCTTCAATCCGCAGGAGGCGTTGGACGAGGCCCTCGCTAGGGTGGGCGGGAAGGTGGCAGTCCTGCCCGAGGCGAGTTTGGTCGTGCCCAAGCTGAGGGCTAAGCGTTAAATTTTTGGTCCATATGGGAGAGAAGACGAGGGATGAGGAGGGCCCTTCTCCTAGCATTAATAGCCATCACCCTGCTGCACGCCGGAGCACAAGTACCGGGCATCGAGGTTGCCTTGGAACCTAGGGCTGTCGGCCCGTCGGGCTTGGTAAATGTCACGGTCGCTCTGAGCGTTGGGTTGCCCCAGGGCACGCACTACACCGTGAAGGTGGAAGTGATAGACGAGGGAACGCCGATCCGAAAGGAGAGATTCTTCGTCTCCACAGGTACGGCGGAGGTGCATCACTTCTCCCTAACTGCGCCCTCTAAACCCGGTGTTTATCCCGTGAGGGTAACCCTCTCCTACCTCAACGTCAATGTGACCGAGAACGCTAGCCTGACCGTGATCCCCACGCTCAGGGATGTCACTCACTTGGCAACGTCCCTCGCCGATCTGGACGACAAGCTGGATAAGCTGAAGGCGATCAGGCTGAACGAGAGCGAGCTCTCGATCCTCCTATCCGAAAGGGCTGAGATGGCGGAGCAGTTCGGCGAGCTCGTGAGGCTCCTAGTTGAGGGGAGGGATCCCCTCAGGGCCGCGGAGCTCTATGAGAACATCTCCTCCACCATGGAGGAGATGAACGGACGAATAAGGAAGCTGTGGAGCTTAGAACTTGTTGTCTGGTCTGTGTCTAGCAGCATAGACTCCTCACTTAAGATGCCCACCGGTATAAGCGTCGAGTTCTGGTACAGGCTAGTAACAGCCTCTCTCTGGGTCATACTCCTCCTGCTCGCGCTCTTCCCACTCTACACCACTGGCTACATCACCCTCACCTATTACTTGGTGTCGGAGATGGAGGAGGCTGAAAGCAGCGAGGTGATAAATGAGGCTAATCAGAGGGCCCTCAGAATATTGGGAAGGGCTTTCGATCAGATTAAGGAGGTCTCGGATCCCAAATCGATGATAATGACTTCTCTGGCCAGCGCCTTGGCTGCAGTGGGATTGATGGCGGATAACGTGTACGCGATTATTGGTTCGATGCTCCTCTCCCCCCTGATGGGGGCCATCGTGGCTGGAGCTGTGGGGTTGGCTCTCATAGATGTGAGGAGGGGGGAGGTTACAGGTCTGGACCTCTTCTACACAGGACTGAAGGTAGGGTTAGAAGCCCTCTTCCTAGTAATTGTTCTCTCTTGGGTCACTTCCGCCCTCGCTGGTTCCTACGTTCCCCTCCAAATCACGAGGGAGCTAGCTGCCAGGGGAAGTCCCAATCTAGTTGATCTGGCCATAGCCTTGGCTGCAGGGTTCGCTGGATCCGTTGCCATGATGCACGAGAGAGCCGAGGCTGCTCTGGTCGGTTCTGCCATAGCCATAGCTCTAGTACCACCGGCTGCCGCTGTGGGAGTGTCTTTGGCGATGCTCAACCCCTCACTATTCGTCGGCTCTGCCACATTGGTAGCTGTGAACGTGATCGCCCTGATAGCTGCTGGCTACATCTCGGCTAAGTTCTACGCCATATACCCAGTGATAGATCGCGTTCTCCATGAGTTCATGGAGTCCTTCAGTGAGATGTCTGGAAGAGTTGCCAGGACGAGCGCCGAGGTCCTTTTGAGGGCAGTGGGTTCCTTCATAGTGGCGGTCGTGTGGTTCCTCTCCCTCTGGGTGAAGGTGTCGGTCGGCCTGCTTGGGACCAAGTCCCCCGGGGAGGCCCTGAAAGCCATAGGCAGGAAAGTGGCCTTCGTTCTCCTCCCGATAGTCCTGAGCTGGCTGTTTGGTGCTGTGATCTCTACCAACGCCTCCGGCCTCTTCTCGATCGCTCATGATTCCCTCCTTGGCGTTATCGCTTTCGTCGCCTCGATCCTCCCCCTCAGCCTGCTAACTCCCAACGTGGTTTTCTTCCTCGCCCTCATTGCCTCGGCAGCCTTCCTCAGACTGACGACCCTAGAGGCGGTGAGGGCCCGGGAGACCGGTAGCTGGAGGAGCAGGGCTAGGGTCCTCGGCTACGCTTTCCTCTTCTGGCTCACGTCCGGTTACATCCTGGGAATCAACAGGTTCACCCACGTCAGCGCCGGATACACGCTCCTCGTCATGGCGTTCGTCACCGTTTATTCGAACAGATTCCTCTGGGAGAGGAGGAAGAGGATCGCCCTCTACGCCTTCATGATCTTCACCTTCCTCACCCTCATGATCCACAGTGCCGCGGCGTTCGAGTCGATGAGGGCCGCCGAGACACTCTCAACGGGCAACGTGATGAAGGTGGTGAAGGAGATAATCGCCTCCTATGCTGGCGTGCTGCCGGAGGATGTTAACGTTTCCCTGACCTCTAGAGGGGCGGAGTGGGTGCTTAGAGCTAGGATATATGTGAGCGAGGCGAGGTTCAAACAGGGACCGGTCATGACCCCGGCGGTGGTGAGGGCTGCTGAGGAGACGGTGAGGCACGCTTTAGGAACGGACGTGAGGCTGGTGGTGGAGTACGCTCTGACCCCCTAGGTGATGGTATGCTGTGGATAGATGTGGTGAACGAGCCCCACGTCAGGCTCTGGAGGAGGTTCCTCCGCAGGTACCCTCAGGAGGTGCTGGTGACGGTAAGGAGAAAGGGCCCTCTGGTGGAACTGGCCCGCAGGCTGCTGGGCCAAGACTTCTTGGTGGTGGGCAGGTGGGGCCGCACCAAGGAGGAGAAGCTCAGGGCCTTCGCCGAGAGGGTCAGGGAACTGGCCGAGCTGGTGGATGAACTGGGTGTAAGTGCGGCCACCTCCAAGGGATCGGCGGATCAGGCTAGAGTGGCTTTCGGGCTCGGAATCCCGTTCGTTGCCCTCAACGATAACGACCTGCCGCCTCACGTGATCACCAGGCTGACCTTCCCCCTCTCCACCGTCGCGGTGGTGCCGGAGTGCTTCCGGGGTCCGACCTACGGGCCCACCCTGAGGTTCAAGGGGGTCTTCGAGGTATCGCACGTCCTCGATTACCTTGAGGAGCCAACAAAGGAGGAACACAGGCGTTTAGGGCTAAGAGAGGGGGGATACGTCATAGTCAGACCTCCACCCGTGAGATCCCACTACCTAGAAGTTGCGGAGCACTTCGAGGATGCCGTGAGAAGGCTAATCCGTTCGACCGGCTTGGATGAGGTCAGGATGCCGAGGGAAGGCGGGATCATCCTGCCCGACGGATCGAGATACGAGGGCGTGGTCGACGGATTGGATCTGATCTCCACCTCCGCTGGAGTCCTCTCCGGCGGGGGGACCATGATAAGGGAGGCGGCGCTCCTCGGTATCCCAGCGATATCCCTCTTTCCTAGGGAGGAGCCGTGTGTCACTGAGGTTCTGATGAGGGAGGGTCTGATAGTTAAGGCCAGGGAGGATACCGTGATCAGGGCCTACGATAGGCTGCTGGAGGACATGAGCTCTGGTGAGCTCGAGAGTAGGGCTATGAGGTTCCTCAAATCGTTAGGCGACCCCCTAAACACAGTTACTAGGGCGCTGGAGGAGGCGGAGAAGTCTTGAGATCTCGCTCGAGGATCCCCATATTAAGAGAAAACTCCGGGCAGCCGCTGAGGCTCTCTCAGATCAAAAAGATGGAGCTCTTGAAGATACATTCCTTCATGAGGAAGTTGAGGGACCGGTTTCCGGATGCCCGGCTGGTGATCTCGGGCCCTAGTCTTCACATGACCCTCCCCATCCCGGATGACTTTGAGGAGTTCGAGGCCATAATCACGCCACTAGTCAATAGGGTCAGGGTGATCGTGCTTCTCTGGTCACCCCGCATATCTTGTTACTTGGATCTGTGCGCCAACCTGCTGGCTGCCTGCGAGAACCACTTGGTGGTGGAGGGCGACAATGACCTCGTTGAAGAGGTTGCCAGACTGTGGAGGGAAAGTTAATCCTTAGGATCAGAAGGGGCCCTTTCTGAAGTCCAGTCCCTCTTTCTCCAGCTCCCCCCACTCGAACCTCCTTCCCCTAGCCCTAGCGATGAGGGTGTCCAGCAGGGCCCTCACCATCCAGGCCTCATGCATCTGCTTGTACCCGACGACGAAGAGGGGTAGGATCGCTAGGGTTATGTCCTCCTCTCCGGCTATCTGCAGTGAGAGGAGGAATATGAGGAACTGTATGAAGGAGAAAAGAATGAACTGCATCAGCAGGGGTATGAATCGACCGTGAATCAGGCCTAAGACTAGGGAGAAGAGGACAGCCACATCCACCAGCGGGATTACGATGAGCTGCATGATCAACGCAGGAAACACCAGCCTCTGCAGGTATCCGTACCTCAGATTGAAGAGGGCGTCCCTGTGTTTCAGGAGGACCTCGAAGGCCCCCCTGTACCACCTCATCCTCTGCCTGTACAGATCCCTGAGCTTCCTTGGCACTTCTGTAAATGCAACGGCTAGGGAGCTGGCCTGCACTATCCTGCCCGTCTTCAGCGCCTTTATGGTGATATCGAAATCCTCTGTCACGACATCCGTGTCGTACATCCCGGTAGAGCGTAGGACTTCTCTCCTGAATCCTCCGAATGATCCGGAAATTATCATGACGGCGCCGAACACATCGAGCGCCCTCCTAGCGAAGTTGAAGCTTAGAACGTATTCTATGGCCTGAAGCTTCGTGAGGAGGTTCACCCTGTTCCTTACCAGCACGTTACCCGAGACCGCAGAGACCTCAGGATCTTGGAACTTCCTCACCAGCTCGGTTATGGACCTCCTGCCCACCAGCGTATCTGCATCCACCACCACTATCACATCGCCCTTGGCGAACCTCATGCCGAAGTTCAGGGCCGGGGCCTTCCCTCTACCTCCGTGCTCCCTCCTGAGCACCTTGACCTTTTTGCTGACGTACCTTGACGCGATCTCGAACGTCCTGTCTGTTGAGGCGTCGTCCACTACTATCACCTCCTTGGGCTCGTAATCGGTCTCGAGGATAGATTCTATCGTCGCTGCAATGGTCCTCTCCTCGTTCCTGGCGGGAACTATGACGGAGACCAGCGGCCGGTAGAGGAGAGGCCTTTCGACCTCCTGGAGCTCTCTGTACTTGTGGTAGACGGCGAGCGGAGACATGAGCATGTAGTTCCAGGTTATGAGGGTCAGTCCAAAGGCTAGCAGGGAGTTTAATAGGCCGGGAAACTTGGCTTGTCCCTCGTAGAGGACCACGACAGCCAACGCGATGGGCACGATCACCATGAGGATGGAGAGCTCGGTCAGCCCTCTCTTGAAGCTGAGGCCCTTCCTTCCCCTCCTGAAAGCCTCAGCCAAGTAGTAGAGAGTGAGGGCCGAAGCTATGAGGAGGGAGACTATGGTGAGGCTTCCGGGTATCACCAGAGGGATCAGGGCGATACTGACGTAGAGCGCCGCAACGGTGAGGTAAATCCTCCGCACGAGAACACCCCATCATGGGGTACCGTGGTCCTTCTCCAAGAGCCTCTCCCCAGCTATGAGCTCTCTCAGCATTCGGATCAATCTCTCGACCAGATCCCCATGCTCTGAGGATTCAACCAGCGTAATTCCATACCTACGAGCAACGTCCCTCAACCTCTCATCCAAAGGGGACGGGATCGCGAGTATCCAGTACTTGGCGTTGGCGTCGAATGCCTTCGCGAAGAACCTCAGCAGATCCTCTTCCCTCAGCTGCTTCCCGGGAGGAACGATATCTATCACCGCCACAGGTATCGGCTCGTCTGGGGACCTTATCACGAAAGTAAAAACTTGCTCTATGCCCGAGACGCCCTTCACCTTGGCTCCCGGACCATCTACCGTTATGCCGAGTTCGAGTAACCTGTCAGCCATCTCGTTGAGGAAGGACGCCTCCTCCAGAGATCTTATCCTCTCCGGGACGACCCTGTAGCGGTACGCCCTCGCGATTCTCAGGTCCTTAATGGAGTTCTCCCTACCGCAATTGGCACACACGAACTTGAGCTCGGGCAGGGAGAAGAACTCGCCGCAGTCAGAGCACAGATAGATGTCGGCGATCCTGAGGTAATCCACCCCAATAGCCCTGAGCGTCTTCCCGCATTTAGGACAGACCATCTCTCCGCTGGGGGTCTTGAAGTCCGTCTCCGGACCCGAATAGCCACAGGCGAGATGCTCTATGACCGTAGTCTTGTTGAAGTTGATCGACCCGCAGTAAGGACAGACAGGCCTGATGATGAGCCTGTGAGAACCGCACCTCCCGCACACAGCGATATTATCGTGAAGCTCTGCCCTCAGGATGCCTTTTCTCGTCAACTCTCTCAGGACATCATCCAACCCCTCGCAATCTCGAATCCCCATCTCCCTAAGCACGGGGCAGTAGGTGAAGCCCTCATCGGGATCGAAAACCGGAACGAGTTCTTGGAGGTCCCCCGAAAGTATTAGGTTCATCAGTCTTCCCTTGAGAGCGTTTCTCCCTCGGTCCGATCCCTCGTCCTTTACGGCCATCCTTGTTTACCGTACCCACGAGTGATATTAAGGATGTCGCAGTTTGTCCTGAAAAGAAAGTCGGTATTCGAACCTTTCAAGGACAGCTCCTTCGCTGAGGATCCCTCATCCCTATCGTCGAGGTGTGAGGACCAGCTCACAGTGATCATCCCCCCTAGCGATGCACTTCTCCTCACGAGACTCGTACTCTAACCCCATGATCACCGACACCGCGCCCTCTATTATACCCCTCACCATGCTGCACCCCACATCCTCACTGCTCCCTACTAGATCAGGATTCTCCTCCAGCACTTCCTTGAGAGAGGTGCATTCTATGCTTTCGTACTTTCTAACAACTATGTCCTCGCCTCTCTTATTCACTTCGGCAAGTCCATACCCTAGGGATTGATAGAGGGGTAGTGCGACCTTTTTCAACACCTCGTA
>JAOZFI010000044.1 GCA_027491395.1 Thermoproteota archaeon | reverse complement strand
ATCCTCCAGCAGGAGGACCTGCCTTGGATCGGTCACCACAAGTCCCTGGGCAAGTCTTCTAAGCCTAGGGAGTAGCTCCAGCAGTTTTCCCCTCTCCAAGACCGTGTTGACCGCGAACCACCCTTCCTCGGAGAGCCTGGATATGGTCGGACCCTTCAAGGCAGGGAGTATGGAGATCAGTTCCTCGAGATTATCCTCCCTCACGTTGAGGAATATGTGAACCCTCCTCCTCGCGTACACGACCCCTCTGAAGAGGGCGTAGATGTCCTTTATCCTCTCAAGCTTGTCCTCGTCCCTAAGAGAATCCTTGTTCGCTATTAGCACCGCGCTGCTCTCGCATACCTCCTCAACGACCCTCAAACCGTTCTGAGCTAGGGTAGTCCCGGTGGCTGTGTTATCTATTATCGCGTCGGCATCCTCCGGCGGCTTCGCCTCGGTTGCCCCGAAGGAGAGGATGAGCCTGAACCTCTCGTTCCCCTCCACCCTGTACCACGGTGTTATTACAGTTGGGGGTCGGTCGTAGACCTCCCTGTAGCTTGGCCTGCTGGATACCCATTCCGACGCCAAATTGAGGTACTCGGTGGAGATCCTCACCGGTCTCTCCATTGAGAGATCTACCAAGTCGTCTAGGGAGCTTATTTCAGAGTTTACCGGTGCTGCTAGGACGAGTCTCACTTTCCCGTAATTCAAGTCAAGCAACTCCCTGACATCGGCCCTGTTCTCCCTGACCCAGTCCCTTCCAGCTATCCCCAAGTCGTAGGTCCCCTCCTGAACTAGGACCGGTATCTCTTGCGGCCTGAGTATCTTCACGCTGAGGCCGGGGTAATCGACCTTAGGCCTGTAAGATCTCGAGGCCCCGTATATATTTATTCCAGATTGCCTGATGAAGGAAAAGGTGTCCTCCTCTAGAGAGCCCTTGGGAATGGCCATCCTAACGGTGAACGAGATCACCGGTCATGAGATCACCACGACGATCCCTCCCTTCCAATATATAAGCGTGACTTGGATGGGTCTATTGGAGGATGACTCGGTAGCTGGAACCACGGGCGTTAACTGCTTTCATGGATCACCCATTACAAATACTCCGACGCTCAGCCTCGAGGGAGGTTCGACCAAAGTTTGGACCTCCATCCTCACCCTTCTCGCATCCATTCTCCTTGGTGTTCCTCATTTGGTATACTTGAATCCGCGCGAGAACAAGTGAAGTAACAGGGGCGTTTGGCATAAGGGGAAAGGGAAAAGTTTGTATTAACGGTTCTGATGGAAATTGCGGCTCCAATTGGTTGGAACTTCCTCGTATTTTACACCAGAGGTGATCGCGCTCTGCTCGGAGCCGGATCCTTAAATGGCGGATCCAACGGCTATTATCGAGGGAGGTTCATGGAGCCGGGTAGATGGGGAGGTGCGGGAATCGTCCTGCTTGGTGTCGCCGCCCTGATAATCGCTTTGCTGGCAGCCCACTTCTACGTCACATCCGTCCTCTCACACCCCCCGAACGCGTTGAGATCCGACTTCCACGCCTACTGCGAGTACGACACCGTGATAATCCACGCTAATGTCCGTCTCGATGGGGTGAGGGTCATGGATGCGAGAGGTAATCTCATCTGCGAGTTTCCTGAGGTGCCTGCGGGCAGCGACGAGGTGTGTGAGGTGGGCGGGAGCGGTGTGTACGTGGTGGAGTCGGGAGGTGTGAAGAGGGCCGTGGTATGCAGGGAGATGGGCGTGGTTACGGTGACCTCAGCCAGAGTTGGCGACTGAGGTGCGCGACCGACTGAACTACCCGCACAGGGTACACCTCATCCGATCGGCCCGCGCGATCGGAAACCGAGGCGTCCCATACCTGTTCCCGTGACTGGCCAAGCGCATCGACGCGAAAGGTTTTTCCCTCAGTGAGAGCGGATGAGACCGACATAGGAGGTAAACCACCTTGTTGCAAGCGAGAGTTCCCCTGCTCTTACTGATCCTGATCCTCTCGGGACCTGTCGGTATGGCGGTCCCGCGCCCCGAGCCCAACGGCAGGGTACGCCTCTACCTCATGGGTCAACCAGCCCCGACCAGAATGAGAGTGGCCGTCATCTCCGAGATCGTTGAGGTGGAACCGATCGAGGATGTTATCAGGGAGCTGAAGCGCTCTGGCGTAAAACCCATCCTCTACGACTGGCTCTTCGCCAGATACGAGTGGGAAACCGGGGATTGGAACGAGTCCCTCTTCCTCGTGGAGTTCGATGGTCCATACGGTCCTGCCCTGGCCTACGACTACGGTAGCGAGGAGGTAAGGGCGCTTAGGGCCAAGGAGCTGGTCGAAAGGATGGTGAGGTACGGGTACGAGGGGGTCTTCTTCGACTGGTTCCCCGTGGCCTGCGATCCCGATATAGCTGAGGAGGAGGCTCCAGGCTACGTGGAGGAGTTCCAAAGGAGGCACCCCGGCGAGAGCCTTCAGGAGGCCCTGCTCTCCTTCATAGGTGAGCTCAGGGAGGAGGGAGAGAGGAGGGGCCTGAGGGTTTTCATAGTCTCCAACCAAGCATACAGGTGCGGACCTCGGGTCATGGCCTCCGTGGACTGGGACATCAGCGAGTCCTACTTCACCGATGTCAGGAACGGGACGACGGTCTTCTTCCCATGGGAGGCTGGGAACTGGGAGAGCCCAGCTACCTACGTCCCCGAGCTCGTGGAGTCCGTGTACGAGGAGGCCAGAAGGATTAACTTCAGGCTGGGGTTCACGCACGTGAGCTACGCGCTGCCTAACGATGAGGACGCATCCTTCTACGCCTTCGCCGGAGCAATGACCTTCGGGCATGACGGGATCGCTCAAGCACCTTCAGAGCTTGAAGGGGAGGCGTTGAGTGACGGCACGCCTAATGCCTACTGGCTGGGATGCTTCCAGTACAGGATCAACTCGAGCCACTGGGCCCTCGCGGTCTACGACTTGGGGGTGGTCGCGGCCGGTCAGGTCCCCATAGAGGTCCCGGGCGAGCTGAGGGGGATGGAGGTTTACGATCTGAGGGAGGGGAGGGTCAGGAGGCTCGACGTGGTCGGGAGGAACGCTCCTTGGGGAGGCGTCTTCCTGAGACTGCCCACTAGGTCGGGCGTACTCTCGTGCCCCGGTGAGAGGCTGGAGGTGAGCTTGTGGTCGGACCTAGTTGAGGGAGCGCTGGAGACCCTCTCATCCCTTGGGAAATGCTCTCTCCGCGTTAAGGAGCTGTCCCGGACGGAGAGCGTGAAGTCGTGGTCTTGGAGGGAGGCGAGGAGGGAAGTGGTCGTGGTGGCCAATGATATAGACTGGAGGATGAGCGGCCTCCTCCTAGAGAAGAGGCTCAGGGAGGAAGGTATTCAGGTTTCCAGAGCTCCTCTATCCTTCCGGGGGTTGAGGGAGGCGCTCCTCGATAGCAAGGTCCTCATAATCCTCGGGGGTAGGAGGAGCCCTGTCACCGGCCCCCTGATGGAGCCCGTGACCTCGAGGCTTGATGAGTGGGAGGGGAGGCTGGGACCGGGCAGGCTCGTGATGTGGTTATGGGGGGAAGATAGGTACGGGACTAGGGAGGCGACGCTCTCCTACCTAGAGGGCGTGGTCTCGGAGGTCAAGAACGTCCTCTCGCCGCTTCCTAGGTGCCCCACGGGCGATTCGCTCAGGATCAGAGGAGGGTGATGAGATTCCTCTCCCCAACAACGCTCACTCTCCTCCCTATCACATCTACCGGCACCTTCTTCCTTCCTCGCCCCGATTTACGGTGTCCCTCACTATATTTTCCCGTAAGATGTGCGTTCAAGTGTGTAGAGCGAGCAAGCACCCTTTGAAACGCGATAAAAACTAGTGGGAGGGGGAGGACGTGGCCCTCGAAGCCATTAGACGTGAAAGAGCCAGCGGAGGTATCAATAGGCAGCTCAGAACCAAGGTCGAAGCGAAGACCATGGCCAAGGGATCGATCAACGCCACCGCACTAAATCCAAGCAGGATGGCGGAGCCTGCAGCTACTACGGAAACGACCTTCAGATGCCTGGGGTCGGAGAGGCGCCGGAACTTCAGGGACAGTAGAGAGAGGGGCCACAGGTAAACCAAGCCTAAGATCAGGCTGACCAGCGATCCTATTACGATCATGGACAGATCTCCCCTCGGGAGGAAGCTGTAGATGGTACTGCCTACTTTCAGGGAGTAGATTAGGGGAGTTATGATGGCTCTAGTAACGGACGCGAGCACGGGGCTCCCCCTTATCACCGTGGCCAAACCCGGGCTCCAGGAGTAGTAGAAGGCGTTGAACACCGTCAGGAACCTGGAACCGGAGTAGGTGGCCATCACCGTCCCATCCCTGAACTCCCTCAGGTAGCTCACCTCAGGTGCCAGCTCGGAGCCGAAGGCGGCCGTGGCTATGATGCACCTCGACTCCTCTGCCCTCACCTGGAGCTGGAAGGTCGCGGACCTCTTCAATCTGCCTGAGATCCCGGTCACCACGACAGTGAATGTGCCGGTAGTCTGCCCAGCCTGTATGACGAGGGAGGAGGTGCCCTCCTGAAGGGCAGGCGGACTGAAGGTCACCCTGACATCCGGCGGGAGGCCCGAGGCTGAAAGCATGACCGTGCCACTTCCCCTGATCCTCCTGACTGTCACGGCCACCGATCCCGTGGAGGAGGGGTTGAGCACCAGCGTGGTAGGCGTCACAGAGATGGAGAAGTCGAATCCCTGAGCGGCCGTTCCTGTACCCGTTTGCGTTCCGGTTTGAGTCCGGGCCTGGGTCTGGGATTGGGTTTGGTTCTGTCCCGTGACGGTCAGGGTCACGGTCGATGTTCTGGTGATGCCACCGCCCGATGCCATCAGGGTGAACTGATGTGTACCCATGGGGGCGCTGTTGGTGGCGACGAGGGTGAGGTTTGCGGTGAAGTCCGGCGGAGCGTTGTTCACGTTGGAGGAGATGGTCACCCCTTGGGGCAGTCCTGAGGCCGAGAGGGTTACCGGGCTGGAGAATCCGCCGATCCCTTGGACCCTCACCGTGAGGTAGGCCGCGCCTCCCCTCGGCAGGGTCACCGCGGATGGGTCCACTCGTATGGAGAAGCCCTGCGTGGTCGTAGTCGTGGTAGTGGTAGCTGCAGTAGATGATGAGGTGGACGCTGGGGTTACCGTAAGGGATACGGTGGCCGTGTGAGTCTTGCCGCCTCCCTCGGCGGTCACAGTTATCGTGTAGTCACCCGGCGGCGTCGATGCTGAGGTGGTGATCCGTAGGTAGATGGTGGACTCGGAGGAGACGAACTGGTAGGTGGATCCGGGGGGTATGCCGGATGCTGTGAATTGCACCGTCCCCGAGAAGACAGCAACCGGAGTTACAGCTACCGAGTACTCGGCCACCTGTCCCTGCGTCACGGTGACTGACTGAGGAGATACTGAAAGCGAAAAATCAGGTTCCTGAGTGCTGGTCACCTGGATCGTGATGTTGACCTTGTCGTAAATGTTGTAGTTGCCCTCCTTGTTCTTCGCCTTGACCTCCAGCTTGTACTCGCCGGGGGCGGTGGAGTCGGACGCGTCTATCTCGAGGGTGGAGGCGAAGGGGACCTTGCCGGAGGTCTTGCTGTACGTGAGAGTGATCCCGCCGGGGGTCGGTCCCACCCACTTGTGGGACAGCTCCGCGTCGCCTAGGAAGGTCCCTCCTATGGCGAGCTGGACGTAGGCCTTATCTCCCTGCTTCAGATTCAGGGATGTCTGGCTGGCCACCAAATCGATGTACGGTCCCTTGTAGGTGATCACGAGGGTCGGCTTCCAGCTGTCGTATGGGGCTCCCTCCCTGGAGTAGAACGAGACGCCATCGTCCGTGTTGGAGGGTACTTTCAGCAGGAATCCGTGAATTGGGCTGCCCGTCCCTATCTTCCCTTTAACGTATGTGGTCACGTCGAAATTGGTCTTGGTCCCGTCGTGAGCGTCGAAACTGATGTGTTTCGTGGTTATCAGGGGGCCGTAGCTGTTGGCATGACTCGACCAGGTCACGGTCGACTCGGAGAAGCTCTTGGTGAGGGGATAGACTTGGACATCTACCCCGGTATCAGGGGGTTGCTTCACCGTGAGAGTGAGCGTGGCTGCCTGCACCTCAGAGCCCGGGGGGATGAGACTGTAAACGTCGAAATTAACCACAGAATCCCAATTTATGGTGTAGGTCACCACATTGGTGGAGATCTTCCTCCTCCCGACACTGAGCTCCGGTTCGCTGCCGAAGTTATTGAGAGGGATGAAGCTGTTGAGAGTGGCATCCGCGCTGGCAGGCAGGCTCTTCATAATGGACGCGATTATGTACCACGGAGGTGGGGTGTACGTTATCGTGGGGGGCAAGGAGGCAACGGGAAACGCGGGGATTAGGAGGAAGAGGATCATCAGGGGAACGAGGTACCTAATGCTCATGTGAAACTCCGTATGAAATAACCTGAAGGTTAATATAGATATTTCGCTAATCCTGATTCCCCTGTGGATGTTCCCCTTGGCCCGCACCGATCGGCGCAAGGCCGTTTCACGCCGTAATATCCTAATTCCTCAGTTATTTTAACGGATAGTTTATAATCGTCTCCGGGGAGATGAATGGATAGGGATGAGGCAGATCCTCTCGATCCTCCTCGTCGCTCTCCTCACCATCCCAGTTCCCGCTCCGGCGAAGTCTCAGACCGAGTTACCCACCAAGATAATAGTGAGGATTCATGTGACGAAGCTGTGGCTCGCCGAGAACGCGGACCTAGATATGGGGGGTAACGATCCCGACCTCTGGCTGTTCACCCTCGCGGAGCAGATCGGGCTGGGAAAGAGCGTTAGATCCTTTGGCGAGAGGTCGATCGATCCAAAGGACTATGACACTGACCAGAACAACGAGTACGATCCGAAAAAGGACAGGACCATGAGTCCGCTGGAGCTCATGGGCGGGATGGGCGTTCAGGACACGGTGGTCTATTCCAGCGAGCAGTGCAAGCCCATACGTCCCTTCAACCTCTATTTCAGGATGATAGATTCGGATATTGGGGGAAGCGATGAGCCTGGCTTCCTTGACAAGGTCAATAACAAGCTGTCTGACTACCTGAAGAAGTTCCTCACGAAGGGAGTGGTATTGGTAATCAAAGGGCTGGTATCCGTAATCGGGAAGCTCTTCGAGGACTCCTTTAATCTCGTCGGAGTGGGACGGAAGATGGGGTGGCTCCCTGCAGAGAGGTACGAGGTCCTCAGGGGTTCCAGTGAGAGGGACTGGAACCTCGGACCCAGTAAGAAGTGGAAGGACGGCGAACTGCCGCCTCCCGGCAAGACATGGGTCTCGGAGGAGACGAAAGTGAATCTCAAGTCGGGTGAGAAGCTCGGCGCCATAGTATGGTACAGGCTAGTGGTCTACAACACCGGGGACCCGTGCGCCAGAGCGAAGCCCGAGGTGAAGAAGGTAGGGGAGAGCAAGGCGGCAATAAAATCGATCGAGATGGGCAGGGGGCTGGAGACCAGGAAACTTGGATTCGAGGTCACCTTCGGGGGTCCCCTAGACGAGCTCAACATCAACCTGAGCATCTCCGTCCAAGGGGGAGGTAAGACCGATTTTTACAGGGTGGTGAGCGAGGCAGGTAATCTGAGCTGGGGTGGCGAGGGCATCAAGATTGTAGGAGGGGGGAACAGATCCCTGATCGGGGAGTTGAGCATCGACGCAGAGGAGGTGAACGTGACCTTCGCCTCCCACCAGGGAGGCGAGATGGTGAGCCGGGCCTCCGTCCTCGCTAGACTTCCCAGCCCGGACGTAGTTCTGATAGCGAACGAGGTGGACAGGATCGGGCTCGATCCCTTGCTTCACGGCCTTCGGTCGAAGGGGCTCGAGTTCTCAATCAAGGGACCACCAAGCTCCCTAAAGGGATTGAGGGAGCTGGCCTCAGAGACGCCGGTCCTGATAGCCGGTGGACCGGACGCCTACGAAGGGGTGGGCGGGCTGGTGAGGAAGCTGCTTCCCGGAGAAGTTGCCGATGCGATGAGGAGGGAGACAAAGCTGGCTAGGGTCGATTGGCTGGCGGAGAATCCCGTGTACATCGCGGGGGGGCCGGATCGCTACGCCACCCGATCGATGATCTCCTCCACAGTTAGCCTGATGGTCGACGAGGCCGCCAAACGTGACAGGAGAACTCCGATGGTGGAGATGGGCCCCGGGATCTTCATGGGAATGGAGCAGGATCTGGAGGACGTTGGAATCAGGGGCTTCCTCCTCAGCGAGCCGGCTAGACTCTCGAAGGTCAACCTGACATACATGGCCTTCGGGAAGGAGGTCCCGCTATCTGGGGGGAATGTGACCATTTACGACAGATGGGTTGAGCTAGACCTGCCGACCTACAGGCCCGATGATCTCATCCTGACAGCCGATCTCGCGGACCTGAGGAACAACAGCGTCGCCATGAGGTTGAAATTCAGGAGCGGCTCCGCAGTCCCCTTTCTCGTCATGAGCAAGGTCTCGGAGGAGCAGGAGGATCCGCTGTCAAAGACCTTCACACTGAAGGCCGCCAACCTAGGAACCGCCCGCATGACGCTGCAGTTCTCCGGCGTCCAGGGAGCGCCCCCCTTCATAAGGGTGGAGGCGAGGCCCCAGACGTGCCTGATCGAACCTGGCCTTTCAACCCTGGTGGATCTGAGGGTCGCGGTTTCGGAGGAGGCGCCGGAGGGAACCTACACCTTCACCGTCGTCTTCGAGAACTTGGAAGCTGGGGTGTACGAGCCCGTGAACGTGACAGTGGCGGTCTCGCGCGGGGGGACCTGACACTCCCAAGGTTAACGTTAGTGACATCCTCCAAGAATGCAGTCTGGCATTAAAGGGGCGGAAGTGAGAAGGAAGGGGCCCTGGCCGCCCCCACATCGCATCGGCCTATGGGCCTCCATTCCCCATATCATATCTCAAATCCATATACGATACTCATGTGGCATTCTACATGCGTATCATTTATTCTAGGGGATGTGCGGCCAAGGCCCACCCGTCGCTCCGGGGGCGAACTTATAAAATTTTCGGTTCATTTCCGTCGCTGCCGACCTAAGCGAGCAGGACCGGTAGAATCTTTCAATGCAGGGCGTCACGGCCCCCGCAACCGGTGAGGCGGAGGTGAGAAGTGGATGAACAGCCTCGGGGGCGGAAACGCTCCACAGTCGTATCTAAGAGTTCAGGGTGCTTAAGGAAGTGGAGCTTCCTCCCGCTCCTGTCCATGAAGTGAACCTAACCGTCCCGTCCGCAGAACACATGCTGTCGCCCGGTCGATCCTCCTATCCCTATCGCAGGGGGATCTCCTCCACGCGCCCGAGCTCGCGGTGACCAAGTCTACCTCCCTAGGCATGGTTCTGACCCCCGTTCTTGGAGATGGATACGAGGCTGAACGGCATAGCGCCACCGGGGGAGGAGACGGGCTCTCCTTTCATCCAGATCGAACTCCCTTGAACAGCTAATCGCTAGGCAGCGTTAGATAAACTTCCCTCTGACGTCGAACACAATCCCGGCCTCACCCCCATCAGGAAACGTGAGAATGTGTACCCGGATCCGCATACGAGGTCATGCTGAAGTGGATGTCGCTGTAGCAGCTCAACCTCACGCGGGGTGCTTCGCCGGGGCATCACCAGATTTGATTGTCGACCGAGACCATGGGGATCTCTGTGCAGCAGATGATTATATGAAAGGCGTCCCCGAAGTAAGGGGTGCACCAATGGAGTTCAGGTATCTGGGTGTTTCGGATCTGAAGGTCTCCGTTGTAGGACTGGGGACTTGGCAATTCAGCGAGTCCTGGGGCGTGACCAACTATGAGGATGCCAAGAAGATAGTGGAGAAGGCCATTGACGTGGGGATAAACCTCTTCGACACCGCAGCGGTCTACGGGAGGGGGATGAGTGAGACCTTCCTCGGGAGGGCGCTGAAGGAGCTGGGAGCGAGGGAGGATGTCATTGTTGCCACTAAGCTACCCGGGGAGTTTCTTTCTAGGCACGACGTATTCAAGGGGACGAAGAGATGCCTAGAGAGGCTGGGGACTGACTACATTGATCTGATGCAGGTCCACTGGCCTCCGCTCTGGAACAACTTCCCCACCTGCGAGTACATGCGCGCTTTAGAGGAGCTGGTGCATCAGGGTGTCATACGCTATATAGGATTGAGCGACTTTCCGGTTGAACTGATGGACTCGGCCTGGGCTTGCTTGTCGACGGAGGACCCGGTCAGTAACCAAGTCAGGTACAACCTGGTGGAGAGGGATGCGGAGAAGGAGATAATACCTTATGCGGAGGCGAACGGGTGGAGCATCCTGGCGTGGTCTCCCCTGGCGAAGGGAGCCCTCACCGGAAAGTACACGCCAGATAACCTGCCCGAGTTCAAGGACGTGAGGGCCGGCAGCGCCCTGTTCCACCCCGACAACTTCAGGCAGGTGTACGAGGTGGTGAAATTGCTGAGGGAGGTTGGGGAGAGGCATGGCAAGACGCCCGGCCAGGTCGCGCTGAACTGGCTGATAATGGCCAGCGACACCATTGTAGTTATACCCGGGGCGAAGACCCCGGAGCAGGTGGAGGAAAATGTGGGGGCTGCTGACTGGAGGATGACCTTCGACGAGTGGCTGGCCCTGGAGGAGGCCAGCTCCAAGGTGAGGATAAGCAACGTGGTCTGGTGATGGGAGCTACGGGGGTATTCTGGGTGTATTAACGGGGTTCCTGGGGATGAAGTCAGGCCAGCCAGGTGAGTGCGGACTCCAGTTCCAAATCTTTCCCCTCCAACGGGCCTCGGAAGCGCGGCATGGCCTTGTCGCCCGGAGATAG
Organism: Thermoproteota archaeon; assembly: GCA_027491395.1. Taxonomy (GTDB): domain Archaea; phylum Korarchaeota; class Korarchaeia; order Korarchaeales; family Korarchaeaceae; genus Korarchaeum. The sequence goes on along the minus strand of JAOZFI010000044.1, from coordinate 14,509 downwards.
GGGCACGAAGACCCGCGGATCTCATCGGGATCTCCCCCCCCCCCGATCCAAACAGTTTTTAGGTTTGGATCTCCCAACATGTGAACTCTCCCATGAGGAATTCGCTCGCGCTCTCTCTGACCCTGGCTATCCTGTCCCTCCTAATCCTCACCTCCATCATCTTAATCGATCGGGGGCGGACCGGGTCTCAAGCCACTTCCAGTACGGCAACAGTCCGAAATGGAATAGAGGGCTCGGTAAATTCCACAACTACCTCGGCGACCGCTCATAAGGCGCCCGTTGCATCTCGGCCATCATCTCAGCCGAGCTCGGATCCCGTCGTGGAGTATGCGGAGAAGAGAGGCGCTGGAGGGATCTCAGACCACTTGAGACCTCTTGGAGCGGATGGCCGGTTGGATCCCGAAGATAAAAAGCTGGTGGACTTAATAGCCTCTCTTCCACCCAGCGAGTTGAAAGATGGCCTCATCAGGACGCTGGACGAGGTGGTCTCCGATGGGAGAGTTGATGAGGGTGAGCTCTCCCTCCTAGACGACAGGTACGTCAATCCCGAGCCTCCATCGATCAGGGAATTGAGCTTGATCCCAAGTCGGGTCGTCAACGGGAAGATTTACGGGCTGAGGCTCTCCTTCCAAGCTGTGGATTCTGAAACTCCAATAGCCTCTGCAACAGTCGAATGGATCCCTCTGAGGTACGAGGGCATACCGGATGGGGCTTTCCCCCATGAGGACGTCAGGACCCTATACCCGAGGCCCTCCGATGGCGGGTATGGAGATCGGGTGGAGGAGTTCCACGTAGCCATAACCGATTTCAGGGGCGGCAGGGAGTACGAGATCAGGGTGGAGGTCGAGGACGAGGCCGGAAACAGGCAGGTGACCACGATCAAGACACCCTACATCAGGGAGTACGAGGACGTCGCGGGGCGAGACGGATCGCTAGTGGGCGCGATTTACTACCCCAAGTACGACCATGGCGGAGGGTTGAGGGGGTGCGAGGATTCGCCCCTCCTAGGTGTGTACGACCCGAGGGACGATGTGGTCATCTCCAGACACATTGACTGGGCGACGGGGCATGGTGTGGACTTCTTCCTAGTAAGCTGGCGGGGTCCCTGCAGCTACGAGGACTCGACCCTGAAGGGCCACATAATGAGGAGCCCTCTGGCGGACAGCATGAGGTTTGCTGTGCTCTATGAAGCTGACGGGCTGGGGGACCTGAATCCCGCGGAGGCTGGGCGGGTGCTGAGGGACTCCATCGACTACCTGAATGAGACGTATTTCAACGATCCCCGCTACCTGAGGATAGAGGGTAAACCCGTACTAGGGATGCATGTGGGGGAGCTGCCTGAAAGCATTCTAGAGGCCCTATCAAAGTACAAGGAGGAATACGGCCTCTACCTCGTGGGCACCCTAGATCGCCTACGGGATAGATCTGAGATGGCGCGATTGAGGTATTTCGACGCGATAGCTCTGGGCGGTACGCCCGAAGTCACAGGAGCGGAGGGGGATCATGGTCTAGGCTACCGCGAGCAGCGTGCGTATATGATGGACCTTGGGATCGGTTTCATCCCTTTGGTAGCGCCGCCTCCTAACAACGGGACGGCGGACGGGGAGAAGGTTCGTTCTAAAATTGAGGCGTTCAAGGAGCGGCTCGTGATGGCCCTTCAATATTCCCGGCCCAGGAAGGTGGTCTTAATATCATCTTTCAACGATTGGGGCAGCTGCAATTCCGTAGAGCCCTCCGAGAAGAATGGGATGGGGTACCTGGATGCCGTCCTTGAGGCTGTAGGGGAACACGAAAGGAGGCAGAGGGAGTTGAGGGGAATGGTATACATCCTCCCCTCTGGAGCATGCACCGACGTTTGGGAGAGGAGGTACGGGGACAGGATCTATTTCTACGTCCACGCCAATTTGTCCGATTACAGGGACATGATCGAGAGAGATTTCTCCGTGATAAGCGAGTATTACGACACCGTCATCGTGATCCTCCCGGCTGATGACACAAAGCTGTTTCTGCACAACCTCAAGGTCATCAGCGATATTGCCAGCGAGCACTCCCTGCGAGTCCTCTGGGGCATTTTCCCGAAGGGGAAGTACGGGGTCGAGGAGAGCTACCTGAGGTCGGGGACCAAAATGAACGGGCTGGTGATTGAGCTAATGGATTACCTCTCTTCCCTCGATTCGACGTGGAAGGTGGCCGTGTGGTACGGCTGGGAGGGGAGGCAGGATTACAGGGAAATACTCCACTTCTATCACAACCTGCTCGAAGATCTGAAGGAGAGGTATGCCGTCTGGCTCGACGAGGAGTATGCTTCGGTATTAGACGGGCTGGCGACCGCCGAGCCGGGGTTCTTCGTGGTCACCGAACTGTACAGTGGGGAGGAGATAGAGAAGTACTCGGGGAGGCTGGGGCGTCAGGTGGTAATCACAGGTTATGAGGCGGGCAGTGCGGTGGATTGGCTGGAGGGGATATGCCCCCTGCTGAGGTCGATCAGAACGGCTTATGTCGGTATTTGGATGTTCTATGACAGGGGAGATGGATCAGGGGAGAGTTACGGGGCCTACTTCCCGGGTGAGGGGCTGGCAGATCCATGGGATTGCATGAAGGGGGGATGAACGGTACCGAACCGTGCCTCATCCCGGATGGATGAGCCCCTAGAACCCGCTCCCGCTTTCAGGTGACTCCCCACAAGACTTACCGCCCCTTAGAACGTTATGTCTCATCCCCTGTAACCTAGAATTCCACGGGATACGCCTCCGGGCAACAACTCCATCCCTTCAAAAGCATGCAATCTCTTGAAATTCCCAAGAAGTAGGGTTAAATGTTGGTCACCCCCGGCCAGGAGCGGTGATGTATTGTCCGTAGGACTCGTAACCACGGTGGTAGGTTTGCTGGTGGACTCGGTGGAGGTCGTGAGACTCGGGAAGGAACTGAAGGGCTACCTGTCTAGGAGGAGCTCGAAGGATAGGGTAGATATACCCAGCGATCAGGAGGACAGGATGAAGTCCCTCATCGGTGGCGCGATCGGGTCGAAGCTGGTGGACGCTTTCATATCCTACGTTGAGAGTGGAGATCCAAGTCCGATGATGGAGGTCATAGATGGAGTGGAGAGGAGGAAGGAGGTGAGCGCTTCCATCGACTTGATAGGGAGGAACCCTGAAGTCATGTACAGGAGGCAGTTCGGCAGGGATCCCGACTACATCTACAAGTACGTCCCTGATCAGGGTGGTCTGAGAGTGGAGGAGTTCCCCCTCGTAGCTTTCAGCTCGGCGAAGTTTCTGGAATTGATAAACAACCTTCACCCCTCCGCCAAGAAGAGATTCGTCCTCTCGGCGCCCGTGATCTTGGGATTTCAGATAGGTCAGCTCGTGGGAACCACTGCCAAGTTCTACCCGCTGCACCTGGTGAGGGAATCCGGTTACGCCGAGGTGAAGCCCGTCGTTAGGTACTGAGGCGTTGCCCATGTCTCACGTCCTGGTTCACGTGGCCGGGGACACCCTACTGAGGGGATCAAGGAAACTCTACGAGGTGAGATCGCCGAGGGGAAATCCCGTCCGGTTGAGGGCTTCATCCACGGTGCTGCCCGTCTTCATCGAGGCGCTGGGCAGGGGGAAGGTCGAACTGAGCAAGCTCAGGGTGATCGTTCTTCTCCCCCACTCCCTCATAACCCACGCCAGGGAGTTCTGGAGGCTTCCAAGGCGGGGAGAGGGGTCGAGGATTGGGTCCTGGCCGCGACTCGGAGGCTCGCGGGAGAATTCCCGGGGCTACTCGTTAAGGACGTGGAGGACAATGAAGGGTTACCGGAGGACTTAAGAGGCCTGTTCAACGATTCTCCTATCTTGGCTAGGGTGGTCCAAGTCAGGGGCACCTTCACCCTGCCCCTGGAGGATGGGGCTGGCGTGAGACTCAAATTTGAGGGGGGAGGGCCCTCCCACATATTCGCCGAGGTTTACCGATCTCTGAGGGAACTTGGAGATGTAGAGAGGGTGGTCTTCGATCTGAGTCAGGGGTGGAATCACCTGACCGTGATGGCCTACATGGGGGTACTGGCGTACGCTGAGGTGAACCAGGTGGATCTGATCCCCCTGACCTCAATGCCCGTGCTCGTCCCACCGGGGAGATCCTCCGAAAGAACACGCCCAAGCCCCGATCCGCAGCAGGAGGGGTTACCAAGAGCAGGAGATCGTACCGTCGAGCTTCCGGTGGAGTTCATGGACGTCAGGGAGACTCACGTGATTCACAGGCTTGTTGTCACGATATCGAAGTTGCTGGCCCACAGCCGGCTGAGCCCCGACATGATAGCGGAGATATGGAGGGAGGTGGTGAGGAGGGAGTTCGACCGATACGGAGACCTAAAGAAGGGTAAGGAGCTCCTGAGATCCCTGATCAGGCTCAGAAAGGTCTCTTGCGCACTCGATACCACGATGCTGACCTACCTGCATCACGTCCTGAGGAGCTTCAGCGAGTCCCTTCCCTCGATCCATGAGATACTCGAATACCTCGGGGAAAGGATGGAGGGAGGGGACTACGTGGAGCACCTGAGGCTGAATCCGGACACCTTCGCCGAGGATGCAGATGAGATCGTGATAGAATACGAGCTTGACCCGCCCCTGTCCTATCCCCTGGCGGATTCCATAAGATCATTCGCCCTCAAGTTAGGGATCGATGGGCTAATGCCCCACCTTAAGGGGGATCACGCGTCCTTGAGGTTCGCCCTAGAGGTTAGGTCCCTCTACCGCTCGCTGGGCATGCACCCCAACGAGATCCTGATCACCAAAGAACTCGCCATGGTAGATGAGCACGGTAACTCCAGGAGCGTAAACCGCATGGTGAGGGAGGCGCCGGGAGGCACGGCCCTGGGCTACATGAAGTCGTACATCGAGGAAATGACCTGTGAAATGGTTAAGAAGAGGGTCAGAGGATCTGTCGCCTCTGTTCGTGATGTTTACCCGTTCGCGGCCCTGGGCAGGAGGTGCCCGAGCGTCGTGAGGGACGCTTACAGGGGGACGAGTAACATCGACAGGAACCCAACCTTGGTAGATCTCCATGCGGAGAGCCTGAAATGGGAAATCTTCAGGAGTGAGGCGGTAAATTTGATGGAGAAATCTTCGTGCAGGGACGATTGGTGGGTCAGGAACTTCCTCTCGGCGGAGAAGTTGATGAGGGGGAGCGACGCGGTCAGCCCGGAGGAGGTCTCTTCGCTCCTCAGGAACCTTGCCGCCCACGTTGGTCTCCAGCACTTCTCCGTGAGGAATCTGGTGCCCGTCCTCGATCGTGGCGGCGTGATCGAGGATGTGGAGATCCACTACTACGATGAACTTTTCGACGGGCTGGAAGATCTGGCCAGTGGGAAGATGAGGGAAAGGTTGGGGGGATGCCCGAGGACCTGATCAGGGAGGCGGGGTGTCTGTGTGACATAGGGATTTGAGATGAGATCAACTCGGGGGTTTGAGGTTGGAGCTTTAGCTTCACCTCCTCAGTTGGAGATGAACCCCTCCCGGAGATCATCGAGAGGGGCGTAAGTGGGGAAATGAGGGGAATAAATGAGATGAGAATACGTCCTCGACTGGCTAAGGGATATTATTTAAGATACCTCGGGCAGGTCATCCCATAGCGAGAGAGGAGGTAGGGCTTTTGGCCCTCATAATCGTGTCAAACAGGTTGCCCCTCACCGTTATCGATAAGACCTCAGGTTACCGAGCGATCCCCAGCACGGGAGGGCTGGCCACGGGCCTGGGCTCGTTCTACAGGGAGTACGGGGCTAAGTGGGTCGGCTGGCCGGGGGAGACGGAGAGGATAGAGGATGTGACCGGCCTGTTGGCAGAGCACGACTGCGTCCCGGTGTTCCTCCCGAGGGAGCTGTTCAGAGGGTACTACCACGGGTTCTCCAACAGGACCATATGGCCCCTCTTCAACGGCTTCGCGACCTACGCGGTCTTCTCCAAGACAGACTGGGAGGCCTACAGGAGGGTCAATTCCATATTCGCCGATAAGGTTGAGGAGCTGGCCAAGCCGGGAGACAGGGTATGGATCCACGACTACCACCTCATGCTCCTCCCCGAGATCCTGAGGGAGCGGGACCTTGGCGTTTCCATAGGGTTCTTCCTCCACATACCATTCCCCAGCTACGACATATTCAGGCTCCTGCCGTGGCGTAAGGAGATAGTTGAGGGGATTCTGGGGGCCGATCTGGTGGGCTTCCACACCTACGACTATGCTCAGGCCTTTCTAGAGGCCGTGGCCAGGATAAAGGGTTATGAGAACAAGGTCGGCCTCATAGAGGTCGGACGGAGGCTCGTCCAGGTCGACGTCTTTCCGATGGGGATAGATTTCGAGAAGTTCTCGAGGAAGGCTGAGAGCCCGGAGGTCAAGAGGGAGGCAGAGATGATAAGGGAGAGAGTCGGCGACAGGAGGATAATAATCTCCATGTCCCGTCTAGACTACACTAAGGGACCCTTGCACCACCTGATGGCCTTCGAGGAGTTCCTCAACAATCACCCGGAGTGGAGAGAGAGGGTTACATACATATTCGTCGTGTCACCATCTAGGGAGGAGGTAGAGCGGTACTCCCAGCTCAAGGCCGAGATAGATGAGACGGTGGGGAGGATAAACGGTAAGCACGGGGTGCTGGGGTGGGTGCCCGTCTGGTACATGTACCGGTACCTGAGCTTCGAGGAACTGGTGGCCCTGTACTCGGCGGCCGATGTGGCCCTGATCCTGCCCATAAGTGACGGGATGAACCTCATGGCCAAGGAGTACCTAGCGTCCATGAATCACCTGAGGGGAGCTCTTGTCATAAGCGAGACCGCGGGAGCGGCCAAGGAGCTCTTGGAGGCCTTCAAGGTGAATCCGAACAACATAGAGGAGGTCGCGGAGACGATCAACGAGGCACTCACGATGGACAGGGAGGAACTCATGAGGAGAAACGAGGCCATGAGGAAGAGGATAAGGGAGTTCAACGTGAGGTTCTGGGCAGATAGTTTCCTGAACAGGCTGGATGAGGTTGTTGAGAGGACGAAAGAACTCGAGGTGAAGATGCTGTCCGAGGAAGCGGCGAACGAGATCGTGAGGGCTTACAGGGAGGCCGCGAATCCCCTCCTCATACTGGACTACGACGGGACCCTCGTGCCGATAGTGGATGATCCCAAGGAGGCGGAGCCCACGGATGAGGTGAGGGACCTCCTGAGGAGGCTCTCGAGGAGGGGAGAGGTGGTAGTGATAAGCGGGAGGGACAGGTCTTCCCTGGAGAGGTGGCTCGGAGACCTAGAGGTGACCTTAGTAGCGGAGCACGGCGGCTGGGTGAAGGCCGATGGGGATTGGACGGCCACCGCTCCGATAGACAGGTCTTGGAAGGAGATGATCAGGCCCCTGCTCGATTTATTCGTGAGGAGGATCCCGGGATCCTTCGTTGAGGAGAAGGATTTCTCCTTGGCATGGCATTACAGGAGGGCCGACCTAAGGACGGCCAGGGAGGCCGTGAGGGAGCTCATCCATGCCCTGATCAATCTCACCGCCAGCATCAACGTGAGCGTACTGGCAGGTAAGATGGTTGTGGAGGTCAAGCAGGCCGGAATAAGCAAGGGTAACTTCTTCCACACGATAGCCGACGGTGGGTGGGACTTCATACTGGCTGCCGGTGATGACGTCACCGACGAATCGCTATTCTCGGCCCTGCCAGAGTGGGCCTATTCCATCAGGATAGGATACGCGGCCACGGCTGCCAGGTACAATCTCGGGAGGAGAGAGGATCTGATGGAGATCCTAGATAAGATGGCTGAGGGGTCCAATAAGATGGGAAGGGATGATATGGAATGAGGATCCTCGCCGCTGACGTAGGCGGAACCTACCTCAGGGTAGCCCTCTTCAGGGATGGGGAGATGCTGAGGAAAGTGAAGGTCACGACACCGAGGAGTGGGGGGAGGCTAAGGATCGCCGAGGAGATCTACAACCTGGCCATGGACTTCGGGGTAGAGGTGGACGGGGCTGGAGTTGCGGTGGCCGGCGTGATAGATGTGAGGAGCGGCGATGTGGTCAAGATGTCGAACAGCCCCATCAAAAGCTTCCCGCTGAGGGGACCGCTCGAGGAGAGATTGTCCGTTCCGGTGGTGGTGCTGAACGACTGCGTCGCCGCGGCGTGGGGTGAGCACATCACGAGGGGGGTCGACAACCTCGTCTACCTGACCCTGAGCACCGGTATAGGTGCTGGCGCCGTCGTGAACGGGAACCTCCTTCTGGGAAAGGACGGGAACGCGCACGAGGTGGGACACATTACCCTGGACTATAGGGGCAGGAGGTGCGGGTGCGGGGGAAGGGGGCACTGGGAGGCCATGGCATCCGGCTCGGCCATCCCATCATTCTCCCGAGAGCTCGCCCTAGAGTGGGACGGAGCCAGGACCGAGGCCTGGAGAGCAGCCATGAGGGGTGAGATCGATCCGTCGGCCCTTTTCTCCTTCTGGCGAGGGGGAGACGAATTCGCCAGGGAGGTCGTCTCAGAGCTGGCCAAGATCAATGCAGCTGGCATATCGTCGGTGATCAATGTGTACGATCCCGAATTGCTGGTGCTCGGCGGGAGCATAGCCCTCAACAACAGGGATTTCGTGGAGCTCTTCCTCGGGGGAGTGGGCGAATACTTGATCAACAGGATGCCCTCAGTGGACTACGCGACAGGCGGCGAGGACGCCGTATTGAGGGGAGCAGCAATCTCGGTATTGAGGAGGCCTGGAGTTCTCGATACGATCCTGAGGCCACCTAGGGGTGACAGCTCAGGGTTCGAATTTGCGCGGTGAAAACCAGCATCTCCGGCCTTCCAGGCCTATTAATCCATCATACATCGTGCCAATGAGAACGAGCATTAGCGTAGGGGCCTCACCGGCCCGGATTCAGCGTCGCGGAAGGGATTGGATCCTCATTCTAGCTTGTTCAGGCCCGCAGGTTCCGGGCGGCGAATCCGATTAAACGCGCGGGTGAGGGAGGTCACCTCAGCCGGCCCCTGCCTGTCCAGCCCTTCCCTGATGGAGGTCCCTCATGATCCTGAGGTGATCCTCGAGTAGCCTCGTTATCAGGAAGTTCCTCCTGACATGTTCCCTTCCACTTTGCCCCAGGATCCTCGACAGCCAAGGCCTCTTCATCAGGTAGACGACCTTGGATGCAGCGTCATCGAGGTCGCTAGCGAGGAACCCCGTGATCCCATCGATGACCTGCAGCTTTATGCCCCCGGACGGTCTCGCCACAACGGGGACGCCCTTCCACATGGCCTCTGTGACCGTCAACCCGAAACCCTCCCTCGTCGACAGCTGGAGGGCAACTTGATACGACCTCTGTATGGCGTTAACCTCGATGTCCGGGAGATCAGTCAGCAGATGGACATCCCTCAATCCCTCTGCCTCCCTGCTCGTCAGCTCGTACCACTCACTACTCTCGGGATCGTCCGAGGCGGAGGAACCCACCATTACCAGCTGAACTTCCCCAATTCTCTCCTTGACCCTCCTATACACACGAATCACGCCTAACGGGTCCTTCCAGGGATCGTACCTCGATACCTGCCCGATTATGGGCCTGTCCGGATCTATCCCGTGTTTCTCCAGCACGCCCTCGACCTCGGAGGGTTTCATGTCCCTGTTCTTCTCCGAGAGGGGATCTATCGTGGGATGGACCACGTAGGTCCTGCCCAGCGGGATTATGTAGTCCTCTAGCGAGAATATCAGGGCGTCGTACCTCTCAATGTACCTGCTGAGGAACTTCAGGACCGACGGGTTGCCTCTGGAGGGATCAATGTGACATCTCCATATCCAGATACCGTCCCCCCGACCCTCTACTAGTGGAAGAGGTTGAGGATCGTGAACGAACGTGAAGTCACCCTCCTCGAACCTCGCGGAGTTCCTCCTGTTCACCTCCAAGTAGTGGGACCACATCTCCGGGGTGAACTCCAGCTCCAAGTTTCCTTGGAGGGAGTTGTGGATCCTCTTGGTTATCTCGAAGAATCTATCGTCACCTTCCAGCACATCCCACCGGGCCCTCAGTCCTAGGGACCTCAGGAGGGGGACCAAGCTCCTCAGCATCTCTGCAACCCCTCCACCGTACCTGGTGGCGTTGATGTGGACTATCTCCCTCCCTCTTAGGTTGTTAGCGGCTTCCTCGATCTCCTTGATCTCTCTCAAATCTAAGAAGGGTCTGTAATCACTCAAGGTGACCATGAGATTCCCTCGGAGATCATTGAGCCGATCGGCATCAATTTAAAGTGTTCGTCGCTCGCAAGGAAGGTAGAAGCATCGAGATCGCTGGCGCGAGATTCGAAAGCAGCTCGATGCTCTGCTAGCTTTCGCGTGTAGCATTCCAGCTCGGGACAGCTGTGGATGATCTCCATCCGGGGGATCATGGCGGCGAATGTCCGCGCGCCTCAACCTCTAAACCACGGATCTCAAAAAAGAGGGAACGGGGGTTATTTCTCTCTTTAGGGTAGTTCACCCGATATGCTGGCTACGAACCAAACTCCCTTGATGCCGTGTCCCTTGGTATCTCCTCTGGTCGTATCGTTTATCCAGTAATAGAGGGGGGTGTCCCTTGTAGGTGACCTGAACATTCCCGTCGTCCCTTACGATGAAGTTGAAGTCGGTGATGTTTAACACGGATGGTATCACGAAGTTAGTCGTGGGTTTGGGAGCGAACACCGGCCACCTCTTCGCGCAGTCGCCGTAGCATGCGGAGGTGCCGTTCACGTCCTTGGCGAAGAAGTAGAGGGTCATGCCCTTGGAGTCGGTCAGGTAGAGGCCCACCTTGGGATCATACGACAGGAGTATGGTGTACTTTTCCTCAACGCGTACCGTTTGCGTTTGAACCTGCGTTGCCGTCGTGGTTTTCGTTACCGGCTTCGTGACGGTCTTCGTGACGGTCTTCGTGATCGGGCCTCCCTGCGGATAGTAGAGGAAGTATCCGATTCCTATGCCGATCAGGAGGCCTACTACGAGAATAACACCTGCCAAAGCAGTTTTATTCATCCGGCTCACCATGCCAGTCGGCACAACTGTTTCAATTAAAGTAGTTTCCAGATTAATGGGAAAATTGATCCACAATTACATACAAATTGGGCCCCTATCTTAAATTTATTGAGTGATGGTGACCGTTCCGCTCAGGAGATACGCGATTGCCGGGGTGCAGGGGGTAGCCTTCCGGAACGATCGCCTTTCGGATTAAAACCCGTGAACCCATAAATTGAGAATCATTAAGCGGGAAGCTCGATCCCTCCTCAGACCCGAGAGGATCGGTTCAACGACTTGCAGGTCGAATCCGGTCCTGTCCGGTTATCCCCGCGCCAGCGGGAGGCTCTCTGGCACGCCAGTTCACTCCACAGCCTCCCTCATAGCCTCTCCTATCACCCTACCCAAGTCGGTGGGTATGATCCTGCCTCCGGATACCTGTATAAGGCTCGAGAACCTGAGGGCAGCTATGTAGTCCTCCCCAAGATCCTCAAGTTCGGACCTGCTGCCTCTCTCGCCGAGGATCCTCGCCACCCTCCTGACTATCGAGTAAGGCAGTGGGAGCATGGGTACCCTCATCACGTTGTAGGTCATCGGGGGATACATGAGGTTCTGCAGCTCCTCATTCTCCCTGTAATAGCTGAGGGGATCACCCGAGGAGGCGAGTTCCTCTATCTTTGGTCTCAGCCTCTCTAACTCGATGTTAACCCCCCTCACATCTGGCACGACCACATGGTAGATACCGGATACCGCGAGCACCTGTCCCAGAAGGGCCACCTCCACCGAGACGTTCTTCCTCCCCCCTGAGATGAGTAGGTAGACTGGCTTCTCCAGTCTGGCCATCTCGGAGGCAGCTATTCTCATGAAATCGAATGCCACATTCTCATTAACGATGTCCTCGTAGTCCAGAGTAAGGCTGACCACCTCAGCCTTAGGATATCTGTCCTTCACGGCCACCTCAACGAGTTTAGCACCCTCCTGAACGCGCTTATCCCTTGTGAGGATCAGTTCCACGGTTTTGGGCTTCATGCTGTACTGCCAGTCCAGGTACTGGATCAGCTCCGTAACGATGGGAGGGCTCAGGCCGAGAGGGGCCAGCAGGGAGTAATCACTGAAGTAACGCATGCGCGTTCAACCCGATATGTCAGATAAAGATGATCCATTTCTACATGCGATCGCGCATTTGTGAGTGTAACTAAGCTCTAGTAGTTTCAACCCGCAGATGCCAAGAGCGGTCGACACACAGACATAGTTACAGTGGCTGATGGGTCGCAGGTGAATCAGACCTAGCCTGTGAGATTCATTCTTGCAGGATCCTGAAACTAACGTAGACCGCACGTTAGCTCTCACTGTCGAACGGTCTTATACGGTACATCTTTCAATTCCCTTTTGGGATCCAGTTGCACATCTGCATGAGGACATTATCTTCCGTTAGATGTTGTTTCAACTCCCTAGACATGACTGCACCATCGCCTCCTAAATGCTATAACTTCTCCAGTATCTCCCATTATCGTTGACCTTATGCCCTTCTCCTCCTTCCTTTACTATCATCCCTTAAAAACTAGTTTATCATATGAATAAGGAGTCTACAACCACTAGCCCGAACTGAAATAGCCGCTGATAAGATATTCGCGTGCTAAGGGTTGATGAAGATCTAACATCCATTAGCAGTGATCTCTTCGGCATCCAAGGGTATCATTGATGTATCGTAAATATCTTTACAGTCTTCTTCCTAATTATAATCAACCTTCCGTAGGGATCGTTTACACCGCTCAACGCTGAGAGTATCCTCTCAGCAATGTATGCGGGGCTTATTGGTCGTATTCTGAGTAAAATCACACCGGGGATATTGGGTTTTAAGAGTGCTCGTCTTCCAAAGTCTTTGTCGAACGTTATTATAATTCTCGACTCCTTTATGGCCAGCTCCGCCACTTCCTCGTCGCTCATGCCAGGTCTGAGCTCCTGAATCGATACTATATCGTATCCTCCTTCTCTAAGCAGAATCACGGTGGTTCTAGGTATATTTTCGTCTGCTAGAATTTTAGGCTTCGACAACGACTTCCTCCCTCAAGACCTTTGCCGCATATTTAATAGCAGCCAGTACATCCTCCCTCGTTAGGTGCGGATATTCTCCCAAGATGGCCTCTACAGTCCATCCATTAGACAGCAGCTCTAATATGAAATATACCGGAATTCTCGTGCCCCTTATTACGGGTTTGCCTCCCATAATTTTGGGGTCTATCACTACCCTTTTCTCATCTTTCGCCAACGGGTCTCCCCCAGCAGCAGTATAGGAGGATCCTTATAGACTATTCCAATCAGTATATGATAATGTTCTTAAGGCTTCGAGCTAAACGAGGAGCTTCATAGTGGCAGCTGGTCACGACCACAGCACCGCCCATTATCTCTCAACTCCTTTTCGTGATCTCTAATGAAAAATGACTGAACTGAGCGCTTAAATGAGGTGGATGAGTGGGTAGTTATAATGCCTGAGGTGAGTATGGACATTCCGAGTTAAAAATTGTGATTGATCGGAGAGTCTCCCTGACCTCCTCTACACTAGTTTATTGCTGGTTACGTAGTTACTATTCCAAGCGGTTGAGGGGTCTTTAGGAGACTTGATTCCTTGGGTAAGCACTTCTGATGTAACGTCACGTTGTCAAGAACACTGTAGGAGAAAGGGTGAGAGCTGAGAGTGGAGAATGGATCGTCGGAAGGTGATCAAGATCTATTCGATGGGTTGAGATACAGATCCTGATGGGAGCTGTATGAAGTCTCACCTTGATAATCCAGTGTGCCTATCGAGGGTATGCGGGCACATCTGCGTCGCTAATGGCGTGGTCTTGGAGCTAGCATCAGTAACTAGGGAGACGGAAAAATCCCTTCCAAGGGGGGCGAGATGGACGGATGAGCGGGGAGGGCCCATCGATGTCCTGAGGAAGAGCTCGGTGGAGCTGATCCGGAGGGTGATTCCCGCTCCCGACCTGAGGAATCTCAGAATTCTCTCGAGCAGGCCATCAGGGAGGCTGTGGGGAGGGGGTTGACGTCTGTTCACTTCGTTTGCACTGAAAGATTCATGGATTAGCCTAGAGCTAGGGCCCTTCAGCTTCCGAGGCGTGTGCAGACCGAAGGAGGAGTAAGGATGGCGCGCGTTCATCCACCTTACTGGCACGGTATACTGAGGGCCACACCCTCAGATGGGCAAGAGGCGGTGAATCCAGTTCAGCATGTGACCACCTTGCCCCCCAAACTTTCGCTTCGCGGTGGAAGAAATGAAAGATCGGATGAGAACCCTTATGGCATACCTGCGGCGCCTTCCCGCGCGCGCGTCGATGATATCCCCTCCAAAGCTCCTAATAGAGTCCTATGGGTTTGGCCTCTCCTCATACAGGTTGATCGCACCGGTTCGGTTGAGTTCCCATGATCAGGATGAGCTCTTAACCTCTTGGAGGAAAATCGCAGCCGAGTTCAGGCGAATACTTGAAAACAGGATGGGTAAGTTCCTGATGAGGGGTTCAATGGCATCCCAGTACTTCTCAGAG
>JAOZFI010000043.1 GCA_027491395.1 Thermoproteota archaeon | reverse complement strand
TGTGGATTGGGTAGGCCATAGCAGGGAGCAAACTGGCCCCCAGCAGCACTACCAAGGCTGCTATTATGTATGCCTTCTTCATAGTAACACCTCCCCATGCCACTTCATGTGGCAAGGGGCTGAGGGTTGTTGGAAGAGGGCTTATAAAATTATTGTCATCGTAACAGTTGCACAACGTTGCACAACGTTGATAGAGAAACCTACGGCAGATTTAGTGAATATAGAGTAGGTAAACGAGTTTTCTCCCTTCACACTAGACATAAAGTTGTTTATTAATCGAGATAAGGTCCCTAGGAGCTCTTGAGTTAGCTTGATTGACACGATATTCCCATTATACAGTTCTAACGAATCATTCAGATACAATTTTCATTTATTCAGTAAGGATTTGAAAATAACAGTGACTATTTGAGAAAAGTAACTGCGACATAGGAACTAAGGCATACGACGAATATTTAGTAACCTTTCGACTTAGTTCTCATCGACTCGGTGGGTTGAAGGGCTTCGGATGGGGATCTACCGTTTCCGCACCGCATACGGGGCATTTCTCCCTGAAGGTGTACCTCCAGCAGCGGGAACACCTCCTCATCTTGGGATGTGTCACCATGAAACCCCTCGAAATGGTTGAAACAACTGAGATGAAGTGAAGCCTCAGGCAAGTCTTTTCCTGTACTCCTTCTCCTCCACGACCTCGAATATCTCCGTCTCTCCGAGCTCCTTAGAAATGGCCTTGACTATGTACGTGGACATCCTCCTCACCAGTTTTGGATCCTGAGAGCAGACTGAGATAATGTACCTAGGTGCACCCGCAGTGTATATGTCTACCTCAACGCCCTCGGTCTTAGGAGTGGAGAGTCCTCTTAGTAGGGCCCTTCTGATCCTCTCTATGCCATCGTTGGCATAGGAGACCAGCTTCACCACTATGTTCTTTATGTAGATTGGTGGTTTTATCTGAACCTTGACTATCTCCTCCAGTTTCTTGGCCAGCTTCTCGTCCAAGCCGGCCTTCAAGAGGGGATCTACTCCCTCGTAAAGCATGTCCTCAAGAGCCTCCATGGGACTCCTGTAGTAGTCGGCAAGCTTCGTCCAAGATTCCTTTGCGATCGATTCGGGATCCGGGAAACCGGCTCTTTGAGCGGCCAGTTTGAGTAGAGAAATTACTCTCACTCTTTCCTTCCATTCCTCCAGCTTCCTCTTCTTCTGCTCCTCGCTGACGTACCTGAGGGAGAGGTCGACCTGACCCAGCTTCCTGTTGGCCCTGATAACCCTTCCTACTATCTTGTCCCCTTCCTTTACGAAGTCCCTTATGTCCTTTATCCTCCCCGAGGCCACGTGACTTCGAGGGATGTAGGCTTCTAGTCCCTCGTACTCGTCCAGCTCGACTATCACCCCGTGATCCTCTACCCTCTTCACAGTGCCGACAACGAGCTCGTTCCTCCTCGGGAAGGCCTTGTAGCTCACTCTCTCACTCTACCCAAATACTCGATGACCGTCGCCAAGATCTCGGCCTTACCGCCCCTAGGCCTGGCCAGCACCTCGTCGCACACATGACACCTGACCTCTCTGGAGGCGTGGGAGAAGATTATCTGCTCGTTACCGCACTTAGGGCACCTTACCCTGACGAAGTAGCTTTTAGGGAGGGGGATCAACTCCATCTTATCCATGGCCATCACCTCTTTATCTCCACCCTAGCCAGCCTCCCCAAGTTCCTCATCACTTTCCTACCGCACTCCTCGCATGTGAGTATGAGAAGCACTTTCTTGGTAGTCTTGGCCTTCCTCCTCAGCTTACCTCTGGGCTCTCCTCCGTATCCCTTCCTCTTCCTCTCAAGCTGCCTCTGACCCCACGACATCGTCCGTGCCTTGCCCTGCTTGTACAGGGAGACCTTGTGTTTGGTATGCCTGCCGCATCTGGGGCAGTACGTGTTGATCTCTGCGGGAACCTTCATTCCTCGACCACCTCAACAACTCCCTTCTCTTTCAAGGCCGCCGCGTTCTCCGAGGGAATGAATGCGACATCGCCCTCGGAGAACGGTCCGTAGACCTTCATGTCTACACCAACGAATTTGGTCACGGGAGTTTTAAACGTTACTAATACCCTCTCGACCCCATCGCTCAGGGGGGTGAAAACTCTCCCCTCCTCGGTTTCCTCCTCGGTCTCGACTTGTTCGGCTTCATAAACAGTTCTTTTGATCTCTCCCGAGATTATTCCTCCATAAAGAGCTCTCTTGAATGCTTTAGAGATGGACAGCGCGTTTTCCATCTCTATTCTCAGATCCCTGATCACCTCGGCAGCCTTGAGGTATATCCTACCCTCCAACCCCTCCGGTAGGTCCGTCAATAAATCCTCTTCGGCTGACCTGAGCCGGTCGATTAAGGAATCGTCAACTCGGCCCTCGGCCAGCGAGATGAGAACCTCCCTTATCACATCCTTGTACTTTGCCATCTACTGGTAGGATGGGTGCTCGACCATAATTAATGATTGAGTGGTTCCGCCCTCCCCCTCAAGATAACGAATGCCGCCGCGAAACCGGGCAGCTGAACCTCCTCACCCGGAGAATATGGGCCGAAAGCCTCATCTCTCAATCTGAATGCTGGAACGGGCATCTTCACTCGGACTTTGATCTCCGGCTCTGAGGGCAGACCTACTGCGTCTTTGAACGGGTTGAAAACCCCATACTCATCCAAGGAGAGCCGTAAAGCCCTGAATCCGGTCTTGCCGTGGATGCTGTTTGGTATCCTGGTCAGCCTCCCCGTGTCCATGGTGACCATCCAGTCGATCCTCGCACCGGACCTCTGAGCCGATTCCTTAAGCAAGTTGAGGAGGTACTTCCTCTCCCTCGACCCCAGCCTGACTCCCATGCCCTTCGATAGGAGGAGTACCTTCTCCCTCAGGGAAGGAGTTAGTTTCACTTGAGCACTCAACAGGTGTTCTAGGGCCCTCCTAGCTATACTGCTCCTCAGATCCAGCTTCACGAGTCCCTTCTCGACTATGAAGAGGGGGGTTGGATCGAAGCCCCTACCCATCGCGTAGAAGGCGACTTCCCTCCTCCCCTCCTTGGATAGAGTGGTCAGTTTTCCCTCCGAGACTCTGACGTGGAAACCCCTGTTTCCCGTGTACGAGACCGCTATCTCATCTAGGGAGGCGCCGAGGTCCTCGGACAGCACCCCTATGAGCTTCCCCACTTCCTCCTTGGTGAGAGATATGCATCTCTCGTTGAGCCAGTGGTTGACCTCCATCCTCCCGGACCCGCATTTCGGACACTTATCTGGCGGAATACCCTTCCCACTGAGGCCGCAATTCTTGCACCTCCATATGGATTCCCTCTCGCACTCCTCGTCCTTGAAGTCCGTGGAGTCTATATCAAAGAGGAGCTCCGCCCTTATGGGCTCCTTCTCAACCATCGGAGCCGTGGGGTTCCTATAAAGGGAGACGGAGTAGTAGGCGTGCATGGGTGGGTTGTCCACTAGATACTTCCTGAGCTCCGAGAGATCCCTAAAGGACATGTGCCTCCTGACCTTTCCCTCGAAGTCCCTGAACATGAACTCCCTGAGAGGTACGTCCGAAACATATATGGTGCTAGCCATGCCCCTGTAATACCTAGCGAAGAGTTTCTCGAGTTCCCTCAATCAAAACCCTCCAGCATGTATCTCCTTCCGCAGTCACCGGGACACAGACCCCAGTTCTTCATGGTCTCGCAGCTAGGGGGTTTATACTTCCTCTTGGCTATGTGGGAGATTTGATAGGAGGCTATCCTCTCGTTGAAGTCCGGCGCACTCCTGAACAGGTCTAGCACCTGTTCCTCTGACCAGCCCACATTAAGTAAGAAGGCCGTCAGGGCGAACCTAGCTTGGTGGGTCAGGTTCTCTCCCCTCCTGAGTTTGGATATGAGCTCCCTTATGCAGGGCGGGAAGTCTCCCTTCTTGGGTCTCTTGAACCTCTTCCTCATCCTCTTGGCGAACATATCTGAGATCTCCTTGGCTATCTCCTCCAGCGGATCGGGCAGCTCTATTCTGGGGGTTTCCATTACCTTCATTTTCACGTACTCAGAAATCAGCCTCCTCAAATCTCTCTCATTTACAAGGACGTACCCCTTCCTCACCACACGATTGACGAGCCTCCACTTCGGTCCGCCTATACCTGCGCAGCCGTTGGAGTAGCTGACCACGTCGACCCAGAGTCCATTATTAAACCTGAACTCGAAACCGAACGTCCCCCTAGCCAAGTCTATCAGTTTCTCCGTGGATAAGCGTTCAGACAGTTCCATGAACCTCTTGGCCTCGTAGTTGGCCAATCTGCTGAGCATCGATCTCCCTACTCTGGAGGCTATTAGCTTAGCCGCGACGAAGGCGTATACCTCGTTCACTGGATTTATCATGTCTGGATAGAGGATCCTTCCCTCGATGGCCCTGATCAGCCTCTCTCTAGCGAACCTCCTAGCGTTCTCCAGCAAGGGGTCGAAGGCCAAGTCCTCCAGCGTCAAACCCTGCTCCTCCAGAAGGGCTGCAGCCTCCCTTGAAAAAGGGGCGATGAGAAGGATCTCCCCTTCCCTCATCTGATCATACCTGTAGGTGGGCTAAGTAGTAGGTTATGCCTGCCCCCTCTATGCCTCCGAGGGGGTATGTGAGTTTAAGAGGGGCCTGCGTCTTCAATTCCAAATCAGCCTCCTCGGAGATCTTCGCTGGCTTCGTCATCTTCTCCAAGTAGGCCATGTTGTAAACGCTCTTAGAGGGTTCCTCAGCCCACACATCTATCAGGGCCCTATCCTCCTTAGAGATGGATATCGTAGCCTTTCCCTTGTCGCTCTCGGCCCTGAATTCCACCTTATCGCTGTCTATATAGATCTCAACGTCGGATCCTATTATCTTCAGGTCCTTTATGGCATTTGGTATCACGTCGCTGTCTAACCTCGCCTTGGCCTTGTAGTCCACCTTTATTGTCTTGAACTCGAACGGAGTTCCGGCCAGCAAGGGCAGCTCGAAGGTCTTCCTGTATCCATCGGTGGCGGTAACCTTCATAAGGGACTCGGTTAACTCCAGCTCCACCCTCTCCTTGGCCTTCACCCTCTTGAGTATCTTGGAGAGGTCGGTGAAGTTTATCCCGTAGAAGTTGGACTGGTCCACCTCGAAGTCTATGAAATAGGTTCTGGGAAGTATTAGTTGGATCATGGCGGTTTTCGAGGGATCCAAGGCCTGAAGGCCCATGCCCTCTTCCGGATCCAGCTTGATGGAGGCCTCGCCCACCAAGGATTCAACTGCGTCAACTATGGCCTTGAGGGTACTAGCCTCCTCGAAGACCACTCTATTCACCATCTCTACCACCTTTCAGTTTTCTCTCCACTTCTCTCCTTACCTCATCCACATCCCTGAGCAAACTTATATCTATTCCTGATATGTCGGCAATTGCGTATCCCTGCAGCTCTTTGAAATCCTCCGAGGATGTGATCACCGAACCCACCACTAGCACTATGTCCTTGGGCTTGAAGTCGGAGGCCCTATCGTAATACACCCTAGCTCGGGATGTACCATCATCCAAGATCAGGTAGTTCTCTATCACGTTTATGACCACCCCTATTATGGCCACCTCGCCTTCCATAACCTCCCTTATCCTGACCCACTTCAAGTGGAGCATCCTCCCTACAGGAAATCCACAAGTTTCCTAGCAATTGGCCTACCCTTGTTCCCCTCTTTCCTCTCCTCTTTTCTGTTCCTTGAATGCTCCAGCTCATTATCCGGGGTCTTCTCACCAAGAACGGATTCGAGTGTGTTGAGAGAGCCTGTGTCCTCTTCCTCCCTGAAGAGGGACCTGGCCTCGGCCTCCAGCACCTTTATCCTCTGGGACAGGTACCCTTCAATTCCGTACTCGCGCATGAGTGACAGTGTGGGCTCCAAGTACTTCAGCACCGTTCCCTTGTGTACGGTAAGCTGTATAGGCCCACCGCACACGAGGCATTTGCCCGAGAGCGGCGGCCTCCTGTACTTGGCATTGCACTTGGTGCACCTGAACATCTGCTGGCCGAACTTCCTCAGGTTGCCCACTATGTCCCTTATGAAGTGGGAGGAGATGGCTCTCGAGAGGGCGTCCATCTTGTCCACGGCTTTTATCCTCTCTTCTAGGGAGAAATGGGCCCTCATCTTATCCTCCATCTTATTCAACTTCCTGTACATCGTCTGGAGCGGTCCACCGTAAACGTGGGATGTGGGTATGGAGTACCCAATTTCAGGGTACTTGACGCCCCTCGCGAGCTCTGTCTCCACCGTAGGCACCAAGTCCCTCAGCTTGCCCGGATCCTCGTATCTGTAGGTGGCCTCGTAAAATGCTGAGGGCAGGGAGGTCACCACCTCCATGTTGTACACCTCGTCGTCTATATACTCGGGATCCACCCTAGTCACCATCAAGAGAGGAGCGTCTTCCCTCCCCCCCGGAGTGGAAGGCAGGAAGTCTTGGGAGAAATTGATGAGCCCGTCTAGGGCAAGCATTATGGAGTCCTCGTCCCCGTCTATGTTTCTCCTCTTGGCGGCATGTAGAAAGGGGTGTGCATAGAGAACATCCGCGTCGGTGAATCCGATTATTCTGGCGACATTCGCCACGAACGTGTGGGGTGAGATCGTCAGGACTAGGTGCCCCACTAAATCCTCCTCGCTCTCCAAGTTGTAGAAGGGTTCCAAGCCATACACCTTCTCCAAGAGCTCGTCCACGTATTTGGAGACCCTGAACAGGTATTTCGCAGCCTCCCTAGGTATTATCATATCCTGCACCTTCAGCTCCAAGATCTGATCCTCGCTCACCAATTCATCCCCGCGGATGTCATGGGTGTAACCTAGTTCCCTTAGCTTTGAGATGGGAACCCCCGCTTCCTTGGGCTTGAAGTGGGTGAGCGCTGCGTTAACCGCGTCGAATCTTATCGTTCCGTCCTTGAAGACGTAGAGGTCGTACTTACCCCTCAAAATGCCCTTCTCTATCAGCTCGGGTGATTTGGATCCGCTGGTAAGTCCCTTAACACCTTTAACTTTTTTTAGGAGTTCTACGGGTTCTCTCAGGTTGGAGAGGGCCCTATCCACTTCCTCCCTTATGTTCAGGACCGTCTTCCTGTAGGGAACCGGATCCGCGTTGGGATGGTCCCTGCATCTGCCGTTGACCCTCTTGCCGCAGATGGGACAGAACAAGAGAGGGACCGTCCTAGTCCCGCATTTCGGGCATTTGTACCTTGTGGTCTTGATCCCGCAGCTGGGGCACATTCTGAGGGCCACTTCGACCTCCACCTTGCCCTGATTATAAGCGGCCTCCATCGAGCGGGTCATCCCCTTGAGTCCCCCTATGGGGAAGAGCAGGTTCACTGGGGGTTTCATCTTCCTAGGCTTAGCTTTCTCCGGCCTACCAACCCTCATACCGATCTTCGTGGGGCCCTTGGGCATCACTTTGACATCCAAGTGCTCATTGAGGAACCTTAGGGTTTCATACTCGGAGATCCCGTCTATATCGACTTCGGCGGGTATCTTGGATGCCAAGTAATCCAAGAGAGCCGCGTCATCTCCTTCCACCCATAGCATGTTCATTCCCACTCTATGGGGAACCCCGAGTCTCTCCAAGATGTCCTTGATCTCCTCACTAGCCCTGAGAGAGACGGCCTTTCCGGATCCGCCCTTCCTCACGGCCTCGAGCAAGGTGAGTAGTTCTCTAACCTTCACATGCTCCCAGAAATAGGTGTACCTCGGGTGGAGCGGGATGCCAAACTTCTTGGATATCTCCAAGGCCTCTAAAAAGGAGATCCTCTGCCATCTCTCCACGGGAGGATCTATTCCCATCTCTTTAGCCTTCTCTCTCAGGAGAGAATACCACCACTCCTCCACCCAAGCCGATGGGAGGAGCTTGTGGTTGTTCTCGAGGAACTCCCCGAAACCTATCAGGACATCCCCCAAGTGCAGTATCTTCTCCACCGAACCAGCTAACTCTCTGGCCTGTTCGGGATCGTCGATCTTGATCACGCTTCCATCCCTAAGCCTCACGATGGGTCCTTCTATCCAATCCACCGGCATCACCACGGCGCTCTTCCCGGGCCTCTCGATCCTGACCTGAGTGCCCACCGCCACGAAGCTATCCAGTATATACATGGTCGCAGGGTTCATCCCGATGCTCGCCAATCCCGTGTTCCTAGATCTGCCGTACCTCAACCTGAATCCCCCTATCCTGGAGGGATGAGCTAATACGGGTCTTCCCATGACGGCGTCCTTTAGGTACTTGTACGAGGGCTCCACAACCGGGCAACCCTCATCCCGTGCTCCTTCGCCTTCCTCCTCTTCCTTCCCACTGTCCTCCCCCAGCCATCTCCAAGCGGAATCGTCGAAATCCTCTATGGACTCTTTGAGCTGTTTTATGATTTTCTTCAGCTTCTTAGCTTTCTGTATGACGCAGTCATTGATGACCAAGACGGCCCCCCCTCTTATCCTGTTTGTCTCCACCCTAGGGAGGTTTCTAAAGGAGGAGACCTCCTCCTTCTCTGTGGGGGGACCCGTTACCTCGATAGGTATGTGCATGACCGCCCTCCTAACCTCCTCTGGCTCGGAGTTGTACTGCAGATGGGCAACCCTCTTGTACAGGAAGACCTCCTCGGTGTACCTCTCCACCTCCTCGTGGGTGGGGACATACCTGCCCAAACCCAACCTCTGCCTTATGTAGTCAGCCATCAGAACGCTCATAGCTCCCTCAGTACCTCCGGCTGTTCTTATCGGACCGTTATAGTACACTGAGAGGTAGGCGTCGCGACCTGCACCCTTTATGGTCACCTTGCTTATTCCCTCAATAGGAGCGGAGACCGTAGCATCGGTTATTATGGCCATACCAACTCTCAACGCCAGCTCAGCCCTGTATTCGTCGTCTCCCCCGACATCTATCTTGGGGACCTCACCCTTCCTAGGGATTATCTCAGCTATGACCCTGAAAGCCGTCTCTACCTTGTTATCGGTCTTCTCTAGCCAGTGCTTGACCCTGTCCCCCAAGGACTCCACGTTGAAGAGCGCTACTATCCTCTCATGGAGCTCGTTCGCTATCTTTATTTCTACATCCTCCTTGGGGTCATAACCTGCAGCTCTGGCCTTCTTGGCGACCTCGAGTACCCTCTTAAGGTCCTCCTCGAGTGAAATGAAGTACCTCTCATCTACCGACATATCCCGGTTAAGGCGCCTCACCGAGGGTATAAAGGATGGCCCGGGACATCAAGTCCATCCGAGATACTTAATTTAGAAGTGAGGGTTGTAAAATTCGGGTGCTTTGAAATGGGAAGGAGAAAGAGGAGAACCACTCTTCCGGTCAGAAAGAGGAGGAAATCAGCCTTCTTCAGGTGCCCCGTTTGCCAGCACAACTCAATAATGGTTGAGCTCCACGAGAAGGAGGGAAAGGCCGTCATCAAGTGTTTCAACTGCGGGCTAGTTGAGGAGATCGAGATGAAGCCGGGAGAGACGAAGGTTGACGTCTACACCAGGTTCTTCGACTCTTACATAGAGAGGGCGGAGGGGGCCTGAACTCATCCCTCCCCTATTACCTCAGGAACGAACTTAGGGTTATCTGTAACTTTGGTTTCCTCGTGTGCCCTCTTGAGGGCCTCCAGATTCACATCAGTGAGCCTCTTCATCATGACCTTGACAGAGCTCTCGGCGCTCTCAAGACCCACTATGCCTGTGGCCTTCACCAAGGCCCCGACCATAGCCGAGTTGGGAACGGGGAGTCCAGCCACTTTCAACCCCAGTTCCATGGAGATGGCGGTGGCATCCACCGTGGCGAGCCTCCGCACTCTCTTAGGGAGGAATATCTCTGCGGGATCTTCGGGCACGTTCATAACGACTATCGTGTCGGGCTTCACGCCCCTCCAAGCCACCTCCAGATTGAGGAACATGGGATCCAGCAGGACCAATATATCCGGCTCGTATATCTGGCTCCTCAGCCTTATAGGGGAGCTGGAGACCCTAGTAAACGCCATCACAGGAGCGCCCCTTCTCTCAGCCCCGAAGAATGGAAATGCCTGAGACCATTTGCTCTCCAAGAAGGCAGCCTTAGCCACGATTCTTGAGGCGAGAACGGCGCCCTGACCGCCCCTACCGTGCCACCTGATCTCGATGAGGTCGTCCCCCAAATCCGTTCCCCGGGTTCTACGGGTGTAAACTTTTTAAAACCGTATTGCACCTCACCCTGATGCCAGTGTTCCCTTTAAGGGGGTGCTTATTTGGTAGAGTCTGAGGATGTTCCAGTCGATATCGACCTAGATAAGGGATCTGATTCCCCCAATCCTAGTAAGGAGACTAAATCTCCCGGGAAGAAGTCCTCGGGAAAGTCCTCCTCCAAGTCTAAGAAGACCGCAAAAGCTAAGAAGGAGAAGAAGGCCCAAAAGAGAGCTAAGACCACTAGAACCAAGAAGGCAAAGAAAGCAATCAAGTATGATCCGACCGAGAACTTCATGGTGCCCAAGCACGAGATAGTCAGCGAGGATGAGAAGAGAGAATTGGAGAGGATGTACGGGTCCTTGGATATGTTTCCCAAGATACTTGTGACCGACCCCATAGTGATGAAGTTGGGGGCGAAGGAGGGAGATCTGATCCGGATACATCGTGAGGAGGGCTTCTATTACAGGTATGTGGTTAGTAGAAGTTGATTTTTTACGATTATGTTGTGGGGGTTGTTTCCGTGTCGTCGACCGTGAATGTTGGGGATGTGAATATCGATTTCTACCCTATAGTAAGGGCCTACTTCCGGGAGCGAAAGCTCTCGGATGTCCAAATAGAGTCCTTCAACAGGTTCCTAGAGAGGGGGATACAGGAGGTCATAGATGCGTTCAAGGAGTTGGAACTCGTGGAGAATTACAAGTTGGTGTTGAGCAGGGTCTATGTGGGTAGGCCCGAGGTGGAGGAGTACGATGGCTCATCGCTCCCTGCAATGCCAAACGAAATAAGGCTGAGGAATGCCAACTATCTCGCTCCAATAGAGCTGGAGATAAAGGTGTATTCAGGAGGAATGGAGCTGAAGAGTGAGAGGGTGAGGATAGGCCACATACCCATAATGGTCAGGTCCAAGGGCTGCTACCTCCACGGGCTGGATGAGAAGAGGTTAATAGAGAAGGGCGAGGATCCCAGGGACCCCGGAGGTTACTTCATCATAAACGGGTCGGAGAGGGTGCTCGTCATCAGGGACGATCTGGCACCCAATAAGGTGATAGTCGAGCAGACCACGGCGGAGAACAAACCTTACTCACATGTGGCCCAGATAGTGTCCGCTAAGGCTGGTCTGAGGACCAGGCTCTACCTAGAGTACTACACCCGGGATGGGACGATAAAGGCCTCCACCGGGGCCATAAGGGGAATTCCCGTCGCCATGCTGCTGAAGGCCCTCGGACTAGAGAGGGATGAGGACATAGTTGATGCCATATCTAGCGACGAGGAGATAAGGAACGAGTTCCTCTATAGCCTCGACGATGTCCAGAGGCGGGCCGAGGAGGAGGGCACTGTCGGGATGCTCACTCAGGAGGAAGCCCTGGACTACATAGGCAGGAGGCTCGTGCAGGCAGTTCCTAAAGCGGACAGGGTGAGGTACGCGAAGGAGTATCTGAAGAACAACCTGCTCCCTCACATCGGGAACAGCGAGGAGGACAACATAGTAAAGGCCTACTTCCTAGCCAAGATGATAGAGAAGCTGCTCAAGGTCGTGAGGGGTAAGATCGCTCCTGACGATAAGGATCACTTCTCTAACAAGAGGCTCAGACTAGCTGGAACCTTGATGCAGGAGGTCTTCAGAGACGCGTTCTACCAGCTGGTGAGGAGACTTAAGGAGAAGGCGGATGAGCAGCTCAGCAGTGGTGTCTATGACTTGGATGTCAGGAGAATTCTGATGAGTCAGAAGATGATCACTCAACGTATATTGAGGGCTGTAGCTACGGGAGCTTGGCCGGGAGGCGATCTGGGCGTCAGTCAGAACTTAGAGAGGACCAACTATATAGCTACGCTGCATCACCTGAGGAGGGTCAACTCACCCCTACCAGCTGGGCTGCCCCTTCACGAGGCGAGGCAGATCCACGGTACCTCCATAGGCAGGCTGTGTCCCCTTGAAACTCCAGAGGGAACGAACGTGGGGCTGGTCAGGAGCCTCGCTGTGTTCAGCGATGTGACCTTCGGGACCGATCCGGAGCCGGTTATAGAGATGGTCCTGGACTGGGGCGCCAAACCCGCGGCCCAAGCCACGCCCAAGGAGGTGGGGGGGCTAACTCCCATATATGTGGATGGCAGGCTCATAGCTTTCACCGATAAGCCAGATGATCTGATAGCCTTCCTAAGGGAGAAGAGGCCTGAGATGAGTCCTGAGGTAAACTTCACCTACAATAGTGAGGAGAACGCCGTCTACATAAATGCAGACGCTGGCAGGATGAGGAGACCCCTTATACCCGTAGATAAGATAGAAGAGGCGATAAAGCTCCTGCCAGAGGTGGAGGCTGGCAACATAAGCTTCTCCGATCTCGTGAAGATGGGAGTTGTGGAGTTGCTGGATGTGGATGAGGAGGAGTCTGCGGTCATTGCTCACAGCCTCAAGGAGCTGAACGAGAGGCACACCCATCTGGATTTCGCTCCCTACGCGATGTTCGGCGTCGCTGCCTCCCAGATACCCTACGCGGAGCACAACAACATCCCTAGGGACATAATCGGCGCCAACATGGTCAGGCAGGGCTTGGGCGAGTATGTAGCGAACTGGAGGCTCCGGTTCGACTCTAGGGCCTTCCTCATGTTCTATCCTCAGAGGCCCATAGTGAAGACCCGGGGCTCCGAGATAACGGGTTACGATTACAGGCCCTCCGGGCAGAACCTAGTCGTTGCCCTCATACCAATGGACGGGTACAACATGGACGACGCCTTGGTCATGTCGAAAGGCTCTATAGATAGGGGTGCCGCGAGGGCGGTCTTCTTCAGGACCTACGAGGCCGAGGCCCGGAGACAGGCCATAATCGAGGGTGACAGGTTCGAGAACCCACTGCCGCTCAAGAAGGTGTCTGGAAAGAAGGAAGAGCAGTACTACCAGAAGCTCGGGGAGGATGGCATAGTAGATCCCGAGACCTACGTTGAGGGAGGGGATGTCCTCATAGGTAAGACCAGCCCACCTAGGTTCTCACCGGAGCTGTCCATCGGAGGGGGCTATCAGTACACCTTCGAGAGGAGGGACACCTCCATAGCCATGAGGGCTTGGGAGAAGGGCGTGGTCACGGATGTCCTGCTGGCAACTAAGACCGGTGGGGAGAAGCTGGTCAGGGTCAAGGTCAGGGATACGAGGCCTCCCGAACTGGGAGACAAGTTCGCCACGAGGCACGGTCAGAAGGGAGTGCTCGGCATGATATACAGGCAGGAGGATATGCCCTTCACTTCCGAGGGCATAGTGCCCGACATAGTGCTCGACCCACACGCCATACCCTCTAGGATGACCATAGGCCAGCTCTACGAGATACTGGCGGGAAAGGTGGGCGCTCTTGAGGGCAGGTTCGTTGACGGCACCCCATTCATGTCCGAGCCCGTAGAGGACCTCATGGAGGCCCTGAAGAAGCTTGGATTCGAGTACAGCGGTGAGGAGATAATGTACGATGGGAGGACTGGTCGGATGATAAGGGCTCCCATATTCATAGGCATCAGCTACTACCAGAGGCTCAAGCACATGGTCAGGGACAAGATACACGCTAGGGCTAGGGGGCAGATGCAGCTCCTGACGAGGCAGCCGGTCGAGGGAAGGGCAAGGGGTGGCGGGCTCAGGCTCGGTGAGATGGAAGGAGAGGTGCTTATCTCACACGGGGCCGCTTCAGTGATAAGGGATAGATACGTTGAACAGTCAGACAAGACGGTAATCTACGTATGCAAGAACTGCGGCACGGTGGCGTTCTTCAACCAGAGAACCAACGAGTTCTTCTGCCCGAGGTGTCAGTCATCCGTCGAGGTGAAGCCGCTGATCACCAGCCACGCCTCGAAGCTGTTCATTGACGAGCTGATGAGCGGACACATAGACGTGAGGCTCGATGTGAGGGAGGAGGTCTGAGGGGGGTGATCTCATGGCGTTAATATGGGAACCGGTGGCCGACGAGGAGGCCATTCCCTACAGCCTCAGGAAGGTGATGTTCGGTCTCATCTCCCCGTCCGACGCTCGGAGGATAGGATTCATCGAGATAACCGAGCCGACCGCCTACGACGAGGGTGGCCTACCAGTACAGGGAGGTGTGCTGGATCCCAGACTCGGAACGATAAACCCTAGGAAAAGGTGCCCCATCTGCGGGAATTATCCGAAGAACTGTCCTGGGCACTTCGGTAGGATAGAATTAGCGATGCCCGTAGTTCACATAGGCTACGTTAAGAGGGTAAAGGATGCCCTGAACACCGTATGTCATAAGTGCGGTAAGGTCCTGCTCCCCGAGGAGGAAAGAGCTTACTTCATATCCAAGGCTAAAGAAGTGGCTGAGAGTAATCCTGAGAAGAAGATAGATGACGAACTGGTCAGGCAGGTCAGGGAGGAGGTGAAGAAGTACACCAAGAAGCACAAGAAGTGTCCTCACTGTGGGGCGGACGTGCAGAGGGTGGAGCTGGAGGAGGTATACAAGTTCATAGTCAAGGAACCGGAGCCTAGGAGGCTATGGCCTACTGAGATAAGGGATATACTCGAGAGAGTTAGTGATGATGACTCTCTCCTGATAGGATTCAACCCGGAGAGGGCCAGACCGGAATGGACCGTTCTCACCGTGCTGCTCGTACCTCCTCTCCCGGTCAGACCTTCGATCTACCTAGAAACTGGTGAGAGATCTGAAGACGATCTCACTCACATTCTAGTGGAGATACTCAAGGTAAATAGAAAGCTCCATAACTCCAAGAGGCTGGGCGCCCCCAGCAGCATGGTCGAGAGTGAGTGGGACCTCTTGCAGTATTGGGTGAGCGTGTTCTTCAATAACGCTGCCGCTAACATGCCCGTAGCCACCCAGAAGGGGACTAGGAGGCCCCTCAAATCCCTATTCCAGAGGCTCAGCGGTAAGGAGGGGAGGCTCAGGAAGAACCTCATAGGCAAGAGGGTTAACTTCTCCAGCAGGACCGTAATCTCCCCTGATCCGATGATAGACATAGATGAGGTAGGGGTACCGGTGGAAATAGCCATGGTCCTCACCGTTCCGGAGTACGTCAATGAGAACAACATAGAGAAGCTCAAGGAGCTCGTCATGAGGGGGCCCGATGAGTATCCCGGCGCCAACACCGTGAGGAAAGGTGGAGCTACTCCATTAAGCCTGAAGATAATCCAGAGGAAGGGCAAGGAGGCGCTCAAGGAGGTCGCCGAGCAGCTGGAGCCCGGTGATGTGGTGGAGAGGCACCTGATGGATGGGGACTACGTCATATTCAACAGGCAGCCGTCACTACACAAGCTCTCCATGCTCGGACATAGGGTGAAGGTGCTGCCCGGCGCTACATTCAGGCTTCATCCCGCCGTCTGCGTTCCCTACAATGCGGACTTCGATGGAGATGAAATGAACCTCCACGCGCCTCAGCTCATCGACGGGGCTATCGAGGCTAAAGAGCTGATGGGTGTGAAGAACAACATGCTCTCCCCTAGGACTGGGGGTTCCATTGTGGGGGCGAGGCAGGACCTCATAACGGTCTTGTATATGATAACGAAGAAGGACTCGCTCTTCGATAAGTCAGAAGCGACGAGGATCCTCGCCAGAGCTGGCATAACGGAGCTTCCCGAACCGGCCATAAAGAAACCCAAGGAACTATGGACCGGGAAGCAGCTCATATCAGTGCTGCTTCCCAAGGATTTGGACTTCGAGTCCGTGGCCAAATCAGCCAAGGGAGTGGAGTGTGTGGATCCCTCCTGTCCCGGAGACGGGTATGTGCTTATAAGGAAGGGCCAGCTCCTTTCCGGTGTCTTGGATGACGACATCGTAGGCACCCTCGTCAAAGGGAAGCTCACGATAATAGATGTCCTCATAAGGGATTACGGTAATGACATGGCCGCCGACTTCCTCAACAAGCTGTTGAAGATAGCCGCCAAGGAGGTCATGCTCTACGGAATAACCACCTCCCCCAAGGAGTTGATGATGCCTGAGGAGGCCTACAAGGAGATAGACGGCATCTACTCTCAGCTCAAGGAGGAAGTAATGGAGCTGATAAGGAGCAGGCCCATAGTCAGGAAGACGGCCATCTACAGGACCAAAGAGGAGCTCCTCAGATTGATGAGAGAGGAGCAGATGCTCGAATTCGATATAGTTCAGACGATAGATAGCTTCTGGAGCAAGGTCAGCGACGTCGTCGCCAAGTACGTCGATCCGAAGTCCAATGTGGCCATAATGGCCAAGACCGGAGCTAGAGGCTCAATAGCGAACCTGTCACAGATAATGGGCCAGGTCGGGCAGCAGAAGATCAAGACGAGGATCGGATTCGTGCTGACCAGCGGTAGGCCTAGGAAAGGGTATAGGGACAGGGTGCTCTCCTACTTCGAGAGGGGCGACCTCAGCCCCGAGGCTAGGGGATTCGTGAGGAACAGCTACGTAAAGGGATTGAATCCAGTGGAGTTCATATTCCACGCCATGTCCAGCAGGGAGTCCCTCATAGACAAGGGTAGGAGAACCGAGGACAGCGGGTATTTCTATAGGAGGGTTGCTAACTCCCTCAAGGACGTTTACGTGTCCTACGATGAAACGGTCAGGGACTCGCTGGGACACATCCTCCAGTTCAGGTTCGGCGGTGATGGGTACGACCCGACCAAGCTGTTCAGAAACGAGCCCGTCAACATTAAGAGGATAATAGAGAGGCATGTGAAGGGTAAAAGGAAGAGGGGCGTTTCTAAGAATAAGATAGAGGAGGCACTGAAGGAGGCTGGGCTCCCGACAGCTCTAGCGGATAAGATACACGAGGCGAGACCAAAGGAGTCTGAGTTCAAGGCCATAATAGAGGAGCTAAAGGAGGGATTCGAGAGGGCCAAGGTAGAGGTCCTGACCCCGATAGGCCTCATCAGTGCCCAGAGCATAGCGGAACCCACCACCCAGATGGTCCTCAGGACCTTCCACGCGCCCGGACTGCTGGCCATGGATGTGACCCATGGGGTGGAGAGGTTCAAGGAGCTGGTTTTCTATGCCTCCACGAGCACTCCCACCATGGAGATACACCTCAAGCCCGAATGCCAAGACGATGAGGTGAAGATAAGGAAGGTTATAAGGAGCATCAGGGAGCTGAGGATAAGGGATCTTATAGAGGAGTATGCCATAGACAACTTCGGCTATAGGCTCATACTGAAGCCCGACATGAGGGCTCTAGAGAGCAACCTCATCACCCTCGACAAGTTTGTGGGTTACATAAGGAGCGCCGTCAAGAATATGAAGGGGGAGGTCTCCCTAGAGGGCGATAAGGTCATAGTAGAGCTCTTCGAGGCAGCTAAGAAGGATAAACCGCTTCAGACCCTCAGATCTTGGTCTTACAGGGTGCTGGACAAGCTGGTCTCCGGTATAAAGGGGATAAAGAGGGCTTGGGTGGAGACCGTGGAGGTGGACGGTAAGAAGGAGTACGTGATAAGGACCACCGGATCCAATTTGGCTGAGGTGCTCAACCTGAGCTGCGTCGACGTATCCAAGACGATAACCAACGATTGTAAGGAGATCGAGAAGGTCTTGGGGATAGAGGCTGCTAGGAACTGCATATTCAAGGAACTGGCCCGTATATTGGAGGAACAGGGTCTGGAAGTTGATAGGAGGTATATCTCTCTGGTGGCTGATACGATGACCTATTCTGGCACCATAGAGGCCATAAGATTGCAAGCTGCTGGGGTTGCATCAGGGTTCTTCAGCGAGATGAAGACTCCCCTCAGCAAGATGGCCTTCGAGTGGACCACCCACGTCATCTTGAATACTGCTAGGCGTGGTGAGGACAATCCGATAGTGGGACCACTAGACGCTTTAATAATGGGACAGACCCCGCCAATAGGGACGGGGAGGGTTTCGGTCAGGTGGGATCTCAGCCCGCCCGGTAGCGGTAGAGGTGATAATGAATGAGCAGTGAAGTCGAACCTGAGCTTTATCTAGCTCTCAAGTCCGGAAATGTGATACTGGGAGCTAGAAGGGTAGTAAAGCAGCTGAAATCAGGTGAGAATCCCAAGTTAGTGATAGTCGCCAGCAACGCGCCGCCGGACATAAAGATGGAGGTCGAGTACCTAGCCAAGCTGGCCAATGTACCGGTCTACCAATACCCCGGCAAGTCCATCGACCTTGGAAGGGCCTTTAAGAAGCCCTTCTTCGTTTCAGTAGCAGCAGTAATGGAGGAGGGTGAGTCTAGGATCTTGGAGGTCCTAGGAGTGGAGTGATCTTTGGAGGTGTAGGGGATTCCAGGTAGGAAAGTAATCATAACGCCTGAACAGTTCCGCTACATACAGCTCTTCCATAACATGCTCGGGGTCAGGCCCAAGGACGTCGTGGAGGACAAGGAGGAGAACAGGCTTATATTTGTGGTGGAAAAGGGTGACTTAGGAAGGGCAGTGGGGAGGGGAGGGAGGAAGCTGAAGACCATGAGGCGCCTTTTGAGGGGAGACCTAGACATGTCCATCGAGGTGGTCGAGTTCGACAACACTCCGGAGGGATTCGTTACCAATCTGCTGAGCCCAGCTAGAATACCCAAAGTCAGGATAGTGAAGCAGGGCGATGAGACCGTCGCTATCGCATACGTAGTCGAGCAGGATAAGAGCATAGCCATAGGAAAGAACGGTAGGAGGATAAAGAGGGCCAGAATCCTAGCCAAGAGGTGGTACGACATAGACAACATTAAAATAGCAACATGGACTACCCCTACCTCGTGAGGTGGTTGCATGGGTAAGAAATCTCCGCTGGGACTGTACGCTGCTCGAGGGCTAGCTGAGAAGTACAAGGAGAAGAGACTCCACAGCTGGAAGGTCAGGAGGAGATTGTACAGGCTGAAGGAGAAGTTCGATCCTCTAGAGGGTGCGCCCATGGCTAGGGGCATAGTGCTGGAGAAGGTAGGTCTCGAGGCGAGGCAACCTCACTCCGGCCTTAGGAAGGCGGTCAAGGTCCAATTAGCCAAGAACGGGGTCATAGTCACCGCGTTCGCACCGGGAGATGGTGCTCTGAACGTGATCAATGAGCACGACGAGGTGATAATTGAGGGCATCGGCGGTTCTAGGGGCAGGTCCATGGGAGACATACCGGGAGTCAGATACAAAGTGATAAAGGTAAACGGTGTATCCCTGCAGGCGATACTGCAGGGTAAGAAGGAGAAGCCCAGCAGGTGATCGCATGAGCGAGGAGGTTGAGATCAAGGCAGAGGAGAACCCCAAGACCGGTGGTCCCGAGATAAAGCTTTTCGGTAAGTGGAGCTACGAGGGAGTTGAGGTGAAGAATGTCGCCCTGAAGAGGGTGATTTCCCTCAAGCCAGTTTACCTTCCGCACACCGGCGGAAGGCACGAGCATAAGAGGTTCGGAAAGCTCGAGCTTCCCATCGTTGAGAGGCTGGTTAACAGGCTCATGAGTCAGGCGATCAATGCTGGTAGCAAAAAGGACCATGTAAACAGCAAGAATCCAGGAAAGAAGCTCAAGGCCCTGAGGACCGTCAAGTACGCGTTCCAGATCATCGAGTTGAGGACCGGCAAGAACCCCATACAGGTCTTCATAGACGCCATCGAGAACTCCATAATAAGGGAGGAGGTCACCAGGATCATGTACGGTGGAGTCAGCTATTTTCACGCCGTTGACACTTCCCCGAGCAGGATGGTCGACCTCGCCATCAGGCACATAGCCCAAGGAGCGGCTATGAAGGCATTCAGAAGCCCGAGGAGCCTGGCCGAGGCCCTTGCTGATGAGATAATCGCTGCTGCCGAGTACGACAGGAACAAGAGCTTCGCCATAAGGAGGAAGGAGGAGATAGAGAGGATCGCCCTGAGCAGCAGGTGATCCCGCTCCATCCCATCCATTTATAATATGGAGTAGTCCGGGTTTTGGTGATGAGTTATGAGTAGAGAGCTCCCGATATCGCATCTGAGGAAGGCCCACGGCGCCGAGATAACCGTCAGATTGAAGAACGGAAGTGAGATAAGGGGTAAGCTGCTGGTCTACGATGAAATGATGAACCTAGTCCTAGATTCGGCTAGGGAACTAGATCCCGACACGAAAGAAGTGAGGAGGAGCATGGGCACACTCTTCATAAGGGGGAACAATGTACTATTTATAACGCTGGAGTGATTTCTCACTCCACAGTCACACTTTTAGCCAAGTTTCTGGGTTTGTCCGGATCTCTTCCTAGGATTACCGCCGTGTGGTAGGCTATTAACTGCAGTGGAACCGTGTAGATCAGTGGAGAGATGAGTTCATTCCAGACGTCCGTTTCCAAGCTCGCATCAGCCGGGATCTCAGTACCTCTGGGCTGTATCGTTATGGTGTAGGCCCCCCTAGATCTCACCTCCATGATGTTGTATATCGTCTTCTTTCGGAGCCCCTCATTCACCGGAACCAGCACGATGGCGGGTGTGTCCTCCTCTATTAGGGCGAGCGGTCCGTGCTTGTACTCGCCAGCAGGATAGCCCTCGGCGTGTATGTAACTTATCTCCTTGAGCTTGAGCGCTCCCTCCAATGCCGTCGGGTAGTTTATCCCCCTCCCCAAGAAGAACACGTGCTCCTTGTCCTTGAGGAGATCACTCATTTTCTTGGAGAATTCCTCCAGAGAGCCCATAGAACCCTTCAGCAGCTCTGACACCTCGATGAGCTCCCTAGAAATCCCGCTTCTGCCGCTAATGAGGGAAGAGACGACGTACAGGACTGCTACTTGGGCAGAGAAGGTTTTAGTCGCAGCAACCCCTACCTCCGGGCCCGCCTGTATGAAGATGGACTCATCGGAGATCCTAGTGAGCGTGCTTCCTGGGACATTCACTATGGAAACCACCATGGAGCCCTTTGACTTCGCTATTCTAACGGCCTCTAGCACATCTGCGGTCTCACCTGATTGGCTGATGGCTAGGACGACGTCGCCCTGCCTCAGGTGGGAGGACCATTCCGGGAACTCCGAGGCCACTATGATCTCAGACCTGACGCCAGCTAGCTTAGATAAGAGGTACTTTCCGATCATACCTGCATGGTAGGAAGTCCCAGCGGCAACTATCGTCAGAGATCCATCCCTAAGCAGGGAGCTCAGCCTCTCGGAGAACCTCGTGTAGTAATCAATGCTCTCCGCAATCTTCCTAAGGATGTGAGGCTGCTCATGTATCTCCTTAAGCATGAAGTGATCGAACATCCCCTTGTCCAGCAACTGAGGCGTCCATTCCACCTCTTCGGCCTCTTTATGGACCTTCTCCAGCCTATCTCCCTTCAATCTCCAGATCATGACCTTAGAAGGGGTGAGTAAGGCTATCTCCCCGTCCTCCATGAAGATGAACCTGTTCGTCAGGTGGAGCAGCGCGGCCACATCCGATGCGCAGTAATTTCCATCCTCCCCTAGTCCTATGACCAGTGGACTCTTGTTCCTAGCTAGAAAGAGGGCTTTCTCTCCCGATATGATGGATACTAAGGCATAGCTTCCCTTCAACTTTTTAATGGCCTTCACGAATGCCGAAAGGGGTTCGTCTCCCGACTTAAGGTTCTCCTCCACCAAGTGGGCCACGACCTCTGTATCCGTCTCTGAATGGAGCGCGTGCCCCTTGGCTATCAGCTCTCTCCTCATGCCTTCAAAATCGTCGAGAGTTCCGTTGTGAACAACGGCCACCTCGCCATTACAGGAGAGGTGAGGGTGTGCGTTCTCGGGGCTTACTCCTCCGTGGGTGGCCCACCTAGTATGGCCTATACCTACGTATCCGTCTCTTATCTCCGCGCCTTCTACTACCGCATCTATCGTGCCTACACCCTTCACTACCTCTATATCCCCGTTGGACATCACTGCTATCCCTGCTGAGTCGTATCCCCTGTATTCCAGCTTTTTTAGGGATCTTACTAGGTCTCTGGCCACTCCCAAGCGTCTCCTCACTATGCCCACTATTCCGCACACTTCAGAAGCACCTCATTCCTTCATCAGCTGTGACTTCCACTTCCTCAAGATAATGGTTGCACCTGAAATCATCGCAACGAATATCAACGATACGGTCATGCCCGACAGGAGCCTTGCCTCCTCAGCAGCCCTCTCCTTGATGACCCTTATTCTCTCTTCCAAGGCGGATATCTCCTGAGTCAAGTTCGAGTATAAGTCCGGCGCGCTTGTCAGGTTCAATCCGTCCACACTGGAGGTTAGGTTAGCGAGAAGGTCTTTCATGGCTCTGTACTCCGTCTGATTTATGTTCTTCACCTCCTCTACCTCTCCCATAGCTCTGCTAATCATCTCGATTATCTTGTCCTTGTACATCGAAAGGAGATCCTCCTCCAGACGCGATATTGTGGCAGATGACTGGTTAAGGAGCATCTTGACCCTGAGGATGTCCGCATAGGATATGTTCTCTCGATCTAAGAGGACCTCCGCCTCTCTGATTTTGGAGTCGATTATGGAGATGTTTATCAGCACATCCTCTGGTATGGGGAGTCCAGCCTCCACGGTCCTCTCGTATGCACTCTGAAGTAGTCTCCTTTCGTCCTTTACCTCCTTCAGAGCTGCCCTTAGCTCCTCCTTGTTGTATCCGGAGATCACTCTCACGGTCCTCCTGACATTGATCTCGAAGCTCCTGTCGGTGCAGCCTATTCCGTAGCATAGGCTCACTATGAGGGTGTGATTTCCCTCACCCTCTACCGGTAGAGATAGACCCACCTCACCGGATGTGCCGTTGAGCTCTCTCTCGATGCTGAGCCTGCCATCTAAGTACACGGAAATCGTAGGACGGTAATCCCTAGGGACCCCATCCACCTCGTAGGTCACTTGGATTGAGAGCGGTTGACCCAAGGTAATCTCTCTGGATTGTGGAACGACGACTAGGGTAGCGTTTATGCGTGGTTTAATTACCATAACGGACGAAGCGTTGCCCTCAACCAGCTTGAGGCCCACTTCTCCCTTCTTGAAGAACCTGACCACGGGCCTCACGAAGTTAGGACCCTCCAAGGAGTTCCTATCCACATCTACTATTATGGGGACTATCAATGTGGTGTTAGGCCTGAGCTCCCTCAAACCTAGGTTCCTCGTGAAGGCCCCCCAAGGGGTGATCAGCTTCAAATAATCGATGAGGATCATTCCATTCGTGTTCATCACCGATACATTCACGGTGCAGGGGTATCCTGCTACGCAAGGATCCCTAGGTTCTACCGTGACGCTCAAATCGACCTCTTGAGACTGAGTTAGTATTGGCGCCATGAGGCTCAGAATTAGAAGCGCCGTCATGATGTAAAGGGCGGCAGGGACTGCTTTCATCAGTCCTTAGGGGGAGCTAAGCTTTATTAACCTAGTCGCATCAGGGTCATATCGAATGGACGATTTGGTGATAGCTGGAATAGACATAAGATCCGGTTCGCCCAGATCAAAGAAGAGGCCTATTTACTCAGTGTCCATAATGAGGGGTGAGGATGTCCTCTTTGAGTCCGAGGAGGTTACCCTAGACGAGGTCTTCTCCCTGATGAGGAGATATGGGGTCAGGATACTAGCTACGGACAACGTTTACGAGCTTGCGGAGGACATGAGGGGGCTCAGGCTCGTCATGGAGAGGATGCCCCCAGGTAGCAAGCTCATTCAGGTCACTGGATCTCCCCACGGGATAAGATCCCTCTCCTCGATAGCAAAGGAGGCTGGTCTTCCATCTCCCTCCCACAGGGATCCGCTCGGTACCGCTAGGATAGTCGCCAAGTTGGCGCAGAGGGGGGTGGGAATAGAGGTCATCGCGATGTATCCAGAGACTAGGGTACTTATAACAAAGAACAGGAGTATAAGGCAGGGAGGTTCGGGAAGTGACAGGTGGAGGAGGTCTATAGAGGCCAGCATACTCAGCGAGGCCAATAAGATAGCCACGGAGCTCGACGCCGCAAATCTCGATTACGACCTGTATGTTGAGAGAGCTTCTGGGGGGCTGAGGAGGGCGGAGTTCATAATCTACGCAGGAATAGATGATGTCCGGAGGATAGTGAAGGAAAGCAGTGAGTGGACACCTTTGAGGGTGGTGGTGCGTCAGTCTTGGAGAAGTAAAATAAAGTTCCCCTCTAGTCGTCTCTCCCCTCTACCCAGATCCAGACCCATAATAGTCGGCATAGATCCGGGCATGTCCGTTGGTCTAGCTGTTATCGACCTGAACGGTAACTTATTGGCCTTAAGAACTATGAGAAGAGCGTCGAGATCTGAAATAGTGGAGGAGATACTTAATCATGGTTATCCAGTTATAATAGCGACAGATGTGAATCCTCCTCCCAAGAGCGTCGTGAGGATAGCTAGCATGTTCGACTCTAAGTTGATGGTGGCGAAGTACGACATGAAGGCCGACGAGAAAAAGAAGATTGTGGCCGACTACGAGGAGCTCAAGGGCATTAGGGCAGAGAGCTCCCATGAGAGGGACTCTCTAGCCGCCGCTCTCAAGGTCTACTACAGGGTGAAGAATCTAGTCTCTAAGGCGAGGTTGAGGGCCAGGGAGGAGGGATTATCCAGCGAGATCGATCGTATCCTGACCAAGGTGCTCAAGGGAACTCCTATATCAGTGGCTATAGATGAGATACTAGCTGAGAGGGAAGAGGAGAGGGAGGTAAGGGAGCTCGCCTATGCTGAGCTGAAGAAGGAGCTCAGGAGGCTCAATAAATACGTGAGAAGCCTTAACGAGAGGATTGGAGAGTTGAAAAGGGAACTCGAGAAGAAGGACGCGTTGTTGATGGAGAAGGAGAGGGAGATAAACGGGTTGAGGAGAAAGATAGAGGATCTTGAGGACAGGAGATCCAAAGAGTTGGAGATAGATAGGAGGATCTCCATTAGAGATGCGAGAATAAAGGAACTCGAGCAGGAACTGGAGAGGGAGAGATGGAGGAATGAGCTCCTCAAGTCCCAGATGAGGCAGCTCATCAGCTCCCCTAATGTGGTTGACGGTGTCAAATTGACCGTTTTACCATCCCTTTCCAAGGAGAAGATCGATGAGCTCGGGAATGAGGTCCCCGAAGGCGTACTGATGGCTCTCGACGCCACCGGAGCCAGCACCAGCATCCTGAGGAGGCTAAAGGAAATAGGTATAAGGGCCGTCCTCTACCGCGGTAGTCCTCCACCGAAGGAGTTCATAGAGAGAGCAGAGTTCGAGGGAATCACCATAGCACCATTGAACCAGTTCAAGATCTCTTGGAAGGGACTAGATCCCGTCCTCCCATCGGAAGAGGCACTCAAGCTACTGTCTACCGTGAGTACTCAACAAGAATCAAAGGAAATTGGTAGCAGGAGTGAGTTAGACGTTCTAAACATAATAAGGGACTACAGAATGGCTCTACTCAGGGCGGTGAGCGGAGGAGAGGAATCGACAAAGGAGACGAACCTATAGTAAGGTATATTAATCGGACGGATCGTATTCAAAGCGGTGGTAAAAGTATGCCGAGAGGGACTCACGGTGCGTTGAATAAGGCCGGGAAGGTCAGATCTCTCACCCCGAAGGTTGAGGCTAGACCTAGGAGGAGTCCTGTTCCTAGGGTGAGGATAAAGAGCATTTACCGCAAGAGGTTCATACTCGGAAGGAAGCCCGGACAGCATCCGATATAAGAGATTTTTTAGGACACCGGTCCTACTTCGAAGGGAGATAACTTGCGAGCATTCTTGGCCCTCCAACCCTATGGAATCCTACTGCTTGATCATAAGGGCAAGGTCCTGAA
Organism: Thermoproteota archaeon; assembly: GCA_027491395.1. Lineage (GTDB taxonomy): Archaea > Korarchaeota > Korarchaeia > Korarchaeales > Korarchaeaceae > Korarchaeum. Next base: position 85,733 of record JAOZFI010000043.1, on the reverse strand, counting down.
GTCTTGGGGATTTCCCAAGGATCCTGAGAAGATCGCCAGCATATTGACTGACGAGAGCTTGCTAGAAGAGCCTCTCAGGAAACTGCTCGCCGGTTTGAAAGCTGATGAGCTCGTAGTAAGCGATCAGATACTGAAGGACCTGTTGAATAAAGCGGACATCAAATCGATACTCTCACCAGCCGAGGAGGCCTTCCTCCAGCTGAGAAGGACGCCTCACCGCTACGCCTCCCAGATATGGGGGGTAGTGAAACAGAAGGATTACTTCAGGATGCTTAATGAGATAGGAATAGAGCTTACGAGGATCGGGATAAAGAAGCAGCTGAGCTCTCTGGATCAGCAGGTCATAAAAGCCATAGACTACATCGATCACGCTAACAAGGCATTGAATGTCCTAGCCCCGGCCATCAAAGAGTGGTACTCAATTCACTTCCCAGAGCTGAATGATTTGGTGGAGGACCATCCGCTGTTCATGAAGGTGGTTTCCCTACAGCCTGACAGGAGAAAAATGACCTTAGAAATACTGAAGAAGGCTGGGTTAAGCGATGCCAAGGCTAGACAGGTTATGGAGGCTGCGAGAAATTCGATAGGGGCCGATTTCGAGGAGAGCGACCTTGAGATGTTGAGGAAGGTCGCTGAGAATTGGACATCCCTTTACGAATCTAGGAAGATGGTGGAGGCCTTCATAGAGGACCTCATGAAGCGCGCCGCTCCCAACCTATCCGCGGTCGTTCATCCGCTTGTAGGGGCTAGACTCATAGCCGTGGCTGGAGGTCTGAACAGGCTTGCAAGCCTACCAGCCAGTTCCATCCAGATATTGGGTGCCCACAAGGCCATCTTCATGCACCTAGTTAAGGGAGCCAAGCCCCCGAAGCACGGCGTACTCTTCCAAGCCAAGGAGGTGAGGACCGCACCTAAGAAGCTGAGGGGGAAGGTCGCAAGACTGCTGGCAACCAAGATAGCCATAGCTGCTAGAGTGGATGCCTTTGGAGATGGCAGATACGTGGGAGACGAGTTAAGGAAGGAGATAGACGAGAAGTTGAGGGAGATCTTGGGCAGGGGTGGTAGGAAATGAGGGTTAGGGAGGACCAGAAGTTCCGAAACCTGTTCTGGATAATAAATGGTAAGAAGCAATTGGCCACTAAGAGCATAGCCCCGGGTCACAGGGTCTACGATGAAATTGCGAGGCAGATCAAGGGAGAGGAGTACAGGATATGGAACCCCTACAGGTCAAAGCTAGCAGCGGCCATATACAAGGGCCTGAAGAACTTCCCTTTCAGGAGGGGGACCAAGGTCCTGTACTTGGGCATTGCATCGGGAACGACCGCCTCGCATGTGAGCGACGTAATTGAAGATGATGGGATCATATTCGGTGTGGAGATAGCTCATAGGGTTCTCAGAGATCTTCTAGGAGTGGCTAAGGTGAGGAGGAACATCGTACCAATCATGGAAAGTGCTAGAAGGCCTCAAAGCTACTCTTGGATCGTCTCCGAGGTGGATGTAGTGTACGAGGATGTAGCACAGCCCGATCAGGCCAGCATACTAGTGAAGAACGCTGATATCTTCCTAAGGAAGGGTGGTGTGGCTATGATAGCCGTCAAAGCCAGCAGTATAGATGTAACCCTCCCGCCCAAGAAGGTCTATAGGCTTGTCGAGAAGGAGGTCACCTCCACTGGGAGATATAAGTTGCTGGAGACCGTTGATCTCTCTCCCTACGACCCCAAGCATGCAATGATGGTCTTCAGGAAGCTGTGATCTCCTTAACTATTTCATCTATCTCAGCCCTGCTCGCTGTCGTCTTCACCCCAAGAGGTTCCAAATGCGTCCTAGCAGCGAAATATCCTCTTTCCCTTAAGGTAGCGACGATATCGCTCACTTTGGGCATTTTAACGCGTAAGCGTGAGCAGATGTCATCGAGCATGTAGTAGAAGGGAGGGCCTCCAGACTCCTCTCTTAGAGCGTTCAGAAGGCGTTCAACTTCCTCGTTGATCGGTGTCACCCCATCCAAGAATCGCGGATCCGTGATCTCATCCAGCCACAAGGGACCTAGCAGTTCCCCGCATTCAGCATTGGGCAGATCGACCCCCTTGTGGATCACATGCTCCCCGTTGCAGGTCTCCACCCAGCCCAGAGATTCCCTGAGCTGTCGGCTAGAGGCCGAAGGTCCCCTATCGATGGAGAAGAACACCCTGACGTAATGCTCCCTCCCGTAGGAGAGCAGAGGTCTGGCTACGAGGTCGAGCCTAGCTGCTACTCTGACGGTGAAGGAAATCAAAGCGCGTATCCCGAACTCCTTGTGAAAGGGGAGCTTCCTCCCCCACACTCCGTAGTACCTGAACAGCTTGTCCGGGTAGATGCCGAACAGGGGCGGGGTGTCCGTGGCCGTGACCCCCAACAGACCACCCCTCTTGACGGCCCTCAGGAAGGAATCCATGTAGGGAGCTGGGGAACCGAAAGGGTCTAGATCCAAATAATGGGGTCTATTTCCCTCCCACGCGAGCTTCTCAGCTTCCAGCCTTGCATCTGAGCAGGTCGCCCTGATCCTCACCCCATTGAGCCTCGCATTCAGCTTTATCACATGGACTGCCAAGCAGTTGGAGTCGTTGGCCAGCACCTCATCGATGCCTCCCTCAACCGCCAGTCTGAGGGCCCTGACCCCCGATGCTGCCATGAGATCGGCGGCGCTCCCCATGTTCACGGACCTGACGATTGAGATTGTGATGTCCCTATTCAGTTTCATTCTCGGGTTGTAAAACACCGGTGCCTTCGTGTAGGACAGGCCCATTCTCTCCAAGTGTCCCAAGTCTGTGGAGTAGAAGACCACGCTTCCCTCCCTATATAGCTTGAGCGGTATGCTGAGCGAGGGTTCCATCATGGGGAGGGAGGGTAAGTATATTATAAGGGGTAAACCGGGATCTGGAAAATCTACGGCCATTATGATAGTAAAGGAGCGTTTAGAGAACCTAGGAGTGAGAGTAGGGGGAATAAGGACTCCAGAGGTCAGGTCTGGAGGAAGGAGAATAGGATTTGAGGTGGAGAACCTGCTGACGGGGGAGAGATCCCTGTTCGCCTCTGTCAGCTACAGGGATGGTCCTAAAATCTCCAAATATGGTGTCAGAATAGATCTCTTTGAGAAGGTGGCAATTCCTGCCTTGGAGAACTCGATAAGGGAATGCGACCTAGTCTTGGTTGATGAGATCGGTAAGATGGAACTGTTCTCGGATAGGTTCGTGGAGGTCGTGAGGAAGCTGTGGAGGTCGGATAGGGCGGCTCTCGGCACCGCTCCCATCTCCAAAATCAAATTCGTTGAGGAAATATGCTCTCTATCGGAGGTCCTCTGGATAGAGAGGGGGGTGGCTGAGAGAGTTGCGGAGAAGCTCGTAGAGAGGATCCTCAGGTATCTGGGTAGATTATGAGCCTGCTCTCCTCCCTACGCTCCACCAAGTACAGCCTCTTACCCACGAATTCCTTGGCCTTGTCCAGGGGTAACACGATCTTCACCAGCGCGTACGGCTCGTGAACCGGTCCTATTACGTCGCTGACCACCCCAACGAGGAGCAGATCCTCGGAGACGACCCTCTTGTCCTTAAGGTCTTCCTTGACCGGGGGCTTCATCTTCACTAGGAAGTTCCTAGATCTAGTCAGTTTCACGACCTCTCCCAGCACCCTCACTTCCTAGACCTCCTGATTGTCTCGGCCACTTTCTTAAGGAGTTCCTCCTTGCTTCCTTGGTAGACCACCTTCACCCTCCCCTCGAACCTGTACCATCTCGAGGGCCTGTGCTTCTCCTCCACCTCGTACTCCAAGGAGAGGTGTTTCAGGGCGCTCACCAAATCTTGGAGGGTCGGCTTCCTCACAGCAAGGGAGCGAGGTACCCTCCTGCCCTCGGACCTGCTCAACCTAGAATCGAAATAGGAGGGATATATTACCTTGGGACCCTTACGAGGCAACCTCTTCCCTCAGTAGAACCCCGTTCAGGATCCCGTGCTGGCCAGGCTTAGATGTTATCCTCACCAAGCCCAGCTCGGTCTTGACCAGCGCTCCCCTCGTTATTATCTTCCTCCTAGTCAGCACCTTGCTGGCCGGGTTCTCCATCACATCTAGTATCTTCACCTTCTTTGTGGTTCCATCGCCAAGCGCCACGTTGACCTCGTGATCGGATACCAGCCTGAGCTTCCTTCCACCGCCCATTATCCTGATGGGCTTGAGCTTCCTAGCTCCCACTACCGTGAACGCTGGCGGTCTACCGGCCTCTCTTCTCCTCTTCCCTCTACTCTTCCTTACCTTACCACCGGTAGGCTTCCTACCTCCGGGCATTACTGGACCGTGGTAGTAGTACGGCATGTTCCCACTTCACCTAGCTAGCTTGATCACTCCCATTAATAAGATTGGCTAAGGAGGCGAACACCACCGAGCCAGCTATGAGGGCTATATCCAGCTGGCTGAAGCCTATCTCAGCCCTCGTGATGAGTATAGGCCATATTATGTTGTACGAGAATAAGTCGTTTCCTCCTTCCATTGATAGGCGGTAGCTGTATCCCGAGAGAAACCCCATCAGCACGGAGAAGACCGTCATGCCTATTAGGCCCAGATCCACAAGCAGGCCGATGAACATGGTGGGCGTGATCCCGTAGGCCTTGCCGAAGATCCCCCTACCCAAGGATTGCGATGGATGCAGGGGTATGGATGAGAGCCAGAAGGGCCCGTATGCAGGTAGTGGTGTCAGGAAGTAGCTACACAACTCTTTAGAGTAATAGTAGGTAGTTGCAAGCCTGAAAGCAACCCTCTCATAGGTTGGCACGTGAACGTACGATCTCACCTCCCCGACGGCGACGAACAATCCTAGGAGGATAACCATGAGTGCAAAGCCCTTGGGATCCTTCCTCCTGACCAGAAGCAGGGAGGTGGACAGGATCACCAGGAATACATCCGCCCTGAATCCATGGAGCACCATCAAGCCGGAGGTCAGGGACAGGAAGGCCCAAGGAAGGAGCCTGCGTCCGCCTTCTATCAACCTCCACAACAGGCTTGGGTAGGAAATGAAGATCAGGAACATCCCGAAGGCTCCCTCTACGGGAGTGAGAGGTAGCTCCCTAATGATCTCCCAGTCCCCGTATTGGAGGAATGAGTGCACGACGAAGAAGGTTCCGGAGGCGTAAACCAGTAGCTGGAAGATGGGTGTCTCGCCCTTGCTGTGTGCAATGATATAGGCAGCCAAGTTGATCGTGGCCACCCATATCAAGGCTATTAGGTGGTGGAGAGGGGTTATCTCCCTGAAGGAGACCCCCAACAGGATGATCACCAAGACTTCACCGATGATGAGTGATATCCCGTGTAATTTTCTGCCGCTGACCGTGGAGGCAGTGAGTGTACCTAATTGGAAGGCTAGAATGCCCAACCCAGATACCGTCACCCACCCGTAATCCAGCCCGTAACTTCGGGAGCCCAGTAGGAGGATCGCCACTAGGATCATAAGTATGCCTATCGTGGGGTGCACTGAGACGGGGTATATCACTTCTCTGAGCGACCTCATTTCTCCGGCCTCAGGGAGGTGAGAAGAACCATCACGGCAATAAGGAGGTAGAGGTATACGTTGATATCCAGTATCCCCGTCTCTATCCCGACGACCAAGTAGGCGAACAGCACAGAATAGGGGCCGAGCAGGTAGTCCGCTTTCTTGGAGAACCTGTAAGCTAGGGCCAGTAGGTAAGAGAAAATGAGGGAAGCTGCTACCGCTCCTAATATCCCCCAGTCCAAGAGAGGCCCGCCTATCAAGGTCGCCGTGGTGGACACGGTTCTCCTGCCTCCTACATAGATGCTTATCAGGGTTCTAGGGCCGTAACGCGTACCCCTGATTAGTCCTAATGAGGATAGAGCTGCTAGATGCACCCACCCACCGGTAACCGGTCTTAGGGCGTAGAGCCTGACTATCGTGTCGAGGGCCGCTATCGTGATGGTCGGCCTGTAGAGAACCGAGAGAAGTGGGTTCTGGGCCAGACCCGTGGTCAGCGATCTGATCGCACCTACTCCAAGGAAAAAAGCGGCAGCCACCAGTAGTCCTAGGAAAACTTGTTTGTAGTCGACCACCTTCCTGTGATAAAGGACGACGAGGGCCATCAATATATAAGCTATCATCTCAGTCCTGAAGGCCAAGAAAAACGAGGGAATAAACCCCATCAGGGTCAATGAGTAGGCCTCGCATTTCCTCAAATCCAACGAGGAAAGGAGAAATGCAGTGCCGGGAACGGTGGTCCAAGCCAAGTAGTTGAGGAGAGGAGACAAACCCCTCCTGAGTTCATCGTTCAAGAGAGGGAGGCCTCCCACCCTAGATATCTGTATTATGAAAGCTATATAACCTAGCAGGAACATGGCGGCACCTAGGAGGACAACTTTCCCCCTGTTATCGATAACGCGAAGGTCTTCCTCCTTATAGGCTAGGAATATCCCCGAGGCCATCACGAGTGCGGTGAAATAAATTAGGATCATGGTTGGGGTTGAGACCCGGACCATCGACGACCAGAAGAACATGAGAAGACCCATAGGGAGCATCCACGGAGAGAGCAGTATCCCTACTAACCTCTCCACCGGGAGATCCATCCTCCAACGCGGTAGCATGCTTATCCCTGAGATGATTGAGTTAATGAAGTTGCAGATCCTCTCGAGGGCTCTCAGGAAGATGGAGGACCGAGCTGCTGACGAGAGGATTTCATATGAGGCGACGAGGAGCTTGTAGGTTAGACTGGTTCTGACCAGTTCGGGTATGCCGAGCCTCCGCCACATCCTCCCCAAGATGGAGGTATTGAACGATCTCAATAGGAAGGAAACTAGCAAAACGACCCCCCTATGGCTTGGGGATGAACGTCAGCCTAGTCACATCTATGGCATCAGATAGGGGTCTCGCGTTATCTAACAGGTTGGCGTATACCGAGATCCCTGTGAGAGGTTCCTCCGTACCGATGTATACGTAGGCGGCATCCAACATTGCGTTGGTGTAGTTCACTCCCAGCTCCCTGAGTATGGAATCGATCTCCCTTAGATCATCGGATGTGAGGGACACCTTCTGCGTGTAGTCGAACTTCATGGTTATGAAGGAATCTCCCAAGTAAACGTAGATGAAGCCCCAAGGGATCCTCTCGTAGATCTTCCACTTCAGCTGAGTGTAGAGGTATGCGTTTGGCTGGAGCCCGGGAACGTCAATGACCAGCGAGGACCTAGCTTTTATATCCCTGACGCCATACTCCCCCGCTACCTTTCCGCTTATTTCCTCCAACTTGTCCGCTATCTCGCTGAGGCTGTCTGCCTTTATCGGGTAGGTGTATATCCTGATGACCGAGGGAGCAGTCGTCTTGAAGGTTATCTTCGAGGCGGCTATGTCCTCCACGTAGGCGTTAGGACCTCCGATAGTTATCCTCCTTCCTTTGTACCATCCGAAGAGTCTCGTCTCGTAAGACCAAGTTATGAGAACATCATCGTGGAACTCCGTCCTATTAGCGGTCCACACCCCGTCTATCCTCGCCTCGACTATGTAACCCATGGTGGAGAGTCTGGTGAATTCTAGGGCCGCATTCCTGATATTAAGGCCAGAGTAGGCGTTGACCTCTTGGGGTGGGGGAAGCAGGTTCTCGTAGGCATAATAGCCAGCGAATGCAATAATTATCAAGATTAAAAAAAGATCGAAGGCGTTTATGCCTAGGATCTTTCCACTTTTCCGGTCTACTAGCTTCATCCCGCGTTTTCAGTCGAACTCAGATTTAAACTCACTGCCTCCTTCCTCTTCTCCTTCCTCGCCCTTGCCCTTGCCCTTCTCCTCGTAGGGCTTCGCCGCTATTATGTCATCGGTCTTAATTATCAGTATAGCAGTCTCGGTGGCAGCAGCTACGGCGTTCTTGACCCCTCTGTAGGTGTCGACCACGCCCAGCTCCTTCATGTCCGCTATCTTGCTGTTCACCGCATCTATACCGACGAATATGTTCCCGGACTTGTGGGCGTTCCTTATCTCCACCAAGGCATCCACGGCGTCCATCCCGGAGTTCTCGGCTAGTATCCTAGGTATACTCTCTAGTGCGTTGGCGAAGGCCTCCATGGCCAGTTGCTCCTTGCTCTTCTCGGTGTGGGCATAGTCCCTCAGCCTAAGGGCCAGCTCGGCCTGTATGGAGCCGCCTCCATAGAACACCTTGCCGTCCTCCACGACATTCCTCACCACGTAAAGGGCATCCTTCAGTCCCCTCTCGGCTTCATCCAGTATGGTGTCAGCGCCAGCCCTGAGGAGTATGGTCACGGCCTTGGGGTTCTCGCACTCCTGTATGAAGATCATCCTGTCATCTCCTATCTTCCTCTCTTCGACCAAGCCAGCGTGACCCAGTTCTGCCTCGGTGAGGTCGTCCAAGTTGTTCACTATCTTCCCACCGGTAGCCTTCTCTATCCTCTGCATGTCCTTCTCGCTGACCCTCCTCACGGCCATTATGCCGTGCTTCGCTAGGAAGTGCTGGGCCACCTCGTCTATCCCCTTCTGGCAGAACACAACGTTCGCTCCGGTGGCGGCTATCTTCTCCACCTTCTCCTTGAGTATCCTAGTCTCCTGCTCTATGAACTCCCTGAGCTCTTGGGGCGAGGATATCTGGATCTCCAAGTCTATTTCGGGCTTCTTTATCTCTAGAGAGAGGTTGAGTATAGCTATCTTAGCGTCCTTCACCCTCTTGGGCATGTCCCTGTGGACTACCTCCTTGTCGAGAACGACGCCCCTTATGAACTCGGCGTCTGAGAGGCTTCCTCCCTTCTTCTTGACTATCTTCACATTATCTATATCCACGTACCTCTTGTCTCCCTTCCTCTCCTCGACGGCCTTGACGGCCTTCACGGCGATCTCTGCCAGCCTCTTCTTCTCAGCACTTATGAGCTTGCTGCTCATCGCAGTCTCGGCGACCTTCTTCAGCCACTCCTCATCGTCGGGATTGACCTCTATGGCCAGCTTCTCCAGCTCCTGCTCCACGAACTTGAGGGCCTTCTCATATCCATCTATTATGATGGTCGGGTGTATGTCCTTTTGGAGGAGGTTCTCGGCCTCGGTGAGGAGCTCCCCAGCCAGCACAACGCTGGTGGTGGTGCCATCTCCTACCTCCTTATCCTGAGCCTTGGCTAGATTGACCATGAGCTTCGCGGCGGGATGAGCCACCTCCATCTCCTGAAGGATGGTGGCTCCGTCGTTGCTTATGGTTATATCTCCTAGGGAGTCGACTATCATCTTATCCATTCCCTTAGGTCCGAGAGTGGTCTTCACGGCATCCGCTATGGCGCGGGCAGCCATTATGTTTATCCTCCTAGCCTCCTCACCCCGGGTCCTAGTGGTTCCCTCCTTCAGTATCAGAACGGGTCTTCCTCCAATGGTCGCTAGGGCCATCAACAATCACCTCCTGTGCTATGCGACTTTACACTTGCCAAATACAGGCATGAGTCATAGACGACCATGAGTTATAAAAATTACCACATCCTGTAGAAAACAAAGGAGTTAAGAGAGGGCCCAATATGGTAAGAGTAGGGATAATAGGAGGCAGTGGTATTTACAGGTTGCTGGAAAGTCCTGTTAGAAGAATACTGGGCACCCCTTTCGGTGATGTGACGGTCTTCCTAGGGGAGTTCGGGGGAGAGGAGATAGCATTCATACCCAGACACGGTGAGAAGCACGAGATCCCTCCCTTCAAAGTTAATTACAGGGCTAATCTATACGCTCTGAACCTGTTAGAGGTTGAGAGGATCATGGCCACTAACGCTGTGGGGGCGATCGACCCAGAGCTGGCTCCCGGTACCTTCGTGATCCCCGATGATTTCATAGATTTAACTAAATGTAGGGAGGTAACGTTCTATGATGGAAAAACAATTCTCAAGGTCAGGGGAAGGGAAGTGGGGGGAGTGGTACACGTATCCATGACACCCCATACCTATTGCCCGGAGATAAGGGGAGCCTTAAAGGAGGCGGCTCAGGAGCTGGGTTTGGAGACTGTAGATAAGGGTGTTTACGTGTGCGCAGAGGGAAACCGGTTTGAGACACCAGCTGAGATAAGAGCCATGAGGATCTTGGGCGGTGACATAGTTGGGATGACCGGGTGTCCCGAGGCTGCGCTCGCTAGAGAGCTTGCCATGTGCTACGCTAGCATTTCCGTGGTAACTAACTACGCGGCAGGCGTAGGCGGCAGGGTGAAACTCACACATGAGGAAGTCCTAGAGACGTTTTCCAAGAGGATAAACGATCTCTCAGAGATCCTCAGGAGGACAGTAGGGAAGATACCAATCGAGAGATCTTGTCCCTGCGGAGAAGCCTTGGACGAGTTCTTCAACGAGTGACTATCAATACTTTTAACTGAATATGACGCGCGTATGGTCTAAACTATATGAATTTTTAATTTTTCGCTGGTCGGGTTCCATAATAGGGAGAACCGCGAGGTGGCGTCCTTGAGATCGAGGAAGGTCTTGACGCTTGATGATCTCTCTCTGGATGGCAAGAAGGTCTTCCTAAGGGCTGATATGAATGTCCCCATCGGGGAGAATGGAGAAATAATGAACAACGAGAAGATAAAGCAGGCAGCTAAGACCCTCAAGGAACTCATAGAGAGGGGGTCCTCCGTGGTCATTGGCACCCATCAAGGAAGACCCGGAAGCAGCGATTTCATAAGCACGGAACCCCACGCACGAGAGCTCAGTAAGGAGGTGGATCTGGAGGTCAGATACGTAGATGGCGTCATATCCAAGGAGATAAGGGAGCAGATAAAGAAGCTAGGGCAAGGTGAGGTCCTCCTGCTGGAGAACCTGAGGTTCATGGCGGAGGAGAATATAGAGGGAGACCCTCGGGATCTCATCAAGACACACTTCGTCCAGAGACTGGCGCCTCTCTTCGATATATACATCAACGATGCCTTCCAGGCTGCGCACAGGAGTCAACCATCTCTGGTCGCATTCCCTTATTTAATGCCAGCTGCGGCCGGGAGGAACATGCAGAAGATGATAGCTGAGATGGCCGAGATCGACGCGATCAAGGGGAGGAGGATATTCATACTTGGAGGTGCCAAGGTTAGTGACAAGTTGAAAGTCATGGTTCACGCCATCAGGAACGGGAAGGCGGCAGAGGTCCTGACTGGCGGGCTTCTTGGCATCATAATCGCCCATGCAGCGGGTCACAAGCTCAATGGGGATCTCAAGAAGATAAGGGACTTGGACCTCCTTCTGCCCGCCGCTAGAGAAATACTGAAGCTGGGGGAGGGTAGGGTATTCTACCCCGTCGACTTCGTCGTGAAGATGAGGGACGGTAGCTTGGAAAATGTGCCAGTTTACGCCGTACCGGAGGAAGGCAAGATAACAGACATAGGCTCGGGTACTATAGAGATATATAAGGAGAGATTAAAGGGAGCCGATTTGGCCGTGGCTAACGGTCCAATGGGCATCTTCGAGAGGCCAGAATCCCGGAGAGGTACTCTGGAGATAGTTAAGGCCATGGAAAAGTATGCAAAGGAGTCCGTACTTTGCGGCGGGCACCTTAGCACTGCAGCCAACATGGCCGGGATAAAGGGTAGCAGGGTTTACACGGCTGGCGGGGCCGTGCTCTACGGGCTAGCTGGCCTCCCCCTGCCAGCCGTAGACGCTCTCAGGGAGAGTAGTAGGAGATGATGAGAGTAGGGATAGTGGGCCATGATCCCTATACTATCCCCATTGCCGACTGTTTAGAGAGGCAGCCGGACATCAAGGTAATCGGAGCCTACAATCACGATATAACTCCATTCTCCAGACCGATTTCCAAGAGATTGGATATCTACTGCAGTGAGTCCAGCCTAGAGCCTTTCAAAGAGATGGGGGTAAAGGTTTCTGGATTCCTAGATGATTTCATAGAGGGGACCGATGCCTTCTTGGAGTATAGCTCTAGGGAATACTCCGTAAGGATCTCTTACGGCAGCTCCGGCATGGTCGTGAGGCCATATGAGGTACTGCTCGAGAGGTTATCCTTGGGTCTCCCCCTTCAGGACATCTCCGTCGAGGGGATAAGCGACGAACTGTTTTGCTGCCCGTACTTCAGGGCATTCCGTCTGGCCGTGAAGCTGAGAGAAAATTTAAGCTTGGGGGAGGTCAAAGAGTCTCTCCTCAGATCCTCCAGGGTGGTTGGTATCTCCGGTGAAGATATATACCTGCAAGATCTGTGCGCCTTTCTGCCCGTGTCCTTTCCCCACTCCATCTTCTCTGTGAATGTTCTTCTCAGCTCCGTGAAAGTGATGGGGAGGGAGGCCGAGATGATCTCCCTGCTGGGATACCTGCTTCCCCTGCCGGAGGTTGTGGATACCCTGAGGGAGTCGGAAGGAGTTAAGAGGGATTTCTCTCGGTCGATGACCGACGAGTACCTAAGTATTAAAGGTGGACTGATCATCTAGGGTGTGAGAGGAGGGGAATCTCTTGGAAGAAATGAAAGAACGTAGTCTAACTGGGGGTGCATTCACCTTCAGGTCTATAACTCTCTCCCTAGCCTTCGGCCTGTTCATGCTCTTCGCCCAGACGGTCATGAGGAGCGCAGCCGGCTACAGCTGGACCGGCGAGGCTGCTCTGGTGGTGCTCACCTTGGCCTACGCTCTCTCCACTGTGAAGGGAAATGCTTTGTCTATCGGGGAAATGGGTGTCATATTCGGGTCCATAGAGGTCATCACAGTACTCTTCGTCGGTTGGCAGTACATCCTGCCATCTTGGGCCAGAGCTGGGCTAGCAAAGGATTTCCCCTTGAGGGGAATACTCCCCGAGTTCCTAGTTCCCAAGGATCAGGAAGCACTGAGGGCCCTGCTGCTGGGCGGGAGGATCAACTGGTCTGCTTGGATACCCCCCTTAACTTACGCCATCCTCTTCGCTGTGATCCTGTCCCTATTTTCCTACCTCAACATCATACCCTTCAGGAGATTTTACTTAGAGAAGGAGAAACTCATCTTTCCAGTGGCCACGGTCAGTGCCAAGTTCTCCCAACTGGTTAAGGAGAGGGGAGAGAGTCTCAGGTGGCTGTGGCTCGGCTTATTAGCTGGATTCGGCATCAGCCTCTTCCAGAAGGGACACCTCCTCCAAGCGATATGGGAGGACTTCCCGGCTGCCGAGCTGAGGATCGATCTGACACCTTGGCTTCAGCAGTTCTTCCCAGGAGGAGCCTTTGGCATGGACCCCGGGACCCAGATAACCCCGGATCTGCTGGCTTGGGCGTTTCTCATACCTTTAGAGATTCAGGTGTCCATGTGGGCGACTGCCATAGTGGCCTTCCTCTTGGTTCCACCCGTACTTGTGAGAATGGGTCTCTTGCCTTATGAACCGGGGCATGATTTCGCTTTTTACTCATCAAATGCTGCAGTGAATGGGCCTCTTCCGTGGTATCACATATCAACGGGCCTCTATCTGGCTGTGGGACTCATCCCCCTCATACTCGGGTACAGATATATAAGGGATAGCTGGAGGGCCTGGGAGGACGAGCCCCTAACGAGAAAGTGGCTCGTGATTGGATGGTTGCTCACCTTCGCCGCCAGCACCCTTATGATAATGCTTCTGGGGGTCAGCCCGCTCATAGCCCTTGCGCTCGTCATCCTGCACCTCATGTACTGGCACGGCTACGTGTGGACGATAGGAATGGGTAACTGGATAATCCCAGTGGATTTGGGAATCAGGGGCATCGTGGACAACGCGTTCTTCGCTTCAGGCATGTTCCAGCGCGCCTCCTCCGATGCGTTCTTCTCGGGCGCGTCTTCAGCCATGATGACCGACACTGTGTCAGCTCAACCCACTGCCTCGGTGGAGAGCTTCAAATACGCTAAATCCATAGGTATGAGGGCCAGGGAGATGTTCAGGGCTCAGCTCATGGGACTCCTGTTTGGAGCCGTGGTGGGAGGAGTCCTTCTACTGGTATCGTTCCACGCCTGGGGAGCGGCGAAGAAGCCATTAGATATGGCCTCCCCCATCTACCCGAATGTGGGTCTCCTCTCTGTGATGGGCGATTTAGCTGGATGGAAGCCGGAGTACTTCTTGGAGGGTCTCGCAATAGGAGCTATCGTCTTCCTGCTGAGGGGAGGCGTACCATGGCTGGGCATAAGCGCCGTTGGAGTGCTGTTCGGCCTCTTGATACCCCAATACGCCATCCTCTACATGATATCCAGCCTGCTCAGATATTTGACTAGGAGATATGGGGGTCAGGAGTTCTTCTGGGAGACTGCAGTCCCCTTCGTGGCGGGATTCGCCATAGGAGGGGTCCTCAACATCATGGGGACGAGCCTAGTGGTGATCATGAGGTCGAGCCCGCTAGAGCCTCTAGCCAGCATCGTCGGAGTGATCATTCTGCTGTCAGTGATCCTGCCCTCTGTCAAGGCCTACATGTCCTTTTCACAGGAGAGGATTGGGTGGAAAGGGAGTGAAGGCGAGGAAGCGGGGGAGGTGATCGAATGACCCTGATATTCACACCCCTTGGCATAAGGGGGATATTCGGAGATGGCATCGACTCGGTTATAGTCGAGAAGATAGCCAACATCTTCGGTAGGGAACTAGGAAAGGGAAGTTTGGTGGTCGTTGGGCGGGACACAAGACCCAGCGGGTACGTACTGGACAAGGCGGTCGTGTCAGGCCTGCTCTCTGCGGGGGTCAATGTGCTCAACATAGGCATAGCCCCGACTCCCACGATTGAATGGGCCGTCGAGAGGTACGATGCGGATGGCGGTATCATCATATCGGCCAGCCACAACCCCCCTGAATGGAACGCCTTGAAGCTGATAGGTAGAGGTGGGCTCCTCCTCCATCCGGATGACATGGAGAGGCTCAGGGAGAGGTTCGAGAGGGAGGAATTCAGGTCGGTTCCTTGGAACGATATAGGCATGGAGGAGGTCGTAGATGTCACTGGGGACTACTTAGAGGACCTACTGAACTTCGTTAGCATCGAGGTGATCTCAGAGGCGGGCTTCAAGGTGGTGCTGGATGTCAACGGGGGTGCCGGTGCTTATGTCACGCCCTACCTCTTCCAATCACTTGGATGTAAGGTCAACACGCTGAACTCGTCTCCCGGGATATTCGTCAGGGAGATGGAACCTAGGCCTGATACTCTACGAGACCTGTCCAAGGTCGTTGTATCGACCGGAGCGGATGTGGGTTTCGCTCATGACACCGACGCTGACAGGCTTACCCTTGTAACTGAGAGTGGAGAGGTACTATCCGAGGACATCACCCTCGCGCTGGTCGTCGACTACATCTTGGAGAGGAGAGGCGGAGGCTCTCTCGTGGTGAACGTGGCCTCTTCCAAGATGTTCGATGACATTGCGAGGAGGAGGGGTGCTAAGATATACAGAACCCCCGTGGGCGAGGCCTACGTGGCTCATAAGATGAGGGAGATAGGTGCTACGGTGGGCGGTGAGGGGAGCTGCGGAGGGGTCATACTGCCTGATTTCCACATGGGGAGGGACGGTCCTCTTGCTGCGGCACTCATTCTAGAGATAATGGCCTCCAAGAAAAGAAGCATAAGCGAGCTGGTTTCCGAGCTCCCCAAGTATCACACGATAAGAGCTAACTTCCCGAAAAGGAGGGACTGGAGTTCGCTGAAGAGGGATCTCATATCTCTCGGTGAGAGAAGAGGTATGGAGATCGATCTGACCGATGGAGTTCGACTCTCCGACCTGGAGGTCTGGGGACTGATACGCCCTTCCAAGACAGAACCCAAGATAAGGGTCCTCGTGGAATCGGACGACCGCTCCAAAGCTGAGGAGTTTTTGAGAGAAGTGGAGAAGGTCGTAGCTATGTGAGCGGTTAGTCCTTCCCTTTCTTCTTCCTCTTCTTTTCCTTGAAGGACTCGTCTGATCCTCCCTTAGGGAGGACCAGCTTTCCAGTCATCTTGTCGGAGAACCTCTTCCAAGCGGATCCTAAGCCGCTGAGGGATATTATCATGAAAGATAGTGCCGTGAAGGGCGCGTCTGGGTAACCCACGAGTATGGCCGATATGAAGCCCACTAAGGGTATCATGAGACCGGAGTAGTAAGCGGCTTTCCTGTACAGAGCCCCCAACTCGCTCTCATTCAGGTTCTCAGAGAATACTATCCTCCTAACATATCTGTCAGACATTATGAAGAGGAAGAGGGCTATCACCATGAACAGAACGCTCAGCATGGCTCCCAGTTCCCTACTCACCAAAGTGATCCTCATGGATAGGAAGGTCGCTAGGAAGACCGTGAGAGCCGGGATAACCGCCATCCAAGCGGTGAATTCCCTGTAACTATCCAGAGTGGATTCGATCGGTTTCATGTTCGGCCCTCAGATTCGGGGGTTACGTTTAGGTTTAAAAATGCGCACAGTCATGGACCGGTAGAGATATCCGTAGGTGATAGGGTGATAAGATGGCCGAGAAGGAACATGTGAACTTGATCTTCGTGGGACACGTCGACCACGGAAAGTCGACGCTGATAGGGAGGATGTTCTTCGACCTCCAGCTAGTGGAGGAGCTTCCTCCCGAGGAGCAGGCAGCTGACGCCCAGTTCGCTTGGCTCGTGGACAGGCTTAAGGAGGAGAGAGAGAGGGGTATGACCATCGACCTCTTCCATACCAAGATCGAGACGCCACATAAGATGATCACGATAATAGACGCCCCTGGACATAGGGACTTCGTCAAGAACATGATCACCGGGGCCAGCCAAGCCGACGCCGCTATACTCGTGGTCTCCGCCAAGTCTGGTGAGGGCGTCCAAGCTCAGACCATAGAACATGTCTTCCTGATCAAGACTCTTGGAGTCAATCAACTTGCTGTCGCCATATCCAAGATGGACGATCCGACCGTGAACTACAGCAAGGAGAGGTTCGAGGAGGTCAAGTCTCAGGTGGCCGAGCTCCTCAGGAAGGTAGGGTATGACCCCGACAAAATACAGTTCATCCCCGTGAGCGGTCTGAAGGGAGACAATGTGGTCAGGAAGAGCGAGAACATGCCTTGGTACAACGGTCCGACTCTCTATGAGGTGCTCGACACGTTCTCCGCGCCACCCAAGCCGGTGGACAAGCCCCTCAGGATACCCATACAGGATGTGTTCTCCATAACCGGAGTCGGTACCGTCGTGGTCGGTAGGGTGGAGACCGGAGTGATTAAGCCCGGTGACACCATAATCATAGAGCCTCTCGGTAAGACCGCGGAGGTCAAGAGTATAGAGATGCATCACGAGAAGCTAGACAAGGCCGAGCCCGGAGACAACATCGGAATAAACATCAAGGGCATCGATAAGAAGGAGATCAAGAGGGGCGATGTCATAGGCCATCCTGACAACCCGCCCACTGTCGCCAAGGAGTTCACCGCCCAGATTGTGGTGCTGCAGCACCCGACCGCTATAGCTCCAGGCTACACGCCCGTAATACACGCCCACACCGGACACATGGCCTGCAAAATGGTATCCATAGAGAAGAAGATCGATCCGAGGAGTGGTCAGGTCATTGAGGAGAACCCAAGCTTTATAAGGAGGGGAGAGGCCGCCATAGTGAAGTTCCAGCCGCTGAAGCCCTTCGTGATAGAGAAGTACAGCGACTTCCCGCCGCTCGGCAGGTTCGCGGTCAGGGACATGGGCATGACCGTCGCAGCTGGCATAGTGCTCGATGTGGTTCCGATGGAGAGGAAGAAGAAGTAAACCCTCCATCATTTTTATTTAGCAGTGAGATGTCCCGGTGAGTGGTGGTAAAATGCCCGAGGTACTGAGGATAGAGATGGTCAGCACCAATCCCAAGAGCTTGGACCAAGTGAGCAGGATGTTCAAGGAGATGGCCGAGAAGATGGGGGTCAGGGTCAAGGGCCCGATACCCCTGCCGACCAAGAGGCTCAGGGTTACCGCTCTCAGGAATCCCTCGGGTGAAGGGACGAACAGGTACGACAAATACGAGCTGAGGATCCACAAGCGCATAATAGACATTCCTAACCCTGACGAGAGGTATATCAGGAGCATAATGGGGGTCACCATCCCCGAGGACGTCAAGATAAGCATAGTCATGCTGACTACCTGAGTACCTAGACAACTGTTTTAGGGGAACCTCCCCTCATAGCCCCCTGATGGATGTACTGATCCTAGCTGATGATTTAACTGGCGCTTTAGACACGGCATCTAAGTTTGGGCGCGGTTCTTTTGTCGCCTTTAACCGAGAATTCGCCGGATATAAATGGAAATGCGTATCCTTGAGCACCGATACTAGGCTTGCCGTCCCTGAGAAGGCTGAAAGGAGGATCAGAGAGATCTTAGAGGCCGTTCTAGAATTAACCAGTCCGAGGTACCTGTACAAGAAGGTGGATTCCACCATGAGGGGGAACATAGGTGCCGAGCTGAGCCCCATAGTTTCGATGTTAGAATCCCCCTTGCCCTTCACCCCGGCTTACCCCGAGCAGGGAAGGATCGTGCTAAACGGTCGACTGTACGTTCGAGGCGTTCCCTTAGAGGAGACGGAATACGTGAGAGAGCTACCCATTGTCTCCTCCTTGATAGAGGAGATAGTGAGGGCCACATCTCCCGATCTGACGGTGGGTTACTGGGGAGAGGATGATTCGGGTATTCTGATCGCCAAGGAGGTCCCCGACAGAAGGGCGCTGTCCCTCTTCTTCCGTGAGATTTCCGACTATCGAGTGATGGGAGGTAGCGCAGGGCTAGCTCTGGAACTGGCCCAGTTGATAGGAGCGGAAAAGGGAGAGGTCCCTAGAGCAAACGGTCCTATCCTATTCGTATCCGGATCGGAGAATGAGGTAGCAGTCAGGCAGCTCAAAGCCCTCTCAAAGGAGATACCCGTTCTGGAGGCTGACAATTCCAGTATAGAGGAGGCCGCCCGAGTACTTAGGGAGGGAGGAGATGCGGCAATTCGCTTCAGCCTAGCCAAGGTGAAGCCCAGCACCCTTGAGAAGATCCGCCGTTTGCTTTACGAGATTGAAGGGTTGGTGGTGATAGGTGGGGAGACTCTCAAGAGATTGGTAGAGGGAATGGGGATAACAGGTGTAAAGATAGGGGAACCTCCAGAGGAGGGGCTTGCCGCTGGATGGATAGTGGGTGGACCGCTCGATGGTCTGCCCATAGTAACTAAGGCGGGAGGATTCGGAACGGAGACCACGTTAATCAGGGTGAGGAGGTGGTTACGTGAGGCCGATCTTGATAACGATGGGTGATCCCGCTGGTATAGGTCCCGAGGTCGTCGCGAAGTCCCTCGCCCGAGTCGGTGGCGGGAAACCCATCACAGTGGTGGGGTGTAAGAGGTGTCTCGAGGAAGTATCGGAGCTCTGCGGTCTGAAGTTGAGGTTCTTATCCGTCGATGAGCCGACTCACCTTGTGGACAGCGTCCCAGTGATAGATATGGGTGGCGAGGATGTCCAGAAGGGTAGGGCGACTCCCGAGGGTGGTGCTTACTCATACAGGTATGTTGTGAGGGCGGCGGAACTAGTGAGGAAGGGTAAGGCCAGCGCCTTAGTGACCGGACCCGTGAACAAGCTGGCCGTTAACATGGCTGGAATCAGGTTCACCGGTCACACAGAGTTACTCGCGGAGCTGGCCGGAGGTGTGAAAGTCAAGATGCTCTTGTATTTGGACGAATTGAGGGTGAGCCACGTCACCACTCATATCCCATTGAAGGACGTCCCAACCTCCATAAGTAAGGAGGAGATTTACCTGACCGTTCGACTGACGGCCTCTTTCCTGAGAAGGTTGGGTGAGGAGGTTAATATCGCGGTGGCGGGGTTGAACCCCCACGCCGGAGATGGCGGTGTGATAGGAAGGGAGGAGATCGAAATCATAGGTCCTGCCGTGAAGGAGCTCAGAAGCGAAGGGATCGGGGTAGAAGGCCCTTTACCACCTGACACTGTCTTCCTCAGGGCGCTAAGGGGGGAGTTCAACGCTGTCGTGGCCATGTACCACGATCAGGGTCACATACCGGCTAAGATAATTGGCTTCAGTAGAGCAGTCAATGTGACGCTGGGGCTGCCCTATGTGAGGACCTCCGTGGATCACGGTACGGCCTACGATATAGTCGGCAGGTGCGTGGCCGATGAGGGCAGCATGCTTAAGGCTTTAGAGCTGGCATTTAGGTTGGCTGAGTAGAGATGGTCCACTATTCCCTCAAGTACGGGGAGCGCTACCTGAGCTTCCACCTCCCCGATGAGGCTCAAGTAGTTGAAATGGGTCCCAACAATGTTACGCCCCTCGAGGATGCCCGAGGAGCACTACAACGAGCCTTGAGAGGCTTGGATGAGATTATCCGCCCAAGTAGGAGGGTGGCTATAATTGCCGACGATGTGACAAGACCGACTCCCACTGCGGACATCCTCCCGCACCTCCTAGACTACCTAAATTCAGCTGGCCTGAGTGATGATGACATTCTGCTGCTGGCCGCGTTGGGAACGCACAGGCCCATGACCCAAGGGGAGTTGGAGAGGAAGTATGGGGAGGCGATGGAGAGGGTCGAGGTCGTTCAACCCGACTATAGGGATCCGGAAAAGCAAGCTATAGTAGGATCGATGCCTGACGGGTCTCCCATCGAGGTGAGCAACGTCCTCATGAAGGTGGATTTCTCTATAGGCGTGGGAATGGTTACTCCTCACCATGTCTCCGGCTTCTCAGGTGGGTCTAAGATAGTCCTGCCCGGTGTGTCCGGTGAGAGGACTGTGGGAGACATGCACTTGCTCAGCGCTAGACTGAGGAGGAGCTTCTTGGGAATGAAAGAGAACCCTGTGAGGGCACTCATGGACTTGGTTGCAGAGAGGGCTGGACTGAGGGGATTGGTGGAGGTAGTCGTCGATGGGATTGGGAGGCCCACTTGGGTGGGCGCGGGCGGTGTCAGGGAGGTCTTTTCCGAGGCGGTCGATGAGGCTAGACGCGTGTATGAGGTGGAGGCTCCCAGCAACCTCGATTTAGTGATCGCCAGCAGCTATCCAGCCGACATAGAGTTCTGGCAGGCCCACAAATCGTTATATCCAGCTGAGATGGTCCTCAGGGATGGGGGAATCCTCATACTCGCTACACCCTGCCCTGAGGGCGTGGCTGTCACTCACCCAGAGGTCCTAGAGCTGGCTGGATTGAGTCCGGAGGAGATAGATGCCAAAGTCAGGAGGGGAGAGATAGAGGATCCCGTGGGCGCTGCCAACTCCATGGTCTGGTCTAAGGTGAGATCTAGGATAAAGGTAGTCCTAGTCTCCGATGGAATCTCCGAGGAAGAAGCTAGGTCTCTTGGCTTCTCTTGGTATGGAGATCTGCAGGAGGCCATAGACTCTGAACTGAAATTATTGGAGGGTAAGCCCAGAGTGGCCATAATGAGGAACGCTCCGGAGCTGCTTCCCAAGGTGTAGCGCCGGGGGAGGGATTCGAACCCTCGCGGCCCGGAGGGCCACCCGCTCTCAAGGCGGGCACCTTGGTCCTGGCTCGGCCACCCCGGCTCGAGCGGCGCTCCGGATTCCGGTATAAATGATTAGGGGGAATAAAAAGGTGAATCACTTTAGTGGCACGAACTTGCTTGATCTGGTGGCTCCCTTACCGGGCTTACCGTGCCTCACTATCCTGTTGGTCATCGCGAACTCTCCCAAGTAGTGTCCTATCATCTCGGGGACTATGGTTATCTCGACGAACTCCTTCCCATTGTGGACGGCTATCTTCGCCCCCACCATCTCAGGGAGGACGGGCATGTCCCTCCTGTGTGTCCTTATCACCTTGTCTATGCCCTTGTTCCTGTACTTCCTGATCTTCTCCAAGAGCTTCTTGTTCTCAGGAGAGAGACCTCTCTTCAGAGTTCTTCTGATTCTAGCTGGCATCACCTCTGCCAGCTCATCTAGGGTCATGCTCTGGAGCTGCTCCAGCGTATAACCCCTGTACCTGAATTCCTTGGAGGACATACATGTCACCCCATACTTGAGCCATAAATAAAGGTTGGGCTCAGAGGCCAGCCCTCCTCTTGGCCCTACCCGTCTTCCTAGCAGCTATATGTCCAACTTTCTGTCCTGGCGGAGCCGTCCTAGCCACAGTTGTAGGCTTGCCAGGTCTCTTGTGGGATCCACCACCGTGCGGGTGGCTGACTGGGTTCATGGCCACACCCCTGACCACAGGCCACCTCTTCGGATGGGTTCTCTCGTGGTAATACTTGAGACCCGCCTTCATGAACGGCTTCTCTATCCTGCCGCCACCAGCCACTATGCCTATGGTGGCTCTGCATCTGGCATCCACGAACTTCTCCTTCCTAGAGGGAAGCCTCAAGAGGACTCTATCTCCCTCGTGAGAGAACACTAGAGCGTAGGTCCCGCTCCTCCTAGCTATCTTTCCCCCATCTCCCGGCCTTATCTCCACATTGGAGACCAAGGTCCCGTCAGGTATATCAGCCAAGGGAAGGACGTTTCCCGTCTTTATCTCGGCTCCAGGACCTATCTGTATCTCCTGACCCTCGTATACTCCCTCCGGAGGCACGTAATAGAACTTGGTGCCATCTTCGAGCTCCACTAGAGAGATCGGGGTGTGCCTTCCTGGCTCGTGTAGTATCTCCCTTATGACTCCCCTAACGAGGCCGTTCATTCCTATCTGAGGCGGGTACTTCACGGGAGCTATCTTGAGATGATCCCTAGATCTGAACTGGATACCTCCCCTTCCCCTCCTCTGAACCAGTATACGCTTACCCATACCATCACCCTATTATGCCCAGCTTGGCAGCGACATCCGAGGCCCTATACTCGGGACTGAGCTTCACGTATGCCTTCTTCCTGCCGTCTATGGTAATTATGGTCCACACCCTCTCTACCTTGACGTCTAAGGCTTCCTCAACAGCTCTCTTTATCTCCTTCTTGTTAGCCCTTCTGTCCACGAAGAAAGCTAGCTTGTTCTCCTCGTTGATCATCCTAACAACTTTCTCGGTGGAGATGGGGGCCTTCAGTATCTTGTAGGGATCGAAGTCGCCTATCTTAGGCAATACCCATCACCTCCTCCAGGGAACGGAGGGCTCCCTCCGTCCATACGGTCAGTCTCCCGGGAACACCTCCCGGGGCCAAGTGGATCACGCTCAGGTTCCTGAGAGCGACTACATCAACTCCAGGTATGTTCCTGGCAGCTCTAGCTATTGGAGAGCCCTCGTTGAGGTATATTATAAGCGGGCCCCTCGCCCTCTGCCTGACCCTTCCCCTCATCTTCCCCCGTCCGGCCCTTATCTTCTTGAACCTCCTCTTGGTCCTATCCAGCTCGTCCTTCAGACCTAGCTTCAGCAGCAGGGAGTGGAGTTCGGACGTCTTGGATATGCCCTCCAGATCGTCCGTCACTACCAAGGGGACATAGTCCAGATCCACCCTATGCCGGGCCTTGACCAAGTCTATCCTCCCAGTCGCCGCTATGGCCGATAGGATAGCCAGCTTCCTCTCCTTCTTGTTCACCCTCTCCCAGATGACCTTCCAAGATCTGGGTGCCGTGGTCTTCGCGCCGCCCACGGTCATGACCGCTCTAGCCGCCCTGCTGGCGGCGGGGTAGCCCCTACCCTTCACCCTAGGCACCCTAGCCACTCCGTGACCTGCCCCCCAAGACTCAGCCGACGTCCTGAGTCCGGCCAAGGGATCCCTACCTTGGGGCTGTATCCTAGCGGTCAGTTGGGACAGGTAGGTCCGCCTTATGGTGTCGGGCCTGACCTCCATGTCGAAGATGGAGGGAAGCTCCACCTCCCCTATTCTCTCGCCGTTCAGATTGAACACCGGAACCGAGGCCATGTAATCACCTCTTCAACCAGCCCACGGAGCTCACATAGCTTATCTCGGGCTCTGGAAGTTCCTCGTACTTGGGCCTTATCGGATGCCTCATGAACACGAACCTCTTCGTTGGACCGGGTATCGATCCGGAGAGGATCACATACTGGCTCTTCAGGATCCCGTAATTCTTGAATCCACCCTTAGGCGTTACGTTCAGAGCCCCCTCCTCTGACAGATCGGCAATCATCAGTATCCTCTTGTTGTACTCCGTCCTCTTGTGGTAACCAGTCTGGCCAGCCCTCGGGATCCTCCAAGTCACGTAGGGCGGATGCCTAGATCCCAAGCTCCCGACCCTCCACCTACCCTTGCCGGCCTTGTGCCTGAGCAGCTCGACTCCGAACCTCCTGACGACTCCCTGCCACCCGTGCCCCTTGGTGACCGCGGTGACATCCACCAGCTGTCCCGCCTTGAAGACTTGGTTCACCTTGACCTTAGAGCCAACCAAGGACTGGGCGTACTCAAGCCTCCTATCCATGGAACCGCCCTTAATCGGGATCTCAAGGAATTCTGGCTTCTTCTTGTGTATCCCCGCCAGATCAGGCCTGGTGTAGGCTAGAATCCTGACCTCCTCTATCCTATCCTTGTTAGCCTCCACCTTGGCGAGGGCCTCGTCCCAGTTGTCAACCCCATCGCCTATAGTGAGAGTTCTGGAGATCAGATCATTCTGCTCGATTTTGATGGCTGTGGTCACGGCCTTCATCCCGTAGTAGGTTCCCACGTAGGGTCTGAAGCCGACAACCTCTATTGGGGGGGTCTCCACTACGGTGGAGGCCAAGGTCACTGGCTGACCTATGTTGAGCTTACCAGGCCTATCCTCCTTCATCAAGACGTGAACCATACCCACCTTATAGCCCGGGAAGGCCACTAGGATCGGCTCCTCAAGGGGCAGTTCAGGGTAGGATCTGAAGACTGCCTTCTGAGTTCTAGCCCTCTTCCGAGGAGCGAACTGTAGCGAACCGTGTCTTCTGGGCATCACTAGCACCCCGTTAACTTTCCAACACAAGACAAGCTTGGGGTTTATTAAAGTTTGGTATGTCAGGGGGGCCCTCTCCTGTGGAGACAGCGAACTTCAGCGGCATATTCGATGCCGTCCTTGTATATCAGAGATCCAAAATAACCACGGCCCTCCAGAGGTCTCCCTCTTTCTCCACTTTGAGTTTGTAGTAGGTGACCGCTTTCACCTCGGTCTTGGGCTTGTGCCTCTCGGGATCCACCGGTTCGCCCCACGCCTTGCCTCTGAGCTTGGTACCTTGGATCGTGACCTCAAACTTCGAGAACACCAACCCCTCCACATCCGTGATGAATAGGAGTTCTGACAGCCATGAATGGAGGAGTAGGGAAAGGTCCTCGGATTCCAATTCCAGCTCCTTCCCTACAACTGGATTAACGCTCTCGACATCCACCATTACCTCGTACATGGCGAGGGCTGCCTCTTCGAAGAGGGAGTTCAGGTCGTTAGCCCATACCTCGAACCCCACATCAGCCTCGACATCGACCAGCTTCCTGCCCACAATATCACCCCGGGGGCAGGACGACAACGTAGCTGTCATCTACCCTAGCCGTCCTAGTCTTCCAAAACGGTTTAACTGA
The DNA here is from genome assembly GCA_027491395.1 of Thermoproteota archaeon. Taxonomy (GTDB): domain Archaea; phylum Korarchaeota; class Korarchaeia; order Korarchaeales; family Korarchaeaceae; genus Korarchaeum. Next base: position 60,409 of record JAOZFI010000043.1, on the reverse strand, counting down.
ATCAAAAACGAAGATATAGCCTTCCTTCTCCTCTATTGAGCTTATGAAGACTGAAACGGGGTACTCGGTAATCCTGCCCCTCGTTGAGTCTATCTCTACGTCGAGGACGCCGGGAGCGGTATGGGACACCTCCATCATGGTGGAGTTGTAGGTAAACTCTTTGGTCTCACCGGGATTGAGCTTCATAGTCCCATTTATGACGAGGGTCCCGTTCACGAATATTGTTATGTTCCCCAATAGCTTGCTCATCCTCTTATAGTCTGACCCGATCGACAAGTTGTAGACGCCGGAGATGTGTATCTCTCCTTTAGACAGGGTTACCTCTGTGCGACCTAGTATGACCTTCGTTAGGTCTCCCTTTTTGGCGTAAGAACCGATGTATATGTCCTCTATGTTGTGGTCCGTGAGCTTCAGATAGACGGCATTGTATCCGGCTAGGGGTCTCTCGCCGGGACCAACGATCCGACCATCTATCGTCTGTATGGGATATATACCACCCTGAGATGCCCTCACCACGTAGATGGGGACTCCCGGACCCATCAGATTAATGACTAGGGTCCAAATCAGGAGGAGAGCCAGGAACGATGATCCCAAGGCCTCTCTGTATAGTTTCATCAGCCCAAGGTCCTTCAGTTCGTCCCCCCAGAGTTTGAGGGATAGGGGTGTAACGAGGAAGTAAGCAAGCAAGAAGAGGCTCAGCCCCTCCATCGGAGTGAGTCCAGCGATACCGCTCACTAGCCCAACTAGGGATAATAGGGCTACCCTGAGGTAATAGACTTTGTGCTTTGGCTTCATCATGCCCCAGTAACCAATTGAATATATAAAGAGAGCTGGCCTGAGAAAGGCTGTATGGGACGGAAGAGAAAGGTTACTGGTCTGGATCTCAGGCATCTGGTCAGAGAGCTGCTCTCACTGGATGGTAAGATACTTAAGAAGGCTTACCTGTTGGATGAAGGTGTCTTTTCCCTCTTCTTCTACCCGGAAGTTGATGGGAGCAAGGAACTCGTGATCGACCTGAGCGGTTTCATCTTTCTGACAGACCTCAAGTGGCCGAAACCTCGGAGCCCGCCCCCATTCATCATGGCCCTCAGAAAGCACTTAGAGGGTAGGAGATTCACAGAGATATCCCAAGTAGGAGTCGAGAGAATCCTTCGTTTATCTTTCGGTGATATGCAGCTTGTGGTGGAGCTGTTCGGTGGAGGGAATCTCATACTTGTTCAGGAGGGTGAGATCCTCTTGCCCCTCAAGAGAGTCGAGTTTAGGGGTAGATCTATCAGGCCTGGCGATATCTACCGGCCACCAGCTGGTCCGGGGATTGAGCTGGATCCCAGTGACAGGGATGCCGTACTAACGCTCCTCAGGAAGGGTGTAAAGGAGAGACTGCCCCTGTGGAAGGTACTTATAGGGTCCTTCGGGGTGGGCCCCCCTTACATGGACGAGATCTCTCACCTGATGGGTGTGGATCTGAAGTCACCTCTACCCGAGATCGAGGCTCTTATCGCTGAGCTGGCCGATCTGATCCATTCGTTCCTCAATAGGGAGACGGAACCCATGATTTACGTTCAGGACAGTGAAGTGGTGAACTTCTCGGCCTTCCCACTACATCACCTCCAGATGGAGAGGAGGTCCATACACAGTCTATCTAGAGCGATTCAGCTCTATTATACCGCTGAAAGGCCTGAATATGAGGAAGACCAGAAGATAAGATCTTTGGAGGTTGAGATTCAAAGGCAGGAAGAGCTGAAGAAGGAGTATGCGGAAAAGGCGGAGGAATACAGGTCTATGGGCGATCTCATATATCTCCACTTGACCGAGGTGGATGAGGCGCTGAAGAAGGCTAGGAAGGGGATTTCGCCTCCTCCCATAGTTTCAGTTGACAGAAAGTCCGGCAAGGTCGTGTTGAATCTGGATGGTCGAGAGATCGAGCTAGACATGCTCAAATCGGCCACTGAAAACGCTTCCGAGTACTATAACAGGGCGAAGAAGTATAGGGAGAAGCATGAAAGGATCGATACGGCCATTTTGTCCTTGAAGGAGAAGCTTAACAGGCTCAGGACTGAAGCCAAGGAGAGGGCTTCCAAAAAAGTCCCAACTAAGAGACGGAAGCTCCGATGGTACGAGAGATTCAGGTGGTTCTATACATCGGGGGGCTTCCTAGTGATAGGGGGGAGGGATGCCCAAACCAACGCCGAGATAGTGTCCAAGTACTTGGACGAGAACGACCTGTTCTTCCACGTTGACATGCCGGGGGGCTCAGTGGTGGTACTCAAGCTGGATGGGAGGGAGCCGGATGAAGCATCAGTGAATCAAGCGGCCACTGCAGCTGGGGTGTTTTCTAGAGCATGGAGAGAGGGTCTGACCTCGGTGGATGTTTACTACGTCAAGGGATCCCAAGTCTCGAAACATGCGCCCTCCGGACTGTATCTCCCTAAGGGGAGCTTTTACATAACTGGTAGGAGGAATTACTTGCGGGTGAGGCTCGAGATCTGCGTGGGCTTTCAGAAGACCCCTGACGGGATCAAATTGACTGCAGCGCCCCCGGGAGCCCCCCTCCTCTACTCTGTATGCCTTAGACCTGGATCCACTGGCAAGGAAGAGGCCGCAAAAGTGTTAAAGAATGTGCTGGAGGGTTGGCTGCAAGAAAACATTAAAATACGTGGGGACTCAGAACCCCCGGCGGAGCCTGTGGAAGTGAGTGTGGATGATATAGTGAGGGCGTTGCCCCCCGGGAAAGTTACGATAGTGGAGTGATAGTTATGTGGTCTCTGCTCCCCGAGAAAGGTGATGAACCCAAGTTCAGGCTTAAGGTATCCGAGATAATGAACAGGAACCTGATCACCGTGACCCCTCAGGATACGGTCTTCAAGGTAGCGCAGCTCATGAGCGAGCATAACATAGGCTCCGTGGTCGTGATGGAGAAAGGGGTCTTGAGGGGGATAGTCACGGAGAGGGACCTGATCTCCCGGTACATAGCTAAGAAGGATGGAAGGAGACCTGAAGAGGTTAAGGTAGAGGAAGTCATGACCAAGGAGCCTGTCATAGTAAGGGACAACATAGATATCGATGAGGCAGCGAGGATCATGGTGGAGCACAACGTCAGAAGGCTGATAGTGGTGAACTCCAACAAGAAGGTAGTTGGGATAATCTCCTCCCGCGACATACTGAAGGTGGCTCCGCACATATGGTTCATCTTGTCCGAGAGGTTGAGGCTAGCTAAGTCTAAGAAGGGTTGGAGCCTAGTATAAAGGGGGTACCCGATTTTGATGGCTAAGGTAAAGGATTATATGACCGATAGAGTCGTCACCGTGACCCCCCGAGATACCCTCGGTAGGGCCCGGAACCTCATGTTAGAGAGGAAGATAAGGCGATTGGTGGTTGTGGAGGGAAATAACGTAGTTGGGATAATTACCGCGACGGACATCGCCAAGGCCCTAGCTAGGAGGGGTGCGCCTTGGAGATGGAGGAATCCAGAGAACTCCCTGATCGACAGGTTCATGACGAGGAATCCCGTAACAATAGGGCCCGATGAGCTCGTCAGGACCGCCTCCAAGGTTATGAGCGAGAAGGGCATAGGGGGCCTTCCAGTGGTGAAGGACTCTTCCCTAGTGGGCATACTGACGGAGACAGATATCTCTAGGTTCTTCGCCGAGAGTATGAGGGGCTCCTACAAGATAAAGGATCTTATGGATGAGAAATATCAGGTGATTCCCCCGAATACCAACCTAAAGAAGGTGGCCAAGCTGATAGCCAACGGTAGCAGGGTACTGATAGTTGGATCGGAGGGCAACTACTTGGGCATGATAACCGAGGGAGATATAGCCCTGTGGGAACCCAATCTCGCTAAGAAGTACGTTCTCATCCCATCGAGGACCGGAAGGATCAGTGTGGACGTCCGGGTGAAGACCGCCAGGCACATAATGAAGGAGATAGAGATAAGGCTCAATCCTGAGGAAGATGCAGCCAAGGCTGCTAGGTACATGATCGAGTGGGGGGTGAGTGCAATCCCCGTCTTCGATGGCGATGAGTTGGTGGGTGTGGTCGATAAGAAGGCCCTAGTGAGAGGTGTGGCAAATGCCTAAGAATGATGTTTCTAGCATAATGAGGACCTCGGTCATCACGATCGATAAGGGAGAAACTGTAGAGGTCGCATTGGACCTCATGGAGAGGAACGACGTGAACCACTTGGTAGTCACCTCCGGAGATAGGGTCGTCGGTGTGCTCAGCATAAGGGACATAATGGAGGGCCTAGGCTCGTCTAGGTTCGAGAGGATACCGGCTAGGAGGATATACGTCAGCGCCCTGATGACAGAGCCTCCAGTTACTATCGGTCCCAGAATGTCCATAAAGGAGGCAGTTTCTATCATGCTCGAGAATGGGATCGGATCGCTCCCAGTAGTGGAAGGAGATAGGTTAGTAGGTATAATTACCGAGACGGACTTAGTGAAGTCCCTCGATTATGATGGCGACATTGAGGCCTTAGTGAAGGAGGATCACCCGAGGATAATGCCCAATGAGAGAATAGTCCATGCGAGGAACGTGATGCTTGAGAGAGGCGCTAGGATACTCCCTGTGGTGGAGGGAGGCAAGCTCATAGGCATAGTTACGGAGAGGAATCTGGCAAGGGCTTTCCTAGGCGTTAGGGAAAATGTGGATCCCATACGCATGGACAACGTGGTCAGGAAGATCTTGGTGGAGGATGTGATGGTGGAGGCCCCGAGGAGGCTCAGAGGGTTCGTCCCAGTGAATAAGGCCAGAGACCTCTTCCTAGAATCTGGCCTACCAGCCCTTCCCGTGGTCAACGAAGACGATAAGGTGATCGGCGTCCTAGAGAGGAGGAGCCTACTCAGGTTAATCGGATGAGAGGATCCAGTAGCATCCCCATTATTCCGAGGAACATGGAGAGTTTCAGCGTGCTGCTCAGTCTCTTAGCCTTAATCTCATCTATTTTGAGCGATTCCCTAGCGGAGTAGAGTAATAGGGGAAGGGAGAGAATCACTGAGAGGAGAAAGTATACCGGGCCCGTCAAGCCAGCTAGAGGAGGTAAAATTGTGAGGACAGAGGCCACAATGATCATCAGGGAGGCGTAAGCGCCTGCCCTCTTGGGGCCCATCACCACTGCCACCGTCCTTAAACCATAGAGTGAATCTCCCTTTAAGTCCTCCACGGTTTTAACTACCTCCCTAGCTAAGTTGGATGTGAAGGCTATCGTGGAGAATAGGATCACCTTTCCATTGAGTCCGTCAGCCGCCAAGGCTCCAAATATAAGAGTAAATGCTACCCCCAAGCTGACTAGGATGTTGCCCACTAATCCCATCGCTTTGATCCATCGGGCGTAGAGGTACCAAGAGAGGGCGAAAAGAGAAGCTAAGATGAATTCTTCCACACCTAAGGGAATGCTCAAGGCAACCCCTATGAGGGACAAGACGATATAGGAAGTCATCGCTTCCCTAGGGGGGACCTCCCCAGATGGTATTGGTCTGTCTGGTTTATTCACCCTGTCTATGGGAGCGTCAAAGTAGTCGTTCACCGCATTACCGGCCATCAGGATGAGGGGCGGCACAGCGCAAGCCAAGATCAGATTCGGAATGAGCCCAAGGGAGGCAGATACGTTCACCCAGCCGACAAGAACTCCCAATACGGACATTAGGGCGTTCTTGGGACGGAAGAGCCTCAAGTAGCCCCCGATGTTGCCGCCCCCCATGGACCTACACCGGTCCCTTTTTATGGGCTAAGAAATATACCTATCGGGATCGGATTTGCCCGTCAGAGTCGGTGTAGTGGGGTGCGGGTGGTTCGGATCCGCTCACGCTAGAGTGTACAGGACCATAGGCGAGGCTCAGCTCGTTGCCGTCATGGATATCGTTGAGGAAAACGCCAAGAGGTTGGCGGAGATTTACCATGTGAACCATTACACATCGATAGAGGAGATGATCAGGAGGGAGTCTTTGGATGCTGTAAGCATAGCTGTCACTCCGCAGTACCTCTTTCGAGACACAAAGGAGGCTTTAGAGGCAGAGGCATCCGTACTCGTCGAAAAACCGGTAGTTACCAGTAGGGAAGAGCTCTCGAATTTGGAATCCCTCGTTAAGAGGGCCGATGGTGTATTCATGCCTGGATTCATAGAGCTCTTCAACCCGGCCGTGTCCATGGCCAAATCGCTTCTAGATGATGAGAAGATAGGCAAATTGTTGTCTATATGGTCTAGGAGAGTAGGAAGGCTCCCTAAGAAGAGTATTGGCTGGAAGATAGGTGTCTCCTTGGACTTAGCTATACATGAGATGTATGTGCAGCACCACATAGTGGGAGAGGCACCCTCAAGTGTGTCCTCCTACACGGCTAAGCTGCTGGACGGTGAGGGAGGGGAGGACCTCGCGATATTCCTCGCTAGATTCCCAAGTGGGATAGTTTCCACCATTGAAACGAATTGGCTCACGCCATCGGGGATCAGGGAGGCCCTGATAATGGGTGACGAGGGCAGTCTCATTGTGAACTACCCTGATCAAACGGTGAGGATAGAGTCATCAGACAGGATAGAGCAGCCTAGGATAAGGAGGAAGGAGCCCCTACAGGGAGAACTCGCGTACTTCGTGGAACATGTGAGAAAGGGGGATGATCCCGAGATCGGGATCGACTTAGCCAAGAATGTGCTGAACTCCTTATTCGAGGGATTGGATAATAGATTGGTTTCCTGAGGGATGCGGGAATGTCTGTGGAGGGAAGGCTCAAGGAAGGGATGATCTACGTGTCAGAGCAGGTCGACAGACTCTATAAGCAAGGATACGGTGAGATCGTCGGTAGTGAGCTAGAGCTCCACCCGCTTGAGGCCGCATTCCTAGTTTGGAGGGGGAGGTTGAGGGTTCTCGGCGAGAGCGGTGAAGTCGGGCTGCGGGATCTTATGAGACTCTTTGTGAGCGATCCTAGGGCCTTCTTGAAGTATGTAGTGTTCAGTGATCTCAGGAGAAGGGAAAGGCTCGTCGTGTACGAGAGATCAACCGACTTTCTCAGGCTCTATCCGAAGGGGGCTAGAGTGGGAGAGGCTGCTGCCAAGGATCTAATCCTCCCTCTCTCCGAGGACCAGCCCATACCCCATAAGTACATCTTGGACACCGTTGAGAAGGTGGCCAAGCTGAGGAAGGGTCTTATATTGGCTGTCGTGGATGACGAGATGAATGTCACCTACTACAGGGCCCAAAACTTCTTGCCCGATAAGAGAACCGGATACGATGTCGAAGAGTTGCCGGAGCTTATAGGTACCCTAGTGGGAGATAGGGTTGTAGTGTTCGACGAGAGGTCCGGAGATCTATACGCTAAGGGGTTTTGGGGTCATCCTCTCGGTGTGGATAAGCCCGAACCGTTCAAGCAGTACGAAGAGCCCTTGCAGCTACCTCTGATAGAAGCTATATACCTCTCCTCCAAGGGCAAACTGAGGGTCGAGACCTACGATGGGAGGATCTTGGACCTAGACAAGTTGAGAAGGATCTTTTCGGAGGTGAGAGAGGGGTCTAGGATCAGGGAGAGGGTGTTCAGGTACTGGAGGGATTTGGGATACGTTCCCAAGGCTGGATCCAAGTATGGAGCCGACTTCCTGATATATGAGAGAGGTCCTGGTCTCGAACATGCACCTTACCTATGCGTAGCTGGATCGGTAGGAGATAAGGTGCGTCCTGTTGATCTGATAAGGTCTGGGAGGGTTGCAACTTCAGTGAGAAAGGACCTCATCGTATCACTAGTTTCTGGAGAGCATGTGGTCAGCTACAAGATGTCTTGGTTCAAGCCTTGATCACCTGGGCGAAATCCTCTACGGACAGCCCCTTGGACCTCGCTGTCCCTATGTCTATAGCGATGGATCCTGATTTCAATTCCTTGGCATCCTCCATCTTCAGCAGGTAGAACTTACCCCTATCTGAGGAGAACTTCACCGCGAACCAGCACTCCCCCCCAAGCAGCTCTGCCAGCCTCCTCATGGAGGTCACCTCTTCTGAGGGAATGTAAACGGTCTCCTTAGATGTGGTCTTAACTTCGATGACAGCTATTCTTCCCTTGTAGCCAGCGATCACATCGCTAGATGGATGACTGGTGGATCCGCTTCCTGCTATCCTCACTGCCGCTATTCCCTGCCTCCATAACTTGTCTAGGAGGTCCCTCTCTGCTCTAGTCCCCTTAGCCTTTCTCCTCAACCCCTCTCCCCCGTAAGCCTGAGGGGGCCATCTGCAGTTACGAGGACCGTGTCCTCATATTGGGCGACCATCATCCCCGAGACCTCAATCAGGGGAGGGTAGGGTATGAGGATCCTCTTATCTACCAGTCTGGACAGGGCATGATTAACTCTGTGGCCGATCTCCTTGAATAGCCATCTCTCACAGAAGGGAAGCCTCTTGTAATTCTTTTCCACTATCTTGAGAATCCTCCTCTCAATCTCATCGCGGGTTCTGCCCTTCTTCCTACCTAAGGAGAATATTAGGGGCTCTCCCAAAGGAACCACATATCCTCTGGCCTCTGGGAGGGTTACGAAGGGCTCTATCGCGAAGATATCCTTCTCCTTGATCTTGTAACCCATGCTTCTCCCGGTTGGGACGTTTGGAACCTCGATGCCAGCGTGGAGTTCGTATGGCCTCACCATATGGCCAGTGAGGTTGCGTATGGGCTTGTATCCTGCTGACACTATCGTGTCGTATATCGCCTCGCTGACCTCCCTTATCTTGTTCCCCGGGATCATCCTATCTATCGCGTTATCGAGGGCCTCTCTGGCAACTTGAACCATCTCCTCGTATTTCTCTTCGAGAGCGACGGATCTAGCGGCATCTACTATCCACCCTCCCAGGTGGGAGCCCATATCCAGCTTTATTAAGCCAGTTTCTGGGATCCTCAGTTCGTCCCCTGGAAAGGGGGTGTAGTGAGCTGCGACCTCGTTTATGGAGAGGTTGGTGGGGAAGGCTAGTGAGTATCCCCTCTCCCTGACCAGTCTCTCGGATTCTTCAACAAGATCCAGAACGCTTGCACCGGGTTCGATCTTTCTTCTCATACGCTCTAGGATGTAAGAGTGCTCTTCACCCAGTTTCAAGTAAGATTCAAGCTGCTCATCATCCATGCCCTATCGCTGGAACTCTCACGGGAGGATTATTAAATCGTTTCATCCCATTCGCTTTGTGAGGTGGCTGGACGTTAAGAGAGGGTGCGATGACGCCTGTGTCAGTGAAGTGGTGGGTGTATGGAGATCCGGAGGGCTAGTGGTCTACCCCACGGACACGGTGTATGGGCTGGGCGCAGATGCGGAGAATGAGAGGGCGGTGTTGAGGGTGTACGAGGTCAAGGGTAGAGGGAGAGACAAGCCCCTGACTATAGCGGTCAGCGACTTTGACATGTTAGAGAGGTACGCCGTGCTGAACAAGGTAAGCAGGGAGCTGATTAGGCACTTCCTACCGGGCAAGGTGACTTTCATACTGCCCAAGACCGAGAGGGTCCTGGATTCTGTGAATCCTAGGGCTATAGGCGTGAGGATCCCGGATCTGGATATGACTCGTGGCCTCATTAGATCCTTCGGTAGGGCCGTAACGGCCACTAGCGCGAACAGGTCGGGCTCACCCCCTAAGAGAGATCCTAGGGAGGTAGCTGAGGAGATTGAGGTTGATCTACTCCTAGACTACGGCGTTCTTCCACCCAGCAGGCCATCCACCGTAGTGGACCTCACGGGTGAGAGACCCGTGCTAGTGAGGGAGGGAGATGTGCCATTCGAGAGAATACTGAGGGTTTACGAGAGGGTAAGGTGATCTCACTAGGTATAGAGTCGACGGCCCACACCTTCGGGGTGGGGATCGTAACCTCAGAGGGCGAGATACTCGCCAACGTGTGGGACTCCTACAAGTCTCCGGAGGGGGGCATGAGGCCCCATGAGTTAGCTGAACATCATTTCAACACCGCGGTGAAGGTGATAAAGGATGCCTTGGATCGAGCTGGCCTGACCCTCTCTGACATCTCCATCATCGGTTATTCTCGGGGACCTGGAATAGGACAGGCCCTGTTAATAGGAGCCTTCATATCTAGATCACTGGCACTGAGATATGGGAAGCCCTTAGTGGGTGTCAACCATCCCTTGGCCCACGTGGAGATAGGCAGGAAGATCACTAAGAGTTATGATCCCGTCGTGCTCTACATTTCCGGTGGCAACACCCAAGTGATCACCCACAACGGCAGGAGGTATGTGGTCCTAGGAGAGACCCTAGATGTGGGCTTGGGTAATGCTCAGGACAAATTGGGCAGAGAGATAGGTCTTCCCTTTCCGGCCGGACCGAAATTGGATAGAATGGTTGGTACGTGGGTGGAGCTCCCCTACACCGTGAAAGGGATGGACCTGTCGTTCAGCGGCCTCCTCACCGAGGCATTGAGGAGAATAAAGTCGGGAGAGAGGGTCGAGGATGTCGTCTGGAGTTTCATGGAAGTGGCCTTCTCCATGACGATAGAGGTGGCTGAGAGGGCCTTGGCCCTGAGCGGTAAAGACGAACTCCTATTGGTCGGAGGGGTCGCTGCCTCCCCTAGATTGAAGGAGAAAGCGGAGGTCATGTGCCGCGAGAGGGGTGCTGAGCTCAAGGTCCCTCCCGTGGAGCTCGTGAGGGACAACGGGGCCATGATAGCCTGGACCGCGATACTCTCTTATAGGATAAGGGGACCCGAACCCATTGAGGAGTCTTCCATAAAACCCCAGTGGAGGATAGATGAGATAGAGTGGCCACTGACCGACATCTGAGGGTGATCGATTGGGAAGGAAGAGGTTCAATGTGTGCCTATCGGGTCTCACTGGGAGCGGCAAGAGCACACTAGCTAGGAGGTTGGTTGAGAGGTACGGATTGAAGAGGGTATCCGGCGGAGATATACTGAAGGAGATAATAGGGGGTAAAGAGAGCTTGAAGGATCCGGGCTGGTGGGAAAGGGAGGAAGCCGGCAGGGCGATGGCCGAGAGGATGTCCAATCCGGAGCTGGACATGGAAGTGGACAAGAGGCTCATGTCCTTAGCCTCTGAAGGGGGCTACGTACTAGACTCTTGGACCATGGCCTACCTCTTGGACTCCGAGGACTGTATCAAGATCTTCCTGAAAGCAGATCTGGAAGTTAGGGCTCTCAGAGTAGCTAGAAGGGATAGGATAAGCTTTGATGAGGCGATAAAGGGAATAAAATTGAAAGAGGAGGAGACTTATCGCATATATAAGAGGATCTACGGCTTTGAGCTCGGCAAAGACCTCACTCCCTTCCATCTCGTATTAGACACCACGAGGTTAAATGCCAGCGAGGTATTCTCCATAGTAAGCAAATTTATTGATAGTTGGTTGAAGTAATTTGATATTATATCCAGTTATATTAGGATATGGTTTATTTTGTTACTAAAGAGGGCAGCGCTCCGGCTCAACTTAATATTCGACGTTGGACAGATATGCATGATAGGGGAGATGCTGGTAAAGGGACTGCTGGATGAGGTGGAGGAGATAGGTCAGCGATACGGCATAGTGGGAAGACGAGAGGAGCTACTCAAGATGCTGATCGCGGTCAAAAGCGGCAGACACATACTTTTGGAGGGACCGGTTGGTGTTGGCAAGACGCTCCTCGCCAGATCGATAGCAGAATACCTCTCGAGGGACTTCGTGAGGGTAGATGGTGATGAGAGACTTAACGAGACGAAGCTGATCGGATATTGGGATCCTCCTATGGTGTTGAAGAAGGGATATGTCGAGGAGGCCTTCGTTCCCGGGCCCCTCACCAGGGCTGCGACCAGCGGCTCTGTCCTCTTCATAAACGAGTTAAACAGACTCCCAGAATCGGCTCAGAACGCGCTTCTCCCCGTCATGGATGAGGGTCTCATTCACATACCCCACTTAGGGACCCTGAAAGCGAAGAAAGGGTTCCTCATAATAGCCACACAGAATCCGGAGGAGGACGTCGGCGTGCTCAGGTTGTCTGAGGCCTTGAAGGACAGGTTCGTTCTCGTTAAGCTGGGATATCCTAGAAGGGAGGAGGAGGTGGAGATAGTCAGGAGGCATGTGCCCGATATCGATGATGAAACCGCCGAGATCAGCGTGGATATCGTGAGGAGCACCAGAGAGCATCCGAACATCCTGAGAGGCGGGTCAATAAGATCGTCCATAGACTTGGCGAAGATAGCGCTGATGCTGAGGGGTGACGGGGAGCGCTGGTACAATGCCGCCCTCATGGTCCTGCCTCAGAGGATAGAGCTCAGGGACACAGCTGCCAGCAAGGAGTCCCTGATAAGGGACATCGTTAGATCAGTACTTGGAGGGGGAGAGGGTTTTCTCGAATTGAGGAGCCGTTAAAGGCTCCGATGACGGATTATTCCCAAGTAAGAAACATACCAGGACTTAGAGAACCTCTAGCAAGCGATTACGAGGTGTTGAGGAAAGCTGCGGAGTACTACCTAATGAAGGGAGATCTCCAAGGATTGTTAAGGATATCCAACTACAGCCAGATAGTGGTGGCTAAGGCCATATCCAAGGGCAATTTCACTCCAAAGATGGTCTCTTCCCTAGAGAGAGATCCTGAGGCCGCCGTCAGGCTGTACAGGCAGGTCAGATGGAGGCTCAACGAGAGGGCTAGGAGGATGTTCAGACGGCTGGTAGCAAAGGCCGTGGTGAACTTAGTTGTGAAGGGGGGGAGGGGTAATTTGGAGGAGGACAGGAGATCAGAGGCATCCTACGAGGTAGGAATGGATTTCGATGTTGAGAGGACCATCGAAGAGCTAATTGAGAGGGGAAAGAAGATCGATGAGTTGAATTACAGCGACATCGTGGGTTTAGATAAGAGGAGAAGTGAGTGCTCTGCTGTCGTCATAATAGATTCCAGTGGTTCCATGTCCGGCAGGAAGATACTGAGCGCCGCCACCATGGCCGCGCTGATATCTCACAAGATCAGGGGAGGTAAGTATTCCGTTATTGGATTCAACACTGAGGCCTTTCCGATCAAGCATGTGAATGAGAGCAAGGGGTCCATCGAGGTCGTGGAGGATATACTGGACTTGGTGCCCCTAGGCTACACCAATATAGCTGACGGCTTAATCAAGGCTCTAGAGGAGTCCAAGAGTCTGGTGAATCCGAGGTTCATATTGCTGACCGATGGGGAGTACAACGTGGGGGAGGATCCGAGAAAGGTGGTATCCCGTATGAGGGGATTGCATGTGGTTTATGTAGGGAGAAGATCTTCCAGCAGAGGGGCCAAGTTCTGCAAAGACCTAGCTAGACTGGGTAACGGCAAGTTCCATGAATTGAGAGATCCGCAAGAAATACCCAGACTTATGAGGAGTATACTCAGTTAGTTCTCGGGCGGAGAATATAGTTAAATACCCTTGACACTCAGATAGAGAGCGGGCGGGGGTGGCCGAGATAGGTCCAAGGCGCCAGCCTTAGGAGCTGGTGGGCAGCAGGCCCGCGTGGGTTCGAATCCCACCCCCCGCACCAGTCAAGCTACATTCAATGTTACTCTGGTAGCTAGTCCACTGAGATACTATCGATCCTAAACCAGATTGATCCATTTAGATGAGCGTTTCAAGCTGGAATCCTCATATCGTCCCATAAGCAGTCCAAAGTGGTGCGGCCGCCGGGATTTGAACCCGGGTCGCCGGCTTGGGGGGCCGGCATCCTATCCAGGCTAGACTACGGCCGCACATGGCGGGCCCGGGGGGACTCGAACCCCCGACCTGCGGCTTAGGAGGCCGCCGCTCTATCCTTGCTGAGCTACGGGCCCCACTCAGTAGTTGTGGGTCAACCCATTTATAACTTTGACTCGGAACAAAACTTATTACGGTGGTCTCCCCATACAATGATGGGCCGGGTTGGCCGAGCGGTTCAGGCAGCGGGCTGCAGACCCGTGGACGGGGGTTCGAATCCCCCACCCGGCTCTACCTCACTACAAGTCTTCCCTTCTTCACTCCCTTGCCCCTTCTAAGATGTTCTGTTTCGTAGAAGAGCTTCCTGAGGAGCTGCTCCTCGACCGGGTCAGGGTCCACGCCCCTGCGTGGAGCCATTCTCCTGTAGGTCCTGATGGCCGACTCTGGATCCAGTTCGTAGAGACCCCATCCGAGGCTCCTAGCGTAAATGGTGAACGGAGGTACGTCCTCATGCACTAGACCGTGTAGATGCGATGCAGGACCGATCCTGACTCCTGCATACGTCAATGTCCCTATAGAGAGCTTAGCATGATCCCCTATGAACGCACCCACTTTATTGAGGCCTGTTAGAACTCCCCCCACCTTGATCTCGCCGTAAGTATTCTTCAAGTTGGAAGTTATGGATCCAGCTCCTATGTTCACCCACCTGCCTACGTAGCTGTGCCCCAAGAATCCCAAGTGGTACTTGTTCGAGTAGTCCGAAACTATGCTAGTGGTCACCTCTCCTCCTATCCTCCCTTGCACCCCTATGTAGCTCCCAGCAACCCTAGAGCCGGTAACTATGACAGTGTTCGGGCCTACGTAGAGTGGCCCTTTGAGATAAGCGTACGGCTCAATCTGAACACCCTCACCAATGACTACAGGTCCCTCCCTAGCATCTATCGTTACAGGCCCAAGAATTTGTAGTTCCTCAGGCAGATCAACAGGATAGTTCCCCAGCACCTTGATTTCTCCGAACTTCCTGTTAGTGGGTGGTTTGAAGAAATCCATCAGGTCCTTGGATAGGTGAGTGATTAACGATGTCGGGGAGACGTCCCAAGGCGAGGTGAGCAGGTGGGCATCGCATGGCCTCGCCTTGAATGTCCCCGCGTCCCCTCTAAAGATCATGAGACTGTCATCGTAATCTAGGGAGCTGACTCTAGCGGCGACCACCTGCCCCTTACTCACCAACGCTTCACCGGGTTCCAACCCCCTGACTTTGGACAGGACCTCAGGCGATATCAGACGGGAATTCAGCAGTAGAGCAGGATCTCCGAAATCGGGTTTTCTATCCTTAGGGACCTTCTCCTCGTAGCCATCCCTCACGAGCCATCTCGTTCGAGTACCTAGCCACTTATCCATCCTCTCGAACTGCTTAACCCCACCAACTACGATCTCCTGCATCAGTGTGAGGTCGGTCAGGGGGGAGATTTCACTAACCCGCGTGTCCTCGAACAGCACAACTTGGATCATAGGCACCATGCTACACCTAATGGAGTTTTTTAAGTCGGATGCCATTCCACCTCTCGTAAGGGTGAAAACTTTGTCCCTAACCTACGAGCGCTATGAGTTCAAGAAGCTGATAAAAGAGCTGAAGGATAAGAGAGGTAGAGGCACTGAGCTTATTTCCCTATATATCCCACCCGGGAGAAATGTTTATGACGTTATAAAGTACTTGAGGGATGAGTACGATCAAGCGAGCAATATCAAGGACAAGCTAACTAGGAAAAATGTCCAGAGCGCTATAGAGAGCATAATACAGAGGCTTAAACTGTACCGAAAGGTACCTGAGCACGGACTGGTCGTCTTCTGTGGGGCGATACCTCAGGGTAAAGATAGAGGGACTGAGAAGATAGAGATCTACGTGATAGAACCACCAGAACCCGTCAGATCCTTCCAGTACATATGCGATCACGAGTTCTACGTGGAACCCCTAGAGGAGATGGCTAAGGAGAAGAAGGCCTACGGCCTCATAGTTATGGACAGGGGGGGTGGCGTCATAGCCGTACTTAGGGGTCCCAACTACAAGATAGTGGACTGGGTCACCTCGGACATACCTCCAAAGCACAGCGCTGGAGGACAGTCCCAGAGGAGGTTCGAGAGGATAAGAGAGGAGAGGGTGCACGACTTCTTCAAGAGGCTGGGGAAGAGGGCTAACGAGGCTCTCCTGCCGTTGGAGGATGAGCTAGAGGGAATAATAATTGGGGGGCCGGGAGATGCTAGAGAGAAATTCGAGGAGGGTAACTTCTTGGATTACAGATTGCAGAAGAAGGTGATCGCGAACATACCTCTGTCCTACACCGAGGAGCAGGGAGTCAGGGAGTTAGTGATGAAGGCGGAGGATCTCCTGAAAGAGTCCTCCCTCTACAAGGAGAAGGCCTTGGTGGAGGAGGTCTTTCGACTCTTGGCCAAGGAGCCAGGTAAAGTGGCTTACGGGATAAGTGAGGTAGAGAGAGCGCTGGAAGCCGGGGCTGCCGAGAAGGTGCTAGTGCTGGAGGACATACCTGTGAAGAAAGTGAAAATTAGGTGCTCGCAGTGTGGCTACGAGGAGCAGAGGATCATCAGGAAGGACAGGGAGGCTTCTCTATCCGGCTGGCAGTGCCCGAATTGCGGGGGAACAGTATACGAGGTGGAGGAGGTTGATATAATAGAGCACTTGGGAGAGATGGGAAAGCAGAGCGGTGCTGAGATCTACGTGATCTCATCGGGTACTGAATGGGGTACGCAGCTCAAAGCTCTGGGCGGCGTGGCAGCTGTTCTCCGATATGAATTGAGGGAATACTGACCCTCTGACTGTAAAATTTTATTTAGGGAGTGGGTAGTTGGTCATTGGGCCGGTGGCGCAGGTTGGTAGCGCGCCGCCTTCGCAAGGCGGAGGTCGGGGGTTCAAGTCCCCCCCGGTCCACTGGGCCCGTGGCTCAGACTGGTCAGAGCGCCCGGCTGATAACCGGGAGGTCGGGGGTTCAAGTCCCCCCGGGCCCACTAGGGTGATCGATTTGAGGTATATTGTCTTGGACACCTCCTTCTTGATGGCCTTGACAGAGCTCAGATTTCTGAGCCTGAGCGATCTGAGGAAGTTCTATCCAAATGCAAAATTAATTACCACAAAATCCGTGGTTAAGGAACTTGAGAGTTTTCTTGGAGGAGGGAGGAGGGTTTCCGCTAGTGTTGCCCTGCAGGTAATAGAGAGGCATGGCATCATTGTAGATGAAAAATATCGCGGAGAGGCTGACGAAGATCTAATTGCGCTGGCTAAGGAGCTGGGAGCTGTTGTGGTCACCTTCGATCTTAAGTTGAAGGAGAGGCTGTTGAGAGAGGGCATTCCAGTGATCTACCTCAGAGCAGGGAAGAAACTGGTGCTTGATGATCCGTTAAGGTTAAGTAAGGAAAGCTGATCTCTGGAGAGGTAAGACCTCTCGGGGCCAGCGGGGGAATGGAAGAATTGTTTTATATAACGGAGATGAGCGATGTAGGTTTCATAAGGCCTGCTGATATAACTGGGGATATTAGATCAATACTGAGGGAGCAGTTCGGCTCGAAGTACATAGGACGCTACCTCAGGGATGTGGGTCTGGTTCTGGATGTGCTCGAGGTCACTGAATTGAGCCACGGTAAGTCCATCATAGGCAGTCCAAACATATACGTCAGGGCGAAGTTCAAAGTATTAACATACCTCCCCCTCAAGGACGAGATAGTCGAGGGAGAGGTAGAGAACATCGTGGACTACGGGATGTTCGTCTCTATAGGTCCGATAAGCGGGTTCGTTCACATCTCCCAGCTGGGCGATGATGTCTTCATACATAGAGCGGGAGTTCTGCAGAGTAAGAAGGCTAAGATCACCTTCAGAAAGGGAGATAGGGTCAGGGCTAGGATAACTACGGTGAGTAAGCCCAGTCCCGCAGCCCTCCTCAGAGGAGAGCCCATAGTCAGGGTCTCCTTAACGATGAGACAGCCGAAGCTCGGAAAGATAGAGGAGAAGGAAAAAGAGAAGGGGGCTCGTGAATAGGTGATCTTATGGCTAAATGGAAGGCCTGCAGGAATTGTAAGGCTCTCACCACCGAGAACAAGTGTCCTTTATGTGGATCTGATGACTTAACCTACAACTGGGAGGGCATAGTTGCCATCACAGACCCTCTACGCTCCCAGCTCGCCAAGATGCTCGGACACGAGAAGGTAGGTATGTACGCCCTGAGGGTATGGTGAGGTAGAGGTTATATATTGGAGGGGTAAACGCAAAACGGGAGGCGAAAATGGAGTTGGAGATCATCAGGCGCAGGGAAAACCCGCTGCTGCAGAGGGAAGAGGTCATCGCTAGGGTGCGGTTTGAGGGCGGCACTCCATCTAGGAAAGAGATAAGAGAGTCCTTAGCTAAGGAGCTCGGAAAACCCGTCGGGAACCTCTTCATCAGGAGGATTATCACTGAGTATGGGAAGGAGGAGGCCGAGGTCGTGGCAATGGCCTATAGCAGCAGGGGTTTTGCCCTGCTTATGGAGCCAGACCACATAATAAAGAGGAATGAGGGAGAGGGGGAGGGTGCATCCTCATGAAGCACAAGCCAGTTCAAGTGTGGAAGTATTATTCCATTGAGGGGAACAAGCTAGTCAGAAAAAAGAGGGTGTGTCCGAGATGCGGCTCCTTCATGGCCGAGCATAAGGACAGGTACACCTGCGGTAAATGCGGCTATACTGAGTTCAAGAAGAAGGATTGATCCCTACGCTCCTACATCGATTTTATATCGGATTCGGGCTATTAATCTCCGGGCCCGTAGCTCAGCATGGATAGAGCGCCGGCCTCCGGAGCCGGAGGTCGGGGGTTCGAGTCCCCCCGGGCCCGCCATGAGGGAGGTGCTTCGGTTTGAGGGGTGAAAAGGTGTGCGCAATAGAAGGTTGTAACGAACCGGCCTCGAAGGAGGTAGATAGATCGTTCCTCCCCTTCATCCAAGAGTTGAAGTTGAAGCTGAAGGATGATGTGGGGAAGAAGATCCCCCTATGCAGGAAGCATTACAAGATGGTGAAGCAGGTCAGGGACGCTCAGCTCTCAGGCTTCTAGGTCTGAGCTCGATAACAATCAGCTCATGAAATGCTAGCTTCCTCCTGCCTAGTACGCGGGAATCGAATCCCCTCTTTCTTCCCCATTCTAGAGTCAGATGCGGCTCGTTGTAGTCCGCGTGCAATACTGCTGCCCTACCATCCTCTTTAATAACACGAGGAAGATCGGAGAGGAAGCGATCGATGAGTTCCCTGCCCATCGAACCCCCGGCCCAAGATACGGAGAGCTTGACATCGCTCGGGGGTTCCGGGAGATACGGTGGGTTGAACGTTATGATGTCGAAGGAAGAATCCCTGAAATGATCCATCAGGTTACCCTGGGTGACATGGATGTCTACACCATTTAGCTCGGCATTTCTACGTGCTAATTCCACTGACTCAGAGGTTATGTCCGTCGCGAAGGTCTCACATCCCTTCCCAGCCATGAATATGGCCACTATGCCCGTGCCCGTTCCCACATCCAAGCATTTGATTCCTTTAAGATCTCCCCACAGATCTACGGAGTCGATCATGAGTAGTGAGTCCTCGGCAGGCGTATAGACCTCCCTGTCAGTCTCGATCTCGAGACCTCTCACTCTGATCTTAGCTCTCTCAGCCAAAGTACCACCTCCAATACCTCCTCTGGAGAGAGATGGTACGGTCTTCTATCCACATGGGGAGCCGATTCCACCTTTTCGCCCACCAAGGGTCTCAGGACGTTCCTGAGGGTTCTCTTTCTCCTAGAGAATATCGTCTTAGAGTACTTGAGGATTGCCTCCCTCACCTCGGGTTCAACATCCTTGGGTTCTATCACCACTATGGCCGATTCGACCTTAGGTGGGGGTTTGAAGGCCCTCCTTCCCACTATAGCCACGATATTCACGCTGAAAAGGAGGGAAGATATCACCGTCAGGCTTCCATATTCTGGGGTCCCAGGGGAGGCGACCATCCTCTCGGCGAATTCTCTCTGGAAGGTCATCACTGCCTTCTCGAAATCGCTCCTCGCGAGACCTATCAGAATAGTGGAGGACAGGTAGTAAGGTGGGTTAGCAGCTACCTTCTCGTAGCCTCTGATGGGTAGCACCTCTCTGATGTCCTTCTCAACTATTTCCACCTGGGGATCTGATGAGAACCTCAACTTGAGATGCCATACCATGCTGGGGTCCTTCTCTACAAGCGTAAGCCTCTTGGGACTTCTCTTCAGGATCTCCTCGCTCAGATTTCCAGTTCCAGCTCCCAGCTCGATCACGGAATCGGTGGATCTTATTGAAAGTAGATCCGCCATGACACCGAGCCACTTCCTCGATATCATTATGTGCTGGCCCAAGCTCTTTTTAAGCCTCAGGAGAGATCACCATCCTTTGAGAATGAGGTTAACAAGCTTATATATGGTTGCCTAGGTTAGCTAACGGGTGAGAAGCTTGAGTGTGGAGTCTCTCTTCAAGAAAATCGATGAGGTGAGATGGGAACTTCCAAAAGGGTTTAAACCCGGAATGAGAGTTCCTGGGCTGGTCTTCGCCAATGAAAAGCTGATGAAGCAGATAGAGAGGGGGGCTGTGGAACAGCTGGCTAATGTAGCAACACTTCCTGGCATTTACAAGTACTCCATAGCTATGCCGGACATACATGAGGGATACGGGTTCCCCATAGGGGGAGTGGCTGCCTTCGACGCTTATGAGGGGGTGATAAGTCCTGGAGGAGTCGGCTTTGACATCAACTGCGGAGTCAGGCTGATAAGGACCGATCTGAGTGAGAACGAGGTCAGACCCAAGCTGAGGCATCTGGTCGACACCCTATTCGCCAATGTCCCTTCGGGATTGGGCAGCAGAGGCAAGTTGAGGTTGACGCCTCAGCAGCTCGATGAGGTCATACTGATGGGAGCCAGGTGGGCCGTGGAACACGGTTACGGGTGGGAGAAGGACTTAGAACACGCTGAGGAAGGGGGAATGATGGAGGGAGCTGATCCCTCCGTGATAAGCAGGAGGGCCAAGGAGAGGGGTGCCCCTCAGCTGGGAACCTTGGGGAGCGGCAATCACTTCTTGGAGGTTCAGGTGGTTGACAAGATATATGATCCGGAGGTAGCGAGGGTCATGGGTATAACTCATGAGGGACAAGTCACAGCCATGGTCCACACTGGAAGCAGGGGGTTCGGACACCAAGTAGCTGACGATTACCTCAGACTCATGCTTTCCAACATCAAGAACTTGGACTTCCGGCTCCCAGATAAGCAGCTAATATGTGCCTACGCCAACACGGAACTGGCTCAGAGGTACTTCAAGGCCATGAGAGGGGCGGCGAATTACGCTTGGGCCAACAGGCAGATGATAACCCACTGGGTCCGGGAATCCTTCGAGAAGGTGTTCGGGAGGAGCGCCGAAGATATGGGTATGTGGCTCGTCTATGATGTCGCCCACAACATAGCCAAGCTGGAGGAGCATTATGTGGATGGGAAGAGGGTGAAGGTCTACGTTCACAGGAAAGGAGCTACTAGGTCCTTCCCGCCCGGCCATCCAGCGGTGCCCAGCGATTACAGGGACGTCGGTCAACCTGTGCTCATTCCCGGATCCCAAGGAACTGCCTCCTATCTCATGGTGGGTACCCATCAGGCGATGAGTGAGTCCTTCGGGACGACCGCGCACGGCGCTGGTAGGGTGATGAGCAGAGCTAGGGCCAAGAGGATATATAGGGGCACCCAGATAGTTCAGATGCTTGCTCAGAGGGGCATAATAGTCAAGCCCGCTTCCTTCGCAGTGGCTGCGGAGGAGGCACCGGGCGCGTACAAGGATGTGGATGAGGTCGTGAATGTCACCCATCGCGCGGGCATAGCGAAGCTCGTCGCGAGACTCAGACCCATAGGCGTCGTCAAGGGTTAGGTCAATTTATTATACTCTCACCCTTTTCTCTCCTTGGTGTTGAATTTGAGCAGTAAAGCGTTCCTCCTAGTTGATCTCACGGTAAAGGACGCGAAGGAGGATAAGATATACCAGACTACTGTGGAGGAGATAGCCAAGGAATCTGGAATATACGACGAGAGATCCGTGTACCTGCCAGTACTGGTGATACCCGGGGAGGCGGACCTCTTCCCCAAGGTGATGGAGACGCTGAAAGATCTCAACGAAGGAGAGAGCTTCGAGGTCAAGTTGAGTCCAGAGGAGGCATATGGCCCCTACGACAGGGGTAAGGTCAGGGTCTTCTCGGTGAAGAGGCTGGAAAGAGAGGGTATCAAGCCCCAGATCGGAGCTACTGTCTACGTAGACGGACAGAGAGGGATAATCCAGTCCATAAGCGGTGGGAGGGTTACTATAGACTTCAATCACCCCTTGGCGGGCAGGGAACTGGCGGTATCTGGGAAGGTGGTCAGGAAGATAGAGAATGACCTGGATAAGGTAAGGGCTATAGTAGCGGACTCCTTCGATGTGCCCTTGGAGGACATAAAAGTCGAGGAGGTAGAGGGGGGCGTGGTGACTGTAGAGCTTCCTTCCAAGGCATACGTGCTGAGGGACGCTTACTCAAGGAAGATAAGATCCCTCTCTCTGATAATGAGACACATCAAGAGCATTAGAAAGGTCCGCTTTCTGGAGGAGTTTGAAATCCCCAAGAAGGAGTCGGAAGCTGAAGAGTCTCAAACTTGAGAGCCCTGATTGGGGTTGAGATCACCTGACCTCAACCTCGTATATTTTGAAGCCAGCCACCTTGGAACAGCCGGATAGAGGGCCCACCTCTCTCACGATCTTTATCTTGTCTCCGGGCACGATCCCCTCCGGTTTGCAGTATGGGTAATTCTTGCATGAGATATCCTCGCACTCTATCCCCTTATACTGCATAGTGGCGCCCTCTATGAGGCCGGAGGGTAGGGCGACGAGGATATGTGCCTTCCTCAAGGTGGCCAACACGACCTCACCGTGCAGAGGGCAGGGAAATCTCTTCTTCCTGTTAATCTCCACGACCTCATATACCCTGCCCATCTCCAACCCGTCAACGCATGCTGACCTCAGCTTGCAGGTCTTACACGTTTCTGATATCCCTTCAAAGGTGAATTTGAACCCTCTTTTAGCTATAGAGGACGGTACCAAGCCTACTATTTCCCCATCAGTCATTTAAGTGCACCGATGCTGATTCAACGGAATCCTTTTAATTCAATTGTCCCCAGTGAATGGGGATAGCTACTTAACCTCACCTAAAGGTGGTTCTATGTTCCATGGTATTAGGACTAAAGGGGCACGTGCTGACGTCCCCGAGCAGCTAGAAAAGCTGCTGAAGGGAACTACGACTGTCGGCGTCAAGTTCAAGGATGGGGTGATAATCGCCTCTGATAAGAGGGCTACGAGTGGTACCTTTGTTGCCAGTAAGAGCGCTGTGAAAACCATCCAGTTGACTGACTATGCGGTCGCTACTATTTCGGGGCTGGTCGCTGATGGGCAGTACCTAGTCAACCACATAAAGGCCATGGCCGAACTCTACCAGCTAGATATGGAGAGGCCACTGAACTTGAAGGGTATATCGAAGCTCCTAGCCGTGATGCTGAGGAATTACAGACCATATTTTCTCATGGCTCACTTGATAGTGGGAGGTATAGACAGAGAGGGTCCGCATCTATTCAATGTGGACTTCTTCGGGACGTTGACCGAGGAAGATTATCTAGCCACGGGTTCTGGATCTCCGGTCGCTATTTCAGTTATAGAGGAAGGATACTCCCCGGATATGGATGAAGAGAGCGCTCTCAGGCTCGTAATCTCTGGAATGATGGCCGCCCTCTCTAGAGACTCGGCTACTGGGGATGGAATTGACGTAGTGGTCATAGACAGAGGTGGCGTGAGGTTCCTCTCTAGGGAGGAGGTTACTGAATTGTGGAAGGAGCTTTCGGGATGAGGGTGTCTGATTGCAGCCCATAGATCAGCTGAAAAGGAGAGTTAGGGAATACCTCTCCCAGTACGCTAGGATAACCAAGGTCGATTTGGAGGGACCTTTCGTCGTCGTTTATGCGGAGGATCCCAAGGAGATACTGGACATACCTGATGTCATCACCAACGCCGCGAAGACCCTGAAGAAGAAAATTATAGTACTGGCATCGAAGCCTCTCAAGGACGAAAGTGCCACTATAGAGTTCATAAGGAAGTTAGTTCCTCAGAAAGCCGAGATAATTGATATAAAATTTGTTCATGAGACTAACGAGGTATATATAATTGCTAAGAGGACGGGTTACGTCGTCGGGAAGGGCGGTTCAAACATACTGGAGATCCTGAAGGAGACAGGGTGGAGACCCATCATAATAAGGGCTCCCACAATAAAATCAGCCTTCTTGGAGACCTTCTACAACATCTTGATATCCGGATCTGCCGAGAGGAAGAGAATCCTTAAGAGGCTCTCTTCTAGGATATATAGGCCCCCAGTAGGAGCTGACAGGGGCCTGTTCGTCACATTCTTGGGGGCGGCTAGGGAGGTGGGCAGGAGCGCCATCCTAATTCACACAGATGAGAGCACCGTACTACTGGATAGCGGGATAAGTGTGGGTGGTAGGAATCCGTTTCCAAGGTTCGATCTTCCCATATTTAGGCTGGACGAACTCGATGCCGTTGTGGTGACTCACGCCCATCTAGATCATTCTGGGGCTCTACCTCTCCTGTTCAAGTATGGATATAGGGGTCCCGTATATTTGACGAAACCAACTAGGGACCTGATAATGCTCCTACTTTACGACTATCTGAATCTCTCCCAGAAGATGGGGATAACACCCTTCTTCTCGTGGAGGGATGTTGTGAATCTGATGAACCATATGATTACCTTGGATTACGGAGAGACCGTCGATATATCTCCAGACATAAAGCTCACCCTCTACAACGCTGGGCACATACTGGGTTCGAGCTTGGCCCATCTCAACATAGAGAGCGCCAGGCATAACATCCTCTACACCGGGGATTTCAGATATAGAGATACCAAGTTGTTAGATAAGGCCATGAGGAGGTTCCCGAGGGTTGAGACCCTCATAATGGAGTGTACATACTGTGGAGAGAGGGACGTGCTGCCCAGCCTCAGGGAGGCTGAGGAAACCCTCTTTTCCATAATAAGGGAGACGACGGAGAGGGGAGGGAAGGTTCTCATACCCGCTCTGGCTGTAGGCAGGGCCCAAGAGATAATGCTCTCCCTAGTGGATGGGTTCCGCAGGGAATCACTTCCAGACGTACCAGTTTACTTAGATGGTATGATCTACGACTCGACAGCGATCCATTCGGCTTATCCAGACTACCTCTCCTCCTACGTCAGGAACAGGGTCTTCAAGGAGGACAGGGATCCCTTCACCGATCCCCATTTCAACTTCATCGGCGGTCCCGATGAGAGGCCTGATGTGACCACTGGAGGGCCTGCTGTGATTATAGCTCCCTCGGGAATGCTCACAGGAGGTCCTAGTGTCGAGTATCTGAGGCTCATGGCACCGAATGAGGATAACTCCATAGTGCTGGTGAGCTACCAAGCCGAAGGAACCTTGGGTAGGAGAATAAGGGACGGAGCTAGGGAAATCAGGGTGCCAAACGAGGAAGGTGAGATGGTCACGGTCGAGGTGAGGGCCAAAGTTCATGTCGTCGAGGGGTTCTCGGCTCATGCCGACAAGGTGCAGCTCCTCACCTACCTGAATACGGTTGAGCCCAGGCCGCACAGGGTCTTCCTAGTGCACGGAGAGGAGAACAAAATAAGATCGTTCATCCCCCTAGCCCACAAGAGTATAGGCGGAATGAGGTTCTCCGCCCCCCATATGGGAGAGACATTCAAACTGGCTTGAGCAACGCCTTGAGTCACTCGGGACTGCGCCATATCTCCACGAACCTAGGGACTATCAGTATGGGAGGATAGCCCCTGTCCCTTATCAGCACCAAGTCCCCACCCATCTCCAGAACCCTTTCCTTCAGCCTCTGTATGATGAACCTCAGCTTCTCCTCACCCTCAGCAGCCAAGTCATCGTATCTCAGAAGAATTATGTTACCCTCGCTTATCTCGTTGAGAACTTGCTCGACATCCTCAGCGTTTCTCAGACTCATGGGCTTCACAGTGATCGCCTTCTCAGCTAGAACTTTGGCCTTCGCCGGTTCTACCTCGTAATCTAGATCTTCATACTCAATCTCCTCCTCATACCCCTCCTCGGGATATTCTTCCTCGTACTCCTCCTCTCCCCTTCCGAAGAGCTTTCTGAAGAAACCCAAAGTACAACCCCCACGAACTTGCTTCGATAATCTCACCTCAACACATATTTAAAGACTACTCGACTGGGGGCATGAAAAGAGGATTTTCCTTTCCCCGATCGCTTTATATGGGGATGGGAGAGAATTTCCAATGGAGGTTCCTTTACAGGGAGCTGATTATCCTAGCAAGTCCCGCAGATCTGATCTAGGATATCGCATCCAAAACCTATTTAAAAGGAAAAAGCCTCCTTATTCAATGAATCGACGAGGGGAACCGACATGTCCAGCGCCATGAGATACCTCTCCAAGAGCGTTAACACAAATATCTTGGTATCCTTGAAGAATGGCATATTCGTTAGGGGAATATTGAGGGCCTACGATAACCACCTCAACCTCATCTTGGACAATGCTGAGGAGATATATACCAGCCCCGATGGGGAGACTAAACAGAGCAGAATAGGTAAGAGGGTTTTAATAAGGGGAGACAACGTGATCGCTATATCCACACCGAAGATAGAGATGGAGTGAGGAGGGTACTGTTATGGTGAAGGGAACTCCGTCGATGGGTAGAAGGGGAAGGGGCAAGACCCACATCAGGTGCAGGAGGTGCGGACGGCACTCGTACAATGTAAGGAAGGGTTACTGTGCAGCATGTGGTTTTGGAAGGAGTAAGAGGATGAGAAGGTACGAATGGGCCAACAAGGTGAGGTGGAAGGGTTTAAGGGTCGTATAACCTCAATGCGTTTAATCCATTCACCCCTCCCCCTTGGGAGCGCCTCACGATGCAGAGAAAAGGTTAAAATTCCCAAGTCGTCCATGATGGTCTGGGGCCGGTGGCGCAGCTGGTAGCGCGCCCGCTTGGCATGCGGGAGGTCGGGGGTTCGAGTCCCCCCCGGTCCACCATTTGACTGCCGGGGTAGCTCAGGGGGAGAGCGTCCGGCTGAAGACCGGAAGGTCGAGGGTTCAAATCCCTCCCCCGGCACTCCTTAGGGATGGTAGTATGGGAAGAGATCGCGTCTCCGATTACCTCCTCAGTTCGCTGAAGAGCTACTTCGGCAGTGAGGTTGGGGAGAGATTAGCTGATCTACTCTCCAAGACGGGAATCACCTGCTTCGATGATCTGACCGGAGACATTCCTGAGGAGATATTGGAGCTTGCAGAGGTAGATAGAGCTTCTTTCATGGGATTTCTCGATGAGTACGGACCTCAGGCCATTATCAAGTTAAAGAGGGAGCTATCTGCCCTGAGCTCTAAGATCGGCGATTTGGAATCCCAGCTTAAGTGGGCTCGGGAGAGGATATTGAGCGATGTGGGTACTAGGACTTCAAGGAGGGCTAACCTGAGGAGGGAGATAGAGGCGGCTATAGGCATTTTGGATGCCTTAGCTAGATCCGTTAGATTATGCTGCGAGCCTCATAGCTCGATAGGGGAGGAGAGAGCAAGGAACTACGCCGAGGTGCTTGATAGGGTAATTGAAAGGTTGCGTAATATTTCGGCTGATCTGGAAGGACTTAAACCCATTCTAAGGGGTTTGGAGAACATAAAGTCATTACTGGAGCAGCGGCCAGTAGCTGACGATCTATATCACTTAATCTCCTACTCGGTTTCCTCTCTGTCGGATCTGATGAGGCTTATCGCGGAAGATACTTCGGGAAGTAAGGTTCTGTTATGGGAGAACATCCTCCTTAAGAGCGAGTTGATCTCGGCCCTGTGCAGAAAAAGGGACCTTTAGTCCCTTATCCTCTCCAAGAGGCCGATTATTAGGAGGATCTCGGACCTAGTCGGGAAGGGCATGTTGATATCATTTACTATCTCATTCAGGATAGAAATGGCCTTGTTGGCCCTTACCCCGTAACTGAAGTTCTCATCTCTGAGAGCCTCAATAGCTTCGGTCGTGGCTCTCCTTATATTTCTTGGGACACTCCTATCCTGAGAAATCTTATCAAGTCTCTGGATGGCCTCTGATAGGAACTGCTCATACTCCTTAATCTTCTGGGACTTCTTGGTGGCCATAACAATCACCTCCGAATCAAGCAGACTCCGGTAGGATCGCGCCTCATCGACTTAAAAAATTATTACCTAAGCGATTAGGCTAAGGGGATCACTCGATGTCGGGGAGCGTGGGGCCGGAGGAGAGGAGTAGAAAGCTGGCGGAGGCCCTGCTTAGGGGATGGAAGATGCTCCCCGAGACCTGTCCTGTCTGCGGATCTCCCCTCTTCGAAACCCCCGGTGGAGAGGTTGTCTGTGCGGTGTGTGGGACCAAGGTCATCTTGGTAAGTTCGGAGGAAGAGGTGAGGATAGAGGAACAGAGGTTAGTGATGGAGAGAATAATGAGGGATCTAATAAGACATCTGGACAGGATAGTCCACGAGGCGGGTGAGGAACTGAATGACGACGACTTATCGAGGATAAATTCTCTGCTGGAGGCGATCGAGAAGACCAGCTCTATCTACAGGAGCTTATCTCGTCAGGAAAGGAGGCGTAGACTATCTTAGATTCCCAGCTAGACTCTTGAGCCTTTTCCATGATTTTAGAGATCAGTTCATCGTATCCGATCCTAGATAAGCCCTTCTCGAGTTTCAACGAGACTAACGCACCTCCCTCGATCCCCCGGACATCCACCCGGTAGATGTCCCTCTTGAGATGGATGGCCCTTCCCCCACTTATGTAATAGTAGCCTAGTGTCACTCTGAACCTGTGGGTCTCTCCTATGGGATCCTCGGGACCATGGAGAACCTTTATGACATGCTTAACTGCGTTCCCTCCTTGAAAGGGGGAGGGTTTCTCTCCTTCTTCCAGTAGAACTACCTCATAGGACACATAACCCTTCTTAACTTGGGGGGTAGAACCCGACCAGAGTTCCCTCTCCTCGTGGATCCCGTGAAGTCTCGATAGTCCTATCAGGGTCATTGACAGAACCTTCCTGCAGCTCTCTCCGCAAACTAGGAACTCCTTACCTAATATGGGGGACCCCCGCTCTACGACCAAACCTCTAAGTTAAAAATGGTTCCCGGTAACCCCGGCACCTCAAAGTAGATCCTCGGGGCGTCGGTCTTTCAATACCCGTCTTACCCTATCCCTGTAAGGTGGCCATGTATAGACCCTCACCATCCTAGGTAGAAGGTTTCTCAGTCTACTCAAAACCGGAGAGGCCTCTAAGGGATCCAATAGAGAACCCTCTCTCCATAGAAGGGGAAGATCTGTGGATTTTATGAATTCTATATGGGGGGAGTCCACCACGAGATCGTCATCCTTCAGGCCCGCGCGGTCCGCTATGTGAGATTTTAGGTCGGAGACCTCTTCCTCAGAAAGGGATGTGTCGTACCACTCCTTTGCTAGTTTGAGTATGTAGCGCCTCATCAACCTATCCATTATCTCCTTACTTCTCCCGTCTCTCCTGAGGATATCCCACATGGTGTAATCATCTAGATGAAGGAAGACCTCTGGATCGTCTAAGCATTTCGAGAGATTCAATCTGTCAATCACCGACAGCATCGCCCTCTCCAACATCAGTTGGACTGCTCTTGATGTTTTATGGTAGTAGACTGTCCTGAAAGATAGTAATCGGGCCATTAGGAGGGATTCCACAGCTTCTAGCGCTCTGGCATTGATGACGAGGTCCCCATTAATTTCTAATGAGTTAAGTGCGATCCTATGAATGTCGACACTGTAACCAGCTCCCGTGTGATAGGAATCCCTAACGGTATAATCCATTTTATCTGCGTCCACCGAGGAGTTTATTATTCTAGAGAAGCTCCTCCTAGGATGAACGCCCTCTATCAGGTCGGTTACCTCATTAACCTCCACGCCCCATCTCCCCAAGATGTCAGATATCTCGGTACTCTTTACGAGGTGGACGCTCATCTCCTCGTGAGTCATGCCTAGAGACCTTTTCAGGATGGGCTCAAAGGAGTGAGAGAAGGGGCCGTGGCCTATGTCATGGAGCAGGCCAGATACCCTCAGGAGAGTCACTATATCCTCATCTCCTGATTGCTCGCTTATCCTCTTTCCCATGAGCCCTGCTAGATGCATCACACCGAGAGAATGCTCGAACCTCGTGTTCATTGCCCCAGGATAGACGTACTCCGATCCAGGGAGCTGCTTTATCCTCCTCAGCCTCTGAAGCGGTAAGGTGTCCACTATCTCAAGCTCGAGGCGAGTCAGCTCTATGTAACCATGGATAGGGTCCTTTATTGATTTGACGTACTTACCCATCATCGGTGTTCCTCCAAGAGCTTCTCGTACTCTTCAGGTGAGAGGAGGTTCTTTATCTCCTTCTCAGCCTCCGGCCCCACCTTTATAGCGAGAATCCAACCCTCCCCGTAGGGATCCTCGGTTATTGTCTCCAAACCCATCGGAATTTCATCACTTCCCTCCTCTACCACGCCGACCTCTCTGTTCAACTCGGAGATCTCGCCCGATAGTGGAGCATATATCTTCTCGGTGGTTTTACTACTCTCCACCAATCCTATGGGCTCCCCTTGGCTGACCTTAGTTCCCACTGGCTTGACCTCGAGATATGTAATATCGCCCAGCTCCTCCACGGCATAGGAGGTCAGGCCCATTTTAGCGGTGTCACCCTCCAGCTTGACCCACTCGTGAGTCTTGGTATAGTACCTGTCCTCAGGGACCTCGTGCATGCGATCACCTAGTAGGATTACTCCTATTCCTTTTAATCCTTAGATGATTATCGCGGGGATTCTAGGCCAAATTCAGTTATTTTGAAGGCTGCCTGACCTGGAGGCAGGTAAGAGGAGTCCTCCAAGGATACTATCACTAGGTTCTCCCTAGCCTTTCTGAAGTAAAGGGTGTTGTGGGGGACATGGCCGAGAACAAAACCGCCCTTAGAGGTGATCTCCTTACCCCATCTGACAGCGTGGGCCGTGATCAGGATCACCGCGTCCAGTTCTGCGATCCTTCTCACGAGCATCAGCGCCTCTTGGAGCTCTTCCTGCCTTTCTCTCAGGCCATCCAACCCTTTATATCCCCTGAAAGGGTAGGATATCGAATCCACACATACGAACCTGCTGGTACCCTCTTTAACGAAGTCAGAGGAAAGCTTGAGGGCTACCTTCAGTTGGGATACACCCGGGGCCGAGAACACCCTCACCCTAGATAGATCTCTGTCTACCAGACCGTTACTGTACAGGAATGCTTTCATTCTCTCCGGAACGAAAGTCCCCTCCGTATCCAAGAATATAGCCTCCTCAGAGGCTACGCCACCCTCATGCTCATCCAGTAGAGATCTAGCTGTCATATGGAGACAGAACTGCGTTTTACCCGAGGCTGGAGGTCCGAATATGGCATTTATAGTTCCTATTTGTAATCCTCCGCTCAGCAGGTCATCTAACCTTTTGATCCCGGTACTCAGGATGGGCTTCTCTTCCCTTAGAAGTTCATCGGCAGGTACGGGTTTGAGTAGAATTGAGGCAACTGTGTCCAATATCCCCCTAGCAACCTTCCTGTCGATAGCCAGCTCATCTGCAAGCTGCTTTTCAGAGAAGGTGAGCAGGTCCCTAACCGATATACCCTTTTCGACGAGCTTCTTCAGGTACTCATCGGGGATCCTCCCCCTGAGGAATGAGAGGTCTTCGAATCTCAATGATCGACCCCCTTCAACCCTAGCCTATGCGCTATCACATTAGTGCCCTTATGGAGCGCGGGAGTCACCACCAAGAGGAATAGAATGGACCCAATATCCAGAGGTTCCACTGGATAAGAGAGAAGAATGGAAATTATTAGGAATCCCTCTTGATCGAGAAAGGGGGCAGAACCACCAGCCTCTATCCCCATTCTCCTTTTTACGAACGAGCCTAGAGAATCCCCAAGCATTGCACCCGAGGAGAGGAGGAAGCCCGTTAGAGACCTTCCCTGTAGGCATCCCACTAATGTGCCAATCAGTATTCCGGAGGCGAAACCCTTGATGGTCTTGTGGTCTCCAAGTATCCTCCTTCCATCTAGGAACTTCTTCCCCATGTCTAGGGGTCTCCCCCCTCCAAAAATGACTGGTGACATGTTAGCCATATATGCAGGTAGAATGTACCAGAGGGATTTCAGGATCAGGATCGTCAAATCTAGCATCATTTATCACCTAACGAAGGTCACTTTATCGAAGACTCTCATGAAATGGGCGTTAAACTGAGTAAACGATGTATAAGCCCTCACACGGGAGGGAATTTGTCTCTCGAGGAACCTCAGTAGATTCATGGCTATCAAAAATTTCCTTCTAATACCACCGAACTCATTAGAGAGGCTTAAAGACACAGCGTAAGGTCCGTATACCTCGTCAATGAATCCATCGTATCTTCCAAGCAGGTGAGCAAGCATTAGGAGTGGATATATTCCCCCCGATAGGGTAGCATCTATTAGCAGGAGGTTTCTCTCCCGTCTGAAGATCTCTCCGAGCGTTCGGAGTGTGTAACTCTCGAAGGATACTAAGGCTACTTTTGAACCCACTCTTAGAGATTCCTCAATATCCCTTCTCAAGAGGCCTCCCTTCAAGTGGGATGGTGCTGCTATTAACTCCATCGAGGGGCACCCTTGCATCTTCGAGTAAGTATCCGTTCGAGCTAAAGAACTCATCGGCTAACTGAGGTACATCTTCGAGGGATGCAACCTTGGTCATCCCCCTGAGCCATCCAGGGAACAGGTTCAGACATAGCTTGAATCTATCATCCGCGAACACCACAAATCCTAGATCGTCGGACGACCTTACAGGTCTAGCTGCCGCTTGCGCCGCGGATCTACACGCTATTAGAAGCTCGGGATTGTCGAGTCTCGAATACCTTCTCCATAAAGAGAGTGTGAGGGATCTGACGATACCGGGTTTCATGAACTGCATTCCCACAATCACGGATGTGGACATGTATGGTCCTGGAAAATCCTCACCCTCGCTGTTCCTTCCCCCCTGAACCCCTAGAAGTATTGCCCTCTCTCTCCAAGACCTCTTGTATCTCTCGATGAGATAAGCCCTCTCTGTCTCCCGCATTCCCTTTCTCTCAACGAAGATAGGTCTCTCAACGAGCTCCTCTAGGCCAGCATCAAGCAGTCCCTGTAAGATGTCATATGAGGAAGCGAACACTCCTATATTCCCGAATACTCTGTGAGACAAGTCCGCTAGAGCAGTAGCTAGCCTGTAATACTCATAGCTGCTTCTCTCCTCGAATCTCGTGGTGAAGTCTCTCGTTATGTACGCCTCTAGACGGCCCCATCTCGGCAAGGACACCCTTCTGTAGTTAGCATCCACTAAGAATTCTCCCCTAGACTCGCTCTCACCCCATGTCCCTGATATTAGAACGACCGATTCGTACTTGCTGAAGATCTCCTCTAGGGTGCTCTTGGGTCTCCTGAGTAGAAGGAGTCCCTCGCCAGATAGAAAGACCTTTTCTGCTTCTATAACTTCGCCTCTCAGCCATATCAGGGTCTCTCTAACCTCTTTAGGGACGGTTCCCTCACAGACCAAGGAGGCAGCTAGATACCTCTTGGGAAGAGCTACGTAGCTCAGCCTCGACCTCTTAAAGTATGATAGTAAATCTCTAATCTTCCAGCAGTGGTGTGATATCGGGCTGAGTAGGTCCCGCTCTATTGTGATAAAATGGTTAGACAGCCACGCTTTCTTCAGGTTGTGGCCTTCGTCTATTAGGATCGATCTTCTGCCTCCGAGAGTTCCCTCCACGAACTTCAGCAAGTCTTCATCCATGATATATGCATACGACGCGACTACCACATCGTAATTCCCCTTAGCTATGGTCCTGAGGGATCCGTAATAAGGACATCCGTTTCCGCCCAAATTTAGGGGATCAAAACACCTCTCCATATTTCTCTGGCTGTTTCTGGCGAAATAGGGGCACTTTCCTTCCTCTCTGAGTTCATCGCATCTCTTATTGAAGAGGTGGTAGTTTGCGATGCGGTTGGCCCTCCAGTTCAAACACAACTCCCTCTTACCCCTCAAGGCAGCTACCCTGATCATGCTAAACCTTCTACATTCATCTAACACACGATCTATCTGGCTGTGGGTCCTGACGAGATACAAGAATGTAGCTCCAATTTCTTGTGAGAGGTATTCCATGGCGGTAAGGACAGTGGCCGTCTTACCTATCCCGTTCGGAGCTTCTATGAGTGCTAGACCCCTTCCACTCAACGAATGACACAGGTAAGCCAAGAGCTCCCTCTGTCCCGGCCTGAACTCATCAAAGGGAAAATGCCTTTCAATTCCCTCGCACACCTTGAGATTGTGGGTGAGTAATATATACAAGAAAAGGCGCAAAATTGGGTTAATAGTAAACCCCATAGCCGGGCTCGGTGGTCCTCTCGGTAGGAAGGGCACAGATGATCATAAGACGGTTGCTGAGGCACTAAGGAGGGGACTCAAGAAGATCTCTTTAGAGAGGGCTACTAGGGCTTTGAAGTTCCTCAGGGGTATCGACGTGATTGTATACGCTCCAAGGGGGGAGATGGGCGAAATTTCTGTTATTTCCGCTGGTCTGGGACCTAAGTTCGTCCCTCTGGAGTACACGCCCTCCAGTCCCAGCACGAGGGAGGATACACTGAGGGCATCTGAGGAGATCTTTAGGAAGGGCGTTGACCTTCTCTTATTCTCAGGTGGAGACGGAACGGCAGCAGATGTGTTGAGGGCTGTGAACCACAGGTTGGTGGTCTTGGGTATACCTTCAGGTGTCAAGGTATTCTCGTCCGTTTTCGCAAAGACTCCGGAGGATGCTGGAAGAGTAGCGAGGGATTATTTAGAGGGAAGATTGGATGAAACCGTAGGAGAGGTCGTTGATATACCGGAGGAAGACTACAGGAGTGGCTCCTTCTCCCCCAAGGTTATCGGTACGTTGAGAGTACCCTGCTCACATTTAGTGCAGGGCAGCAAGAGTATGGAGGCTCCAGATGAGGTAGTGCTCGAGGGGATTTATAGATACATCAGAAGCAGATTGGAAGCGAAAAGACTGATCGTTCTAGGCCAAGGTAGGACTGTGAGCTTTATAGCCGCCAAGATGGGCTACGAGAAGAACCCTTCAACTGTAGATGTGATAGTAGGAGGGAAGTACTTGGAGGATGTAGATTACTTTGAGATGGAATCCATCATCGGGGGTTCCCGGGACAGGCCGTTAGTTATTCTAACCCCAATAGGGGGAACCTCTTTCCTCCTTGGGAGGGGGAATCACCAGCTCATACCCGCCATAAGGAGAGCCGACTGGGGGGAGGGTGTCCTGATAGTTTCTACTCCCTCTAAAATCAGGGACATAGAGGAGCTGCTAGTAGATGTGGACGAGCCCCTCGAGAATGTCCCTAGATATATCAGGGTGATAATAGGTTATAGGGAGGAGAAAATAGTTAGAGTGAGGTTGACTCAATAGAGCACGTAGGCTCTGCCTAAGGCATCCTCTATCACGCTCACAGGATCGTACTGTCCGTCCATTGCCGTTATACCAGTGCTAATAACGGGCTGTATCTGCCCTATCCTCTCCGGTCCAAGGACATCGGGGGACTTTATACCCGTCAGCAGGAGTATCACCCTCACGCTGTCCCCAAGCTGCTCGTCCATATCGGCCCCTATCTTTATTATGGCATCGCTGGACATCCTAGATGCCACTATCTCCGTTATCTGGTGGACCTCAGTGAGTTTGAGGTTCTTCCCTCCGTATACGACTACCAGGGCTCCCTTGGCCCCGTCTGGGGAGATCTCTATCAGCTGGTTCCTAAGGGCCATCTTGACAGCCTCCTCTGCCCTCCTCTTAGGATCACTGGATTCCCCTATCCCCACAGCCGCCACTCCTCCAGCGGACATGAGCGTCCTTATGTCGTTGAGATCCACATTCACCATGGTCCTCTTCCTGATGATCTCGGCTATTCCCTTCACCATTATAGCGAGGGTATAGTCGGCCATTACGAAGGCCTTATCTATCGGGAGCTCACCAGCCAGATGCAGGAGCTTGTCATTAGATATGAGTACGACTGTATCAGCCCATTTTCTAAGCTGTCTTATTCCCTCTTGGGCTATCTTGTATTTATGCCTCCCCTCGGTCTTGAAGGGGAGTGTTACGAATCCTATCACCTTAGCCCCCTTGTCCTTAGCTATCTTCGCTACTATAGGGGCGGCACCGGTTCCGGTTCCACCTCCCATACCCGCCGCTATGAAGACCAAATCCGGTCTGCTTCCCAAGGCATCCGAGATCTTGTGGGAATCTTGCTCTGCGCAGGCTCTCGCCACCTCCGGCCTTCCGCCTGCGCCCAGACCGTTGGTTATGTTTTCCCCTATAAGTATCTTATGGGGAGCCTCTACACCATCCAAATGTACCTTGTCTGTGTTTATAGCGACGAGTCTGACTCCCTCGACGCCCAACTTATTCAGGTTGTGAACGGTATTGGAGCCGCATCCTCCCACCCCTACTATGACTATGTTGCCGGCGGAGTAGTCCTCACTCTTCACCGGGGTGTCTAAGGAGTCGATAGCCCTCGCGGCGTCCATCATCGGCATGCCGGACTCATCGTCGGTTGGACCATTAAAGATCCTCCTGAAGAGATCCACCATCTCCCTTCCTTGGGGAGATCCGGTCTCTTGCATCCCCTCAAACATCAGAAAGCCACACCTCCAGCGTTCCTTCTCTTATACTCCCTTATGAGGAGTCTTATAGCCTCCCTTATGGCCTCGCTCTTGCTCGTGAAACCGACTTCTTGGACCAGTTTCTCCAGTTCTCTCATAAGGGAGTGAGGTATATGGAACGATACTACTACCATGATACCACCGAGATCAATGAAATATACGTGACCTTAAGGTATGGTTGAGTTAGGTGAATAGTATACGGTAATAGTATTGTTAATATTTCTTTGATAAATCCTTTATATAGTAATGTCACTTTTCAGAGTAACAAATCAATGTTTTCCGAGAGCAGGACCGCGAACAAGTAATGTAGCGCAAATTGAAGGAAGATGGCTCGGCACATCTTAAAATTGACTTTCTACTTAGATTACCTAGAGGGTATGACTCGCAACTTGTGGTATGATCACTATCATTTCCACTCCGCGCTTGTGACATGGAAGTGCCATAGTGTTAAGATAATCTGAGTGGTATAATATCTGATGCCGATGCCTGCAGAGGGCTTGATACCCAATGCTTCGGGCCCCATTATCTCTAGGATGCTGAATTATCTGGGCATTAATAAGTTAGAGGATCTGTTTTCCGATGTTCCCGGCTCCATCTTAATGAACGAGCCTGCCGGAATCGGGAGACCTCTAACACAGTCTGAATTGGAAGCTCTTTACTCTGAAAAGCTGGAGAAGAATGTAACCGTAAAACTGAGCTTCATGGGAGGAGGGTTAGCTGATCACTACGTGCCTCCCTTGGTGGACGAATTAGTGACCAATCAAGAGTTCTACTCCTCGTATACACCCTATCAGCCCGAGATATCTCAGGGGATCCTACAGGCTCTCTTTGAATACCAGTCGCTCATGGCGGAGCTGTTGGGCATGGATGTGGTGAATGCCTCCCTTTATGACTACGCCTCCGCATTGGGCGAGGCTGGGAGGTTCTCCGTTAGGGTCACCAAGAGGAAGAAGATTCTGCTCGCGACTACCACCCATCCGGAGAGGAAGGCTGTATTGAAGACCTACATGGAACCCCTCGATGTCCGAATAGTTGAGATCAACCGAGAGGCTAGTGGAGAGATCTCTCTTGATGAATTATCGGCTAATATGGATGAGGACGTTGGTATGGTGTATCTGGAGACCCCAAATTTCTTCGGAGTTGTTGAGAGGAAAATTGAGGATGTAGCTGATATGGCCCATTCTAAAGGGGCACTTCTCGTCGTTGGAACCGATCCCCTGCTGGCTGGTATAGTTAAGCCACCTGGAGAGCTAGGAGCGGACGTAGTGATTGGAGAAGGGCAGCACTTGGGCGGATACATGAATTATGGAGGTCCATCATTGGGAATATTCGCGGTAAGGAAGAGCTTCAGGCACATCAGACAGCTTCCTGGAAGATTGATAGGGATTACTAAGACCGTTGATGGAAAGTACCGCGGTTATACCATGGTTCTGCAGACGAGGGAGCAGCATATCAGGCAGGAGGAGGCCACTTCGAACATAACCACCAACTCCTCGTTGATGGCAGTGAGAGCAGCTATCTATCTGGCATTGCTGGGGCCTGATGGTATAAGATCTGTCGCCGAGAAGATCCTATACAATACGGAGTACCTCAAGAGGAAGCTGAGCGACCTTCTATGCTTCAGCGTCCTGTTCGAGGACTCTCTTCATTTCAAGGAGATTCCCGCCATGTCTGAAATACCTTGGAGTGAAGTGAACAGCTGGTTGTTGAGGAACGGGATCTTAGGGGCCTTTCAAGTATCCAAGCTGTTCCCGGAAGCTGATTCGACTGGAAAACTGGGTCTGCTCTCTACAACAGAGAAACATCGGCTTGCTGACTTAGATCTACTCTTGAGACTCATGGGGGAGGTATGCTCATGAACAGGAGATACGTGCAGGCCAAGTGGCAGCTCAGCGAGGGGATTCTAGAACCCACCGTATTCGAGCTAGGGGAAATTGGAAAGGGAGGTGTCGTAGTCGCTAGAGTGGAGGACGAGTTACGGAGGGAAGTGGGGGAGCTGGAGGACCTGATTCCCCGAGATCTCCAGAGAGGAACTATAGGATTGCCTGGACTGACCGAGCCAGAGGTGGCCAGGCACTACAGTCATCTAGCCCAGATGAATTACGGGGTCGATAGCGGCCCGTACTGGTTGGGCTCGTGTACGATGAAGTACACGCCAAAAGTCGCGATGAAGCTGGAGTCCCATCCATCCCTCAGGAACGCACACCCCTATGCCCCCGAGGAGACTGTTCAGGGAATACTGGAGGTACTCTACGAGCTTCAGGAGATGCTCTCTTCCATAACGGGATTGTCCAAGTTCACTCTACAGCCAGCGGCGGGAGCTCACGGCGAGCTAGTCGGGGCTCTGATCATAAGAAAGAGGTTTCTTGACCTAGGGGAAAGGAGAGATGAAATCCTCATCCCGGAATCTGCCCATGGATCCAACTTCGCCAGTGCGGCAATGGCCGGATTCAAGGTGGTCAGGATTCCGCCCTCTGAGGAAGGTACTGTGGACATGGGGGCATTGAGAGCGGCTATAAGCGAGAGAACTGCTGGGATGATGATAACCAACCCCAACACACTAGGTATATTCGAGAGTGATATACTGGAGATAGCGGATCTCCTACACTCTAATGGCAGCTACCTCTACTACGATGGAGCTAACCTGAACGCGATAATGGGATGGGTACGCTTATCAGATATGGGAGTCGATCTAGCCCATCTCAACATACATAAGACCTTCAGCGCGCCTCACGGTGGGGGAGGCCCGGGTGCTGGAGCTGTCGGGGTCATAGAGGAGCTAGCCGATTATCTACCAGTCCCTGTAATAGTAAAGGAGGGTAGCACCTACCGCCTAGATTACGACCTCCCCAAGAGCATAGGGAGGGTCAGAATGTTTCATGGAAATATAGGCGTCCTCGTGAAGGCGTGGGGTTATCTAAAGCTACTGGGAAGCGAAGGTGTGAGGCTCTCCTCGGGAATAGCCGTTCTTAACGCGAACTACGTCAGGAAGAGGCTCATGGGCATGGGGTTTGAGGTTCCCTATGGAAAGGGCAGGCCGTGTAAGCACGAGTTCGTCATATCCCTGTCCAGATTCAGGAGGGAGTATGGGGTCAGGGCGCTCGACTTCGCCAAGGCGTTGATG
Organism: Thermoproteota archaeon; assembly: GCA_027491395.1. Taxonomy (GTDB): domain Archaea; phylum Korarchaeota; class Korarchaeia; order Korarchaeales; family Korarchaeaceae; genus Korarchaeum. Next base: position 20,835 of record JAOZFI010000043.1, on the reverse strand, counting down.
GATAGAGGGGTGCATCCGCCGACCATGTACTTCCCGCTCATTGTTCAGGAAGCGTTCATGATAGAGCCTACGGAATCGGATAGCTTGAGTGAGCTGGATGCCTATGTTTATGCCATGGGCGAGCTCGCCGATCTGGCTAGGAGTGATCCGGATGAGTTGCTCAGCGCTCCCAAGAACACGGCCATTGGCAGGATCGATGATTCATTTGCGAATAAGAGACTGTGGTTATCTTGGAAGGTATATAAGGACAGAGAGAGCAGCTAACACAGCCTCTATCCCGAGAATAGCTTTCACCAGCTCATACTCCTTGTTAACTCCTATTTTGATGAGAAACCATGCCAGAGACTTGTTCGGTGGGGGGATCAGGGTCCCATCAGGTTCGACCCTAGTGGGGATCTTCTTCTCGGTTCTCCCCCAACTTATGAGTTTTAGGAGGAAATCGAATCCGTGAGGAATGGTCATTATTATTAGAGGCCAGTAAGCTCCCTTCTGAGCTGAAATGAAGCCTATGAATCCTCCTAAGAGGAACGTCAGAGTGTTCCCAGGAAACACTTTGGCGGGATACCAGTTGTAGGGGAGGAAGGCCAATATAATGGACACCGAGATCAGCAGGGTAATCCCGTAGGCATCACCCCTTACGAGTAATAGGATCGCTAACGCTAGGTATATTATGAAGGAGGATCCTGCTTCGAGGCCGTTGAATCCGGCCAGAGTGTTGAAGGCATTGGTCACATAGATTCCAAATAAGGTAACTGCAACTACTTGAAGGAGTGGATCTTGGTGGAAGGGTGGGAATGGCTTCAGTGAGCTGTGGAACACGAGGAAAGGTATCCCCGATAATACGATCTTCTCCATATTTTTAAGGCCGATAAAGTCGTCTATAAGGCCCATTGAAGCAAAAAAGACTGCAGCAGTAATCAAAGGGTAAGCTTCTATTGAAGGGATCAGGGAGGTCACTGCCAAGACCCCTATTAAGGTGAATGCCGCTGGTAATCCACCTATTTTGACTCCCCACAGTTCACGAGGTTTATGGAGATCCTTCGAAACGAGTTTCCTCCTCCTAGAGATTTTCTCCCAAACCCCGGTGAGCAAGTAGGTGACCGCAAAGCTTGACAATATCAGACATGAGCTGGCGATGATGCTGACGACTGGATCAGCGGGTAGCATCTTTTTATCCGGTGCTCACGGGTTGGCTATTGATAAAAATGCTAACTTGGATCTCCCTAACAGCACTTGCGATGGTGCTATCTCTCGTCGCGTCTGAGCTGTTTCATCGGACTTGGATCCCTAGACTGGTGAGCAGGGGATATGTCTCAGAGGATGTTCACAAACCGGGTAGACCTAAGGTCCCGGAGCCAGCGGGACCCGCGGTCTATTTGTCCTTCGCTATATCTATGATGGTCGTATCGCATCTGGCTGGCAGCGTAGCACTTGAGGGGGTTGTCGCCTCAACTGGGTTGGCCTTCCTAATCGGACTTCTTGATGATCTCTCCCCTCTAGGTCCCAAGACGAAACCTCTACTCCTGATCGTGCCTGCCCTCCTATTAGCAGTGAGTGGAGAGATAGTTCCTAGGCCCTACTTGCCCATACTGGGTAGAGCGAGGCTTTACTACATCTACTGGATCGTGCTGGCCACCATGTTCACTGTTTTCTCCAATGGCGTTAACATGATGGATGCGCTCAACGGGATGATGCCCTCCTCTGTTTTCGCTTCTACCCTGCCCTTATTGCCTGTACTGATCGCACTGGGCAGCCACGCAGGTCTGCTATCGCTCATCACCCTGTATGGATCCCTAATACCCTACTACATAAGGAACAGGTATCCAGCTAGGGTATTTGGTGGTGACTCCAATTCCCTCTTCGTCGGGGCCGCTCTCGCCTCGGTAGCGGCTATATCCAACACTGAGGCCTTCTTCGCTATGTCGCTGCTCCCATTCATGGTTTCAGGTTTCTCCATTCTGGCCTCGATAGGGGGATTGCTGGAGAGGAGGGATATAAGGGTCCGGCCCGTTATCGTGGAAGGAGGGGTCATAAGAGCGAATCCCAGTAAAGAGGCACCAATCTCCCTCATAGCCATACTGACGAGTTATGAGGGTAAAGTTGAACATCGTATAGTTAGGGAGGTCGTCGTGATATCACTGATCTCAGGGTTGCTTTCATGCCTTACATTCTTCCTCCTCACCCCGAGGTGAAGATCGTGGATAAGGGGTTCCTCTTGGCCATCTATAGCGTTATATCCGGATGGATACTCATCTTGATGTCACTATTCTTGATTAAAGTGCTGATCACGACTTTGGGGACTAAGGGGCTCTTCATAGCCCTAACAGAGGTCGTAGTTGGCTTCCTAGCTCTAGGTGGAGCTCTCTACCTGTGGTATCTCACGCTCAGAGCACTGTTCCTGAGGGTAAAATCGACGCCGAGGAAGGGCAATGGTGGGCCCGGGGGGACTTGAACCCCCGACCTCCCGCTTTTCCTCTGGGGTCCCTGTAGCGGGAGCCGCCATATAAGGCGGGCGCTCTATCCAGTCTGAGCCACGGGCCCCAGCCCTGATCGATAAGGCACTGGACCTATATATAAGGATTAGCTAGGCTTCATGGAGATAGCATGAGTTCGGCTGTCCCGGAACCCGCCCATAAAGTGTGGATAGAGGAGCTCAGAGAGGGCAGATTCGAGGATATATCGATCAATCAGGTGCGCTACTTCCGATTACCTTGGGGGAGCGTCTCCAAGGTGAGAGTGATGGGATTAGTCATTAACTCATGGATGAGCGACGACGGCACCTTCGCTTGGATAGAGGTACACGATGGTAGCGGAAGCATTCAAGTTAAGGCTTGGGAGGAGGATATAGACAGGATCATAGATCCTGACACTGGTAAGTTGTTGGGAATCAGTTCCTTGGTCGATGTGATAGGCAGGATAAGGAGCTGGAGGGACACCCTCTACCTCTATCCCATCCTCGTGATCAAGGTAAGGGATCCTAATGACATTTTTCTCAGAGAACTGGAGGTTTTAAGGAGGAAATTGAGGTATAAGACTCCTCCCAGAGGAGTTTCTGCAGCGGAAGCCCTTAACTTAAGGACCATAATTAAGTTGCTCAAGGAGATAGGTCCTCTAGATGGTAGAGAGATGGCTGATCTCCTCAGGGTCGATGAGGGTATGCTCATCGTCCAGCTCCATGAGCTGGAGGACTTAGGTTTAATATACAAAGACAACGGAAAATACGTGTACGTTGGATGGGGTGATAAACATGTCAAGCAAAGAGGAGTATCTGGAGATGCTTAGAGAAGCTAGAGAGAAGCTACCTGCCGTTGTAGTCAGCGGGGAGAGGTTCACGCCTCCTAAGCCCATAATTGCGATAGAGGGCAAGCAAACTCACGTAGTCAATTTCAAGGAGATAACTACCGCCTTAAACAGAGATCCCAAGCTCCTAGCTAGGTATCTGTCCAAAGAATTGGGTTCTCCCTACTTCCTCACCGAGGATGGTAGGAAGCTCATACTGAGCAGGAGGATAGATCCTAGACAGGTGGAAAATAGGGTGGAGAGATTCATCAGGACTTACGTGATATGCCCTCACTGCGGGAGGCCGGACACGGTCATAGTGAAGATCAAGAAGGCTTGGGTTCTCAGGTGCCAAGCTTGCGGTGCGGAGACTCCGATACCTAAGATCTGAGGGGGGTCATTTGCCCAAGAAGAAGGCATCCAAGAAGAAAGGAAGCGACATCGAGAGATCCTTAGATGCTGAGATGGAAGAGCTCCTTCCTGTGGAGGAGGAGCTTGAGATCTTCGGTAGGGTATTGGAGCCGTTGGGGAAGGGACACTTCAGAGTGGAGTGCTCAGACGGGGCCATTAGGGTGTGCAGGGTGAGAGGTAAGCTTAGAGGAAGGAGATCTTGGATAAAGAGGGGGGACATCGTGCTCGTGTCAATATGGCCCTTCAAGAAGGATAGAGGGGACATAGTAGTCAGATACACACACCAACAGGTTCAGTGGCTGGTGGAGAAGGGATACATACCCGAAGACTGGGCGCTCTATAAGGAGGGCTGATTCGAGGGAGATTTCAGCTTGTCTGATAGGTTCGAGGAGCTGGAGGAGAAGATAGAGGAACTGCTGGAGAAGGACCGAAGCAGGAAGAGGATTAAGGATGAGGAGTATTTCAAGGTAAGGCAACTGGCCTTCGATAACAGGACGATAAGGTCTCTTCTGAAGCTGTTCAATAAGGGAGTGCTGGACGATCTGACATGGGTCATAAGCGCTGGAAAGGAATCCCTAGTCTTGGCTGGAAGGGGACCCGAGGGTGAGCTAGCGATCAAAATATACAGGATCTACACCGCTAACTTCAGGAAGTACTTGGATTATATAATAGGAGATCACAGATTCCCCCCTGTCAGGGACCGAGACAAAATCATACCTCTATGGGCGAAGAAGGAGTTTAGAAACCTCAAGAGACTGAGGGATGTGGGGGTGAGGGTGCCCAAGCCCGTAGATGTTGTGGGGAACGTGCTAGTGATGGTGTTCATAGGCAGAGACGGAGTACCTGCCCCTCTCCTGAAGGATACTGATCTAGAGGATCCCGAGAGGTACCTCGAGGAGATACTTGAGGATATAAGGAAGTCGTACGTAGAGGCGGATCTAGTGCACGGGGATCTCAGTGAGTATAACGTGATGGTGTGGGAGGACCATCCTTGGATCATAGACGTGTCTCAAGCGGTGGTCATAGTGCATCCTTTATCCTTCTCACTGCTCCTCAGGGACTTGGAGAGGGTCACCTTATTTTTTAAAAAGCGATACCGGATAGATGTCCCAGACCCTTACGAGCTTGCCGAGGAGCTTGCCAAGGCTAAGGAAGTTTGAGAGGGGGTATTGCTCTTGCAGGAGATCAGGGTCAGGATACCAAAGGACAGGATAGGAGTTCTGATAGGCAAGAGGGGTTCCACCAAGGCCATGATAGAGGAGCTCACCGGAGCCGAGATCATAGTTGACAGCGGAACCGGCGAGGTCCTAATAAGATTCTCTGATATTCCGGAAGATCCTCTAATGCCGATGAAGCTTGAATCGGTGATAAGGGCGATAGGCAGAGGTTTCAATCCCGAGATAGCTTTGAAGCTCCTGCAGGATGATTACGTGCTCGAGGTCATAGATATAAGGAGGTTCGTTGGTGCTAGGAAGAATGCGTTGAAGAGAATGAGGGGGAGGCTAATCGGAGAGAAGGGAAAGGCTCGTTCCTATATAGAGAGCAGGACCAATACCCATATATCGGTTTACGGGCACACTGTCTCCATAATCGGAAGGACGTATGACGTCGTAGCCGCTAGAGAAGCGGTGTTCTCGCTGTTGGAGGGATCTATGCACTCCACGGCCTACAGGGCTATGGAGAAGAAGATAGCCGAGATGAGTAAGAGGGCATTGATCGATGAGAGTTTGCTGAGGAAGGCCCTCAAGGAAACTATGAACGAGGAGAAGTGAGGGGTGTTTCCATGTCCGAAGACGTGAGGCTCGAGGAGATAAGTGCTGCGGATTTCTTCTACAGAAATAAATCCTTAGCTGGGTTCGATAATCCAGTCAGAGCTACTTATACGATAGTCAGGGAGCTGGTGGAGAATGCACTAGATGCGGCGGAGATGGCGGAAAACCCTCCAAAGATACAGGTAGTGATGACCGAATATAAGGAGAGGGATGTGGGGTCCCTGCCTTGGTATAGGATAGTGGTCGCAGACAATGGAATAGGGTTGGGGCCAGATGAGATACCTAGAGCCTTTGGTAGAGTCTTCGTTAGTTCCAAATACAGGCTGATTCAGAGCAGAGGTACCTTCGGTCTCGGAGGAACCATGGCCCTCCTTTACGGACAGATAACTACAAATATGCCGTTCAAGGTGACATCAGCCAAGAAGGGAGAGCCCGTTTACGAGATAACCATGATGATAGACATCCAGAAGAACGAGCCTGTGGTACTAGATAGGAGGATCTTAAAGGGTATATCTAGGGCCTCTTTCACTGTAGTGGAATCATACTTCGAGGGTAATTACCCTAGGGCCAAGAGGAAGATCATAGATTACCTGCACCAGACGGCCATAGTCGTCCCCTACGCGGACATCTCCTTCATGGACCCTGAAGGTAACTTCTACGTATTCCCCCGAAGCACTGACAGATTGCCTCCCCGACCTAAAGAGGCGCTATATCATCCAAAGGGGGTGGATTTAGAGCTATTACAGAGGCTGCTGCAGGCAACGAAGGCACGCACCCTCAAGTCGTTCTTGACTAGGCACTTCCAGAGGGTTGGGAGTAAGACCGCCAGCGAGGTCCTGAAGATAGCTGGCTTGCCTCCAGATAAGAGGCCCTCCAAACTCACGAAGGAGGAGATAGAGAGGCTGTTCCGTGCGCTGAAGAGTTACGACAAGTTCCTTCCTCCCGACCCCAGCGTCCTATCTCCCCTAGGAGCGGACCTCTTCGAGTCAGGTATAAAGAAGGAGTTGCAGCCTGAGTTCGTCAAAGCAGTTCAGAGACCACCTTCAGTTTACGAGGCTCATCCTTTCATAGTAGAGACCGCTATAGCCTATGGCGGGCAAATAAGACCTACAGGAGAGATACAGCTGTACAGATACGCCAACAGGATACCTCTCCTCTACGATATTTCTAGTGATGTATCCTACCAGATAATTAAGAGGATAGATTGGAGTAATTACGGCATAAAGAGTCCCGAGGACGAGCCGATCGTCTTCTTCGTTCACATAGTCTCCACCAAGGTTCCGTTCAAGACAGTCGGTAAGGAGTTCATAGCTAACGTGCCTGAGGTAGCCAAGGAAATCGAGCTGGGGCTGAGAAACTGTGCCAGAGATCTGAGGATCTTCCTGAGTCGTAAGAGAAGGAAGGAGATGCTCAGAAGGAGGTACGAGCTGTTCAAGATGTACTATCAGATAATAGCGGAGACATTGGAGGAACTGCTCGGTGAGCGTCCTCCTGTGGAGAATCTACTGAATAAGTTGAGAGTTAAAGTAGGTGATGAGGATGGAGGAGACGGAGGTCAAGAGGAAAGCTCTTGAACTAGCCAAGGAGATTGCCGAGAGGATAAAGCGGGGAGAGTTCCCCGAGATAGAGTACCCCCCGAACAGTCAGAAAAACATACTATTCGATGAGGACATAGGCTACATATTCAGTCCCAAGACCTACAGCAAAATAAGAGGCTCCAGAGTGAAGAGTCTCAAGACTCTGGCTGGCGTCCTGTACGGGCTGAGCAGAGCGCTAGATCACCTAGAGAACGGACTCACTATGACGAAGAGGGATTTCTACTATGTGCATAAAGTGGAGAGGCTTAAGGGAACTCTATTTCCCGAGGATCAGAGAGAGACCGATGCCAGAATAGTGCTTATGGAGCTCATACTTGGAATGCCTAGGGAGGCCTTCTCCATAACCAGCGATCCCAGAGGATGGATCTACGGGGATATAGAGCTCATTGACAGATCAGGAAGGGTCCTGAGAGCTGATCAGGTGGGGGAGATGGGATACTCTGTACCACCGAGGCCCGAGAACATAAAGTTCAAGAGGATCGGTGTCAAGGCAGTCGTCGCCATAGAGAAGGTGGGTCCCGCCAAGAACATGATCGAGTTAGGCATCCCAGAGGAAAGAAAGATAGCTATCGCGATTTTACAGGGACAGGCTTCTAGGAGCATGAGGAGGTTCCTGAGGATGCTATCTGATGAGGGGGTCCCCATCGCTATACTCACGGACTTGTCCCCTTGGTCCCTCAGGATAGCGGCCACCGTGATATACAACAGCATAAATTCCGCTCATATACCTTATTTAGCATCTCCTGAGGCTAGATTCATTGGTATACTCACGAAGGATGTAGAGGAAGGATTCTTCAGGGATTATCAGTTCGCACTAGAGCCCCTCACTCCCGCAGATCTCAAGGCCGCCCAGGACAATCAGTTCCTCCCTAACCTTCAGAACGAGTTCTGGCAGAGGGAGAACAGGTGGTTCCTAGAGAAAAAGAAGAAGGCAGAGATAGAGATATTCAAGGCCATGAGCCCCACCGCCAAGAAGCTGAAAGAGCTATTCGTCGAGTACTTGAGGGAGAAGTTGGATGAACATCTGGGGATAAGTATCTGATCCCACTCTCCTATCTTCAATTCGAGAATCAGGGTCTCTCCTCAACGAGAGGCCTCATAATATTTTTATTGGGTTTACGCTCATAGGTGGATTGGGCTCCGGTGGTGTAGCCCGGCCAAGCATAGGGGCCTTTCGAGCCCCAGACCCGGGTTCAAATCCCGGCCGGAGCACCAGCGGGGGTAGCCAAGCCAGGTCCAAGGCGCCGGATTCAGGGTCCGGTGGGCGTCAGGCCCGCGTGGGTTCGAATCCCACCCCCCGCACCACTTGAGATCAAATTTTATAGGGAGGATTGTAATTAACCTCCTGAAGCCCCGTGGTGTAGCGGCCAAGCACGCCGGGCTTTGAACCCGGAGACCCCGGTTCGAATCCGGGCGGGGCTACCATCCTCCCCAACCATCCTAAAGTGAGTGGTATGGATGTGCGACACCAAGTTCCTAGTTGACTCGATGAGTGGGAAACTGGCGAGGTGGCTGAGGATACTGGGATGTGACACCGAGTATGTGGATCCCAGTGAAGGGGATTCCCTGATCCTCAGGCTTTCGACCAGCAGGATACTGGTCACTAGGGATAGGGAGCTCGTCAAGAGAGCGATTAACCACGGGATCAGAGTTGTTAGCGTCCCCGAGAGATTGGAGGAAGCTCTGGCTATCCTGTCAGCGAGCGAGGGGGTGAGGTTGAAAATTGAACCCAAGAAGAGCAGGTGCCCGTTTTGCAATACCAAGTTAAACCTCGTCAGGAGGGCTCACGTGGTAAAAGGTCTGCCTAGAGAGGTTCTCCGTTCCCACATCAAGTTTCTAGTGTGCACGTCCTGTGGAAATGTCTTCTGGTTCGGGACACATTACTGGAATATGCTCAGAACCCTATCTGAGGTAAAGAAGAAAAAGGGTTCTCTCCGGTTTTCCGGGGGACCGGTGATGACAGGTGACGGCAATGATTCGTGAGAAAACTGACCTACTCTGAGGTCCTCCCATGCAATTCGAATCAGACCAAAGGAATTTATGTAGGTTTCCTCACCTCCTCTGGGTGATACCACGGATAGACTATCGCTAGTGCTAAGGGGCGTGGCAGAGCCGCTGGATGAGTTCGTCATGACTCTGGATGAGATAAAGGAGCTACTCAAGACGGGACGGCACAACACCTATGTGGGCTACGAGCCGTCCGGTCCGATACACCTGGGAACTCTCATCACACTTTACAAGCTGAAGGACATGGTGGAGGCGGGATTCCATGCAATAGCCCTAATGGCGGATATCCACGCGATCCTCAACCTGAAGGGACCTAGGGAGCTCATAGAGGAGGTTTCTATGACTTACTGGAAGACGGTGTTCCACGAGCTGGGCTCACCAGAAATAGAAATAAGACTTGGTAGCAGCTTCGAACTGTCTCCTGACTACGTTTTAGATCTCCTATCGCTCTCTCAGAGGGTAACCGCGAGGAGGGCTTGGAGGGCCATGTCGATGATAGCTAGGGAGCAGGAGGACCCCCTAGTATCCCACCACATCTATCCCTTAATGCAGGCCCTCGACATCCTGTACCTCCAAGTAAAGGTGGCCATTGGAGGTACCGACCAGAGGAAGATACATGCTTTGGCTAGGGACGTATTCTCGACGAACGTTCCCCTCAGGGTCAATAAGTACGTGCCGTCGGCCATACACACTCCGCTGCTGACAGGGCTTACGGGGGGTAAGATGAGCAGCAGTATTCCAAAATCACACATAGCCGTTCACGACCCGCCTGGGATCATAAGAGAGAAGATAAAGCATGCTTATTGTCCTCCCGGATCCGAGGATCAGTACGATGAGGAGGGCAGGTTGAAGAACCCGATCCTCGGTATAATGAGGTATATAATACTTCCAAGGGCTGGTAGCGTCGTCCTACCTAAATCCAAGGCTGCTGGCGGTGGGGAGATAGAGATCTCGAGTTACGAGGAGTTGGAGAGGAGTTACAGGAGGGGCGAGATACATCCGCTGGACCTGAAGAACTTCGTGGCCGAGCACCTAGTGGGGGACTTCGCCAAGTTGAGGGACAAGCTGATGTCCGACAGTGGGTTGATAGAGCCCCTCTATAGATTGCAGAAATGGCAGAAAGAAAGAGGTCTTTTCGGGGACTTGGAGTGGAAGGAGGTCCTCAAATCCTACCGACCCTACTTGGGCGAATCCATCTCATAGGGGATAACCCCCTGAATTTTTAGGGAAGATATGGTTAGAAGAAAGGGGCTGTGATGATAGCTCCACAGACAGATTATCAATAAAAATGAGGAGACTCTCCGCTCCTGAGCCCCTTGATCAATTGAAATCGGAAGGATGAGGGGAGGTCAGGAGACCTTCTCCTGCAGGACCTTAGCGGCTACCACCGCCTTCCTTATCAGCAGAGGTATAGTCTTATCGCTCAACCAAGCGGCCTCTAGGGCAAGAGCTAAGGCCCTCGCGACAGCCCTCTCTGTGAGAGGCCTCACTGTGTGCCTGTTTATCTCGCCCATCTCCAGGGCCAAGTTCAGTGCGGCGGAGTGGGCCCTGATGACCATCTCTATTATGTCCTCCCTAGTGATCGAGAGGATCTCCGGTAGGTAGAGGAGCCCGTCCTCGTCTATGGCAGCGGTCACCCTGAAGCCGACCTTCAGGGGTTTTATGTTGAGGTTCCTGAGCAAGTCCGCTACCTGCGGGGAGGCCGTTTCACCCTTCTTTAGTATAGTGAAGTCCTCCGATATCGCTATCTTGCCTCCCTGTATTTTTGTAGGTATTCCCATGGCCCTCAAGTCGGTGAGAATAGGTCCAGGGGCTATATCCGTGGGTCCCTTGGGTATAACTACATCTTCCTCGGCTATATCACCGGGTTTGAGGAAGACCTCCGCCTTCCTCTCTGTTACTAGCCTGTAGGTCTCAAACGGGTCTTTCTTACTGAAAATGGCAACTAAGCTCATTGGCATCCTCTTGACTAACTCTTGGATGCCCTTCCTGTCCATTCTCTCGGCTGCCTTCTGAACGAGCCTCTTCTTTATCACGAAGAACTTTATGTCAGGAGCCAGCTCTTTCCTCACCCGCTGGAAGTGGTCAGCCGGTACCCTGGCGAAGTCAGCCAGCATTATAGTGGGATACTCCTTGGCTAGCTCTATGAACCTCTCCATCATCTTGGCTTTCCTTATCCTCTGAGGACTCTGCTTCCTCCTTACCTCTCCAGCAACAGTGGACATGAGAATCACCTCCTCTTAGTGTAGGATATCGGGAGCTCGTACGCGGGACCCATCGTCGTCTTCACGTACACCTTGGCTATCTTGGAGGGATCCTCGTACTTCCTCTCTATCACGGATAGTACCGCCTTTATGTTATCCAGTAGTTCCTCGGGAGTCATGTTCCTAGATCCCACCTTCACATGAACCACGGGCTGGTCCTTCATCCTTATCCTCACAGACCTCCTCAACTTCTCTATCATGGCAGGTAGCTGAGATACCGCCGCTGCTGGAAGATTCACCGGCATCTTGTTTCTAGGACCGAAGACAGGACCTATGTACCTGACTATCCTAGGTAGGATGTCGGCTTGGGCTATGAAGAAGTCGTACTCATTTGCTAGCTTTTTCAGTGCCCTCTTGTTACCTGCCAGCGCCTCTATCTCCTCTGGCTCGATTACCCTATCTGCTCCGGCCTCCTTGGCCTTGACTGCGAACTCCCCTCTTCCTATCACAGCTACCTTGATGGGCCTGTTCTTCGGCGGATGAGGCAACTCTACTATCTCGTTTATCTTCGCATTTGGATCCCTCTTGAGATCTATGCCCTTGAGGAGGACCACCACATCAACAGCCTCGGTGAACCTCCTCTTAGGACTTTTCTCGAGCATCTCAGAGATTACCTTCAACACCTCGTCTTCAACCAACATCTGAGACATCTCAACCACCTACTACCTCATCCCAGACTCCAGAATCTATTTCTCTCTGAATCTCACGGGGGTCCTTACCTTCCACGGTCACGCCCATAGATAGAGCCGTCCCCAATATCTGCTTCACCACTTTTTTGAGATCCTTCGTATTAGCGTTCTCTAGCTTGGTCTTGGCTATTTTAACCACCTGTTCCATCTTGAGGTCTCCAATCCTCTTGGATCCCGGATCGGAAGATCCCTTCTCCGCTCCCAATTCCCTGAGGATGAGCATGGAGGTAGGGGGGGTTCCTACCCTGACTTCGAACTCCTTAGTCTCTAGGTCGATCTCTATCTCCACCGGAACCTTCATGCCAGCGTACTCCTTGGTCTTATCGTTTATCTCCTTGACCACGAGTCCCATGTTGAGACCCAAGCCTCCCAGCGCAGGACCCAGCGGAGGACCGGGTGTGGCCTTCCCACCCTCTATCATAACCTTAACTACCTTCTTAGGCACTTTGAGCACCTCCCTCGGCCTCTTCTCCCTTCTTCTCTATCAGTTTCACGTTTGTTAGGGGCATTTTTATCTCCCAGTCCCTGTCTATGTCCAACAACTTCAGGGTGAGCATCTTGCCCCTGCCACCCTCAGGGACCGAGAGCACGACGGCCCTGTAGCCTTTGAAATTCCCTTTAATAATCTTCACTATATCCCCGGGCTCTATCTCTATAGCAGCCGTTTCGGAGGCAATCAAGTTTTCTATCTCTTGGAGTGGAATGGGGCTCGTTGATGCGAGTTTAACCTTGGTAAGACCCCTAATTAGCCTCCTAACCTCGTACTCCCTGTCTGACTCGATGAACAGATACCCCTTGAACTTCGGTATGAAGAGAATGGACTTTACCTTGGCTCCCGTGGAGGATGCCCTCGCCATAAGCAGGCGTATTACATTTATTTCCTTTCCTGAAACTATTCTGACTGGAAAAAAGAGTGCTTGAGATTGTTGGCTCTCCATCCTAGCCACCCACTAGGTAGAGCGCCGTCAGCTGGAACAGGAAGCCTATCACACCGACTATCAGGAAGCCCGTCACAGTCACCTTGAATGTGCTCCACACCTCTTCCCAGCTCGGTTTCTCCGCGACCTTGAGCGTCTGGACTATGTAATCCCACAGTCCAGATCTGCTCTTGGTGGGCTGCTTACCTCTCTGATCCTTCTTTCTGGGCATGGGACATCCCCTCACAACTCATCCAGACCTAAGTCCCTTTCCGGTCCCCTTACCTCTCTGGCTAGAGGTACAGTCCTCCTATCGGAGACCACTCTCCTCGGGGCCGTGGGTCTCTCTGCTCTTACCCTAGTGGCCCTCTCAGTGGTCGCCTCGGTGATCTCACCTTGGAGGGCAGCCTCAACACTGGGAGATGCTACTCCGGTGACCACCAAGAGGACTTGGACCACTCCCTTTAGGGACTCGTCTATCCTAGCTCCCCATATGACGTTGGCTGTCGGGTCCAAGGATCCCACTATGGTCTCCACGATCTGTTCCATCTCCTCGAGGGAGAAGTCCGGCCCCGAAGTGATGTTTATGATGGCCGCTTTGCCACCCGAGATATCAGCCTCGAGTAGGGGGTTGCCTAGAGCATCCTCAACGGCCTCTATTGCTCTGTTCTCCCCATCGCTCTCTCCAAATGAGAGAACCGCCGGACCCCCGTTCTCCAAGACATTCCTGAGGTCGGCCAAGTCTACGTTTATCAGACCGGGCTTCATCACAAGCTCGACCATGCCCTTGACGGCCCTAGCTACGATTTCGTCCGAGATGAAGAACGCCTGATGTAGAGGGAGCTCCTTTGCTATATCCAATATCCTGTCGTTGTTAACCACCACTATCGTGTCTGAGGATTCCGCCAGTTTGGCAAGCCCCTTCATGGCTATCTCCTTCTTCTTGGTTCCTTCTGCCGAGAATGGTAGTGTAACGACGGAAACCACCACGGCTCCTACTCTCTTCCCGACCTCAGCTATCACAGGGGAGGCGCCTGTGCCGGTCCCTCCTCCCAGTCCGGCCATTATGAAGAGTACGTCGGTGCCCCTGAGGAACTGCTCCAGCTCCTCCATGCTCTCCCTAGCGGCCTCTTCACCTATATGTGGGTCACCACCTGATCCGTTCCCGCCACATAGCTCTTTACCTAGGAGGAATTTCCTATCGGCAATCGTGGTCAGGAGGTGCTGGGCGTCTGTGTTAGCGGCCACCGTCTCAACGGAATCGACACCTATCGCGTTCAGTCTGGTGATAGTATTGCTCCCGGCCCCGCCCACGCCCATTATTACTATCCTAGCTTTAACCCTCTCCACGAAGTCCTTCAGAGCAGAATCTTCTGGGGAGACCTTTTGGGGGATCTCCCTTACCTCCTCCTCAACTCTGCGTGTAGCAGATCTCACTATGGACTTCAATACACATCCCCTTCTCGCTCCTATTTCTCTCTTAGGATGGTGTCAATTCCCTATTTAAAGTAAGGCATATGGTTCGACGATGCGCTTCCATGCGATTGATTGAATTGAGCGCCTAGCCGGAGATGGTTCCGGTCGCATGTGGGACAATGTTTATTAAACCTTCAGTGGCTCCCTACGATTGGGCCCGTAGCTCAGATGGTAGAGCGCCGGCTTTGCAAGCCGGAGGTCCCGGGTTCGAGTCCCGGCGGGTCCACCAACCTTAACTCCTTGAGAAGAGTCCTACCTCCATATGTCGATAACCGCATCATACAGGGCCAGTCGACCGATCAGCGGGCAGTCAGATGGGGCCGGGGCCGGGATTTGAACCCGGGTTAAGGGCTCCACAGGCCCCCAGGTTACCAGGCTACCTCACCCCGGCAAGTAGTGGTGCGGCCGCCGGGATTTGAACCCGGGTCTGGGGCGTGGCAGGCCCCCATCCTGTCCAGGCTAGACTACGGCCGCCAGCTCTATAGCCAGCGATCGTGTATTTAAGCATTAATTCCCTGAGAAGGGAGATGGTCAGGGTATTCTTAGTGGAATCATCTTTAACAAAAATCTCGGAAAAGTTAAAGAATGATAGGATAAAGAGGTCATATACCAAAGTGTATGGGAAGTTCTACGACGTCTTGGACATCCAAGCCCTGCCTCCCCAAGCTAGAGTCGACATGGGGCCAAAGGAGGGTAGACCGGATATAGTCCATAGATCTGTGCTTTCCGTAACTGATCATCCCCTCTTCCTTATGGGACACATCGAGTTCTACGTGCATACCTTGGATGGTAGGATATTCCGCCTCTCCAAGGAGGTCAAGCCACCTCGCAACTACATAAGGTTCCTCGGTTTGATGAGTAAGCTGCTCAACGAGGGATGGGTGGGCCCGAGCGAGGATGAACCACTTATATGGGAGGTGAACGAGAGATTAAGGGACTTGATAGGTGACCAAGCAATACTCCTAGAGGAAAGTGGTGAGTTTAGGGATCCCTTAGCCTACTTTAGGGACTTAGCGAGGAGGGAGGACATATCGATAATGGTTGGCGGGTTCCCCAAAGGATCCTTCTCTGATGAGGTTATATCACTCGCCAAAAGCATATTCAGCCTATATAGGGGGGTACTGTCCTCTTCAACGGCTCTCTCCATGATTCTTACCTACCTTTACTACTTGGAGGTATGGGAATGAGGAGGAAGGCCAAGAAGAGGGAGAAGGACCTTGCTATGCAAAGGATAGTGAGGTTGCTCAAGTTGGCCGATGAGGTATACCCTAGCGAACCTGAACTCGGACTCCGGTATGGAGAGCTGGCTAGAAGGTTGGCTCTAAGAACAAAAGTGAGGATACCCGAGCAATGGAGGTGGAGGTACTGCAAGGGATGCGGATCCTTCCTTTATCCTGGAATAAACGCCGACGTCAGGACGAGAGATCGTAGGCTCCCTCACCTAGTGATCAGATGCCGGTTATGCGGCGAGATGAGGAGAATTCCCTATTTAAGGGAGAAGAGGATCAGGAGAGTAGCATCTCGTTGAGTAGGGGACCATGTGAGGACACCTTGGTAGGCCTCAACTTCCCTAATGGTTTTATATGCCACGGCTGCAGTAGCTTGTTGAAGGTCTAATGAAGAAAAAAGGTGAGGAGCTTGCCTACAGCTAGGGATGTACGGGCTGACCTGCTGATAGATCACCTCAAGGAGGAGCTTAAGAGGTTCGAATCGATAAAGCCACCTGAGTGGGCTTTCTACACTAAAACAGGGATGCACAAGGAGAGACCTCCTGCTCAAGAGGACTGGTGGTACATCAGGGCTGCCTCCATACTAAGAACCCTTTACATGAGAGGAGGGAGGCCTGTCGGTGTAGAGAGGCTCAGAACAAAGTATGGTGGCAGGAAAGATAGGGGGGTAAGACCAGAGAGGTTCGTTAAGGGAAGCGGACACGTGATACGGCTTATCCTCCAGCAACTGGAGGCCGCTGGTCTAGTGGAAAAGGTGGAAAGGAGGGGCAGGAGGATCACACCTAAGGGAGTCTCCCTCTTGGATAAGGTAGCCGCTGGAATAATCAAGGAGATGGAGTTAATCCCAGGGAAGGTGGAAGCGCCATGAGTGCCGAGGATAGAGCGCTTAAGGAGATACAGGAGAAGCTGATGGCCGAGATGGCGGCTAAGCAGAGTAAAGAGGAGGAAGTAGCCAAGGAACTCCAGAAGATAGATGCACTCGTCAAGCAGCTCCTGACCAATGAGGCTTGGCAGAGGCTCAAGAGGGTGGAACTAGTTAAACCCGACCTAGCCAATGAGGTAAAGTTATATTTGGTTCAACTTTATACCGCCGGTCGACTAGCTAGGAGACTGACCGACGATGAATTGAAGGCCCTGCTGGCCCAGCTATCGGAGAGGGCCAAGAGGGACTTCAACATAAGGATAGTGTGAGTGTAGGGTGATAACTATGGCAACTCACAGGCCTCTGGGGAGTAAGCTGAGATATGCTAGGGCCCTTAAGAGTAATAGGAGAGTCCCTGCCTGGGTCTACGCGAGGACTAACAGGAAGGTCAGGGCCAGACCCCTCAGGAACTGGAGGAGGAGCAGGCTCCAACTGTGAGGTGATCTTCTGTGGCTGAGGTGAAGGAAGTGGCCTTCAACATAAATATGGGGATCATCATAAGGGCGAAGTACCCTCCCAAGAAGAGAGCGGCGAGGGCCGTGAAGTTCATCAGGGCCTTCGTCAGGAGGCATGCGAAGATCCCTGAAGAATACGAGATAAAGGTCAGACCGGAGTTGAACGAGCTACTGTGGTCCAGAGGAGCTGGGAATCCACCCGGTAAAGTGAGAGTGCGCGTGGTATTGGACGAGGATGAGAAGACAGCAGTCATATGGCCGGCTTAGGGATATAGATGGTGGTTTTTAGGATAAAGGTATTCGGCAGCTACAATTTAGGGGTCTATTTGAGGGCGGTGGGTCCCTACCTGCTGGCCCCGCCCAACGCCTCGCAGGTGATTGGTGAGGAGGTAGAGGAGATAGGTCTGAAGGTAGTTGAGGCCTCGATTTATGATAGTAGGATGTTGGGCATCTTCTTGACTGGAAACAGCAAATCTCTGCTGGTCCCTCCCATAGCATCAGAGGGCGAAATCAGATACCTCATGGAGAAGTTGGATCTGGAAGTTCATGTGCTTCCCTCTGCCAGACTGACTGCCTTGGGAAATGATATAGCGGCGAACGATTATGGGGCTTTGGTGCACCCCCTCTTCACGGACGACGAGGTGGATCTCATAAGCAAGTTCCTCGGAGTCAAGGCGATCAAGGGGAGGATAGGCGGTGTCCCCGTGGTTGGCTCTCTAGTGGTGGCCAATAACAAGGGATGCCTGATCTCCCCCTCCGCCGATGATGCCGAGCTGAGGGGCGCCTCCGAGATCCTAGGCGTGGAGTGCTTTAGGGGCACCGTCAATGATGGCGTTGGTTATATCAGGCTGGGGCTGGTGGCCAGCGACTCCGGTGCCCTAGTTGGCTACCCCACAACCCCTATGGAAATAGAAAATCTGGCGGAAGCTCTTAATATAGAACCATGAGCCTATCAGTGAGGTGCGAAGATTGAGCCAAGAGAGAGCTGCCGACCTGAACTTCCTCCAAACGCTCTACAGATACCTGCTAGACGAGTACAACAGGTTGAACCTTCTCAAGACAGACTTAGAGAGGACAATAGAGACTCTAAAGGTCCTTAATAAGGCACAGGAGGAAGAAGTTGGCCCTTTGATAATCCCTGTATCTTCCTTCCTGTCCCTCCTAGTTGATGGGGTCAAGGTCAAGGAGACGCTCGTCCTCATGGGTGGCAACATATATGCTAAGATGGGACCCGAGGATGCATTGAAGCAGGCCCAGGAGAGGCTGGAGGAGTTAAACAAAGGCCTTCAGGAAGTTGGCATAAACCTCACTAAGGTCCAGCTCGAGATAGAGAACCTACAGAGGGGGGGGACCTCGAGACGTGCTAGGTAGACTCGTAGACGAATTGACCTCCAGAGGAATTGTGAGGAAGAAGTGGGGTAAGAGGGATGTCTTCAGGGTATTTGACTCCTTAGAGCTGGAGCTGGTGGCCCAAGGGGTTCCCTCCTCCCTAGTGGACAGCCTCAGGGAGGAAGTGGCCAAGAAGCTGGATGGAGTGGAGACCAAGGGAGATCCAAAGAGAATCGTGAGGGACGCGATCAAATCAGCGATAAGAGGGCTGCTTCCCCCTCAGATGAGATTGGACGATGTTATCGGGGCCAAAGGACTCTACAAGGTCGTGTTCTTCGGGTTCAACGGTGTAGGGAAATCCCTAAGCATTGTCAAGATGGCCAAATACCTGCAGAGTAAGGGGAAGAGGGTCCTTGTCGTCTCGGCTGATACTTACAGGGCTGCAGCGGGCGATCAGCTCGAGGGTTACTGCAGATCCGCCGGCGTTCCAATGTTCAAGGGTCCGAGGGGTGCCGACCCCGCGGCTGTCGCGTACGACGGTGTCAATATGGCCTCCTCCAAGGGGTACGAGTTCGTCCTCATCGACACGGCCGGGAGGAACTACCTGAACAAGAACCTCACGGAGGAATTGAGGAAAGTGGTGAGGGTCGTTCAACCGGACCTCAGGGTCCTGGTGGTGGATGGCATGGCGGGGAATGATGTCCTCAATCAGTGCGATTCCTTTGAGGAGGCTGTTGGTATTGATGCCCTAGTGGTCACCAAGGTAGATGGCTCGGGCCTAACCACCCCGCTTGTTGCTTCTCTCCACTCCGGAAAGCCCGTGCTCTTCTTAGGGATCGGTCAGTCCTTCGAGGACGTAAGGGATTTCGACCCAGAGGAGGCAATAGATTATATCCTCACATGACCTCTTATCCCGGTGTTAATCAATGGCCTCGGTGCTGAGAAGGCTCAAGGGGAGGGACTTCCTAACTCTTCTGGATTTCACGCCACTAGAACTCAAGGCGTTCATCGTCAGGTCCGGAGAGCACAAGTGGGGTCTGACGAGAGGAGATTCCCTGAAGGGCAAGTACGTCGCTGGCATCTTCGAGAAGCCGTCTACTAGGACTAGGGTCTCCATGTCTGTAGCTACATTCGACCTAGGGGGCGTGTTCCTAGAGCTCCCCACAACGAGTCTTCAGGTATCCAGGGGAGAAACGTTGAGGGACACGGCTCAGGTGTTGAGCAGGTTCGTCAATGCGATAGCTGCTAGGGTGAAATCCCACTCCACCCTCGAGGAACTCGCTAGGTGGGCCGATGTACCAGTGATCAACATGCTGAGCGATAAGTTCCATCCTCTCCAAGCCCTTACCGACGTTTTCACCATGATTGAGTTTTTCGGGGATAGGAAGCTGAAGGTCGTTTTCCTAGGGGACGGGGCTGCTAACACGAACCACAGCCTCATGATAGCCTCCGCTCTAGTAGGATACGACTACGTCGTGGGAGCGCCTCAGGAATACTGGCCCGACAAGGACATAGTGTCCAAGGTCGAGGAGATCATGGAGGAAACGGGAGGCACATTGAGGGTGATGGAGGACCCCATCGAGGCTGTCAAGGGAGCCGATGTAATCTACACGGACACGTGGTTTTCCATGGGTGTGGAGGACATAGAGAGGAGGAAGGAGGTATTCCCGCCCTATCAGGTGAACTCCCAGCTTCTGAGCCACGCTGCTCCTCACGTGAAGGTGATGCATTGCCAGCCTTGGTTCTTGGGACAGGAGATAACCGAGGAAGTCGCCTACGGGTCCCATTCCATAGCGTTTGAGCAGGCGGAGAACAGGCTTCACACGGCGAAAGCTGTGCTGGAGGCTCTCCTCATATAAATCTTTCTCAGTCAACTTTATATAGCTACGTGACCACTAATCTGATTGGCCACGGTTGACCCGGTGGCGGTCCCGAGGAGATGAAGGGGGAAACCCCGATCGGGTGAGGGATCGTCTTTCCGACCGTGGCGACAGTATGCGTACGTTAGGTACGGTCATGTGAGCACGAGGAAACGCCAGACCCCTCGTGCTCAAGAGAGTCCGGATGTCCCCACGAATGGTGGGTGGCGGTTTTGGGAGGCCTTGCGGCCGTATGCGAGACCGGTTGATCCTGCCGGAGGGGACCCCTATCGGGCTCGGACTAAGCCATGCGAGTCGGCTGGGGGCCCTTGCCCCTGGCGGCGCACGGCTCAGTAATACACGGTCAACCTGCCCTGGGGACCGGGATAACCTCGGGAAACTGAGGCTAATCCCGGATAGGGGTGGATTCCTGGAATGGGTCCACCCCCAAAGTAGGCGGGGGAATGGCCCCGCTGAGGCCCCAGGATGGGACCGTGGCCCATCAGGTAGTAGGTGGGGTAACGGCCCACCTAGCCTAAGACGGGTGCGGGCGGTGGGAGCCGGAGCCCGGAGATGGGCACTGAGACAAGGGCCTAGGCCCTACGGGGCGCAGCAGGCGCGAAACTTC
>JAOZFI010000040.1 GCA_027491395.1 Thermoproteota archaeon | reverse complement strand
CTGCACATTCTCCTATTGGGTTTTGTAGGCCTCCACATATATGCCCATGCTCCAATGATGATCCCCGTTATCCTTGGGATTAGGAACGCGAAAAGGTTTAACTACTCGGCCCTCCTTTTACTGTTGCTGGCTGCGCTCTCCTGGCCATTCAACAGGGATGTAGCCCTTTATTTCCTCTTGGGAAGCCTCTTCCTAGTCGTCTACATAGTGAAGCCCTAGAAAAACGAAGTTGAATTTGATACTGACTTCCAAAAAAGGAGAAGGATTGTTAAGGATCGAAGGGAACAGAACAATCAGGAGAAGGTTATCTTCCTGTCTTTGAGGCTCCTGTTCAGCAGATCGGCGTGTTCTAGGGTCACCTGATACTCTGCCAGTTTCGTCAGCTCGAGGGACGGGATGGTCACCTTGTTCACATAGACCTTTCCCTCGTCGAATCCCACCGTGTAGACGAAGACTTCTTTAGTTTCTAGGTACTTCTTCACCTCTTCGTGCTCTAGGGCTTCCTTCAGGCCGCCAGCAGCGAATATCCTCACATGGACGACCAAGCTGCCGGGCACATCCTCCTCGGCCATCGCTTTTAAGAGCTCGACGAAACTCTTCTTTGTCTCATCGAACGGAGTCTCTCCTCCGAATTGGAGCAGTACTGCCTGGGCGGCGAACTCCTTCAGCCTCTTGGCCAGCTCCTTCTCCCTCCCGTGTTCTACCATGAAGTGATAGGTGACGCCCCCACTCAGTGTCAGGAAGGTGGCTTCAGTGGCCGCCGCTATGCTGGAGCATATGATGTTCTTGGAGGCCACCACGGCGACCTTGTTGAGTCCTAGGTCGGATAGAGCCTTCCCGACTAATCTTCCGGTGAGGGCTCGCAGGTATATCTCCTCTTCGAATGTGGTCAAGGGCATGCGCGATCACCATGTCTAATTATGTTAGATTAATTTAACTTTTACGCGTGTCATACCTCTCCTCTGGATGTCTCCTGAAATACCCTCTGCAGTTCCCTGAGAACGGAGAAGGGGTGCTCTCTGAGTTTGCTTCTAGGCACCCTGGCTTCCATGGCCAGCATAGACTCGAGAAATGCGAGTCCTCTCGCAACACCCCTGAACCTGCCGGCCGGTCCGAAGATCATGAAGTCAGCACCTCTCATCCTTAGGTATAAGAGGGCAGCCGTCAGCATCGTATAGGCCTCATCTCCGTACCTCCTCTTGCTCAGGAAGGCTAAAGCGTTAGCTGGAGCGCAGCCTACCACGTACCCCTTGGACCTAAGGAAGCTCATGGACTCGGCCACGGAGATCAGTGAGGCGGGATCCAGCACGACCACATCCACTAGGAACTCCTCTACCCCTGCCTCCTCGGCCTTAGGTACGAGTTTCTCCTCCAGAATCGATAGCTTCACCTCGGGTTTGAGGCTCTCCAGCGCATTTTTCGGATCGAAGGCCACCAGAACGGCCTTTTTGATTCCAGAGGTCTTTATTGCATTCAACTCCTCCTCGGTGCTGTCTGGATATATGGCGTTTGCTATCGCCAGATCCGACAAGCCCAACTTGCCTGCGATCCTATAGGCGTGAGACCTGACCTCTGGATCTATCCCATCCACTAGGATGGGAACATCGAAGCGCGAGGTAAATTTCAGGTAGGGCTCCGCGGCGCTCTTACTAGTTATGATGACATCCAAGGCGTATGGAAAGTTCAGCTGCCGTGCTACCCTAAGATCCGATTCTATGAGCCTCTCCTCAGCCTCCCCATCGAACACACCTCTCTCGTGATCTCTAACCCTCCTGTCTCCCCTGTAGAAGACGGATCCTATCATCAGAGGAGGGTTCTCTCCCAGCTTGCCTCCCAGCTGCATGCTCTAGCCTCCCAAGACCTCCAAGATCCTCGAGTGGTTCCTCGGGGAGCTGATTATAACTCCCTTGACCAGTCCCGATTCCTCCAACCTGTCCATGAGTTCCTTATAGTCCACATCAAGCACCTCCTCTATGTCCATAGCCCTGAGAACGGACTCCTCCATCTCCGCCAAGGTGAGCATCAGCATGGTGTATAGGGGCGTGTCCCCGATAAAGTCCGATATGGGATAGAGCTCCTCCACTCTCTGTATTGGCTGGGTGACAACGAAGTCCGCTCCCGCTTCCAGCTTAGCCCTGAGCCTCTCCCCCGGCTTGAGGGAGGTGGCCACACCCAGCTTCACCCACACGCCCCACTCTCTCACGAGGGTTATCGCTCTCACGGCGTCGAGACCTGTGGGCCTGCCTATGCTGGGGGGGTCCCCTCCCACCAGCAGGACCCTCTTCATGCCCAGCTCGGCCAGACCCATCATCTCGGAGAGCAGGGCAAGCTCATTCCTGTCAATCAGCCTGTAGTTGGGGACCGCATCTACTCCTATATTCCTGAGCAGGACGGCCAAGGCCAAGGAGGAGGGTGCTGGCTTTCCGAAGGGAGAATCGGGTATGGAGATGAAGTCCGCCTTACCTATGAGGGAGGAGACTCTCCTGAGGAACCTCGGTTTCGGGGAAGGAGGAACCTCCACTCCTATCTCCAATTAGATCACCTCCAAGATAGGGGGAACTATCTCCTGCCTGTTCACATCGACCAGTCCCTTCGGGGTCAGCTTCAGCTTTGGGATCACCGAGAGAGCCAAGAAAGAGAGTTCCATGAACGGATCCTCCCTAGTACCTCCTAGGGACCTGTACGCTCTGTCCAGCTCCTCCTCCAGTGAAGCTACCTCCTCTGCCGGCCTGTCAGACATTAGGCCACCCACCGGAAGTGGGAGTATCGAGATCGGTTTGCCGTTCGAGACCACGACCTGACCGCCCCCGACCCGCTCCAGCTCGCGGCCCGCCACGACCATGTCCTTCAGATCGCTGCCGGCTACTATCAGGTTGTGGCTATCGTGTGCGACCGTGGAGGCTATCGCCCCGCTCATTCCGAACCCTCTCACAAATCCCCTTCCGATGTGCCCCGTTCTCCCGTGCCTTTCCACCACCGCCAAGTGTTGAACCTCTCCCCCCGCCTTTACCAGTCCTCCCTCAATGGGAAGCCATTCCTCACCCTCCTCAGTAAGGAGAGAGCCAGTCAGCTCAATGACCCTCACTCTAGCCCTCCTTCCCTGGACCATCACGGCGAGATCCATAGGTGAGAGGGAGGGGAGCCTCATCGTACCTATCCTTTTGACCCTCACAGCGCTGAATAGGGGTTTACCATTGGAGGCCACGAGCTCTCCCCCTATGTAGACCCTGAGGGCCTCGAACCTCTTGAGATCCCTCACCACCACCAAGTCAGCTAGCCTGCCAGGAGCGATGCCGTCCAGCTCCCTTATGCCGAACCTCTCGGCCACATTTATCGTCACAGCCTGAACCGCTTCCACGGGGTCGAGGCCCTCCTCAACGGCCCTCCTGAGGAGGTGATCCACATGTCCCTCCCTCATAAGATCAGACGCACTCCTGTCATCCGATACCAGGAGGACTCTCCTCTTCTGGACTCCTAGGAGTCCCCTAACTATGCTCATGTCCTTTGATGCGGTTCCCTCCCTCACCATCACATACGTACCCTTTCTGGCCTTCTCCAAAGCTTCCTCCTCGGTAGTAGACTCATGATCGGACTCTATCCCCCTGAAAAGGTAGAGACAGAGTTCCTCGCCCATGAGGAGGGGCGCGTGCCCGTCGACCGGCATTCGTCTCCTCCTAGCCTCTTCCACCTTCCGGAGTAGATCCTCATCACCCGAGATCACCCCGGGGAAGTTCATCACCTCCCCGAGCCCCGTAGCCTCGTCTAGGAGTTCCGAGACGGCAGCAGCATCGAGATGGAAGGGAGATTCCTCGAGGGAGGAGGCGGGAACGCAAGAAGGTACCATAAGGTGAACCCTTAGTGGGGTCTTACCTGATTCCTCTAGCATGAACTTGAAGCCTTCCTTCCCAGCGACATTCACTATCTCGTGAGGATCCGCGAAGACGGAGGTGGTACCCCTAGGTACCACCAGCCGAGCGAACTCCCCGGTAGGGAGTTTGCTGCTCTCTATGTGGATATGACCGTCCTTCAGTCCGGGAATAATTATCCCATCTACTCTCTCCACCCTTCTAGCCTCGATCCTCTCCCCGACGCAGAG
>JAOZFI010000032.1 GCA_027491395.1 Thermoproteota archaeon | reverse complement strand
TGGCGGACAAGCTGGATGTAAGGATAATACCCACCATCAATTCATCGAGATAGCGGATATACCTCGATCATTTCCCACCATAGCCAAAGCTCCATAACGTCCCCTTGAAGGGAGGGTTCCTCATGGCCCTCGATTCACCTAAGAATTAACCGATTTTCGACAATTGTGAGGGCTTCACCGCTAGACACGATCCTAGGATCCCCGGATTAAGCAAGCGGTAAAAACCCGAACTGCACATAACAGGTTCTGGAGTGCTGGATGGATAGTTGAATGGGGAAGTTGGGTGACTGCCGAGAGCCTCAGCTCAGGAGGTGGAGATCATCCCTCACTACCACAGCCTCCCTCAGTATCTTCCTCCACCAAGTTTTCTCAAATTGGGAAAGGGCTTCTTGGGGTGTTAAACACCTTACCTCGAATCTGGGAGGAAGGAGATCGACTATCAGGTCCACCCTCTCGAGGAATGGTACCCCCACAAAGGCGTCCGATATGACGATCAAGTCCACATCGCTCCATAGGTTAAAGTCGCCCCTAGCGTAACTGCCGTATAGCACGATCGTAACCTCTCCCAGCCTCTCTTTCAGCTTATTGGATAGCTCCACAGCCTCTTCGATAATCGCCCTTCTCTCATCTCTCCTCCTCTCCAGCAATTTCCTCAATCCTCGATGCACACCTCTTCACCCCCTCCAGAACCCTCCTCGCCATATCAAGGGCAGTTTCGGCATCCCTCAAGCTGAAGAATTCGTAGGGAGATCCTCCAGGGAAGGTATCAGGATATCTGGCCGGTATGTAGAACTTACTCAAGTGAAGGACCTCCCCCTCGAAGTCGTAGCCGCATATCTCCTTGAACTCTTCGTGTAGCTTCCTGAGATCGTGGCCGAAGGCCTCCCTCCCAGCCCCCCTCAGGAGGGCCTTGAGGGCTAGTTCGGCAGCCTGTTGAGCCTTGAAACACGCCCAGTCGAAGCTACCGTTCCTGATATCTGCTTCAATTGACCTGAGCGTGTGCTCCGCCTGAGCGATCCACCTCCTGTACTCCTCCCAGTCGAACATCCGGTGGAATGGGACATTTCCTCCAATTAAACATTCCTAATCAGTCAGCTCACTCCTCATTAGCAACCCGGTCTGATTAACTTCCTCATCACGGTTATGTGATTGAAAGGCCTACCGTGAATCTCCTCAAAGACGAAGGACCCCATCTTGAGGCGAGGGGTGGTATGTTCCAGTCCCTCGGGTTTCCCCACAGTGATTATAGCCACTGGAATCCTGTTTCTGGGAGCCTCCACTATTCTCAACACATCCTGATCGCGAAATGCTCCCACCCAGCAGGTCCCGTAGCCCAAAGCATGGGCTGCAAGCATAGCGAATGTGGCAGCTATGGTGGCGTCCTGCAGCGAGTAGAGCCTAGCTCCTCTCCTCCCATAAATGGCTGCGGACCTCTCGGGATAGGCTAGGAAGACTAAGTGCACTGGTGCCTGGGCCATGAACATCTGATTTAGAGATGCCTTGGCCAGCCCAACTCTCCTCTCCCTATCCCTTATCACGACTATCTCATAGGCCTGAAGATTACCAGCTGAAGGAGCGGAGCATGCAGCCTCCAGTATCAGGTTCAAGTCCTCTTCGCTCACTTCTTCACTGGAATATCTCCTAACGGACCTACGCCTCGCCATTACATCGAAGATGTCCGGCATCTCCCCTTCATACCTGACCGAAAATAAATATGTTCAGTTGCGATGACATAATGACTCATTGATGTAGAATTTCCAGTCGGTAATACGCGTAAATTCAGTTATTTCTCGCATAAGAACAATTAAGAGGTTCTATCGAGTCACCACGGCATCTTTTCCACGATTTCCATCCTCGTACCGATTTGCAATAATCTTAATCTATCGTAGGATCTGAGATAAATGCGGAAGCTTAATATTAGAGCGGTTCGTCCAAAAACAAAAGGAGGTGTTCTTATGGATTCCAAGGGAGTTTTAGCCATAGGTCTGATTGTGGCCTTCATAATAGGTGCCGCGGTGGGCTACGTTGCGAAGCCGAGCGCCCCAGCAGAGGTCAAGACCGTCACAGTTACGAACACCATCACTCAGGGCGCTCCCGGGGCGAAGACCGTTACTCAAACGGTAACGAAGACGGTAACGCAGGCTGGAGCTGCACCAGGAGGAGTGCTAGCAGAGATAAAGAAGAAGGGCAAGATAGTCGTGGCCACCTCACCTGACTGGCCACCGTTCGAGTTCATTGACCCCAAGACAAACAAAATAGTGGGTTACGAGGTCGACATAATGGAGGAAGTGGCGAAGAAGCTGGGGGTCAGGGTTGAGTGGAAACCCATGGACTTCGACGCTATAATCCAAGCGGTCAAGAACAAGGAGGTCGACATGGGAGTCAGCGGCTTCTCAGTCACTCCCGAGAGGCTGAAGGAGGTCCTGTTCACCATGCCGATTCACATAACCAAGGTCCAGCTCATAATGCTAGAGCCCAAGGCCAAGGAGCTGGGCATAACCACGCTTGGTTCGTTGGAGGAGGCGTTCAAGTACAACTTGGTGATAGGAACTGGTAGCGGGACCACCGAGGAGGACGAGCTGCTCCAGCTGGTGAAGCAGGGCAAGTTGAAGTCCTCGCAGGTGAAGTCCTATCCGGACTTCGAGGTGGCCCTCGAGGACATGAAGAAGGGAACCATAGATGCCGTTTACGCGGAGACCCCGATCACCACCTACTGGAATTCCACCTCCGAGGTGCCGCTGAAGGTGGTGTACAGCAGGAGTTACTGGCCCGTGGCCTTCGTCCTACACAAGGATGCCATCGACCTGATGAAGGAGATCGACGGCATCCTAGCTGAGATGTACGCCAACGCGAAGATCGACGAAATAGCCGATAAGTGGGGAGTGCCCAAGGGCTGAGAGAGGCAAGGTAAGTTGAGGGAGGTCAGGCTTTGTTCACCCTCGAGAACTTTCTTTTTTTACTTCAAGGGGTACCCAATACTCTGGCGATTTCTTTCCTCTCGTTCGCTCTAGGTTTCGCCCTTGGTATACCTACAGCCATAGTCAAGCAGTTTTCCCCATACGGTCTGGGGTACGTGGCCGATGCATACATTAGCATCATGAGGGGGATCCCCGTTCTAGTGATAATGCTCCTCTTCCACTTCGGTATGGCAGGGATAATCCCCATGTTTAAGAGCGCTTTCCTATCCGCTACATTCGCCCTAGGATTAAGGAGCGGCGCCTTTCAGTCCCAGATATTCAGGGGTGCGATAAATTCCGTGGGTAGGCAGCAGATGATGGCGGCCACCTCCTTGGGAATGAACAGGTGGCAGGCATTCAGGTATGTGATCCTTCCACAAGCCTTCATAGTGGCCCTCCCTGGGCTGGGCAGTGAGATAGCTTTGCTGATAAAGGACTCATCCTATGCATTCGTATTGGGCGTCCTAGAACTGACCAAGTATTCGGATATAGTGAGGAAGGCGACCAGATCCTTCCTTTACCCCTACCTGATAGCGGCCATCCTGTACATCCTGATCACCTTCCCGGTGGCCAATTACCTCGACAGGCTCGGGTCGAGGCTGAAGACAAAGTACGGTTTGAGGTGATTCGATGGGCGAGGTAGTTCTCGCGTGTGAGGGGTTGAAAAAGAGGTATGGGGGCCTGTGGGTCCTCAAGGGTATTGACTTCGAGATAGAGAAGGGGCAGACCAAGGTGATAATCGGGCCCAGCGGGTCCGGCAAGTCCACCTTCCTAAGGCTGATGGGCTTACTAGAGCCACCGACCGAGGGTAAAATATACTTCGAGGGGAAGGATGTATACGGCTCCGGACTGGACCTGAACATGATAAGAGCGAAGATAGGCTTCGTTTTCCAAGAACCGAGCCTCTTCAGGCACCTCACGGCATTGGGGAATGTGAAACTCGGTCCCAAGGTCGTCCTCAAGATGAAGGATGACGAGGCAGAGAGGAAGGCCTTGGAGGCCCTTAAAACGGTCAGGTTGGAGGAGTGGTCCCATCATTACCCGGCCCAGCTCTCCGGCGGACAGCAGCAGCGGGTGGGTATAGCTAGGGCCTTGGCGATGGATCCGGACATAATACTGTTCGATGAGCCCACCGCCTCTCTGGACATAGAGCTCACTTGGGAGGTAATCGATGTAATGAAGGACCTAGCCAGAAGGGGTGTCACCATGCTAGTGGTCACTCACGAGCTCGGGTTCGCGAAGGAGGTGGCCGATGAGATCCTGTTCATGGATGACGGGCGCATAATAGAGTCAGGTCCTCCGGAGGAACTCTTGAAGAATCCGAAGACTCCTAGGGCTAGAGAGTTCTTAAGGAGGCTCATCGGGGGGGTCTGAAGACGGCAGCGCCACTGGATCCCCTATCCTTCATTATCAGCTTCGTTACCGAGTACTATCCCTTTATCGTGGAAGGATTCCTCACCACGGTTGAGATGACCTTCCTAGGACTGGCTGGGGGTTTCGCGCTGGGAATACTCTCTGCTCTCGGGGATGTCTACGGTACTAAGCTGATGAAAGTGGTGATCGCTGGCTACGTGGAGTTCTTCAGGGGGAGTCCTCTGATAGTCCAGCTTCTCTTCTTCTACTTCTCCATTCCGGCCCTTACCGGACTTAACTGGGATGCTTTCACCGCCGGTGCCGTGACACTCATGTTGAACAGCGGGGCCTATCAGAAGGGTTACTTCAAGGGAGCAATAGAGGCCGTTTTCAAGGACCAGCTGATGGCTGCTAAATCGCTAGGGATGACCTTCAGGCAGACTCTGAGGTATGTGGTCCTCCCCCAGGCTCTCAGGATAGTCATACCACCTTGGACGAACGAGTACATTTCTCTAGGACTAAGTACCTCTGCTCTAATAGTTCTCGGCATCAGGGAGCTGACCAACATATCCAAGAGCATAGCTGCTCAGACCTTCAGGCCACTGGAAGTCTACCTATTTGCTTCTGCAATATATTTCATATGGATCACTGTATCTATGAAAATTTTCGACTGGATATATGAGAAGGTGAAGATACCTGGACTAGAGGTCAATATATGATCCTTTCCTCATCTCATTTCTTTGGTAGATTATTCTATTCAGGTGAGTGACGAGAGAAGCTTTAGGATTGAGATTACTCCGCTCTGCTAGGATCTCCTGTATATCGAACCAACAGCAATGTCGCGTAATCAGTTTATAAACTATAAATTTAAAAAAATATAGAAGGACTTTCAACGAGCGTCATGCGTTTGGAAGTAGCCATTCTACTTCTTATCTTGTCAGCTCCTATGATAGGAGCCCGGGCCGACCATCCGGAGGTCTCCCGGAGAATCACCCTTACCCTAGATGAGGATCGTGGAGATATTAGGCCCGTAGAGTTCACCTTCCTGTTTGTAATCAGATATCCAGATGGTACTGAAACGGATGCTGTGGGAAACGATATACCGCACTCGGTAACCGTTCCCTCGAACTCGCTTGTCTTCCTTAATGTACATGCGCGGGTGAACGAGAAGGGTACCTACACGGCCGAGAGCAGGGTATACACAATCACCGATCTGCCCGCGAATCAGGCGAGTGACGAGAGAAGCAATCTTAATGCGGGAGCGGGGGCTAAGCAAGGCACCGGGGAGATCTGGGCAACCGCGCACATTCGCGAATGCCATCCTAGTTTGAAATACAGACTTTACGTAACCTATAGCAAGAGGCAGGCTAATCTGGGAGAAGCTGGAGGGGAGACCGTTACTGTAACATGTAGTGGTCCCACTACTACGTCCACATTTACTACGTTGATTCATCCTCTCCCTACAATCCCCCCCACTCTACCGCCTTGGTTCAGCCCCACCTCGACAGCGAAGTCGACTACCTCACCCCCTATCCATGGAAGCGGGACTACCACAGGCATGGATACGGAAACCCGACAATCCGAGATCCAGGGATCGACCACAAGCAGGGGCCTCTCACTTAACCCCAGCTTTGAAGAGGTCGATGCAGGCGATGTGGCTCATTTTGATCTGTGCATAGATCTTGACAACCCAAGCTTCAGATTGGAGGGTCTTCCAACCGGCTACAGGTACGTCGTATCAAGGGCGGGGAACTGCTACAAGTTGAAGGTATTCACCCATCCCCTCTCCTACGGGAGGTTCGACATGGCCCTCGTTGTGAGGTCAGGGGACATTGAGGAGAGGGCCGACTTTTCAGTGCTGGTGAGGAGAAGCACTAGCTCCAGCACGGGCGCTATGGGCACGGGATCTACCATCCCATCTACCTCGATCCCGGGAGGGAATGCAGAGACGAGCAGCAAGCCCTCGTCCTCACCATCTCCACCACAATCATCTCAGGCTCAGACCGTTGTCACCGTAACCTCGGTGGTGGAGGAGCCTAGTGAGGACTTCCTCCTCCCGCTAGGAGGGCTCGCTGGCGTGCTGGCCTTGCTTGCAGTGCTACTCATCAAGAGGAGGAGATAGCTTCCAGTCCACTTTTATTATAGTCAGATCTAGTCCGACTCTATCGTCTGGTAGGTGGGGGATGCCCTCTCACCCACCTATGCTGGAACGAGCGGTCAGCGAGCCAGTAGGGGAGGGCGAGCTCACCCACCTCCTCAGGTCAATGATAAGCCGAGGATTTGCTTAAGATTCATATCCTCTCTGTCTCGCGAGCTGGCAGCGAGTCCCGAAATCACGGTGGCTGAGGTACTTGATCTGATGAGAGATGTCTGGACCCAGTCGTCCGTGAAAAGCGCGAAAAATTTCAATACCTCCTTGTCATAAGAACCTTTCTACCCGAGATACATAAGTTTAGTAGAGATATCAGTCTCACAATCCCTTCATCGAGCTTCTCCACACCGTCATCACCCATGTAGATCAGAAAACCCTCTTTGATTCCATATCTACCCATGAAGAAAGCTAGATTCCCCAGATCATCCCTTCTAAGTGAGGTCCTCGCTTTTACCTCGATGGGCATGGTAGAATTCCTGTCTACCACGATGAAATCTACCTCTCTCATCCCCTCCCTCCAGTAGTAGACGGCGTTCAGTAATGAGGCCGCAACCGACTCGAGCAGGGCTCCCCTCTCAGTCTTCGGTACCAATCCGTAGAGTAGGGACCAGTGGTATGGATAGATCCTTTTCATCTTCCTAGAACTGGCCCTGACTGAAGGTCTGTAGTTCCTCAGGATCCTGATAAGGTAGGAATCCTCCATGTATCCCAAGTATTTGTAGAGGGTCTTCTTGCTCATCCCGAACTCTCCAGCTAGCGAGTTCACATTGAGGTAAAGACCGGGTTCAGAAAAGAGGAGAGATAGGATCTCGTATGTTCTGAACCTGTCGAGTCCACGAGCAGAGAGATCCGAGGCCATCACCTTCTCCAGCACGCTCTCCCTTACATAGGTCAGTGCAAGGACATCGCTCCAATTGACTACCTCGGGGAAAGGTTTCCTGAGGTACTCTTCAAGCACAGCTAGGAGATCATCCCTCCAGAGATCAGGGTTATCGACTGTTCTACCTGTCTTCAGCTCGAAGAACTCGATAAGCGATAGAGGTTCAACCTTGTGTACGATGTACCTCCCAGCTAGGTTCCTCTGAGCGTCTTCTTCCAAGTGGAGGCTTGAAGACCCACTCACGAAGATCTTGAGGTTCGGATGGGAGTCGTAGATTGTCTTCAACCATGAGGACCATCCATCGACCTTTTGAATCTCGTCTAGGAGGAGATATACCCTTTCAGATCTCCAGTCAACTCCGGTGAGTTGAGAATATGATCTCAGGATTTCCAATATTCCATCCTCGGCGACATCGAAGGAGTAGTAGACTATGCGCCTTGGCTGGACTCCCCTACCAATGAGATGGTCCACGAGCTGGTAGAGGAGGGTGGACTTGCCCACCCTTCTGAGACCGGTGATCAGCTGAATTTGCCTGAGATCCAACCCCCTTACTACCTCGATAAAGATTTTCCTTCGGTAGGGTTTTGCTATATCCTCCCTGACGCTTCCATCTCTCCACCAAGTGTTGAAAAGGGGGAGCAGGTCCCTAGAGATCACGTTAGTATACTAACGAAAACTAATATATAAATATTAGTTTCTTACAGGAAACTAACAGAGCACAGGCGTTCTGGGGGACGAGCTCGAATCCGACATGGAAAAAGTTATATTGGCTAAAAGCGGTGCTTTTACAGGTAGGTACTTTTGTACTTCTCTACCTTTGTGCCTCGTCCACAATATTAAAATTCTTTTACAGGGGGGTGAGAGGTTGAAGACTAGGCTCGTCAGGGGTCTAGTGAGATTGCCCAGCGATGTGCTCGAAGCTCTGGGGTGGAGGGACGGCATGGTCGTCAAGATAGAGGCTGACGGGGATAAGGTGGTGATAAGGCCCGCCTTCCCCACTAGCTGCACGGGGATGGTCGGATGACGCAAGCCCTCCACCCTCATCCCCTCATGAGAGATTTGGAGATAGAGGAATAAACAATTGTAACATCCTCATAATGATTAATTATCTCGTCCTTCCTCCATATAGTTGAGGAACGATGAGAGTAAGGGAGTTCATGAGTAGAGATCCGCTGGTGGTGAGTCCCGATATCACGGTAGCTAAGGCACTGGAGCGGATGAGCGAGAGAGATGTCTGGAGTCCGATCGTTCTTAAGGAAGGCGAGATTATTGGATTGCTTACGGAGAGGGATGTAATGACCGGGATAATCGCAGCTAGGCTGACTCCTCACCAGGTAAAGGTGGAGGATGTCATGAGCAGAAGATACGGGGTGCTCAGGCCGGACGAGACCGTGGCCGATGCTGCTAGGGCGATGATGAAGGTGAAGGCTAGGCTAGTGGTGCTCGACGATGGTCAGCTTGTCGGCGTCGTTACGGCAGCTGATATAGCGAGAGCCTACGCTGAGACCACCACGACAGGTCCCCCCTTGAAACCCTACGCTACATGGGAGGTCCTGAAGATCCATCTCCAAGCTAGTGTGAGGGAAGCCGTCAGGATAATGAAGGTAGAGAGAGTAGGTAGCCTCTTGGTGGAGGAGGAGAGGAAGATTAGGGGCATATTCACCGAGAGGGATGCTGTGAAGAGGTTCCTCGTGGGCGGAGGCGATCCCTGCGATCCGGTGGGCAAGTACTCCACCTATGATCTCGCGACCTTAGACGCGGGCGCCACGCTCGTTGAAGCCGCGAGATTAATGGCCAGCTCTAGGATAAAGAGGCTTCCCCTCACCTCCGAGGGGGAGATAAGAGGAATAATAACGGCTAGAGATGTGGTGGAGGCCATATGGCGTATGACGACGGAGGAGGAACTGGTGCCCTGAGGTCTCCATCCCAGCCCCAGTCCCTGAAGGACGTCAAAGTGGTCGGAAAGGTAGTTATGACTGGGCGGCAGTACAAGTGCAATTACGTTCCGCTCGTGAAGCTGGCCAGCCTCCTCACAAAACTCAAGGAAGGAGAAGGTATACTCGTGGCCATCGAGACCGCTAGGTTCAGCATAGAGTCAGTTGCAGCCTTGGCAAAGGCTTATGGAGCGAAGATAGAGGTTCTTTCGTCGGAAGAGGGATTGGTCACTCTCCTCATCAAGAAGGACTGATTTGTGGACATTGCTTACGTCGACTGGTGAGGGATCCAGTAATCGATTAAACTTTCACTCCCCCCTCCACC
This sequence comes from Thermoproteota archaeon, assembly GCA_027491395.1. Taxonomy (GTDB): domain Archaea; phylum Korarchaeota; class Korarchaeia; order Korarchaeales; family Korarchaeaceae; genus Korarchaeum. The sequence continues at coordinate 14,094 of JAOZFI010000032.1, read as the reverse complement.
CGATGTCGGTTGGAGAGCTGACCTTCTTCCTGTCGACCGTGGTCTTGGGAATCGTAGACTTCATCCCAACTGTGCTGTACTGGGTCCAGTCCCTGTTCAGTAGGGGAGTCGCTAAAGCCCTCGACGCCCCTGTGGCCCGCAGGAATTGGCTAGACTGGGTCTTCACCCTAGCCTGGCTGGCCGTGGGAGCAATCAGTCTGCTGGTGAGCAGCCCCCCATCAGTTTTCACCTTGTTCGTCTTCTTCGCCTTTAAGAGCGGAGCGGATCTCGGCGCCAAGGTGGTATATGGAGTTCATGACATCAGGGTGATGAAAACCCGAAGATTCGTGACAGGCCCCCTTTTCGTGGCCCTGATGATCGCAGCTCTGCCGAGCATCCTCTTTCTCTTGAGCTGGAAATTGTTCTATCACCTCCTCCTGAATGTGGGCGCCGGCCTACTAGGTGCTTCCGTATCCAAAGCATCTTTCTATCTATGGTTGGGCGGCGTCCTTTTCGGCGGTGTGTTCGGAGCCGTCAGGTCGAGAGGCGAGAAGGGAATCCTCCTTAGGGGAGAGCTGGCCTTAGTCTTAGGTTCCTCACTTCCCTAACCGAAAGGTTTTCAGCGTCTCCCATCTAAAACTATTGTTGTGGGTGTGATCTATGGACCTGAGAGTCAGGGAGGACTTTCCTATCCTCCGGATTGAGGTGAACGATCATCCTCTCATCTACTTCGATAACGCAGCCACCACCCAGAGGCCGGTTCAGGTGATTAATGCAATAAGAGAGTTCTACGAGAATCTCAACGCCAATGTCCATAGGGGAATACATTATCTCAGCAGGGAGGCATCCGAGCTCTATGAGGGGGCTCACGAAACGTTAGCTAAGTTCATAAATGCTGATTTCGAGGAGGTGATCTTCACCTCCAACACCACTGAGTCCATAAACCTAGCGGCTTGGGGGTGGGCCCTCCATCACTTGAAGATGGGAGATAGGATAGTCACAACAGTCATGGAGCATCACAGCAACATGCTTCCTTGGAGAACCGTTGCTGAGCTGACCGGGGCGAAAGTGGTCTATGCTGATGTGGACAACAAGGGAATGCCTAAGATGGGGGAGTTGGAATCCTTAGTCGATGATAGAACGAAGATAGTGGCCATATCCGGCATGTCCAATGTTACCGGTGCAATCCCAGATGTGGAGAGGGCCATCAAGGCGGCCCATCAGGTGGGGGCTGTGGTGGTGCTGGACGGAGCTCAGATGGTGCCCCACATGCCTGTCGATGTGAGAAAGCTCGATGCTGATTTCCTAGCGTTCTCAGGTCATAAGATGCTTGGCCCCACGGGCACGGGTGCGCTCTACGGGAGAAAAGATCTTCTTGAGGAGATGAGGCCGGCCAAACCTGGTGGTGGCACGATAAGGGATGTCACTCTAAAGGGAGTGGAATGGGCTGAACTGCCTTGGAAACATGAGGGGGGGACTCCAAACATAGCTGGCGGTATAGGGCTGGCTAAGGCTGCGGAGTACCTTATGAAGATAGGTATGGAGAGGGTTAGAGAGCACGAAAAGGAGCTCACCAGAATGGGATTAAAGCTCCTCTCCGAATTGGAGGGCATAATCCTGTACGGACCGATGGATGTGGATAGGAGGGGCGGTATAATTACATTTAACGTGAAGGGGATGGATCCCCATATGGTCGGGGCTCTGCTCGACGCTCAGGGGATAGCGGTCAGGACGGGCCTTCACTGCGCACATCCACTGCATAGGCGATTGGGAGCAGAAGATGGCACGATCAGGGCTAGCTTCTATCTGTACAATACCGAGGAGGAGGTGGAGAGGTTCGTTCAAGTCCTCGAGTTGATCGTTAAGGGCAGATGGTAATATTTATCAATATCATGTTATTTATAACTATGGTGAATTCATGATCTATGTTGGATCAGAGGCCCCTGATTTCACCCTTCCGGACCAGTTCGGTGAGGAGGTCAGACTCTCGGACTTCAGGGAGAAGAAGGTAATCCTCTCATTCCATCCGCTCGCCTGGACAAGCATCTGCGAAGAACAGGTAAAAGAGCTGGAGGCCATTTACGACGAGCTATCTGAGCTTAACGCCATCCCTCTGAGCATAAGTGTTGACCCGGTTCCAACGAAGAGAGCTTGGGCCAAGCACATGGGTGTAGTAAAGACATCGCTTCTATCGGACTTCTGGCCCCATGGAAAGGTTGCGCGTGCGTACGGGCTGTTCAACGAGGAGAGGGGGATTTCGGGGAGAGCGGTTATCGTTGTAGATGAAGGAGGTCGGGTGGTCTACGCTAGGGAGTATCCTCTGGGGGAGAAGCCCGATATGGTGGAGGTCCTCGAATTTCTCAGATCCAAGTCCAAGTGACTGTCGGTCGACCAGTGGCACATCGATGGCTTCACTAACTCAATCTCTCTCGCGATGATACGGGCATGATCAATTTAATGATCTTTAATTAGTTTATCCGTGACATCTAGCCAGCAAATAGTGCGCCCGCTCGTGGATCACCGGTGCAAATAAGACAGACGTCTTCTTATAAACGACGTTATATCGTCATACGACTAGTGAGAGCATGAGTTTCCTGAAGAAGCAGTGGCCCTGGTGGACCGCTGGCGTGCTTACCGGCCTCGCTGAGGCCATAAATTACTGGTTCCTCCCCTTAGGGCACCCTAAGCACAAGTTCATAGGAGTAACATCCGGAATGGCTAGGATGCTGGCCGGCATGGAGGCCAGGCTGACGGGACACAGCCTTATCGCCACAAAACCGGACTATCAGCCGGATATCCAATGGGTGATACTGGGTGCAATAATCACAGGACTCGTCCTCGCCTACTTAGAGGAGGACATAAGGAGCTGGGTGAGGTATCCAAAGGGGTTCCTCGTATTCACCGCTCTCGGAGCCTTCATGTTCGCTTGGGGCACTAGAGTTGCAGGAGGGTGCACGCTACACCACTTGCTAGGTGGCTGGGCTGCGATGAACGTGAAGAGCTTCGTAGTGATGATCACCGCGACCGTAGCGGCTGGAATAGGTATAATGATAATGAGCAAATTCGGGCTTGTCCAGTACTTTAAGTCTCAAGATACGAGGTGGTACGTGGAGGATGCGAAGAAGAGGGGGTGGGCCGACGGCCTGACACTGGACTTCAACTACAACCCGGGAAGAGACTGGTTGAGGATCCTGCTCTACGCATTCTGGGCGGTGTTCGCTCTAGTTATACTGGCCAATGCCTTCTTCGGCATCGACTACGCGGTTCAGATGGGATGGGCTGAAAGCTTTGCCAAGACAAAGATAGCGAAGCACATGATCACTATCGAAAACCTGCCCAACATAGTGATGTTGATGGTGGTCGGCGGTCTCCTTGGAGCCAGCGTTGCCAAGACCGGGATAGGCACGGAGTGCGCTGTCTTGAACGCTGAAATGGGTCCCATAATAGAGAAGGACGAACTGAAGTTCGCTAAGAAATGGAAGATGCCCTACTCCATAAGGACCATTTTCATGGGAATGCAGCCCTTCACGGCCCTTGCGGTTCACATAATCATAGCCAGCACCGCGTTCTTCATAGGGTTCGCCTTCTTCGGCATAATGGAAGGTCATCACTGGGCCACGAAGGAATTCGCCGAGGCATTCGCCCGCGCCACAGGTTTGGAGTTCCATAAGACAGGCGTAGCTATAAGGGAGATGACCACCCTACCGATGGACATATTCGGCGGCTTCCTCTTGGGGATGGGTACCGTGTTCATGCTGGGATGCGAGTTCAGGAACTATGGAAGGACAGGTCTCCTCTACATAACTGGACTAATGATATGGCCGTTCTTCTACCTAGGCTATCTGCCCTACACTCTTGCCAGGGACTTCTGGGACGGCTTGATGGCTTGCTGCTCTTATTCCCCGACCACATTCCTGCCAGCGCTCATAACCATGGACAGAACGGGGCAGGTGATGATATGGGCCCTCTATATCCTGCTCTGGGTGGCTTTGCTTGTATGGGCCCTCAGGTTCGGGTCTAGGAAGCTCGGCGTCTCCGTTAGGGATCTGCTCACTAAGAATTCCGAGGAACTCTATGTCGAGAGGATAAAACTCCTCCAAGAGAGAGATCCCAAGTACTTCGAGGAGCTCGATAAGGTGGAGAGGGAGCTGGCTAGAGAGGCCGCTTCCCTCTAATCACTTTCTTTTTACCTTCTCATCTGGCCACCCTTACTGAGAGGGAGTTTAATGGAAGTAAAGGCCGTCTGGTTGAGTAGGCTCGCGGACATCTCGGGGATGATGGCCTTCTTCCCGCTGCTGTCGCTAATATCCTACACTTCCGATCTGGTAGGACTGTCCCTCGCGCTCCACCTTTACCTGACACTAACTGTCGCGCTGGCTTCGATATTTCTTTGGAAGGTCAGGTGGCCGGATCCCCGGAGGACTTTGCTCTCGGCTCTAGTGATGGGAATGAGCGCGGTCCTACTGATTGCTGCCCTGATCCCCAACCCCCATTCTGGGATGATGTCAAATTTGGGGACTGTCGCTTCCATGCTCGTAATGGGGTTATACGCTCACAGCGTCGCTAAAGTGACTGGCGTTGGAAAGTTGGACAGGTTTGGTGGTCTGGTCGCTCTGGGGTCGTTCCTCATCGTGATAAGGGAAAGCTTCATCGTACTGATCGCGCTGCTACTTCTCAGCCTAGGCCTAGGAGGGATAAGTCAGTATCTCAGGATGGTACTAGCCTTGTCCAAGCGGAGAGAGGTCGATAGAGCAAATAGGGACCGAGCCAAAATCTAGTGGTGCATTATGAGGGGATCGAGGCTCCTATCGAGGAGATGCTCTCCCATTTTGCTTTTTATTATAGAATGAGATAGTAGTCGAAATGGAATCTCTGGAGCACATATCGGCCGCGCTCATGATGGCCTCCCTCTATCCTGCATTGGTCGTCATAGCGGTCCTCATGCCTAGCCTGCCCGTGCTGGCCATAGTCGAGATGAACTTCCTCACCTCTTTCCTCTACCTCTCCGCATCAACGTACATGGTCGGGAGGTCCCTAAGTTCCAAGAGGCTAATCGTCTACTCCGCACTCATGATCCTCGTATTGGCTGTAAGTGAGCTGGCAATATGGATTATCAGGCCATCGGAGACCACGGGCCTATCGGTCCTCCTATCCAAAGCGGTGATCTATCTGCTCACCGGATCGTCCCTGATTCTCATGTCCTCACTGCTCCGGATAGACGGGTTGAAGATCCGAGGGCTCTTGGTAGTCATGGGTAGCGGTCTGGTAGTGATCCCCTATCCGGTCCCTGCCATAATAGGTCTCATACTCATGTTCTTAGGATGCTGGTCATCCTCGCGTCTGATAGCGACGGCTCTAGGGGATGTACGGGAGAGGGAGTAGTAAAGATTTTTGAGTCATTGAAGGTGGTGATCCTGTGAGCTCGTTACTTGATCTCGCCATCTCAATGCTCAGAGATCTCTCTGGGGAAGATGTGATAGTGGCGAGCTTCTACTCTGGACTCTTCGTTGCCATGACTACCACCCTAGGATCTGTACCAGTTCTCGTTAGGAGGGAGGGCAAGGGTATGGAGATGACCCTCTCACTAGCGTTCGCAGCCGGGGTCATGCTCGTAGCAAGCTTCACCAGCCTGATACTGCCAGCGCTAGAGATGACGGACTTCATCGTGGTTGGCGCTGGAATACTTCTTGGTGTTCTCACCATATTCGCTGTGGACAAGCTGCTCCCGCATGAACACTTCCTCAAGGGATACGAGGGACCCGAACATGGGAGGAGGATGTTGAGGAGGATCTGGCTGATAGCGATGGCCATGATCATACACAACTTGCCTGAGGGTCTTGCGGTGGGAACGACGATGGCCTACTCAGTCCCGGTGGGCGTGGCCACGGCAGTGGCGATAGGCGTTCAGGACATGCCTGAGGGACTGGCTGTGGCCCTCCCTGTCGCCGAACTCAGGGGCAGGTGGATGGGATTTTTAGTCGGGGCCCTCAGCGGTTTCAGTGAGATGGTAATGGTTCTAGTGGGCGCATCTCTCTTCTCCTACTTCAGGGTGATCCTCCCCCTCGGCATGGCCTTCTCAGGTGGGGCGATGCTCTACGTAACCCTGAAGGAGGCCATACCAGAGATTTATAGGGAGGGCTCGTCCGAGCTTAAGGCCACTGTCGGACTGCTTGCGGGCTTCTACCTGATGCTCTTCCTAGATTCGATGCTCTGATCCCCTTCGGCCCTTGACTGGGATTGGGAGCCTCTCCTCAATCAAGTAGGGCATCCTCGCCCTAGATACCACGAACGGTGACTTCATCCCCTCCAGATATCTGAGGGCAATTCTCCTCCCTAGCCTGGTAAGCGCGAAAACTGGTATTCCTACGCCCAGCTGCATAAGGGCTCTCTTTCCAATCCTCCTAAGAACCAGTCTCGAAGCGCTCGAGCAAACTATGTCAGCCATCTCTAGGTACTTTAAATGCTCCCTAGGGACTAGGGTGTTGCACGTTGAGAAGATCGCTAGTTCAGCTCCCTCAACCTCCTTCTCCAGTTCCCTCAGCTTTGGAATGATCTCCGCGTTCAATCCGATTACAGTCACAGCCACCTTCCTAAGCCCTCTTGGAAGGCCCTCCTCACCCCCTCAACCTGATCTATCCTCGGCGGATCGAGCACTTTCCCGCCCATGTCCTCTATCCTCCTGACCACCTCGGGTATGGGTGTCGTCTTGATGAGGCCGGTCATGGCGGCGCCTATGCCCTGTAACAGCTCCGGGTTTCCCGTGATTACGGTACCAGCCCCATCGCAAACCACCACCGCAGCATCGAGGATCTCACCCATGACCGTGCTTATCATCTCGGAACTGCCGAATGGAATGATCCTATCGGACTTCAGGGACCTGTGCGGGCAGAAATGGCCGTACTCCTCGATCTTCCTCTCGACTATCTTCCTGACAGCTTCCCTGTCCGCTATCTCTATCCCGTAAACAGCTCTTACGTAGGGACAGCTGACTACAGCGGGATCCGTAATTACCTCGACCTTGCAGCCCCTAACTCTCACCCTAGCTCCTCTACAGAGGAGTTCATGGACCGGTTCGCTTGGTCGCTGATCCGTCAGCCCGTCTGTCAAGCTGCCCACCATTACGTTGGTCGACTCCCATAGGGAGGGATAAAGATTGTCGGAGATCTATCCCTACTTAGGATGGGATCGAGGGAATCTGGCGGCATACCAATCCTAGGATCTCCGTTTCCAAATCACTTCCGCGAATCTCACGTTATAACTCGTTGAATCGCGGTATAGCTCGACTGTTCATCTCTGTGAAATGTCTTCCCGACCCGCAGCAGAGCCCAAATACCTCAAATGCGCTCCCTGCAGGTAAAGAAAGGTTAAGGTAGTCCTAATCATCTTGGACGACCTTGTGGAAGCCTATTCACTTGTCCTAGATCGCATGGATCTGTTTATTGAGGAAAGAGAAGGTTACTGGCCCGCGTTGCGGATGCTATCGTTGCGGTTACTTGGAGGAGGTTCAGGTCCCTCTTCTCACCAGGGACGGATTCCTTATGGGTTTTGGATCAAGGATGGGACTGAACGTTCATCCATTAAGACGGTAGTTTTGTGTTAGAGTTGGTTGGTTGCTTGCAAGAGCTCCCATTAACTTTATTGATACAGAACCTCCGGGATCAACTTCCGCCAAACCCCATCGAGTTCGGCCTGTAAATGCACGCAGGATCCTCGCCCAGTATGTCTCCAGTCAATGCAAGGGCCCTAGCTCTGCTGCCGCCGCATATGTGTCTATACTCGCAGCTCCCGCATCTCCCCCTGAATTCGGCCCTCTTAATCCTTCTCAGGATCCCATTCTCCCTGTATATCCTCACAATGTCCTCAGACCTCACGTTACCCAGCCTGTAAGGCGCGAAACCACTGGGGTACACATCCCCGTTGTATGCGACGAATAGGATACCGTATCCGTCTCTAGTTTGAGCTGACCTCGTTGAAGGCTTCCCCATTGGGAGCCCCATCAGGTCTATGAGTCTCCTCGTGAGCCTCCTGTAGAGGTCTCCCAACCCGTACCTCATGGCGATTCCGTCCACGTAATCGCCATTGCCACTTATACCCTCCATCCCCTCCCCTCTCCTAGTGAGGTAGACTCTCCTGAAGAAGTGGGCTTCGACGGTCCTCACCTCCATTCCGTACTTGGAGACCTCGAAGAGGAAGTGAACCACATCCTCATACTCTCGAGGGGATAGGTCCGTTAGCTCCACCCCTCTCCCTACCTTGATTAGGAAGAAGAGTTCCCAGATCTTTATGCCTAACTCTGTGAGGAGGTGGGCTATTTCCGGGAGGTCCATCACGCTCTCCTTGGAAACGAGAGTGTTCACCTGAGGTACCCACCTATCTCTGCCATCTGCTAGTATCCTGAGAAACTCCAGCGTGGCCTCGAAATGGCCCCGAACCCCTCTTATGTAGTCGTGAGTCTCCCTCATGCCATCCAAGCTTATAGAGATGAAGCGAACGCCGTACTTGGAGAGCATGTCCAGCGAGTTCAGGAGCTTCTCGGTCACCGCTGGGGCTATGCCCACCCTCAGACCAGAGTCAGTTGCGTACCTCACTATCTCCTCCAAGTCTTCCCTCATGAGGGGATCTCCACCGGTGAGTATCAGCACTGGATAGGGCTCACCGAATCTCCTGACCTGATCGACCAGCCTCTTACCCTCATCCGTTGAGAGTTCACCTGGCAGGGGATCTGGAATGGCCTCAGCACGACAATGCCTGCACTTCAGGAGGCAGGCCTTAGTCATCTCCCAGAAAATGAGGATGGGCCTCTCATCTAAGTTCAGTCTTGGATGAGGCATGTGGGATCCTCTCCTAGGAGGTCTCCTGTGTAGATGTATGCTTTCACCCTCGATCCCCCACACATGTCCTTGTAGGGGCAGGAGCCGCACCTACCCTTCAGCTGCGAGGAGTCGCCAGCGGATCTGTACAGTGGATGGTTCAGGAGCTTCTTGAGGTCATCTCGAAGGGCATTCCCCAGCCTGAAATCCGTTAGGTAGTTGCTCAGGTACACATCGCCGGTGGGCGAGATTGAAATGAAGCCCCTACCTTCAACGGAGAGCCTCCTATCCTTCATCCTTTCCTCGGCTCGGGAGGTATCGTAACCCCTTTCCCTGAGCCTCTCCATAACGTAGATGGCGGTGGATGGGTGCAACCCTATATCTATCTCCACCCCCCCGTAGGCACCACCCAAGAGCATCTCATCTATGAACCAGTCGAGCAGTGACCTCCACTCCTCCTTGGAGGGAACTTCCTCCCTCATCAAGGCACCCCTGCCTACCGGTATGAAGTCGCAGAGATATACGGCCTTAGCTCCGTACTCCACTGCCAAGTCGAAGAGATACTTGATGTGGGGAAGCACCCTCCTCGCTACCACGGTCTTTATGGTCAGGCTCAGGCCGTAGTCCCTCAGCAGTCCGAGGGCTCTGATCACCCTCTCGTGGGAACCGGGCATCCTCGTGAAAGCATCGTGCACATCCTCAGGTCCGTAGAGCGGGATGGCCACGTTATTCACTCCCGAATCAGCCAGTTCTCTTGCCATCTTCTCGTCAACAAGTGTCCCATTGGTGCTCAGGATGACCCTGATTCCAAATTCCTTCAGCTTCCTCAACAAGATCATTATATCGTCCCGGAGGAGGGGCTCCCCTCCGGAGATGAAGGTGAGGGGTCGACCAGCCTCCTTCAGCCTCTCAGCTACCCTGAGCACCTCTCCAGTGGAGAGCTCTGGCGTGATCCTGCCCCCCTCGTAGCAGTGAATGCATCTGAGGTTACACCGCTCGGTGACGATCCATATAACCGAGCTGATCCCACCTCTCCTCAAGGAGGCCATGGCTGCTCTCTCGGCCGCCGAGAGGGGATCGTTACCTGTAAACAGGGACCTGAGATGGGTCATAGCATCACCAGCGCATCTCGATCCGAGGCATGACGTACTTGGGAACGAGGATTCCAGCCAGCAAATTGGATACCAAGGCCACCAAGAAGATGGTGGAGACTATGAAGGCGCCGAAGTCTACCAGCTTCCCTAAGAAGAGAGTTATGAAGAGGTACTGGTAGATGCCCGCGAGGAAGCTGGAGATCACCATGGTGAGGGCTATCGGTACGACCCTGTATCTGCCCTTCTCTGCTTCCTTGTAAACTCCCGAGAGCCAGAAAGCCACATCTATCACCAGGCCTCTGACGAGGAAGGCCCCTAGGATGAGGAGGAAGAGGATCGACTGGAAACTGTACAGAAGTCCCGCGACGAACGATATCGCAGTAGCCGAGTAGGGTTCCCTGATTACTAGAACGCCGATCAGGAGCAAGATCGCATAGACTATGGCCCCGTAGCTGACGGTCAGCTTGACGAAAAGGGCTGCCAGGAAGGCCAGAACGGAGAATATGGCTATTAAACTAACCTTCACGCTAATGTTACGGCTGCGAGGAACCTCCATGCTCCCACTTGGCGGGATCAGCAATTACTTTTATATAATAGTTGCGTGCTCGGCAAAAGAGGTGTGTAGACCACACAGCTTGGAGGACTCTTAGACTAGGGTTCCAGCCTCTCCAGCCCACCCACCTTATCGAAATCCGTATCGTAGCTTACTAAGGTCGTTATACCATTCTCAAAAGCGGATGCAGCGTGTATGGAATCTCTGGGTTTCACTCCGTACTTCTCCATTATCTCCTGAGCCCTTAACAGGGTATTCTTGGTCACAGTTAAGAACCTCAGGTGAGGAAAGTTCAGGAAGAGTCTGCCAGCCCTGACGGATGATTCCACACCATCCACCTTCCGGACCACCCAGACCAGTTCGTCCCAGCTCAATGTGGAAGTGTAGGCCATAACCTCCCCCGAGGCCATCCTTTTCAGGAACTGCCTCGACCTCCCCGCCTCCTCAACCTCAGTATCGTATATGAGGGGGTAGATGAAAACGTTTGAATCAACGTAGAGCAAACCTCTCCTCCACCTCCTCCTCGATCATGCGCTCCAAGTCCACCCTCTCCCTCAGCTTGTTTCGGACTACCCCGCAGAATTCCTCTAAAAATTTTTCAGGATCCTTCCCTGGTCTTATTACGATCTCTCCTCCCCTCACCTCGATCAGCACGTCATCACCGGGGCCTATGCCGAGGGCATCCCTGAGCAGCTTCGGTATGACTATCTGTCCCCGGGGTCCCACTCTCTTCCTGACTGTAATCATACTGATCGGTGTGAATAATTCCTACATCATAGTTAAATCTTGCGTCGGCTCCCACGTTAGGAGCACCTCTAATACTGTAGAGGTGTGTTTGGTATACATGTTGCATACATAAAGTGAGAAGAGGCTCCATTCCGTCGGTAGAAACCAAGAGATGAATTTTAGTGCCTGAATCCGGAGTGGATGAAAAAGTAGAAAGGTGAAGGGAGATTCAGGATGGCAGAACTCCCATCTGCTCCATCCTGTCGGCCACTTCCTTCAGGCCGAGCCTCTCTAGGGTCTCCCTGGTGGGCCTGCCCTTGACCCAGCCCCTCACTTGGTAATACTCGGGAAGCATCTCGTCCAGCTTGGCTACGTGTCCCTTAGAGGGGCCGCCAGGTATGGGCACCTTGGTCAACCTGTCAGGCAGTGTATCGTACTCCTCCCCATCCCCGAAAGCCATTGCGTTAAATGCCCTCTCGGCGTTGTAGATGCGTTCTCCCACGGTCCTGAACTCTTCGGGAGTCATGTCCCATCCGGTCACCGCGCTGACCTGGGCAGCGAGCTCCTGATCCCAGTAGGCGAAGGTGACGAACTTGCACACCACCATGCTGTCCAACGCCGCGAACACATCCTGGAACTCCTTCAGGAGTTCGGCCTTGCCCTCAGTGGAGTATGGGTCGAGCTTCTTGGGAACTCCCAATATCTCGGGGGAGATCATGTAGGCCCTGAGATGACACCCTCCCCTGTTGCTGGTCGCGTAACCGAGGGCGTGACCCTGCACCCCCCTCGGATCGTAAGCAGGCAGGGACTGCCCCCTCACATGCATGGAGAACTCGGGCTTTCCATACTTTTTAGCCAGCCTGTAGCCCCCGAGCGAGATGTCGTCTCCGAAACCGCTCCTGTAGGCAGCGCGCCACGTCATCTCTACCACTGCCTGTGGGTTCCCGAAGTTAAGCTCTACACCGTCCAGCCTCTCCTTCTCCTCCTCCGATATGGCTCCCTTCTCGTAGAGCTCCATCGCAACCGCTATTGCATTTCCGGTCTCTATAGTGTCCATCCCTAGCTCGTTGCACAGGAAGTTCGCCTTGGTGACGGCATCGAGATCGCCAGTTCCCGTGTTGGCACCGAGGGCCCAGACCGTCTCATACTCCGGTCCATCACCGATCCCGGCCCAAGGCTTCCTCGTCTTGGAGAACCTGCCGCATGCTATTATGCATCCCCAGCACGGCTGCTTCTTCAGCAGGATCTCCGCGGCGATCCTCTCACCGCTGAGGTTCTCCGCCTCCTCGAACACGGCCTCTTGGAAGTTCCTAGTCGGGAATATGCCCGCTTGGTTAATTATGTTCACGAGAACAGCGGTCCCATAGTTCGGAAGTGCCTCGTTGGTGACGCCGCTCTGCTTCTTCTTGTCCACTGCGTCCCTCAGCACCTCTTGGAACTTCTGCTCGTCCCCTATCGGCACCTTCATGCTCCCCACAGCAACTATGGCCTTCAGCTTCTTGGAGCCCCAAACCGCTCCGTGAGCTCCCCTTCCAGCGGCTCTCCCCATGTCGTTTATTATCGCCGCCAGCAGGGAAAGTCTCTCACCGGCGGGCCCTATGCAGGCCACCTTCGCATTCTTCCCATGCCTCTTTTCCAGTATCCTGGTGGTTTCGTGGGTGTCCTTGCCCCAGAGGTCCTTGGCATCCCTCAGTTCAGCCTTTCCTTCCTCCAGCACTAGATACACGGGCTCATCAGATGCTCCTTCCAGTATGACCAGATCGAAGCCGGCGAACTTCATGTAGGGCCCGAAGTGTCCTCCGGACTGGGAGTCGTGTACCGTGTTGGTCAGGGGCGACTTGGTCACGCTTGTCCACCTGCCGGCCTCTAATCCAGCAGCAACGCCAGTCACAGGTCCGGTGAGGACGAAAGCCTTGTTCTCAGGGCTCAAGGGATCAACCTTGGGATCAACTTCCTTCAGCATCAGGTAGACTCCGAGGCCCCTGCCTCCAATCCACTGCCTCATTACCTCCTCGGGTATTAGGTCGAAGGTGTTCCCGACGGTGACCCTGCCCGAGGTCAGATCGACCCGGGCGTACCTACCCATAGACCCGCCTTTGGGCAGAAAACATCACCTATTTAAGAATGAAGGGGAAATCGAATATAACATTTTGGAGTAAATAGTTCACACGATTTCCTTTTAGTGATAACGTTAGAACATTTGCATTATCTTCTAATGAGATAACGACATTCCAGCGGAAATCTGGTGGGTGAAGGGAGGATGAATTCTCAACCGGATGAATTCCTCCACGCCCTGAATCTCTCCTTCAGGAGGTCGAAAAATTCGAATGCAGGCTTCATTATGATGAGGGCGGTTCTCCTATTCTTGACCAGCAAGTAAGCCATCAGCATGAACGTAGAGATGGCCAGTATATCTAGAGCTATCTGGGCGAACGGGAGGAAAGCTACTATCGTAGGCGGCAGAGCTCCCATCGCGGAGAGGCCCTTCATCGCCTCTATGACCGCAGGTGAGGAGATTAGCGCTATGAGTGAGGTGACGAGCGTTAGGAGCTCCACGACCCCAAGCTCGTAGGCAACCACACCTAAGGAGATGGTGGCAGCCAAGATGAAGAGCACCCCTCCGAAGGCCACATCAGGGGACACAACAGCCAGTACAAAGGCAGCTATACCCGTCAAGAGTACCGAGGTCAGAGGAAGAGATACCTTCTCCTCCATGCCCGCCATCTTCTCCAGCCTCGTCACGCTCCAAGCTATGGCGATCATGGATATCAGCACGCCGAAGTCGGTGAGCTCCACGAGGTAGGTGGCATCCGATGACAGGAGGATTAGTACGAAGAAGGCAACTAGGTACCTGCCCAACGGTGATTCAGCCACCTCCCTCCTGACGTCGAAGATGTCGATCAGCATCTCCCTCAGGTGATTGGATGCGGTG
>JAOZFI010000028.1 GCA_027491395.1 Thermoproteota archaeon | reverse complement strand
CTAACTTGGAATTCGTAGCGGTGAACGATATAGCGGATCCCAAGACGCTAGCCCACCTGCTGAAGTACGACTCCGTCTTCGGCAGGTATCCCGGGAACATCGTGGCCGAGGGATCCAGCATACTCGTGGATGGTAAGGAGATCAGGGTGTTCGGTGTCAGAGATCCGGCGAAGATCCCCTGGGAAGAGCTGGGTGTTGATGTGGTGGTGGAGGCTACAGGACTCTTCAGGTCTAGGAGCGATGCCGCGAAGCATCTGAGGGGCAGTGTCAAGAAGGTAGTGATTACAGCGCCGGCTAAGGGCGAACCCGCAGATTATACCGTTGTTATGGGCGTCAACGAGGACGGTCTGGATCTGGACAAGCACCACGTGATAAGCAACGCCTCCTGCACTACCAACGCCTTCGCCCTGTTGGTCAAGGTGCTGCATGAGAGCTTCGGAATAAGAAGAGGTTTGATGACCACGGTTCACGCTTACACCAACGATCAGAGGATATTGGACGCGCCCCACAGGGACCTTAGGAGGGCTAGGGCTGCTGCCATGTCTATAATACCCACATCCACCGGCGCGGCGAAGGCCATAGAGCTGATATTCCCTGAGCTGAGGGGGAGGCTGGCCGCAATAGCCCTAAGGGTACCTACTCCGGACGTGTCTATAGTCGATTTCTCCGCAGAGGTCGAGAGGGAGACGAACATCCATGAGGTGAACAGGGCCTTTGAGGAGGCTGCCAGCGGCCCTCTGTCAAGGTACATAGGAATAGCCCACGATCCTGTAGTATCGGTCGACTTGGTGGGCGACGAGCACAGCGTCATCTTCGATCCTGAGCTGACCCAGGTTGTGGATGGCAACTTCGTCAAGGTGTTCGGATGGTACGACAATGAGTGGGGCTATTCGGCTAGAGTAGTCGATCTCCTCGACTATATAGCGAATAAAATGTGAGATGGGAAAATTCCCCCTCACTCTATGTAGATGGCTGGTTTCCCGGGGGCGGCCCTCCCGGCCCTCTTTTTAGGATCGTAGGACGGTGAATCCTCGTCCTCGAGCACTATCTCCAAGCCCAGCTTCTTCTCCAAGAAGGACTTAGCATCCTTGAGGGCCCCAAGCTCGGCTTCCTTGCTGGGCAGCCACGGCCATCCGCCTGAGGTGAACTGCCTGATCAGGTCAATCGCTTGTTTGCTCCTGATCTTGAACATCTCCTCCTTCATCACTTCAGGTATTATCTTGCGCGGATCGAGCCCATGCACTCTCTTCAACTCGTCGATCCTCCTGAAGAGGTCGTACTTCCAGTCTGACGCTAGATAGAGGTAAAGCTTGCTTCCCTTCACCCCTGAAGATAGGATGCTCCTCACATCCTCGAGAACGTTGGACACGACTTCATATGAGAGCTCCGCTTCTGGGTACTGGGGCACCTCCTCGGGATCGGGCCACCTAGCGAGGGACACTAAACCTTCCCCGCCAAGTATCTCCCAGATCTCCTCGGCCATGTGGGGCGCGAAGGGGGCGAGCAGTCTGGCCCATATCTTGAGGACCGCCTTGATGATGCCCTCGTTAAGCCTCTCCTTAGCCTCCAAGTAATCCTCCATCTCGTTGAGGATCAGGTAGAGGGCATGCTGTATCGCCTCCCTGCTCCTGCACTCCTCCATTGACTCGGTCGTGGCTATTATGTGGGTTCTCGTCCTGCTGAGTATCCACTTGTCCCAGAAGTCCTCTGGTTCCTTCTTCTCCTCGGCTCCCGAGAACTGCGTGGCTATCTCGTGTATTCTAAACAACCTCCTGAGGGTACTGGCTGCTACCTGAGGGGAGAAGTCTGCATCCGACAGGAGCTCGGCAGAACCGAGAACAGATAGCCTAATG
The DNA here is from genome assembly GCA_027491395.1 of Thermoproteota archaeon. Taxonomy (GTDB): domain Archaea; phylum Korarchaeota; class Korarchaeia; order Korarchaeales; family Korarchaeaceae; genus Korarchaeum. The sequence goes on along the minus strand of JAOZFI010000028.1, from coordinate 11,275 downwards.
GGGTCAGCACCGAATATTTCCACTGCTTCCCTTATCGGGATTATATTGCCCAAGGATTTGGACATCTTCTTTCCTTCCATGGTGACCGAGCCGTTCACGACTATCTGCCTAGGCCAGAACTCTCTAGGGAATATAGCTACATGGTTGAAGATGAAGAAGGTGAGATGGTTCCATATGAGGTCCCTACCACTGTGCCTAGAGTCAAGCGGATACCAGTATGTGAACTCCTCCCTGAGCCTCTTGAGTACCTCCACATCGAGCCCCTTCCTGCGGGCGATGTCCTCCGGATCTCCCTTCCCGAGGAATATGTAATCGAAGGTCTCATCGTCAAGGTGATCGGCGGTAACTAGTCCCTCATTTATGAACTTACTTATAGTGTAGTAGGCCATGTAAATCGTGGAATCACTGAGACTCTCTATTATCCAATCGGGATCGAAAGGAAGCTTGGTTCCGAGACCGCTCTTTCTAGCACAGGCCTTCTCTCTCATCCAATCTATTGCCTCCTCGAACTCCCTCCTGACCTCCTTAGGAACTATCCTCATGCTGTTGAGGGCCTCATGGGCCAACCTCTTCCACTCGGGGTTGGAGTAATCGATGAACCACTGGTCCTCAACTATGTTCACGACTATCTTGGCCCCGCACCTGCAGTACACGGGGGCGTTGGCTATTTCGTAGAACACGTAAGCCTTCCCCGCGGCTATCAGATCCTCCTTGACCCTTTCCTTCGCCTCACTTACCGGTAAGCCAGCGTACTTCCCGGTGTTAGGTTTCATCCTTCCGGAGTGATACTCCTTGGAGTAGACGAGCTCGGTGGCCTCCTCAGCCCTCTTATCGTTCTGGTCCCTAACCCCGAGGGACTCCACGGCATCTTTGGCCGGGAACTCACCGAATCCCTCCACCTCAATTATGGATACTGGCTCGAGACCATCGAGCATCTCTGGAGAGAGTTCGTACTTCCTGAGAACATCCGGGTTCCTTTTGAGGTCTGTGAGAGCGAGATAATCGTAAGGAGCATGACCGGGGACGGACATCACAATACCGGTCCCGTAATCCGGATCAACGAACTCAGCTGGAAGTATCACGACCTCCTCCCCAGTCATGGGGTTCCTCACTCTCTTCCCTATTAGATCTCTGCCCCAGATCTCGCCAACCTCCTCCTTCACGGGGAACTTCTGGAACTTGAGCTTTATCAGAGCCTCCTCAGAGACCACCCACTTCTCCCCGTCCACCTCGATGATCTTGTACTTCACCTCCGGATTTATCCAGATATTGGTGACGCCGAGGATGGTCTCCGGTCTGAAGGTAACGACTGGGATGATGAATTCATCCTCGAACTTTATCAGGGTGGTTTCAGCGATCTCCGGTTCCACATCACCTATTGTATCGTGCTGACCTACCGCATTATTGCACCTCGGACACCAACCGACAGGATGTCTACCCTTGGTGAGGAGGCCTTTCTCGTGGAGCTTGTGGAACTGCCACGTTATGAAGTTGTTGTAGGGCGGGTCTATGGTGGTGAACTCCCTCCTCCAGTCTATGGAGTACCCCATTAGCTTCATTCCCGACTTGATCTCCTCATGGAAGTAACGAGCCATCTTGAGCGGGTCCTCCAGCTCCTTCAGCTTCTCCTTGGGTATGTGGAATACCTCCGTGAATATGCGTATGAGCTCCTTGTCTCCCTCCTTGAGCCTCTTTGCCATAGCGAGGATCGGAGTTCCGGTGTAATGAAAGCCCATGGGGAAGAGCACGTTGTAGCCCTGCATCCTCTTGAAACGGGCATATGCATCTGTGAGTCCGTAGGTCCTCCCGTGACCCACGTGCTGCGGGCTGTTGGGATAGGGATAGGCCACGGTGAGGTAGAATTTCTCTCTGTTGTCCGGATCCGCCTCGAATATTCTAGCTTCCTCCCACTTGGCCTGCCACTTCCTCTCTATCTGCCTAAGCTTGCTGACGAGGTTGGCCTCCGCCTCCAATATCACCACCTTCTCCACTGGAATCGCTCAAATGGGACAGTGCCAATGAAAAAGTTACCCTCAGCCTAGTGTGTGGATGAAAGAAAGAGGGGTCGGTCAGCCGTTCTGGCCGCCACCTCCATCACTATCGAGACTGAACACGTTGCTTATGAGACCATCCACCCACTCAACAAAGCTGTTCCAGTTTTCCCAAGCGTTCTGAGGCATTTCCCAGACGAACTTAGCTGCATTCGCCATGGGAGTGACGACTATCCCCAAGAAGAATGCTAGGGTCACGGCTATGAGGAGAGCCTGCTCTAGAGTACCGGTAACCCCCTTCCTCCCCCGCATGATGTCACCAATTTTTAATTAGGGAGCACGACATATATGGAACCGACATCACGGAGGAAATGGGAAAGTGTGGTGGAAGTGGGCAGGTCAAAGAGGACGATCAAGATAACTGTGTGTCCCGTTTGTGGGAGCACCAATATTAGGAAGGTCTCCCCCTTCTCTGGCTGGCTACTGCCAGAGGAATATATCTGTCTGGACTGTGGGTACAGAGGCCCCATCGTGGCCGAGATAGAGGTGGATGAGGATGAGGCCAAGGGGGATAGAGGATCCAGCGGAAACGATATCTAGGGTGATCAGCGACTTGGGACTTGAGGAGTTCACACGGGTCTCCAGAATGGGCAGGATGATAAGGGTTGAGATAATTTACGATCCTCTGAGTCAGGAAAGGCAGAATTTGATCTCGTTCATGCACAGGCTGAAGAGACTGGGGGACTCCAGCGATTCAGTAGGTAAACACTTGGTTCAGCAGATAGAATACTTCCTAGAGAGGCTGGACCGCATAACTCTGGAGAGGGTTCTGGTTGCGGTGTCTTCGTCAGATGGCATACAAAAGTTAGAGAGGCAACTAGCCTCCATCCAGAGGGAAATGGAAGAGAGAAGAAGAAAGGCGAGGGAAATGAAGAGGCTGGTAAGATCTCTATCATCCTACATAAGAGAATACTTGAGGAATGTGGAAGGAGCCTAATTTTCATCCCCCCGGTGAGGTTACTTAATGTTCACATTATGTTCAAATAAGTCGTTCATCGAAGTCGTAAGGATCCCTAATTATCCTCTCCATGGAATGTTGGTAAAATTCATGGCTTTACTATTGTTATTATATCCTTATACAGCATGAATTTAGCCTAAAGTCGGTAAACATTTATTAAGAATACCGGTACTAGAGTGAATGAGGAGGTGGTCAAGTGGCATTACTGAAGTCCCATATTCGGATCCTAAAGGAGCTGGTAAAGCGCGGCGACAAGGGCATGACGGCCAGCAAGCTAATTGCTAAGAGGGAATACCGGGTTAAGGTCATCAAATATTTGGAGAGTGAGGGCCTAGTGAGGGTCACTTACAGCGGTGGCGGAATGAGGGTTTACGCCACTGAAAGGGCGAAGAAGCTCCTTGAAAGGCTGGAAAAGGAGAAACCCGAGCTCTTGGTCAATACTTGAATATTTCACTGATGTCTCGCACATAGAGATCCGCACCTTCTATCTTCCCCCCAACGCATATGGTGAGGCACCCGATCTCCTTCCCGGACCTTACATCCCATTCCATGTCCCCTAGAAATACGCAATCCCCACCCTTAACACCCAATTTTTTCAAAGCGTAAACTAACTGTTCTCTCCTGTCCAGGGAGTACTCTCTAGTGACGATCACGTCGAACAGATCGGCTAGATCCATATTCCTCAGGACTAAAATGGTCGATCTGCTGGCCTGCATCGTTACAAGTCCTAATCGGAAGCCCTTCCTCCTTAAGGAAACGAAGAATTTTCTCAGTTCTTCGTCCGGTCGGGCCCTCGATGCTGCTTTTAATTCCTCCTCCTCGACTATCTTGAATGCCCGTTTAACCTCCTCCTCACTTCTTGCAGCTTGAGGTATGCTCCTCCCCAAAGGCCTGAGGGGATGATCCCATCCCATCGCCCTTCTTACCCTCTCCCTGAGAGAATCCCAATCTATGTGGAGGTCGACTAAGGTCCCATCCAGATCAGTTATCAGCGCTTTCTTACTCTGAAGAAGTTCACTGATCCGCACTCCCTGCACTGCAGGTACACCCCGAACTTCCCTTTCTTCGGAACCATCACTCCGCCGCATTTGGCGCACCTCACCGGGCTTTCCTCGCAATTACCCAAGCACCTGACGTACTTGAGGGTCCTCTTACTCTTAGTTTTGATCCCCCCTTCCACCAGCGGGAGACCACACTTGCACTCCTCCCTCAATATGCGTTCCCTAGGTAAGAGGTTGAACTTCACATCGCATTCGTCAGGATAGCCGGAGCATATGACGAAGTAACCGTACTTGCTCTTCTTGAGGAGGAGATCCCTTCCGCACTTCGGGCATTTCCCGACGATGTTCTGGGACAACCTGTATGCCTGAACAGCCTTGGCCAGCTTCTCCGAGATGAGCCCTTCCTTACTCTTGAAGTCCCTCATTATCCGCTCCAGTTTCAGTAACGCATCGCTGAGGAAGGAGCTGTGGTCCAACTCCCCTCTCTCAATCTTCGTCATGGCTTCTTCAAGCTTAGCAGTGAGCTCCGGGCTTGTGAGTTCCGGAACGTACTCCTCGAGCACCTCCGCGACCGCCTCCCCCAGCGGCGTGGGCTTGAAACTTTTCCCCTCTATGTACCCCCTCTCCCTGAGTATGTCCAGTATCTGGACCCTCGTATTCTTTGTTCCCAATCCCAACTTCTCCATCTCCTTAATTATCGAGACCGGAGTGTACCTCTTAGGAGGCTGGGTCTCCTTCTCCTCTATCTTTACGTCGATGCACTTAACTTCCTCTCCATTGTCCACCGGAGGCATCAAATAATCTTTCTTGGCGTAAGGGTAGACCCTGAGCCATCCCTCCTCTAATAGGGCGGCGCCGCTGGCCTTGAACCTGTATTCCTCCACCGGGATCTCCACATTCACTCTCTTTATGAGGGCATCCGGTGCAAGGGTAGCCAGATTCCTTCTAGCTATTATCTCGTAAACTCGCCTGTGGTTCCTGCTCTGGAATTCCTCCTCGGGAGACCCGACAACATGGATGGTCGGATGAGCTGGATCGTCCTTCTTCCCCTCCACGGGCCTGTCCCTCATGTTCCTTAACACGAAGGAAGCGTCCTCCTCGAGGGGGGAATAACTTCCTATGAGCTCAACCATCCTGACGAAGTCTTCCTTGGTCCAGTTTTTCGGGTACTTTTGACTCTCCGTTCCGATGTAGCTAATGAGACCTGCCTCATACAACTGCTGGGCGATTCCAGTTGATCTGTCTGCTATCAGCTTTGGGGTCAGCCCCGTTATCCTGCTCACCTCGATCTGCATAGAAGTGCCGTCGAAGGGAGGGGGAGGAGCGAGCGAGACCCTTCTAGACCTGACTTTGGCCTTGATCACCTTTCCTCTGATGGCCTCGGCCGCCCTCTCCGCGTACTCCCTACTCCATACTCTCTCCTCACCCTTAGGAGGCACCAGCTTGACCTCAAACTTTCCCTTCCCACTCTCCATCAGTGCTGTCACGACATAGTACTTCTTAGGAACGAAGTTTCTGATCTCCCGCTCCCTCTTCACTATTAGAGAAAGAGTGGGTCCTTGAACCCTACCTGAACTGAGCACCTTTATCCAGCTCCTCTTCCTCGTGCTCAGGGTGAGCCCTCTCGAGACATTAGCGCCCCACTGCAGGTCCAGAACCCTCCTAGCGAAACCTGCATTGGCTCTGGGATAGTCGAAGGGTTTGAGATTGCGGAAGGCTTCCTTTATCTCCTGAGCGTTAAGGGATGAGAACTCCATCCTGTAAATCTCCTTATCCTTCTCCCATCCCAAGGCTCTCATTATCTCGAGGGCTATGGAACTCCCTTCAGCATCCAAATCCGTTGCGATGATTATCCTACCTGCCTTCCTCCCCAGCCTCTCTATCACCCTTAGAAACTGGCTCTTCCCATCTATCTCTCTCAGGACAAGCTCCTCCGGGGGCAGTATTATCGGATAGACCCACTTACCCTCGGGATAGTCGAGCTCCAGCAGGTGTCCAGCTGCTGGCACTACCACGTACTCCTCGCCATCGAGCTCGAAGGTGTAGTAGGTCAGTCTTCCGATCTTCTTCTGCTGAGGTTTATTTGAGAGAATGGAGGATATCCTCTTGGCGACCCTCGGCTTCTCTGTGAGTATTAGGGTGGTCATATCCGAGCACCTAGTTCCTCATAGCAGGAGATTAACGACGCATTACATGCGCCCTCTTCCCAATATATGGCTCTTTCGGTACCTCCATGCGAGGCCTCATGAAGGTAAAATCCGCGCTGCTGTTAATATTTCTACTTCTCTTACCAGCTTACGGTTTGAAGGCGAGCACTCCAAGAACCTTGGTGGTCCATACCGGGACGGCATGCGTCTCTGGTGATCTGTACTTCGATCTACCAAGCGAAGCCCTCTCTTCAGCCTCTCGTGGGGACACAATACTCGTCTGTCCCGGGACCTACAGGGACAATGTGAAGATCGCGGTGAGCGATATCTCTTTCAGGGGAGTGGGTGACCCATCTCAGGTCAGGATAGAGGCCCTGAACACCACCCAAAACACCATAGAGCTGTGGAACGTGAGAAATGTGACGGTGGAGAATTTCACCGTGGTAGGTGCCATAGGATCCCAGATGGCGGGAATACACGTCCAGCTATCCAGTGAGAGCCTCATCAGGAACATAGTCGCTACTGGCAATTACTTCGGGGTCAACCTCGTATCGAGCTCAAACATCACCCTCAGCGGGATAGACGCGGGCAACAACACCAATGTGGGGATCAATGTGAAGGGAACGGTGATATCAGCAATCCACAATTCCTCGGCTGATGGGAATAGGGTGGGTTTGCTCCTCCTGTTCACATCCGATACCTCTGTGGAAGAGGTGAACACCACCGGGAACTCTGAGGGAGGGATGCTGCTGGAGTACTCGGCCAACAACACATTTTCAAGCGTGTTCTCCGGTAGGAACGGATGGTACGGAATCTACTTGGAAGATTCTGATGGTAACTCATTCTCCGACGTTGCGGCGGTAAACAACACGGCTTCCGGAAGCGACGGTTACGGTATCTACGTCTACCTGAGGTCCGAGAACAATAGGTTCACCGGAATGAGCATTGGAGGAAACGTTTATGGAGTGGCCGTGGTATCACACTCCAACGGGAATTCTCTGACGAATTCCACGATAGAGAATAATACTATAGCTGGTATCTACGTGGAGGCGAGCGAGGGTAACGAGATAGATGCAGAGATCTCGGGTAGCATGTACGGAGTGTGGATCCAAGATGGGAACGATAACGAGATCAGAGGGGAGATAAGTGAATGTAGATGGGGTGTGCTGCTTTCCGGCCTCTCCGGATCGTCCGGCAACGTGATCAATGGTACATCGATACACGACAATTCGTACACGGGCGTAGTAGTGGAAGGTAACTCATCCCGCGGTAATGTAGTTACTAGGATCTCGTCCTACAACAACACCCTCTTGGGTATAGATTTGGGTAGCGACTTCGTGACGTTGAACGACGGTTCGCTGTCCACAGGTCCCAACGACCTAGTTGACTATCCCGTCCTCTCTTGGGCTGCTGTTTACGGGAGCAAGCTCATAGTGAGGGGTTACATAAATGTGGAGGGATCTGATAGTGCCAATTCCAAGTTCGACGGTGCCGCCGTGGAGATCTATCAGTCTGACGGGGATCCCAGCGGATACGGGGAGGGCTTTAGGTACTTGGGCACTCTGGTGGCGGAGAACGGTGAATTCCTGGGATGGATAGATCTACCCACCGAGCTGGCCTCCAAGCCCATAAATCTGACCGCTTTAACTACACTGCTCCCTCACGGGACTTCAGAGTTCGGTCCGGTATACGAGGCGCCAGCTGTGGCGACGAATCTGACCATCTCCAAGTCCGTCAACCCTTCCACGGTGACGCCCAATTCCACTGCAGAAGTCCTACTCCTGATCAGGAATTACGGCAATGGGACCGCGTACAACGTCACGGTAACTGATGTGCTGCCGGAGGGCATGGAATACATCAACGGAACCGCGAGGGTCGATGGCAACATGGTGGAGCCGGAAATAGAGGACAGGAATCTGAGCTGGTTGGTAGATGTGCCAGCCGACTCGGAGGTCGTCATAAGATTCAACGTCTCGATCGACGCCCCGGCCGGCACGACCTTGGAAAACTTAGTGGTCTTCTATGGAGATTACGAAGAGGGGAACGACACTGATGAGGTCAATGTGATAAACCCAGCCATAGTAGAGGTCACCAAGGAGGCCCAGCCTGATCTGGTGGATGTGAACGAGACCGTGAACTACACGGTGATCCATACCAATTCGGGTGGCATGCCGGCCCTCCTGATGGTGGAGGACCTGCTTCCATCCGGGATGGATTACGTAAATGGGTCCTTCTCATCCAACCTGACCGTTGACGGTCCAGTGATCGAGGGCAGACATTTGAAGTACAATATCACCCTGAATCCAGGCCAAGTAGCGAGGGTAATGTATTCCCTCGTAGCAACAACGTACGGCACCAAGGATAACAAAGTGTACGTCAACGACTCCTTCATGGCATCTGTCTCCGTGCTTGTGAGGGATCCGCCGCCCTCACCACCTCCTGAGAGTGGTTGGAACACCGGAGGATCGACCCGTAGGAGAACTCCACCACCGTGCGGCTGGATACCACCTAACAACGACGTAGAGGACCAAGCCCCCCAGACTAGTGAGGAGGAGACGCATAACTACAGGCTGACCAGCCCCCCGATAGTCTTAGTGTCATTGGGATCTCAAGGAATCTCATCATCATATAGAGGACAGCACAGCTCAGGGTCAGGATCCAGAGGGAGTATCCCCACTTCGCACAGCGGGGACGAAAACGGGGTATCTGGAGTGGCTGGGGTAACCAGTCCTCCCTTGGTGGTGGTCGAGCTGATGGCCACACCGACATCAGCTGAGACAGGGACGCCTATCACATTTGTAGCTAGGGTGAGCAACATAGGAGATGGTCCATCCAAGGATCTCTCCCTCACAGTAGACCTCACAAGCGGCTTGGACTACGTGAAAGGCACCTCCATGGTCGGAGGTCTCCGAAGGGAGCCAGATAATGAGAATAACAGGCTAAAGTGGGAGATTGGGACCTTGGATCCGGGTAAGGCTGTCGAGGTCAGCTTCAGGGCTGAATTGCTGGCTACGTCCGGCAGCTTCAATGTAGTAGCTAGGGCCGACTCCTCATCCGATAGCGTGCTGATATCAGTGAAGCCCAAGTCGAAACCCGCCCCGCCGAAACCACCTGCCCCCCCGCCTGAGGTGGTCGACCTTAGGGCATCCGCCAGCAACTTTGGAGGTAACAGCCGCATAAGGGTAACTGTATCAAGCCCGACTGGAGCGAGGTCCGTCAAGATACTGGCGAACCTAGACCCATCGCTCAGATACGTGCAGGGAAGCTCCAGAATAGAGGGGGTATCCTCACCCCCTAGGGTGAGGGGGAACGTGCTGGAGTGGCAGATCTCTATTTCAAAGGGTGGTACAGCCTCTATAACGTTCGAGGTATCACCAGCTGACGAGGAGTCCTCCGGTGGGAGCGTGCTAATCTCTCTGCCTAAATACGGGAAAAGCGTCAAGGTGGAGGTGGAGTTCAGTCCCGCCCAGAGAGGGGTCGCTCCACCACCTACATTCAGCATAGAGCTGCCATCTCTCCCATCGATCCCGTGGTGGATAATACTGATCACCCTGACACTGATTCCCCTCCTGCTAGCGGTGAAGAGGAGGGAAGGAGTCAAGAAGATAGTGATGGATTACGAGGCTCTGAAGTGGGCGACGAGGAGAGGTGTGCTCAATGACCTAGTTCAAGACCACGAGATATTGATACCCATGGAGACCTTCAATAAGCTGAGCAAGGACCAAGTTCTCATGTCTTCCATAGAGAAGCTCATAGTTGACAGGGCTATAAAGGTCGAGAAAGCCCCTAAGAGAAAGATAGTCGTGAGGGGAGCTGATGAGGAGCTTTCAGCCGCTCTGGGTCTAGCGGACAGGGAGGGCGTACCAATATACACTGGCAGGGAGGAGCTGCTCAAGGAGCTTAAAAGGAGAGGCTTCGATGCGAGGTTGATAAGGGGAGCTCCCCCGCCAGTGCTGAAGAGGGAGCTCCCCTAACCTTATCCACTCACCCCCTTTTTATCTCGTCTTTCAGCCCCATCTTACCCTCCCTGAATATCCTCGGATCCATATCCCTGAGATCGTCAGCAATTATCGGCTTGAACTCCATCTTGGATAACAGATCCCTGTCCAAGTCAACGCCTGGCGCCACCTCCTCTAGCACCAGCCCTTCGTCGGTCAGCCTGAACACCGCTCTCTCCGTTACATAGAGTACCTCCTTGCCCTCCTCCAGAGCGATCTTCCCGTTGAAGACTATCTTGTAAACGTTCTCGACGAATTTGATCACATTCCCATCCATCTCTATAAGAAGCTTCCCCTCCCCAACCTTCAGCTTCTTCTTACCTGCTGTGAATCCTCCACCGAAGAAAACCCTCGGAGATCCGGCGGCTATCACTGGAAAACCACCCGGGCCGGGCATTCTGTTTGGGAGCATGGACGGGTTAACGTTTCCCTCCTTGTCTATCTGCATGAATCCTAGAGAAGCAGCGTCTATTATCCCACCTTCATAGTTAGTGAACATGTCCGGCATGGGTATTATGGCGAAGGGACCTATGGAGACACCGAAGTCCTCCCCCATAAGGGCCAGCCCGCCCCAAGGTCCGGACTCTATGGTCGTTACTATGTAATCTGATATCCCCTCCTCAGCAGCGACGTTGGTTACCATGGCCGGGATGCCTATACCTAGGTTCACTAGGATCGGACCACCCTTCTCGTTCACGAGTCTCACCATCTCTAAAGCTATCCTTCTCGCGATGACCTTCCTCTCGTTCAGCTCTATCTTTGGAAGCAGATTGGGGGTTATCGGTGGGATGATGGTCCCGCTTATTCGAGGATCGTACATAATGGTCCCGCTCTGCCAGTGGTACTGGGGAGGAGCCACGACCAAGAAGTCCACCAAGGGCCCAGGCACGTGGACATCCTTCGGATTCAGGGAGCCGAACCTCGCCTCCCTCTCCACCTGAGCGATAACTATCCCCGGATTCGGCTGGGCCTTCGCAGCTTGAGCGATGGCTAGCACGGTCCCGAATATGCCCTCCTTCTCCATTGTTATGTTTCCCATCTCATCAGCCGTAGTTCCCCTGATCATGGAAACGTTAGGCTTTGGAGCTTCGTAGAACAGGTACTCCTCACCATCTATCTC
>JAOZFI010000021.1 GCA_027491395.1 Thermoproteota archaeon | reverse complement strand
CCCCCACCCTCTTCTCCATGATCTCGATGGCCCTCTGGGCAGCGCTGGCTGGATCCATGGCTTGGGAAACAAGGTCCAGCGCTGTCTTCGACAGGACTACCCTCATTATGGACTCCCCCAGTCCAGTGGCGCTAGCCCCTCCCAGCGTGTTGTCAGCGTATGCACCGCTACCAACCAAAGGGGTATCGCCCACTCTCCCGGGCATCTTCAGGGGGGTGCCTCCTGTGGATGTGGCTGCAGCTAAGTTTCCACCTTCGTCTATTGCGACAGCTCCAACTGTGGAGTACATGAATTCCTTGGAGGGGCTCACCTTCCCTGTCCTCATCTCCTCCCACTCTCTCTTACGTCTCTCTGTTAGGAAGTATGAGGGATCGACTAGCTCGAGCCCCATGACCTCGGCCAGCCTATCTGCCCACTCGCCCGCGAACATATTGTGATCCGTCCTCTCCATCACTACTCTGGCCAACCTGATCGGATTCTTCACCCTCCTCACAGCTGCCACGGCACCCATTGAGAGGGAGGAACCTTCAATCACAATGGCGTCCATCTCGATGAACCCCTCCCTATTAAGGACGGATCCCCTGCCTGCGTTGAAAGTAGGATTGTCCTCCATGTACGCCACGGCTTCGACAACCGCGTCCAGAGCGCTTCCCCCGCCTCTCAAGACCTCCAACCCGATGTTTACTGCTTTCTTGACACCCTCTGCATACAGAGGAGCCTTGTCCTCAGGTATTCTACCAGCTCCGCCATGAACGACGACCCTGAAAGGCTCATCTGTCCTGAGAGAAAGAAGCTGCTCCACTTTTCCACCTAGGTCATTAATCCATGAAATCTTATAAATAATCTGTCTAATTAAAAATTTTCCTTATTAATTCATTCGAATGTTGACGCAAAATTCTTAAGGTAATTCATTAAATTAACCATAGAGCACCTCTGTTTCTATGCAATTCTACCTGCACAGAAACGAGAAGGGGTCTTTCTGCCGGCTTCTGGAATTCGAATAAGTTTCTTTTCCAATAGAGCTTATATTTTAGTTGCTTCAAAGAAAATGAGGCCTCAAGGGGCCCGAGAGAGGTGTCATGGAATGAATACGAGGAACCTAGTGATAGGAATAGTAGTGATGATTGTGGTCATAGTTGCTGCCTACTTCGCCCTGCAGGGCGGTGCTGGCGCTCAGGAGATCAAGGTCGGGGCCCTCTACAACATAGGAGGCTTCATGGGATCCATAGACGCTCCGGCCGCCAATGGAGTGAAGCTGGCGGTCAAGCAGATAAACGAGGCCGGTGGAATTAACGGGAAGAAGATAAAGCTCATCCTGATAGATACTAAGTCGGACCAGACCGAAACGGCTGCAGCCGCCAAGAGACTGGTGCAGGAAGGAGTCGTCGCCATGATAGGTTACGGAGACACCAACTTCGCTAGAATAGCAGGGGAGATAGCCCAGGCGAACAAGATACCCTTCATAACCAGTGGAGCCACTCACCCGCTCCTCCCACAGTGGGTGGGCAACTACATGTTCTTGGCTGCATTTGGAGACAACGCTCAGGCGGCTGCCGTGGCTGAGTATGCAGTGAAGAAGCTAGGCTACAAGAAGGTCGTTGTCTGGGTCGATGTGGAGATGGACTTCAGTAGAGCCGTCTGCACGTACTTCGTGGACGCATTCAAGCATTACACCGGGGATCCCAACTCCATAGTTTACATAGACACCTTCCACACCAACGACAAGGACTACTCCGCTCAGATAGCCAGGCTGAAGGACAAGATGAAGTCCGAGAAAATCGATGCGATCTACATAGGCGCCACGCCGGGTAATGTGGGCCTCATCATAAAGCAGATAAGGGATGCGGGAATAGATTTGCCCATTCTGGGTGAGGACGGCTTCGACACGCCTGAGATGGTGAAGGTCGCCGGGAAGGCCGCGGAAGGAACCATATTCGCGACCCACGTCTCGCTAGACGTGCCGCCTAACGATAGGGTGAAGAAGTTCATAGAGGCTTACCAGAAGGAGTACGGTAGGAAGCCTGAGAACGCCTTCGCTGCCCTCGGCTACGACGCGATGATGCTGCTGGCGGAGGCCATAAAGAAGGCCGGAAGTACCGATCCAACAGCGATAAAGAATGCGTTGGAGCAGATAAAGGGCTTCCCCGCCGTCACTGGCACCATAACCTATTCCCCACAGAGCCACGTTCCTCAGAAGGCTGTATCCGTCCTTCAGGTCAAGAACGGGAAGTTCGTGACCTTGGAGCAGCTCACACCCGAGTACATGCCTCCGGCCGAGCTGGCCCTGAACCCGATACCTTAAACCCCCTCAACCCACTTTTTTACAGGGTGATTTCTTGTCCCTCTTGGAAGTCAGGGGACTGACCAAGAGGTTCGGCGGACTCTTGGCCGTGGACGATTATCGTTTAGATCTTCCTAGGGGGGAGATTTACGGCCTAATAGGTCCCAACGGAGCCGGGAAGACCACGGTGTTCAACCTCATAACGGGCTACATCAGGCCGGACGGAGGCTCGGTCAGGTTCGAGGGTAGGGACATAACGGGCTTGCCACCCAACAGGGTGTCGGAACTTGGCATAGCTAGGACCTTCCAGAACCTGCGCATATTCAGGAGGCTCACGGTCATGGAGAACCTCCTGATAGGGAGGCACAAATCATTCTCCTACTCCCTGCTGGACACCGTGTTCATGAACTCCAGATACGCCCGAGAGGAGGAGGCTGGGGAGCGAGAGGTCCACGAGATTATGATGGAGCTCGGGATACATGGGTATGCCGATAGGCTCGCAGGGGAGCTCCCCTACGGGATACAGCGGCTTGTAGAAATAGGGAGGAGCCTCCTCACCAAGCCTAAACTCCTCATGCTGGACGAGCCCACCGCCGGGATGAATCCTAAGGAGGCCGAGGAACTCATATCCAAGGTGAGGGAGATAAAGGAGAGCTTCGACCTCACGGTCCTCATCGTCGAGCACAGAATGAAGGTGATTCAGGGACTCTGTAGCTGGGTGCAAGTTCTCGATCACGGGAGGGTAATCGCCGAGGGGACCTACGACGAGGTAGTCAGTGATCCCAAGGTAATAGAAGTGTATCTGGGAGGGACCTGAATGACCCTCTTGGATGTCAAGGATTTATTCGTGAGCTACGGTCCCCTAGTAGCTGTCCAGGGGATAAGCTTTCAGGTGAGAAAGGGTCAGGTCGTGAGCCTGCTCGGGAGCAACGGGGCTGGCAAGACGACGACCCTCCGGGCCATATCCGGCACCATATCTCTGGTAGGAGGGAAAGTTACAGGAGGCAGCATCTCCTTCGAGGGCCAAGAGATAACCAAGGTACCGCCCCATAGGAGGGTGAGGAAGGGTATATCTCTAGTCCCGGAGGGTAGGAAGATATTCCACAGGCTCACGGTCTACGAGAACCTTGTGGTTGGAGGCTACACCGTTAAGGACTTTGGGGACAGGCTGGAGTTCGTCTACCAGCTTTTTCCCATTCTGAAGGAGAGGAGGAACCAGATAGCCGGCTCCCTGAGTGGAGGGGAGCAGCAGATGCTCGCCATAGCTAGGGGACTGATGAGCAACCCCAAACTCCTGCTGCTGGACGAACCATCACTGGGATTGGCTCCCCGAGTGGTGGATGTCCTCTACGATGCGATCTCCAAGATAAATGAGGAGGGAACGACTGTGCTCGTGGTGGAGCAACACGTCAAGAAGGCGCTCACTCACTCGCACTACATCTACGTGATCCAGACCGGCAGGATAATCGCGAGCGGAGAGCCCGAGGAGGTCCTCTCCATGGACATGGTGAAAGCATATTTGGGGTGATGCCATGGTCAGCGCAACCTACATTCTGGATCTGTTCATAGGGAGCTTCGTCCTCTGGAGCATGTACGCCCTCCTCGCGATAGGCATGAGCATAATATACGGGATCCTCAGGCTCATCAACTTCGCTCACGGAGCAATGCTGATGGTTGGCGCCTACTTCTACATAATGTTCTTGTCCATGGGACTCGATCCAATAACCTCCCTGCCCCTTTCGATGGCGCTAGGGGCCGTATTGGGCGTGACAATAGACTTCTTCGCCTACAGGCCCCTGAGGGGGGGGCCTGAGCTCTCAATGCTGATCACCTCGCTGGGGGTCTACATATTCTTGGAGAACCTCGTGAGGATCATCGCAACCCCGCAGCCCCGGGTGTTCCCATTGCCCGAGTTCCTGAAGGGGGTTTACAGGTATGGGGACTTCTCCGTGAGGGTCATAGAGATCTTCACCATAGTCTTAACGCTCGTCCTGTTCGCCGCCTTAGTCCTCTTCTTCACCAAGACGAAGGTGGGCATAGCCATGAGGGCCACGGCCGACGACTTGGAGGCGAGCGTACTCATGGGCATCGACGCTAACCGCATCATAATGATCGCGTTCGCCCTCGCCTCGATGGTCGCTGCTCTGACGGGCTTCCTGTGGGGAGGCATGTACGGCCAAGTCGATCCCACCACGGGCTTCATGCCCGGTGTGAAGGCCTTCATAGCTGCCGTCGTCGGGGGCATAGGCAGCCTGACGGGCTCCGTGCTGGGAGGCTACATCTTGGGCTACGCGGAGATATACTCGGTGGGCCTCCTTCCGCCCGAGTACTCCGGGCTCAGGGACGGCATCTCATTCCTGATCCTCATAATAATACTCCTGATCAGGCCCTACGGCCTCTTCGGCAGGGAGGTGGAGCGAGTATGAGGTATGCCAAGAGGGTGCTGCTGACTGCCTTGATCGGCGCCGCCCTCCTGCTGCTGATCGACAGTTTCGCCTCCGGCTACCACATGTATCTGATAGAGCTCATGGGGATATACGCGATCCTCACCGTGAGCTTGGGGCTGACCAACGGCTTCACCGACGTGTTCAGCTTGGGCCATGTGGGCTTCATGGCCGTCGGGGCATACACGGCCTCTCTACTGACCTTCCCTCTAGAGAAGAGGCCCAGTTACTTTCCCGAGCTTCCTGAGATCTTGAAGGGAGCTTATCTACCCTATCCGGCAGCTCTCATAGTTGGAGGGCTCTTGGCCGCGGCGATAGCTTTCGTTATAGGCTTCCCCGTCCTCAGGCTAAGGGGGCACTACTTGGCCGTCGCAACCCTAGGCTTCATGGCGGTCGTTTACTCCCTCCTCCTGAACATGGAGCCCATAACGAGAGGAGCCTTGGGGATAAGCGGCATTCCCGAGTACACCAACATCTGGTGGATCTACCTCTGGCTGGGCCTCACCATCTATGTGACGTGGAGGATAGTCGACTCCTACCACGGTAGAGCAATGATAGCCATCAGGGAGGACAGCATCGCCGCCCAGAGCCTAGGCATAGATACATTCAGATACAGGCTAGTGGCCTTTGTGATAGGAGCCTTTTTTGCCGGGGTCGCTGGCGGTCTCTACGCTCATTTGATCACTTTGATAGATCCCAGGGCCTTTTCCTTCGTCCTTACCTTCAACATCATCATAATGCTCATTGTCGGTGGCATGTACACGATATCAGGGGCGTGGCTTGGCGCGGTCCTCTTCACCGTTCTCATGCAGGTATTGAAGCCCGTGGAGGAGTCTACGGGCCTTTACGGTCTCGTCGAATTGATCTTCTCGGCCCTATTAGTTGCCATTATGATATACAAACCCAGAGGTATTCTGGAGGAAGAGCTGCCTACTGTGGTCAGGAGATGGCTTAAGGCCGGTGAGGAGTCAAAGCGGTCTTAAACTTTTTCCCATTTATTCTGATGGTCGAATGGCAAAGATTATACTATTCTCATAGGTATCTAGATCACATTAGGTGACATCCATGGGGATAATCCTCGACAAGGATGTGAACCTCCTCTTCCTGAACGGGAAGAAGTTCAGGGAAGGTAATTATGACAAAGCCCTGATCCCGGTTGGTAGCTGCGAGAACCACGGGGATCACCTTCCATTCGGCTCAGACACTATAGTCTCCACAAAAATAGCTGAGGAGGTGGCTAAGAGAGTAAAGGGGGCCTTTGTAGTCCCTCCCCTTCCCTACGGGATGAGCGAACATTACGCCATGTTCCCGATAGCCGTGTCTCTCAAGCCTGAGACCGTCGTAGCGGTTCTCAGGGATGTGTTCGAGAGCCTTTACAAGCACGGGATCAGGAAATTTCTCGTCATCAACGGGCACGACGGAAACATCGAGCCCATAGAGATAGCTGCCAGGCAGTTCAAGGTACAGCACAAGGACGCAAAAATCGCGGTTCTCGATGCTTGGTGGGTGACTGCTGGCAAACTCCTGCCTCCCGACACCTTCGAGGTGTGGGAGGGGCTTGGACACGCTGGAGAGGGGGAGACCTCCATAAACTTGGCCATAGCTCCAGAGCTGGTGGACATGGAAGCCGCGAAGGGCGTGGTTCCGAAGCTTCCTGAGCATATAAAGATAGTCTGGACCTTCGACGAGCTCACACCGTACGGTGCGACTGGCGATCCCACCAAGGCAACCAAGGAGAAGGGGGAGAAGATGTTAAACGCTATCGTGGACTTTCTTGTGAAGTTCATAGAAGAGATGGACGCCAAGAACTGGGAGTACAGGCAGTACTGATTACAACACCTATCACCTTATCTTTTTACCTCATCACGGGTTTGACCATCTCTACGGGGGCTCCCTCGGAATGAAGTCCCTTAAGGAAATTCCCGCTGCTCCGATATATCAGAAGCATAGAGGTAAATCCTAGTGTCCCCCCTAGGAAGGATATAACATCAGTCGACAGGATCACCCTCAGACCCAATGTGGTGAGGGTCCTGAGAACCTCCTTAGCCAAGTAGAGAAGGCCACCAATCCCGAATCCCCAACCCAACCCCTCCTTGGAGAGCCTTAATATCATGGCCGCGAAGAGGAGGCTGCCCACGATCATTACGGATCCTGCAATTGTTACCCCTTTCATAGACAGCGTTAGAGCCGGGGGCACACTTTCTTGCCCGCTTCCATCGGCCGCATTAATTGCCATTATCGCGATCCAGCTACCCAGAAGCGATACGAGTACGCCGCCGACTATAAGGAGAACTCCTATCCTGCCCACATCTAGGCGGGAATCGAATCTCCTGAGATGCGAGGCTCCTTTGTAGAAGTTAAGGAGTGCTATGATAATGAGCACAAGTATAGTTGCTCCTATTAGCCCCGTTAGCGGACCTACAAGGTCCTCCAGCCAGGTGGGCATGGTCAGGGAGGTGTGAACGAAGGACATGAGAATGAAGGTGAGGAGGATACCATCTGCCAGCTCCGAGGCCCACGCTATCGAGCCGAGAAGGGCACCCACCCTCACGGCCCGCATCCCCTCTACCAAGGAACTCTTACCATTTCTTACATTCAATTCAGAAACGTTTTCCTCTACCATCATGAAAATGAAACGGTGTTACAACTTAAAAAGTTAAGTTATATGCCCATAAAAGGTAAAAGTAGGACACATTAGTTCGCTTCCCCTTACTAAGGACGCTTCCACGCAAGCACCGCAACCTCGAGTGGAAAAGGAAAGAAAAGAAATTGATGCGAGAAGAGAAGGAGATGCACAGAATCGACCCTCATGACTTCAGCATCCTCCTCAGGACGTACTGCAGTATGCCGCCATGCTTGTAGTACTCCACCTCCACATGGGTGTCGAGCCTCGCCCTCACCTTGAACTCCACCACGCTCCCATCCGGCTTGGTAGCCCTCACGGTCAGCACCTTCCCGGGCTCCAGCCCCTCCTCTATCCCCAGTATGTCGTAGACCTCGTCTCCTCTCAGCCCCAAGCTACGCCAGCTATCGCCCTCCATGAACTGAAGCGGCAGAACGCCCATCCCCACCAAGTTGCTCCTGTGGATCCTCTCAAAGCTCTCGGCTATGACCGCCTTCACCCCGAGCAGAGCGGTGCACTTGGCCGCCCAGTCCCTGCTGCTCCCTGTTCCGTACTGTTTCCCCGCTATGACTATGAGGGGCGTGCCCTGCTCCCTGTACCTCATGGCCGCATCGTATATCCACATCTTCTCTCCCGTGGGCCAGTAGACGGTCTTTCCTCCTTCCTCTTCCACCAGCAGGTTCCTTATCCTGACATTGCTAAAGCATCCACGGTTCATGACCTCGTGATTGCCCCTCCTGCTGCCGAAGGTGTTGAACTCCTCCGGCTTAACTCCATGCTCGATCAGGTACTTTCCAGCAGGACTCTCGACTGGTATAGCGCCAGCAGGGCTTATGTGGTCCGTGGTAACCCTGTCACCGAACAGGGCCAGAACTCTAGCTCCCCTTATGTCCTTCGGCTCAGGGGGCTCCAAGCCCATTCCCTCGAAGAACGGGGGCTTCTTGATGTAGGTGCTCCTCGGATCCCAAGAATAGAGGTCACCGCTGGGGGCTTGGAGGGATTCCCACTTCTCGTCTCCCTTGAAGACATCCCTGTACTTCTCCCTGAAGAGTTCAGGATCTAGGGCGCGCTCCACGGCGTCCTTCAGTTCCTCCTGAGTGGGCCATATGTCTTTGAGGTAGACCGGCTGTCCGTTGGGGTCATAGGCGAGGGGCTCCCTAGTGAGGTCCACGTCCATCCTGCCAGCTATGGCGTAAGCGACTACGAGGGGCGGGCTCGCCAGGAAGTTACCCCTCGAAAGTGGATGGATCCTCCCACTGAAGTTCCTGTTCCCACTGAGCACTGAGACGGCGTACAGGTCGTGTTCCCTTACAGCTCTCTCCACCTCGGGGCGGAGAGGACCGCTGTTCCCTATGCAGGTGGTGCATCCGTAACCCACGACGTGGAACCTCAGGGCCTCTAGGTAGGGAAGCAGGCCCGTCTGCCTGAGGTAGTCTGTTACCACCCTGCTCCCAGGCGCCAAGCTGGTCTTCACCCATGGCTTGGTCCTCAGCCCCCTCTCCACCGCCTTCTTCGCGAGCAGGCCGGCGCCGAGCATCACGGTGGGGTTGCTGGTGTTGGTACAGCTGGTTATCGCCGCAATGATGACGCTCCCGTGCTTCAGGAGGACCTCTTCCCCCTCCAAGGTGATGGGTACTCCCTCTGCTGCTGATTCGCCTGAGGGACTGGGTCCTCCCTCTGAGGCGTAGGCGGCATGTTCCTCCGTCTCCACATGATAACCCAAGGCCTCTAAGTACGCTTTCAGTATCTTCAGGAACCTCTCCTTCGCCTCCTTGAGTGGTATCCTGTCCTCCGGATGACTCGGTCCCGATATGCTCGGCTCAACTTGATTCATATCCACCTCAACGACATCGCTGTACACGGGCTCTGGAGATCCGGGCTCCCTGAACAACATGTTCGCCTTGGTATACCTCTCCACCAGTTCCACATGCGAGGGGTCCCTGCCGGTGCGCAGGAGGAAGTTGAGTGTGGCCTCGTCGACCGGGAAGAACCCCATCGTAGCCCCGTACTCTGGACTCATGTTCGCTATGGTTGCCCTGTCGGGGACGCTGAGCTTCTCCACGCCAGGCCCGAAGTACTCCACGAACTTACCTACCACACCCCTCTTCCTGAGGATCTCGGTGATCGTGAGAACCAGATCCGTGGGGGTCGCCCCTTCCGGTAGCTCTCCTACTAGCTTGACCCCTATTACCTCAGGGAGGACCATGTAATAGGGCTGCCCAAGCATCGCCGCCTCGGCCTCTATGCCACCTACCCCCCACCCCATGACGCCCAGCCCGTTTATCATGGTTGTATGGCTGTCAGTTCCTAGGACGGAGTCTGGGTAGAGGGTGGGCTCGCCCCTGAACTCCCTGAGGTGAACGACCTTAGCTAGGTACTCGAGGTTCACTTGGTGAATTATCCCCCTCCCCGGAGGTACGACCCTGAAGTTGGAGAAAGCCTTCTGGGCCCACTTCAGCAGGTTATACCTCTCCTTGTTCCTCTCGAACTCAAGCTCCATGTTCTTGGCTAGGGCGTATAGGGTCCCGAAGAAGTCCACCTGCACACTGTGATCGATTATCAAGTCGGCCGGTATCAGAGGATTGACCTTTCCCGGATCCCCTCCCAGCTCCCTCATTGCATCCCTCATGGCTGCGAGGTCGACGACAGCTGGCACCCCGGTGAAGTCCTGCATGACTATCCTGGCGGGCATGAACGGGATTTCGGTCTTGCCCTGCTTCTCCTCCCATAGGGCGACCTTCTCGACATCCTCTCCCCTGACCACGTGCCCATCGTAATTCCTCAGGACGTTCTCCAGCAGTATCCTTATGCTGTACGGTAGTCTGCTGACCTCGACCATCCCTTCCTCCTCCAAGTGGCGGAGGCTCCAGAACTTGGCCTTTCCCGAGTTGACATCCATGTAATCGACAAGATCGGAGGGGTTGATGTCCGCCAAATCGATCACCTCTAGAGGGTGAACCCTACTCCTAAAAATGATGAGCCACCAAATAGGGTAAAATCCTCTAGTCCCTTGCACCATCGGAGGATGTGACACCATGTCCGATCCCTGCCGCTTCAGGCCCATAGGCGTTATCAGGACCGATGCTGGCGATGAGGAGGTAAAGTCAAGCTATGAGGGGGTTAAAGGATACGTAGAGGTTTTCTCCGAGTTCTCTGGGGGTCTCAAAGGCATTGAGGGATTCTCCCACTTGATACTCATCACCTGCTTACACAGGGTCTCGGAGGAGCAGAGGAAGGTGCTCGTGGTCAGGCCAAGGAGGCTGGTGAGGTTCGGACTATCCCTAGAAGAGCTGCCAGAGGTCGGGGTGTTCGCGTCAGATTCCCCCCACAGGCCCAATCCCATAGGCCTTCACGTGGTGAGGCTAGAGGGTATTGAGGGTCACAGGCTCCTAGTCTCGGGGCTGGATGCCTTCGATGGAACGCCCGTACTTGACATAAAGCCTTATACGATCTCAAGACTGGTGGAAAGACCCAGTTACCCTGAGTGGTACGAGGAGCTGAGGAGGAGAACGGGTAGAGAGGTGTGATGCGAAGCTACCTGAAAAGCCTTCCCAAATACTCTACAACCTCCTCCTCACTCATCTCCAAGTAATCCCCGGGATTCCTCCCCTTGGGATGGGGTCTCACGGTCGAGTACCTGAGACAGGTTCTCCCCAGCACGTCGAATATCTCGTGGGGACCGAGCAGCCCTCTCAGAACTCCCAGATCCTCCATGAGGGGTAGAGATCCCCCAAAGTCCCTCCTGAACCAGTGGCCGACGGTGTGCCTGTAGGAGGAGGAGAAGGCATCCACTACATCCCTAACCCTCAGCCCTCTCTCCCTCCTCAAGACGTTCAGGTATAGGGCTGCTATCGGCTGATCCACCTTGAAGAGCCTTCCCCTAACGAAATAGTCGCCTATGACGATCTTTCTTGCCCCAGGAGATGCTCCCCAGTTGATCCTCTCCAGTCCGGGGAACTTGCTGTTCACGGATCCGTTCGTCCCCCTGACCAGCCTGACTGAGGATGTTGGAGGGATCACCTCAACCTCTAGCTCAGGCAACGTTTCTACGCTCGTCCATAGCTGGGAGCCGCAGTTGGGACACCTGCCGTTGAGAGGGTCGAACTCCAAGGGTGCGCCGCACAGGGGACACTTCAGCTCAACCCTAGCCTCGGATCTGGGGTGCAGGACGAACTCCTTCGTGAGGGACCCGTCCGACCACTCGACCTCAACCTCCCTGACGAAACCGTCCTCGTATCTGCTCAACACATTAGCAACGGTTCCCCTCCTCCTGACCTTGGATACCGAATCTTTGACCTCCATCCCTATGGGGTCCGCCCTGTATCTCTCCTCAGTCTTGGGTGGGGCTCTAAGAGCATCCAAGTTGAACCTGTAGCTGACCCTCTTGGTATCCCTAGCCATCACGAAGACAGGAAACCACTTCCCGCCTTGAGAGACGACTACCATGTTCCGGAGGACGTACCCGTACTTTAGCATCGCAGATGGAAGGCAGAGATCTCCCAATCCCCACTCCCTGACCCCTAGTAGGAAGAGGGCGTCCTCCCTGTGGCTAGATAGGAACTCCTCGGTGGTCATGCCCCTGAGTACTGAGGCGAAATCGGAGCTGTTGGAGGCCACGTGAATCTCTCCTCTAGGATCGCTCCTCAGCACCACTGGATCCACAGCCGGGAGATCCACATGGCCAGCGGGCTCCCATCGGTAGCTCTCCTCGCCAACTCGCACCTCCTCGAAGTCCCTCACCCTATGCCTGATGATCTCGACGAACTCCTCGCCCCTCTCTATCATGATCCACTTGGCTTCTACATCCATTTCCTCTAGAACGGCAGCTACAGTCCCGGTACCGGCGAAAGGATCTAAGACAACGTCGCCTTCCCTCAACCTCACCCTTCTGATCAGTTCCCTCACCAATCCTTCAGGGAAGACGGCCGTATGCTTCCAAGGCGTCTGCTCCAGCCTGACCTTGATCACCGAGCTTCCGCCCCTGTACTCGCTGTTCCTAGACTTGGTGAGCACGAGCACGGGCTCGTAGGTGTTCGTGAACCTGTCCCTGGCTGGGGAAGGCATGTGGTTGATCTTGTACCAGATGATGATGTCTTGGAGGTACCATCCCCTCCTTACCATCTCCCCAGCCAGCCTGTAGGGTATCTGGAGGAGGTGCGATTTACCGTACTTCGGGAGGTACTTGTCCCCAACGTTGAGGAAGAACACACCGTCGGGAGTAAGTTTATCCCTCAACAGATCGAATATCGCGGCCAACCTCCCTATGTAATCCTCAGGAGTCCTCTCTTGGCCTATCTGTCCCTCGAAACCGTAGTCCCGCTGTTTCCAGTATGGCGGTGACGTCACGGCCAGTTTCACGGATCCCGAAGGGACCTTCTTCAGGGCAGCGTACACATCCCCGTGGAGCAGGAGGTTTTTCACATCGAGGAGTCGAGGGTCATCCCTAAAAGTATGATTCGGCTCTCGTCGCAGGGTAACAGTAATTAGCTCCATCCTCGCCAGATTCCGATGGACTACGTAGCTGTGGGTCACATCACCGTGGACGAGCTGGACGGGCTCGTTCGACTGGGCGGAGGTGTCTCTTATGGATCAGCCTTCGCCGCTGGCTTGGGGCTTGTAGCCAAGGTTGTTTCTAGGGTCGGTACCGATCTTAGTGATGAGTTGCTCCGTCCCCTCAGGAAGGCGGGAGTGGACCTGAGTGGCTTGAGGAGGGCATGCGAGAGGACGACGAGGTTCGTCATCAGGCTGAAGGAGAGCAGCGAGGTCT
>JAOZFI010000010.1 GCA_027491395.1 Thermoproteota archaeon | reverse complement strand
GGCTTGAGCAGTACTCACCGCAGTGGGCTTCTCAGGTGTGCGACGTACCCGCCGAGTTGATAGAGAAGGTAGCCAGGGAGTTCGGTACCATAAGGCCAGCGGTGATAGATCCGGGATGGCACGATCCTCGCTATGAGAACTCCCTCCAGACCCAGAGGATGGTAGCGGTACTCAACGCCATGGTCGGCAACATAGACAAGCCTGGCGGGGTATCCTTCAATCTAGCTGCTAGAGAGGCCAAGAGTAGTCCTCCACCAGAGAAGAGGTACGATGTGCTCTGGGTGAAGAAGCACGGGGTAATGCCCATATCCGTTCCGAATTACATGGCCCTCTACGACGCCATAACAAAGGGAGATCCGTATCCGATAGAGATGGCTTTCGTAATAGGCGGCAATCCTATAAGAACTTGGAGTGGCGACAGGGAATGGAAAGAGGCCTTTAAGAGGCTGAAGGATGTTGTGGTAGTAGACATACTCCCACAAGACACCACCATGTACGCTGATGTCATTTTACCGGACGCAGTATACTTGGAGAAAGACTTCCCGATAAGCCATGTGGAGATGTCCTTGGATGGGGCCTTCGAGACCGCCGTTAAGGCTGTGGATCCACAGTTCAACGCCAAGGCTGAAATAGAGATTTTAATTGCGCTGAGCAAGAAGCTCGGCATCTATGACAGGTATGTGAACGCCCTTGCTAAGCTTCTTCATGTGGATGCAGTGAAACTGAAGGAATACATGGACAGAGAGGGCATAAGGGGAATAAGGAGGGCTCAGGCGGAAGCCTATGGGATCTCCCTTGAGGAGATAGAGAGTAAGGGCTTCGTATTGAAGGAACCCAAGGAGGAGCTGATGGGTACGATGCCCTACAAGAAGCCTCTAAACACCCCAACTGGCAGAGTAGAGATCTACAGTTTCCTTATGAGCAAGATGACCTCGATGTTCGGCAAGGATCCGGTCTGGGATCCGCTGCCCGACTGGGTCCCGCCCAAGGTCATGGAAGAATACGAGAGCAAAAAGGACCCGAGCGTATTCTACTTCGTCTACGGGAAGAGTCCCCTGAACAGCTACACTCACACTACCGACAACAAGATGCTCGATTCCCTGCTCAGACCAGAGCATATAGGTGTGTGGATAAATACCAAGAGAGCTAAGCAGCTGGGCATAAAGAATGGGGACAAGGTCAGGGTAACGAGCCTAGCCACGGGAGAAAGCGGGATCACCACAGCCTTCGTCACTGAAGCCATAAGGGAGGATACAGTCTTCCTGAACACTCAGTGGGGCCATGAGAGCGAGAAGCTCAGGATTGCCCACGCTAGAGGTGGCGTAGCTCTGAACAAGCTTTGGCCCTTCCACTACGCGAGGGGAATGCCCGGAGCCCTAACGAACGAGCTCCTTGTGAAGATAGAGAAGGTGTAGGGGTGATCTTATGGCCAAGTACGGGATGGTTATAGATCTCAGGACCTGTTTGGGCTGCGGAGCATGTATAGCAGCCTGTGACTTCGAGAACGAGACTCCTTGGGAGGAGGGTAAGCGCAGGACCCACGTCCCGGAGTTCATCTTCGGAGAGTTCCCTAATGTAAAGAGACTATTCGTCCCCAGACTCTGCATGCACTGTGAGAACCCACCGTGCGTCACCGTATGTCCGACCGGGGCGAGCTACAAGAATGAGGATGGGGTTGTGCTGGTGAGGTACGATATATGCATAGGTTGCAAGTACTGCGCGGTCGCATGTCCGTATAATGCAAGATACGTGGACGAGAGGAAGCGCGCCATAGACAAGTGCACCTTCTGCTACGACAACCGCGTCCTTCAGGGTAGGCAGCCAGCATGCGTGGAGACCTGCGTCGGTCACGCAAGGATATTCGGTGACTTGGAGGACCCGAACAGCGAGGTGTACAAACTGGTTCAGTCTGGGGAGGCCGTGCCGCTTAGGCCGGATCTCAGCACTGGACCGAAGGTGTTCTATATCTTCAAGTCCTCCGTGGGAGGTGAGTGATGTGTACATTGTCCAGTATTGGTGGGAGTGGTTGATCGCAGCCTACCTCTTCCTAGGAGGTATGGGCGGTGGTGGCATGATGGTCAGCTACTATTTCTGCTGCAGAAAGAGCGAACAGAAGCTGGCAGCCATCTCAGCCATCACTTCACTGATCATAGTCATCGTGGGCGTCTTCTTCCTGATACTCGACTTAGAGAAACCGGAAAAGTTCTATCTCGTCTTCATGAGTCCCCACTTGAATACTAGGTCTATGATATTTGTCGGATCTTCAATATTAACGGCCTTCATCATATTCGGGTTGATATACATAACATCATTGGAGGTTAAGTGGCCCAGCTTGCTCGGTAGGATAATACCGGTGCTCCCATGGTACGGAAGGGGAAGCATAGCCAATATAACAGGCCTATTGGCGACAATAGCTGGATTCCTCACCACATTCTACACCGGAGTGCTGATAGGCATCCTCAAATCCGTCCCGTTCTGGCACACCCCAGCACTACCGCTTCTCTTCGTGGCCTCAGCACTCTCCACAGGAGTCGTGGGAATTCTACTTGTTAACGACATCTACGGTTTCACTAAACCCAAGGAGGAGAGGCACAGGTACGAGGAGTACTGCTCTATACTGGGGAAGTGGGACGCCATACTGATTTCCATAGAACTACTGATAGTATTCACCTACCTGTTCATCTTCAGTTACGGACCTAGAGAAGCTGAACTGTCAGTTCAGCTGTTGACGGCAGGCGAGCTCGCACCATATTTCATAGGAGGCGTGATCCTCATGGGCCTATCAATACCACTCCTCTTGGAGTACTGGCATATAATGAGCGAGAATAGGGGCAGGAGGGCTAGCTGCGCTATACCCATGGTGGCAGCAATACTCGTCATAGTCGGGGGCCTCATACTCAGATATGTGATCCTTCAGAGCGGCGTGATGACGATATTTCTCCCTCCGTCCTGAGGGGTTCCCTTCAACCCCTATCTTCACCCTATTTTTACTCTCGCGCCGTATCTCAGATACACAGAGGGTATCTAGAAGTCCTCGCCATCTTTCAGTACCTGATCCCAAAAATAGAGAAAGAGAAAGTGTAGATTTACTTGAAGCTGCCGCACTCGTCGGCACACTTGCCGACGACCTTGAGAGCGTTCATCACCACACCTAGGCCTCTTTGAACCTCCGGGTCCCTCAATTTGTTCATCAGGCCCATGAGGCCCAGTCTCTCGTCCTTATCTAGTGCTTCAGACAGCTCTTCCATGCATTTCGGCGAGGCGAGGAAAGCCAATCTTCCCAAGAGCTCTGATAGCCCTTGTAGAGATTCTTCCTTCATAAAAGCCCTTTCAAACGCCATTATCGAGAAGAACAGTCCGAACAGTTCGTCCAGCATTCCCGCGCCTATGAAAAGCTCGAGCCTCTCCAGTAGGTAATTGAGGGAATCCAGCCTCTCCAGCAACACCTCCAGCTTCTTAACGTTCTGAGGATCTGAAAAGAGCTCCTCTACTGAAGTCCTAGTCTTGACCTCAGAGGAATCAGGAAAAGAATTCGAACTTCGACCACTCCTCTCATCGGACATCGAACACACCTCCTATATGTTTCCGCTCAGGATGCATGTCCAGTATATCCTGTTCATGGCCAGCTTGGCTAGATGGAGGACCCTCGACGGTATCAGGCCAGGAGCGTCCTTATAGAAGTAGCTGGACACCTGAGCTGATGCGACTCCCCTCCCCATCTCGATAAGGCAGAAGCTTTGGCCGTCAAACATGACTCTCTTGCTCTCACCCTTTATCTCGTATGCGATGTTATCGGCCACTGTCGATGCTTGGAAGTGCGCGACTACGCCGGTCTTGGGTGTAGGAAGAGCTGTGGCATCTCCGACGGAGAAAGCATCATCGTAGCCCTTGATGTTAAGGAAGTACTTGTCCACCGGAATCCATCCCTCATCATCCCCTATCCCCGATCTAATGATCACATCGGCGCCCCTGTGAGGAGGCGTCAGTATCAGCAGATCGTACTTCAGGGAGTCGCCCTCCATAGATCTCACCTCCCTCCTCTCGGGGTCTATCTCGTCGACGGTGAAGTAGGTCACGGGCTCAATTCCCCTCTCCTCCATGTTCTCCACCATGACCTTGCTAAGGAGTCTGGGTGGATACGGTCTCTCTAGGGGGGAGATGTATTTTATCTCGGTCTCCTCCCTTACGCCCCTTACCCTTAAGAACTCGTCTGCCAGGAAGGCTATCTCCAAGGGAGCCACGGGGCACTTGTAGGTGAGCCCACCCACTCCGACCACCAGTCTTCCGCCCTTGAACCTCATTAGCTCCTCGAAGAGCTTCTCTGCGTCATCGAAGGTCCACATGTGGTTCACGGCTTCTCTGAATCCGGGTATCTCATCATAGTACAGTGTAGATCCCGTGGCTATCACCAAGTAATCGTAAACCCTGTCCTCACCGTTTGCCAGCTTGACCCTCCTGTCGTCCAGATCTATCTCGGTCACCTCAGCCTGAGTGAACCTGATTCCCTCCCTGTAGA
>JAOZFI010000049.1 GCA_027491395.1 Thermoproteota archaeon | reverse complement strand
GGAAGGGTGGTTCGCGGTCAACACGGTCTTGGAGAGGGGAAAACTGCTGGAGCTACTCCCTAGGCTTAGAAGACTTGCCCAGGGACTTGTGGTGACCGATCCAAGGCAGGTCCTCCTGCTGGAGGATATGGAGGGGATAGGTGAGATCTGATGGAACTCATCCCCCCTCAATGCTTTACCGCAAGGTCCCCAGCCCCAAGGGGACCGGTGAAGGAACTCCTACGAGGGATCCCGCCAGCAGTACGAAGGAATGCTGGTTGGGTCAACCCCTTCCTCAAGCAATCCCAAGGGTCAGCTAACCCCATATTCCGGAAAATATGCTCCGTGACCCTCCCCTGATCCGTCTTCCCTATCGTAAAAAATCCATATACTAACGAAAGCTGGCTTCCTGATAAATCGAGCTCCGCTAGGAACCAAAAAGTTGGTTTGATGGAACACTCTCATCCGCTTCACGACGCCAGACCGCAACTTCCCGTTTTATGCCTCTTCACTTCCCTGTATAGCTGATCCCATTGAGGACATTCACAGAGAGATGATCAGGGTGATCATCGGGAACAGCAAGGACGCCTCCAGACATAATGTCCACACGAGGAACGCTATGAAGTTCGATATCAGCCGTCGCTCCCTCTCTATTTTCCCGATGAAGGGGAGCCCCTCAATGTACCTATGGAATTCCCAGATCCCCTCAGCACCTAGGTTGAACAGCTCTATGGATACGCCTATGAGGAGGGAGAGCAGCACCACGATCAATATAGAGGATACCACGATTCCGAGGTTCACGTTGTCCCTAGAGATCACCATTGGAATTGTCGAGACCACCAGCGTCGAGGGCATGCTGGCGAGGGCTAGCATGTACCTCGGTTTAGGTAATATCCCAGGATCCAGTGGTCTAGATTCGAGTTTGTACATCATCAAGCCCCATAGCGAGGTTATCCACACCGGTATTATGGACAGGGAAAGGGATAGGGCCTCAAATCCCATAGGAAGATATCTACCACCGTATCTGATTATATCGCCCAGAAATGCCATGAAAGTGGGGGCTATATATAGGAAGTATAGAATCAGCAGTAAAGTGGACACTCTACCAGCCAAAGCGCCCATCAGATGCTTAAACTGTTCTATCGTCTCAATCTTCATGCACTCTACACTCTTACTGGACATAACCTGAGTCTCTAAAACCTCAGCTTTCCTGCTATCTCGCTCCCGTAATTTCATACCTACAATCCCAATTACGCCGGAGAAAAGACCCGTGTCAGAAGTAGCTGAGAGGAAGTAGAATGAGTTGGTGAGGAAGGACGTAAACAGGATGAGCAGCACCAAGTTCTTGAAAGACTCCTTGACCAATCCGCTATAGAGTCCTGACGCGATAAGACAGATAACCTCCTCACTCTCAAGCTCCTCTCCTTTATTCCTGAGAAAGTGTCCAGCTATTTCCCTCGCAACTCTTCTATACCTATCAATGTATTCGGCGGGACTCAAGTCAAAAGGTCCCTTGATTATTGGGTCAGTGCAGCCGTTTGAGCCACAGTTGTTAGCTCCCCCATAGCTTGACTCCTCATGTTCCTCTTTTGGCCTGCTGATTCCCAGCAAAGCCTTAATGTGGTCTTTTGTCAAACCGATTTCCATAGTAACTGCCTTGATCTCTGGTTTTTCCATCACCATCGACGCGATAAGGGAAACCGCACCGGGAAATACCGTTTCCATCATCCCAATGTACTTCGAGACCACATAGAGGGAGCTTATATAGCCTCTAGTGTTATCTCCCTTGTAGGGTACGGATTTCCTCAGAAAAATTCTCAGGAGAGCATCTATTAACTCAACCACCATACCAAGTACAGTCATTTCAGCAGCTACAATCAGTAGTCCGACCACGATGAAAAGGGGCAAGTATGTGGATTCTACGTTCCCCGATAATTTGATTGAAATAAAGCAGGCAAGCGAGTCTTCAGGGAAATAACCACATGAAAAGGAGTATATTATGGAAAATAGTATCGGGGATGCCAGAATGAATATAAGAAGTGAGGAAACTGAGTAGCTTACCAAGTAACCCGACTTAAAGAGAGAGATAACAGTGTATATGGAAGTTGCTAGGGAAATGAGGGATAGAAAGTACGGCAACGACCAATCCAATTCCTCAATGCGGACCGCCCCCACTGTTCCGGCCATATCTAGGGCGAAAATGGTAAATCCAAGCAGTGGAACTAGAATATCCATCCTGTCTTTTAATGTTTTCACCATGCTTTCTGCATTGATGTACTTGAATCTGACCATTCCATCCGATTATTTTAATTTAAGAAAATAAACTTTTCGGGCATATATTCCAATGCAAATAGATAGTAATATGTACTTCTTAGGTTCCGAGTTTTATGCTCGTCTAACGATGAAGAGAGATCCGTTAGGTTCTCCTCATCTGCTGATTTGAAGGAGTGAAGAATTCAAGGAAGAGTGAGCTTGATTCAGAGATTCCTCTCATCTGTCCCCTCAGTTCAGAAATAGATAGAGCAAGAGCGTGCAGTACCTCCCTCCTAGCTGAAGGCAGGTGAATTTAACGGATTGAGGATCGTCCCCTTTGCCCGGGTGAGAGAATATCGTAAGGGGACTCAGCTCCCTTTCGGGAGTAGAATGATCTTGCAAGCATGGGCGCGGGCTCACGATATTGCCACTGGAATGTTTACTAAGTCGCTCCCGATTTATCATCTCCACAAATTCAAGCCCCATAGCTCCTCCCTCCGCTAGCGCCTCTAAAACCTGAATCGCCCATTAATGGACGATTGTCTTCAAAAATTGGTGAGGATGGGTCAACTAAAGATTCGCGCGCTCATCCGAAAGACTCGTCAGGTCTATCAACGATCACCCTGAACGCAGGCTCAACTTCCAGTACCGACAGGAAATCCTCATCCATGGTGAGGAGCTCTTCATCCCTGTTTAGGCATACAGCAGCTACGAGGAGGTCGGCGGCGCTCATTGGTTTCCCTAAAGATCTCATCCTCTCCTACAAGGAGGCAACTCTCAGTTGGTCCACTTCGGTCAGGAAGTATATCTTCCCACAAACTTACCGTAGAGCCTCACAGGCGGATACTCTATGAGGGTGATGGAAGTGATGTTTCCTTCCACCTTCCTCTCTCGGCTGACCCTTAGAATGACGGAGGAGGTATCCAAGATCATGGCCCGACCTCCTTCAACTTCTCAATCCCCCTCCTCTCCCTCTCTCATCATCTTCAGGAGCTCATCCTTACTGATCTGGGGCTCACTCTCCGAGGAGAATTCTTCACCGCTGATCTCGATCAGGACCTCGAGCTCCTCCCTAGTAAGGCCCTCCTCTCGAGCTTTTAGCGATGGTATCTCCCTGATTATGGCCCGCCTGGCCACCTCCGCGCGCGATCTTCCCGTACCGGGCAGCCAGTAGCAACTTCTATCTTAGAGTGGTGATCCAAGAGGCGGGGAGATGAGGGAGGCGCGCCTCTTCACACCGCTCGATGATGCGGTCGAGTGCGGGGTGTGCGAGCATAGGTGCAGGATTAGGCAGGGGAAGAGGGGGATCTGCGGTAACTACGCGAACAGAGGGGGGAAACTCTACCGCCTCGGCTAAGGGAGGCTCAGCGCCGTGGAGAGCAGGCCCATAGAGATTAAGCCCCTCTTCCACTATTGGCCCAACAGCACGGCCCTCACCTTCTCCAACTGGGGATGCAACTTCCACTGCCTCTGGTGCCAGAACCATGGCCTGAGCTTCCGGTCACCTAAAGAGGAAGATCCCGCAACCCCTCCCGAGGTCCTAGTCGAGATGGCACTCCGATCGGGGGATCAGGGCCTATGCGCGAGCTTCAACGAGCCCACAACGAACTTCGATTATCTTTTGGATGTCTTCTCCTTGACCACTGAGAGGGGCCTCTACTCCACAATGGTCACCAACTGCTATCTGACACCCGAGGCCTTAGAGGAGCTCGTTAGGGCTGGCGCTGACGGGTGGAGCGTGGATATAAAGGGGTGCCCCGGGATGAAGGCCCTTCCCCATGTGGATCACGAGACGGTGATGAGGAACGCCAAAACGCTGTTAGAAGCTGGTGCCCACGTGGAGATGGTCTACTTGGTGGTTACGGGGGCCAACGACTTCGATGAGTGCTACAAATGGATAGTGAGCAGGCACTTGGACCTGCTCGGCGAAGATGTGCCACTGCACATCAACAGGTACTACCCGGCCCACCTCTGGAGGGAACCCCCTACGCCGCTCTCCAAGCTCTTTGAAGTGAGAGAACACGCTCTGAAGGAGGGGATAAGGTATGTTTACGTGGGAAACGTCAACGATCCAGAACTAGAGTGGACCAAGTGCCCCTCGTGCGGTAGGATCCTCATAGTGAGGAGGGGCTACAGGGTGGTGAGGTTCGACCTCTCCGAGGACGGGGGGAGATACAGATGCCCTATATGCGGTCTTGACATTCCGGTGAGGGGCAGGTACATCCGATCCTGAAGGAAGGCTAACATCTCAATTGCCGTAGTGGGGGGCCTAGGACCACGGCCCAGCGATTTTGGATTATCTGATGCTCGCCACAGTCCGCCTTTTGGACTGAGGACACCGCGCGCTAAATCTATGGGGGTAATCCATCATTTCATTAGCTCTTTTTCCGGGAAAGTATTGGGAGGAAAACCATACTCGTATCCCCCAGACAGTGAGGTTCGTGCGATTAATCCATCAGCTGGCTCACTGGTTCGGTAATGTGGGAGATTTTTTATGGGAAATCCCACTCATGTGTATGGATAAATAAAATGGAGGTCAAGCTCGGAAAGAGGGGGAGGATAGTGATTCCCTCGAAGATCAGGAGGTTCCTTGGATTGAGAGAGGGCACCATCCTAGTAGTGGAGGTCAGGGAGGGGAAAATACTCCTCACTCCTAAGAGAAGGATCTCTGTTGACGATCTCTTCGGGGCTGCGGGCGTTGGAGAGGTGGAACTGGAGGATGTCGAGGGAGGACTTGCTGGGGAGGAAATTCGTTGATTCCAACGTGTTCCTATACGTCCTCAGGGCTGATCCTAGTTCGGGAAGAGGGCTAAGGAGCTCCTCAGAGAGGGAGGGCTGGTAACCTCTACCTTGGTGCTCTCTCAAGTGATAGCCCACTTGGAGAGAAAGGCTTCCTTGGATGCGATTCCACTATTCCTGGAATTTCTGGAGGACAACTCCGTGGAGGTGCTCGCTACCACATTCGAGGATTTTATGGAGGCACTGAATTATGCTAGAAGGGAGAGTGTCAGCTTGAGGATGTGGGACGATCTAGTCATCGCAGCTCAGATGAGGAGGGAGGGAATTAGGATCGTAGTGAGTAACGATAGGGATTTCGACAGGATCGATTGGATAGTTAGGGTATTCTAGGCACAATTGTTGATTGCGCCGATCCCTCTACCGCCCTCTTTCGCCAAGAGTTGACGCGGACTAAATGCGACGCGCGTCACTAACACACATCAGCTGAACGTTCTCGTGTCTTGGATCTTGAGGATTGCCCCTCTGATTTGAATGGACTAGGCCTCTCCCTGAACTTAAACGAAGAGTATAAGTTAGAAGAGCTAGGATACGGAGCGCGCGGGATCTCTAATCAATTATGTGAACTGACTAGCGATCTCCCTTGACCGATCAACGGAGTGGAGTCCTCTAGTGAGTCACGAGGCATCTTTTTAGTTTGGTTGAGTTGACTACCACCATGAGTTTCACATACGAACTGGTGGCCCATCGACCTTACGATGAGCTGCTCACCGATATAGGCCACTCCAGAAGCATAGATCTACTGAGGAAGGAATGCGAGAAGATGGCATCCTCGAATCCCAGCTCTAACTATCTATGGGCTCTAAGGGAGGAGAAGGGAAGTTACCTGCTCGCGATGGTGATGAGAGACAAAGATCTCCTCAGGATCTCCTACTACCTCGCCTTCCCGCTGGATGAGTTGGAGGCCCTGTACTGGCTGGTCGATGATGACGAGCTCGCGGAGCTCGAGGAGGAGCTGGAGGAATTTCTGGCCGACGATTCCATCGACTGGGTTGGTGGTCACTTGGGAGTGGCGGCTGGACCCCTCCTCTTGAGAAGCGGGAGGGTGTTCGAGGACTCGAACCTGCCGGAGGTAGTAGTGGGGGTCAAGATAAGGGAGGAGAGGGCCCTTCCTGTGAACTGAGGCCTAAGTGTATACTTAGCACGAAGGAAGCTAGGAGGAAGAGCGAGCCGACTATGAGGAGGGTCGGTCCTAACCCGAGACCGACGGTGGCGGCCAGACTCCTTCCGCCCACCGATTCCAGCCTGAGCCTGAATATCCAGAGTGTTGCCATCCAGAATCCAGCGCAGAGGAGACCTGCCCCACCAGCGAGCAGGGAGAGGGGAGACCAGATGGCCGACGCGGCTGCCGCTAACAGCGCCACGATCAGAAGTGTGAGGGTCATGTAGAGGAGGCCAGAACTCCCGTCTATTATCCTGTAGTCGGCCTGAATGGTTGAGAGAGACATGAGAAATTCCAGTATCGTGAAGACCTTCATCCCCTTACTTGGAGGGTACATCACGACCCACGGCTGGGAGGAGCTGAGTAGGAGTAGGGCGAAGCCGAGCAAAGAGAGCAGCCTTGTTGCCCTGTTCCAAGAAGTGAGCAAATTATCCCCATTATCTCCCATCCCACGGTTAATAAGGTTGCCCATCCTAACCTAACTCTCGATCCCGGCTCGACGGATCACTCCAACACCTGTTCTACTGGGAAGCCAACTCATATTACCATCGTGTTACCGGTGCACGGAGATAAATCTAGGTCCCGAGGGAGATGTTCGAGCGTTCAAGCTTCCGGAGGATCCACGATCGATAACTTATATGGGGAGCTCGGGGTTTATGTGAACCAAGCCTGTCACGAGCAGGGTCTCAGCTGACCTAACGCCCCTGTGGGATCTCACGGCCTCGTCTATCCTTGACACGTGCTCCATGTCCCTCGCGTGGAATATCGCCACTATGTTGTACTTTCCCGTCAGCTTGAATACGTGGGTGGCTTCGGGCATCTCCTTCAAGCTATCGAAGACTTGATCCAGGTGCTCGGGATCCACATCCGCCAGAACTATCACAGAGAAGGGTAGCCCGACCTTCCTCGGATCTAGGAGGGTGTAAAATCCCTTTATGACCCCTTTATCGACGAGTTTCTTTACCCTATATCTTACGGTGGCTTCGGGGACCTCGAGCTTCCTGGCCAGCTCACTGAACGGGATCCTCGAGTTGAGCTGAAGGATCCTGAGTATGTTCACGTCCAGCTCGTCCAGTTCGTCGATACTTATGCCCATCGGTTAATAGGATCTCCGATAATACCTATAAAGTGATATGACGGCCTCAGCAGGCCGGGACCACTCTAACGGACACCTTCGCCTTGGGGGCCAGCTCGGCAGCGATGGCCATCACATCGTGCTGCAACCTGTTGATCTCCCTAGCCCTCATCTCAGGGTCCGCGCCCACCCTTATCTCTAACCTAACGCAACTCCCAGATCTCACGGTCTCGACGGACGCCCACCTCACATCTCTCAACTCCTCTATCCTCTCCCTTATCTCCTCAAGTGGGACGCCCTCGCCCGAGTGGTCCACATGCACTATGACCTCCTTGACGCCCAAGGCTCTTTTAAGCCTCGACTCGACCTCCTTGGCGATCTCGTTGGCCCTCTTCAGGTTGATGTCATCGCCAAGGACCACGTGCAGGTGCAGCCTCTCCCCCCTCTCCCCGTAGAACTCTAAGGTGTGGGCCTCCCTCACGCCCTCCACAGACTCCGTTACCTCCTTGGCCACGCTCTCCCTCGATCTTCCCGATGCAAGGGGCACTATCATGACCTCGGAGGGTCCTATCTCCACCCTAATCCTATCCTCGATCCTCCTTATTATCTCATTCGTCCTCTCCGCCGTGATTGACGGATCGACCTCGATCACAGCATCCACCAAAGCTATTTTACCCAGCTTCCTAGCCCTCACCATCCTGACCGCCACTATCTCCCTGCAACTTCCCAGTAGGGAATATATCCTGGCGAGGAGCTTGGGATCTATCCTATCCAGCAGGTCACTGGCTGACCAGTAAGCCACCCTCAGCGTGGAGGGCACCACTAAGACGGTGACCAACAGAGCTGCGAGGGGGTCAACGAGCGGGACCTCCTTCGAGATGAGGAGCACCCCCACCACCACAAGAGTCCTAGCCGCATCCCACCCGTAGTTTATGGCCTCGGACTGCATCATCCTAACCCCTTCAGATCCACCCGTCCTCCATAGGGCGAGCGACCTGGCCACGTTCACCAAGCTCGTGGCTGTTAGCAGCAGAAGAGTCTCGTTTATCACGCTCGGTGGGATCAGGGGCCCGAGGAGAGCTGAGATGCTTCTGAATATCACGTAAGCTTCCACTTCCATAAGGAAAATGGAGGAGAGGAGGCCCAGCAGGCTGTCGAACTTGGCGTGCCCGTAAGGGTGGTCCGCGTCCGGCGGCTTTCTTGAAAGCCTTATGCCCATCAGGGTAACTGAGGATGTCAGGATGTCTCCTAGCGAGTAGAGGAGTTCCCCCAGTACGGCCATGCTACCTGTGACTAGGGCCACGAAGAGCTTCACCGCCACTATCACAGCTGATACGACTACAGAAGAGATGGCTACCCCCTCAGCCCTCTCCACCTGAAGTCCCGCTTCCTAGCGCCACCGGATGATTTTATCTTATCCCCCCTTGCTAGAGTATGCTTACCATAAGGGACATCTTCGACGCGTGCAACAGGAAGGCAGCTCAGGGAAGGAGGGTAATAGGAGCTCATATAGGGGCCCCGTCTCACGAACCACCCCTCCCAGTGTCCGAGGTACTATCAGAGATGGGCGAGGTCGGGCGAAGCTACCTTCCCTTCACGGGAATGGATGGGGCAAAGGAGGCGGTAGTGGACTTCGCCTCGCGCTTTCTGAGGAGGGATTATGAGAGAGATGGAGTTTTCATGACCAACGGAGGGGCTCAGGCCCTCCTGATCTCCTCACTGGCAGCTTGGAAGCTGAAGAAGGGGAAGATCCTGATACCAGCGCCCGGCTTCATCCAGTACTTCGAGCACCCCTCAGAGTTCTCCTATCCCGTGGCGGCCTATAACCCCCTAGCCGAGGACTTGGTGAATGAGGTGCTGGGGAGGATCGATGGCGTCGCTGCGGTGCTCATCAACTTCCCGAACAATCCCACGGGTCACCTCCCTCCTAACTCGGCGCTCAGGGATCTATGGGACGAGCTCCGAAGGAGAAACGTCCTTCTGCTGAATGATGCGGCCTACTCGCAGATCTACTTCGGGGAGAGGGTTGAGATCGTCGGCGACGTGGTTATAGACACCTTCAGCAAGACCTTCTCCCTCCCGGGGATGAGAGCTGGTTACATCTACTGGGGTGCGGAAGGCAGGGAGCTCGTGGGGAGGCTGACATACCTCACCACAGCCGGCGTATCTGAGGTGGTGCAGAGGCTGGTGATGAGGATGATCGAGGCGGCCAGCGACAGGTACTTTGAGGGGGTCAGGGAGCACTACAGGAGGATGAGGGACGCTCTGGTCAGAGAGGCCTCAAAGGCAGGCTTGGAGTTCGTGGAGCCTAGGGGTGCCTTCTACCTCTACGCCAGACACCCTGAAGTGGAAGACTCGGAGGAGCTGGCCCTGAAGCTCCTCGACTCAGATCCCGTCGTGGGAATAGTGCCAGCAACTGCTTTCAGGGGAGGTAAGGAGTGGTTCAGGGTGAGTTACGGCAGGCTGAGGGAGGAAGAGATGGAGGAACTCATGGAGGCCATAGGAAGGGCAGCTGGACGATGACGTGGGCCGCGAGGATGAAGGGGATGAAGGGGTAGGTGGGGGCTATCCAGACACCTTCACAATCATCTATTTCGGAATTGTCGAGCGGGGACAGCGCTGCACTCAGGACGAACCTTCTCCTTCCCTCCTCGTTGATCTCGGCAACTCTGGCTCCCACTGCCAAGTGCCTCGAGTAGGGGGAGAGGAGGAACAGGGCTATGATCTTCCTGTAAGGGGGCTCGTCGAATCCCCTTAGGAGCTCCGGATGGTGGAGAACCCTCACTAGGTTGACAAGGAACTGGAGAGGGAGGACCATCACCATGAGGAGCTTGGAGATAAGGTAGACCAAGAAGGGCGGAGGCAGAAGGAAGTACGGCTCGGTGGAGATCAGAGCAAGGGTAAGGTAGGCCAGGAGATCAGCCTCTCCGCTGACTGAAAGGAGCCACTCAGCTAGGATCATGATGATCAGTACTAGAATGATGGGCCAGGCTACCTCCAGGTAAGAGAGGGTCCTCCTCGGATCCAGAATCCTCAGAGCAGCCCCTCCCACCACTCCGGGAATCCAGACCCAGTCCGGCACCTCCCTGCTGCGCAGGTCGTAGGCGCTGGCGATCAGCAGGACGGTAGCGGCGAGCAGCTGTTCCAGCAAACCCACCACCATCCTTCATATTTTAGGGCTGGCACCTATAAGGGGGAGGATGATCTGTACTACCCGGCCCTGAGCGAGTGATGATGCCGGCATTGCCTGACTCCCC
>JAOZFI010000047.1 GCA_027491395.1 Thermoproteota archaeon | reverse complement strand
TAAACCGCCTGAGTAGGCCAAAACCACCTTGGAGATGCTCTCATTCAAAGAAGGAATCTCCGGTAACGCACACTACTCACCTTAAGGGCTCGAATTCCGCCCTTATTATAAAGTTACCTGTGAGAAGGTACGGGTACACTAGCATAGAGAAATGAGAAATCGGTAGTAGCCTGCGCTTTGGTGCTGACAGCCGGATAGGACCACTTCTATGGAGAGATCGCGCGTGATATACTTCACAAACAATCTTAACTTTAGTAAAAAACAGTTAGTTTAGGTACCAGATTAGCTAGTAACGAGGAGAGAAGAGTGCTATTGAGTTCCCGTCAGGGTAAATGATGCAGCTCGGGGTACGGCAATAGCTCGATAGCGAATTTATCGTTATCCAACATCGGATAACGAATATAAGTAACTGAAGCCAACTCGCTGGGGTATTCCCATGCGCACTAGGCTCATAGCTGCAACAGCTATCGTGCTGGTCCTATTAATAGCCTCTCTCCTCATGCTGGGGAGTGGGCCCGTCAGGGTCAGGATAACCACCACTACCAGCCTCTACGCCACAGGACTCCTCGACTACCTTGGAGATCGGTTCAGGAAGGATCATCCCAACGTCGAACTTGACTTCATAGCAGTAGGAAGCGGTGAGGCCTTGAGGAGGGCGAAGCAGGGTGATGCGTGTATGGTCCTCGTGCACGCTCCCAGCCTAGAGAAAAGGTACATGGAGGAAGGGGCCATAGCTGAGGGGCATATTTTCGCATATAATTACTTCATCATAGCCGGCCCTCCATCGGATCCAGCCAAGGTGAAGGAGGCTAAGTCGCCGGGAGATGCCTTCAAGAGGATATATGAGGCAGCAGAGATGGGAAAAGCCAGCTTCGCCAGCAGAGGAGATAACTCCGGTACTCATGTCAAAGAGCTGAGCGTGTGGAGAGCTGCTGGATTGGATCCCAAGGGGAGACCTTGGTACTTGGAAACTGGGAGCGGGATGGGTGCGACCCTACTGGTGGCGAACGAGAAGGGAGCATATGTGCTCTCAGACATAGGCACATTCCTCAAATACAGCAAGGACGGTAAAGTTCCCGACTTGGTCATCCTGTTCGAGGGCGGTGACGAGCTCCTAAACATATACAGCGTTTACCTCGTGCCCTCCTGTGATGGGGAAGAGGCCAAGTATGCTAGGGCCTTCGCTGATTTCGTAGTGAGGGATGCCCGTGATCTGATCGCTCACTACGGTATCTCTAAGTACGGGCAGCCCCTCTTCCATCCCGCAAAGGATAAGTTGGATTGGCTCAGGGAGAGGTGGCAGGTGCTGGCTGAAGGGTGATCCGGTGAGGGAGGTCTTGGAGATCGTAGTCAGGAGCTTGGTGGTGTCAGGAACGGCGACACTACTGGCCTCCACTTGGAGTATTGTCCTAGCTTACCTGCTTGTGCGATCTCCCAGGACCTCCCGGCCTCTCATTCCTCTCCTAGAGGGCATGGTGGGCGTGCCCACCGTTCTGATTGGGCTCCTCCTCTATCTACTCCTCAGCAGGCAGGGCCCCCTCGGTGTACTGAGGTTACTCTATTCCCCCCAAGCCATAGTGATCGGGCAGGCTATCCTGATAACCCCTCTAATAACGTCAGTCGCCTATAGGGTCCTCACCCACTCTTGGGACATGTACGGGGAACTGGCCCTCTCCTTGGGCGCTGCTGAGGGTCAGGCGGCCAAGATAGTGATATCAGAGTCCCTCTCAGGGGTAGCTGCTGCCGTGGTGATGGGCTTCTCTAGAGCTCTGGGGGAACTAGGCGTCGCCTTGATGGTAGGAGGTAACATAAGAGGTTACACGAGGGTCATGACCACCGCCATAGCGCTCGAGGTGTCCAAGGGGGAGTTCGAGCTGGCCGTGTCGCTGGGCATCATCCTGCTGCTCATACTGGCTATGATCTCTCTCACCCTCAGGTTCTTGGGGAGGCTCAGAGAATGAATGGGATAGAGTTGAGGGAAGTCTGGTTCAAGTACCCAGGATCTAAGGAGTGGGCCCTGAGGGGGGTGAGCTTGGAGATCAGGCGGGGTGAAGTGCTCGTCTTGGTGGGTCCCAATGGTTCCGGGAAGACTACCATCCTGAAGTTAGCTGGGGGTCTCTACAGGCCCTCGAGGGGAGAGGTCACGTTCTGGGGATCGAATATATGGGAGGTGAACGGATCCAAGAGGCTTGAGCTAAGGAGGGCGGTGGTTTATGTTCACGAGAAGCCTATCCTCCTGAGGGGAACGGCCTTGGATAATGTGACCTTTGCCCCTCTGCTGAGGGGCGTGCCTAGGGAGGAGGCGATCAAGATTGCGGAAGAGCTGCTCAGTGACACGAGCTCGGCCTACCTATCTCGGAAGGATAGGAGAGAGATGTCTGCAGGGGAAGCGCAGGTGGTGTCGATCCTCAGAGCAGTGGCTGCTGGCCCAAAAATACTTCTACTGGATGAACCTACGGCTCATCTTGACAGGGAGAAGAGGGTTATCTTGACGAATCTCATAGGAAAGTTGAGATCGGAGGGTATGGGAATAGCCATTGCCACTCATGACCACTTGCTAGCCCTGAGGACGGCGGACAGAGTTGTGATCGTTGAGAATGGAGTGGTAGGGTCTGTAGGTAGACCATCAGAGATCTTAGACTGCTGTTAGGGTATATCAAGCAAGAATGGATACGATTTTGAGAAGTCATAGGGCCCGCATTCTATCGGCAATCTCCTTCGACTTGGGTTTGAGTGCTTCAGCGAAACAAACATAAATGAATAATAAATAGTTAAATAGTAAGTAATTACACAATAAAAGTTGGTGGGTATGGGGACCTTAACCGTCGTGATACCCGATGATCTGCTCCGGAGGTTAAGGAAGCATCTTAAGGAGAGAGGGGCCGGAAGAGGAGCGCTGTCAAAGTTCGTCTCATCGGCTATAGAGAGGGCTCTACTAGAATCTGAGTTTAAACGAGTATTCATAGCTGAAGTGGGGGGAAAAGAAGTAGCTAGGGCACTTTCCCTCGAAGAACTCGCTGAGATTCTAAAATCCAAGGGTATTGATCCCAGTACCGTTACGGTGAGGGCCCTACCTCCCCCTAAGCCCTTAGCCCGGGCAGGTGCTAGGGTACTTGAGCGTGGTTGATCAAATCCCCTACATTAGAGTCAAATTCTACAATCCTCTCGGCGGGAAGGTATATCCGGAGTTGGGGGAGGAGTGGGGTGTTCTAGATACGGGATATGAGGGCTTCGCTCTGGTACCAAGCGAGGTTCTCCACAAGTTAGGTATAAGACCTTCTACCGAGAGGCACTTGGTCCTGCCGGATGGCAGAATTATCAAATCTATGGGGGGTTATTCCACGCTTATCTCAGGTGATTACAAGGTTGACGGGCTGCTAGAAAGTTATGAGGAGTTAAACGAGATCATAATAGGTGGAGAAGCTTTGGAAAGAGCCAGAGTGGAGATAGATTACTGCATTAAGTCCGTAACAGTGATTAAGTGCTGATTCTCCGCTTCACTTCAAAATACTTCATTTTCAGTGGATACCATCAGGAAAGTTCAATCCCTCTTTGAATCACTTTCTCTGACGCTTCAGGAGCGCTATACACGTACCAGATTCTAAAGAGCTCCGCTAGATCCCTGTTAAGGGCACCGACATCCTCCTTGGACAGCCTATCCATGTAGTACTTTCCTAGGGCGGAGGTGAGCATCTTGATCTCGTTCTCCACGCTCTTCAAGTAGTTCACCACGCCCTCGGTGCAGCCCTCTCCCCTTACTCCCCACCTCAGGGCTATCTTACCCAGTTCCCTCAGTAACGGATTCCTGAAGAGCTCCCTCCTAATGAAAGCGGGAGCGAGGGGTATGCTGCCCATGCAGGCGTATACCAAGGGCCTCCCGAACGCCACCGCGCTGGCTCCCAGTGCTAGGGATTTGACCACGTGGGAGCCGTCATATAACCTGCCCGATATTATGAGGCTGGTCCTTATCCCCCTATCTCTAGCCCTCGTGATGGCCCCTAGGCAGGCCACGGTGGGGAGGCCCAGGTCTCTCATGCCAGCTATGGGGCTCATCCCAGTCCCTCCCTCCTTCCCATCTATAGTTACGGCGTCTACCCCCTCCCTACTCGCTATCTCTATCACCCTGTCCAAGTCCCTGTACGGTCCCGTCTTCAAGAACACCTTCACGCGGGGGAAGTTGTTCTTGATTAGCCTGATCTGACTGGTCAGTATATCCTCGGTGAATGTTCCAGGTGCTGAATGTCTCTCGTAGTAGTCCTTGACCACCTTCTCCGGATCCTCCGGTATGTAGTAGTGATCCTTTATTCTCATGGCCACCTCCCTGCTGACCAGCACCTCCCCGCCTAAGCCGGGCTTGGCGCCCTGTCCCGCCTTGATCTCGAAGGCTATCAACCCCTCCTCCACGTATCGATCGAAGTCTGGATCTGTGTAGACCTTCTCCCAGAGCTTCAGGTTCTCATCCTCGACGCTCTGCTGTATGACAAGCCCCCCATACCCGTCTTTCAGGTTCTCCAAGTAGGCCAAGGCCCTCTCCTTGAATGATGGCTGTTTAGTGAGCCTCTCATCGTATCCCCTGATGGCAGCTATGTTCTCCCCAAGCGAGTAGACGATGCCCATCTCGGCGCATCCCTTAGCTATCTTGGGGCCTATCAGGTTGGCGATGTGCGTGCCCCCCATGGCCGCGCAGACGACGGGCATCCTCACCCTGAACCTGCCTACAGAGGCTTCTGTGCTCACATCTGTGTAGAGGGGCTCCCTGAGGAGCTCAATGCCCTTTTCAAGCCTCTCAGGCGTGAACTGGGGCGGGAGCAGGACTATGTCATCTAGAAGGAGGAACCTCCTCGGCTTCGTATAAACGTCAGCTCCGAAGACGTTGTAACCGAACTCGTCCTTAGGAGGATAGACGGCCAGCTCGCCCAGCTTGGCCCTCCTAAATATCTCGTCTATCGGGTAGTCGGTCATGGCGAGTGCACCCCCGGTATCTTGGGAGCCGGTCTGGCGAGGTGAACGGACGGGAGATCGCAGATGTACTTCACCAATCTCTCCATTCCTATACCGAATCCCGCCGTTGGCTTCCCGTGATCGCGGAGGAACTGAAGGTACCAGCGATAGAGCTCGGGGTTCTCGTTGGTTTCCCTCATCCTAGCGAAGACTCTCGACACCTCGTACTCCCTCGCCGCACCTGAGGATAACTCCCCGTGACC
Source organism: Thermoproteota archaeon (assembly GCA_027491395.1). GTDB lineage: Archaea > Korarchaeota > Korarchaeia > Korarchaeales > Korarchaeaceae > Korarchaeum. The sequence goes on along the minus strand of JAOZFI010000047.1, from coordinate 18,130 downwards.
TTCCGGAGCGAGCAGGTCGAAGTCCATCAGTACGCCCGGTTTGTCAGGGTATTCGCGGTCGTAGAAGCCTCTCGCCCCCCTCGGATAGTCGTGGATGAAGAAGGGCTGGTCGTGTATCTTTGATAAGTACCACTCCCACTCCCAAGGAATCTCGGTCTTGAAACTGAGCCTGTCCTGTGGTCTCCTGACGCCGAACCTTCTCTCCAGCTCTTTGATGACCTCATCATCCTTAGCATGCTCCATTAAAAGCTCTACAGCCTTTCTATGAGTCATCCTCTTCAAGGGGAGGTTCACATCTGGTAAGCTCTCCCTCTCAGAACCGAAGAACTCCCATATCTTTCTGAGGCGGTCCTCGTACCTCCTCATCTCATCGATAACGTGCTTGAGAAGCCTCTCCGCTATCTCCATCACTTGAAAGTGGTCCGCATCCCTGACCTCCAGATCGATCTGGACGAATTCCACGAGATGGCGTCCGGTTTTGGCGGCATCTATCGGTTCATGCCTCAGGTTTGGGTAGAAGAAGTAAATCTTACCCTCCTCCATTGCCGCAGCTAGAAGCTGCTTGTACAGGATGCCACTTCTCATCAACCTGTACTCCCTACCGTAGTAGGGGATTCTGAACTCGAACGCGCCTCTCGTACCTGGATCCGTTACTGGACCAACCATTATGGGATCGAACTCCACAAAGCCCTCTTCATCTAGGAAGTCCCTCACGGTCTTGGCTATGAGGTGCCTGAATCGATAGACTTCCTGCATGACAGGATGGCTCACTATCCTGAATATGTCTTCGGCGAATGCTTGGGGTTCGAGGGGCAGTTCGAGCTTCTGGGACATGCTCATCTCGATGTCATCCCGATTAGCAATAAAAAAGTTGTCATCAATATGACTTCTATTAGTGAAATAAATAGATATAAAAGACTATAAATACACAGTTATCAGGTATAATATCCAATCAGATACGATACAATGGGGTCGAACTGACTTTATAAAAGGGAGCTTTCGATATACCGCTATACTAATATAGGTATAGGGCTATAGAGAGAAATTGGATGATGGGTAAAGTAATCTCGGTTAGGGAGGACACTTACAGGAGGCTCAAATCTCTCAAGGAGAGAATGAGAGCTAAAAGCCTAGATGAGACCATAGACAGGCTTATAGACGAATATCTGAAGAGGAAGAGGGAAAGACTGAAGGATCTCGTCAGGAGCTCGAGACTGAGTGAAGAAGAGGCCGATAAAGTTGAGGAGATCGTCAAAGAAGTCGAGTCACGTGAGTGGTGGTAACGTCGTTTTGGACACATCCTTCCTGATCGAACTGCTGGACAGAGGCCGGGAAGAACTCGTTGATCTGATCGCCGAGTATGAGAGGATAATGATCCCTTGGGTGGTGGCCTACGAATACCTCTTTGGCCACTATCTGGCTAGAGGACCTGATGCAGCAATGGGTAGGAAGGATCTACTTCACGAAATTGGGATGATCGTGGAACCAGACCAGGACATCCTGGTCAGGGCCTTAGAACTTGACACCAAGCTGAGGAGGAAGGGGGGGAGACCGATACCCTTCAGCGACATCTTGGTGGCCGCCACCGCGTCCGTTTCAGGATCGGACCTAGCCACCATGGATAGGAAGCACTTCAACGGACTCGGGATCAGGTTGATCCCCTGACGATCTCCTGAACTGTCTCGAGACCAAGCTTAAGGATGGTATCAGAGACCTAGTTCTCTGAAGGGTCTCATGCCCCATGATTCAGGAGTCACCACGTAGATGGTCAGCAGCTGCAACAGGCTGGCTATCAATATCAGCAAGAAAGCCCTTCCCCAGCTTGTATCGTACCAGTACTTAGCGACCAGCACCCATACCAGCAGGACTGAGGCTACTCCGAAGAGGGACGGTAGCGGCAGTGGATGAATCGTGACCACTCTCACGACGGTGAGGTAGGCGAGGCCAGACAGGAAGTTTCCCGTGACTACAAGGCCCATCAGGGAGAAGAAACCTTTTCTCTCTTCCATGACAAATATCTGAGCAACCCAGAAGTAGAAGGCCTGGAAGGCTATGGATAGAAGAGCAGCGAGGATGAAGCCCAGTACCCCGGAGAAGGCTCCTCCCACTGCATAGCGAACCATTTTCAGTCACCTTGGTAGAGCCCATACCGCCCATTTAAGGGTAGAGGGCGCTCGCACGGCGACCAACAATCACTCTAATTACGCGACCCCCCTGAGGAAAACTTTAGTAGTCTGAAGAAAACACGAATACCTATGGGACATCTGGAACAAATCGAGGAGATACTGAAGGAGGAAGGGATCAACTACAGAAGGGTGGAGCAGGCCATCATATCGTCCTTCCGGGAGGGTGAGATCTCCTACAATGTCATCGTTCTGGCCGATGAGGACATGACCGTGATAGTGGGGAGGACCGATCCACCCCTTATCCCCACGGCTGAGATGGCCAAGCTGCTGCTGGAAGAGAATTTCAAGATGAACTTCGCTTCCTACCAGCTGAGTGAAGATAATGAGGTCATAGTGACATCCTTCCTGAGGAGTGAGTGCATAGAGGAGTCCTTTAAGAGGAACTTCTACATAACGCTCACGTTCTTACGGAAACTGGGTGAGAACCTTGCTTCTTGACGAGATAGAGTCCATGCTCGGAGAAGCGGGCCTGACTCACCTCAGGGAGGAGGGCATGCTCGTGCTCATGATAGGGGAGGAAGGGAAGGATGTGGTCATCTACATAGTTGCTGAGGAGAAGAGGGGCGTCGCTTACGTTCTGGCCACCGCTTACCCACCCCTGAAGGCGGAGGGAAGGGAGCTGGATCTCATGAGGGCCTCTTGGGATCTCGTGGACAAGGGAATACCGTGCAAGGTCGCTGTGGACAGGGGCTCCGCGGTGGTGGAGATGGACCTAGACAGGTGCCACCTGAAGAAGGACTACCTCCTCGAGAGCATATACTACGTGGCGGAGAGCATGCTAACCCTCTTGGAAAGGATGACCCATGTTGGTGAAGGTTCGAGTGATACCGAAGGCTAAGAGGGAGGAAGTCGTCTTTGAGGGCGACTTCCTAGTGGTCAAGGTCAGGGAGCCTCCCGAGAGGGGAAGGGCCAATAAAAGGGTGGTAGAACTTCTGGCCGAGCATTTTGGCGTACCAAAGTCCCATGTGGAGATTGTGAGGGGTCACAGATCTAGGGAGAAGCTGGTTAAGGTGAGCGAGTGAATGAATGCCCTCGTTGAAGCAGCCCTAGCGGGTTTAGCTCCTTCGAGTAAGAGGAAGTACAGGCCCGTTTTTACCTCCTTCTTGGAGATGGTACCATTAGAGGAAGCTAAACCGATTCATGTGAGAATATGGGCCTCTAAGAGGGAAGAAGAGGTGAACAGACGCACCTTAAAGCAGCAGCTCTACATGCTCAGCAGGCTCTTCAAGGTGGCAGGGAGAAAGGACTTGAGCGAGGAGGCCAGAGCCCTCGCGAAGGAGATAAGGGTCCCTCCCCCCCTTCCTAAGGTAAACGAGGACCTTCTGAAGACTTACGAGGAGATGGATGAAATACTCTCGACGGCCAAACCCCTCCAGAGGGCGGCAATAATGATGCTCGCGGAGACTGGCATGAGGGTGGGCGAACTGGTCTCGTTAAGATGGGAGGATGTGGATCTAAACGGGAAGAGAGCCAGAGTGAGGGGGAAGGGGGGGAAGTTCAGGTACGTCTACTTCACCGAGCGCACCGCTGAACTGCTGGGGGAGCTACCTAAGAATGGAAACGGAAAAATCTTCCCAGTGACGGACCGCACCATCAGGAGGTGGGTTTCCGAGCTGCTGAAGACCCATCCCCACGCTGTGAGGCACGCCTTCGCGGTCTGGTTCCTCTCCAAGGGAGGGAATCCCCGAGTATTACAGCGCATCTTGGGACACAGCAGCCTTCGAACCACCGAGATATATTTGGATCTAGCTCAGAGCCTAGTGGAGAGGGAGTACAGGAAGGTGGCTGGGAGGGGATGAAGATTCCCACGGTTTTTAAGGTCTACTCTCGAAACGGCATATGAGTAAATCCCCTGTACTTGCTCTGATACTCGCGCTAGCTCTCCTGTTACCAGTTCTACCGATCCACGCCCAACCCATGGGCAAATACCGGTATTACGTCGATGTAAAGGGACCCGGAAACTACGAGCTAGCGGTGGACATAATGAATCACGGTTTCCCATCCAATGGGACCCTGAACCCCCTCTCCGTCGAGGTGACCGCCCCGGACGGATCTCTCCTACCCATATCGACGTCTTTCGAGAAGGAGACCGTGATAGAGTGGGAACTCGAGCACAAAAATGCTGCCTCCTTCATTGTGAACGATGAACGTTGTTTCTTTGCCACAGGACCAGACCCCTACATCAAGGTTATGGTTGACAGGTCTGCCCTTGATGATGCGATAGGATTCACTTTCTCGGCCAAGGGCAGGTTCAGAGTGGCGTTGAGGGACGCCTCCCTCATGAGGATCATCTCCGAGACCGAGGTTTCCTCAGATGGCTACACCGATGTATTCTTGGGATATTCCCGTTCCTCACTGGAGAGAGATAGGCCCTATGCCTTCTTCATAATGCCTGGCCCTGAGTTAGCTTGCATGTCATATCTCAAGCTGGTATCGGGAAACCTCCTGATCAGGTGGAGAGCTGACTCTCCCGGGGAATACGTGATCACCTTAGATAAATCTCCGGTCAATTCCAAGAGGGTTGAGATAACCTCAGCGAAGAGAATAGAGCCCACGAGGGTGGAAGCATTCGTAGTAGTGCCGTCTTTCCCTAGAAACTTAAGCGGAGTGGTCGATCTATCTGTGGAAGTATCGGGCAACCTCTCACCTATCACGAAGGTCCAGGCTAGGCTCGACTATGAAGGGCAGTATAACTGGACCGACGATAAGGGCGTGCTGATAGATTTCAAGCCCTCAGGCGGATCGTGGAGGGCCAAATGGGACACTCTGACCACTTGGGACGGGAGACACGTGATGGTGATAAGGGCTTACGATTCTACCGGCAGGTACGCGGAGTTCAGGAAGCTCATCTGGGTCGAGAACATCAGGAATGGGACCAGACTCTTCCCTGACAGGAACGCACTCTCATTCATCGTTCTAGGGGATAACAGACCGTCCGGGGGTGCGAAACAGCCGGAGGTTTACAAGCAACTGCTAGAGTACATTATCGAGGAGAACGCGGATTTATACGCCAACGTGGGCGATATAGTCTACAGCGGAGAGCTCAAGGAGTATGAGGACTTCGTGAGGGTCACCAGCGCGATAAGGATGCCCCTCTTCATAGCCGAGGGCAACCACGAGAATCAGATCGGGAAGATCGCTCAGAGGAACTTCATGTCCTTCTTCGGCAAGCTCTTCTACTCCTTCGATTATGGGAACTCCCACTTCGTCTTCCTGAACGCCAACGTACCTGGCTTCAGGTACTCGATGAGTGACGAGCAGATAGAGTGGTTCGCGAAGGACTTAGATGATACGGAGGCGGAGCACGTCTTCGTCTTCATACACCAGCCCATCTATCCCTATGCCCACGGGATCGAGGACAAGTCAGCTCTCGAGAGGCTCAGAGCAGTGGTGAGACTCCATAAAGACAAGATAGATGCCATATTCCAGGGCCACGAGCACATGTACTACAGTGGCGAGAATGAGAGCATCAAGACCTTCATCTTGGGAGGTGGGGGCGCCGAGCTGGATAACCAGTATCCCAAGGAGAGCCTCTTCTTCCACTACATGGTGGTGAGGGTGAACGGAGGCGATGTTAGCTACCGACTGGTCAAGCCTCCTGTGCTGGAGGTCAACGATCTACCCGATGTGGTAGATGCGCCCTCGCTCGAGGTGAGGGGTAGGGCCCAGCCCTTCGCCTTGGTAAAGGTTAATGGTCAGGAGGTCAGGCCATCGAACACCGGGACCTTCTCTTCAACAATAAGCCTTACTCTAGGGGAGAACGATGTCATAGTGGAGGCCTTGTACAACAGCACCAGGTTGGAGAGGAGGTTCAAGGTGACCTATCTCCCTCACGCCCAGATCCTACTTCCGGATGAACTGGAGGGAAACACTGGGGCATCGATACAGGTGACATGCCGTGGAAGGCCTGCTACCGGACTTTTAGTCTTCAACGGGACCGTATATGAGCTTGAGAATGGCGAGACTAGACTGAAGGTTCCTGATATCAGTGAAGAGACTCAGGTCAAGATAGCCGCCTACGCTGAGGGCTGCTTCCCGTCAGAGACGTATGCTTCCATTAGATCAAAGCCTCCATTCATATTAGTTGGTGGCGTGGTGGCACTAGCGATTCTAATCGCGGCTATTCTTCTATACAGGAGGAGGCTTTCAGCGCGACGATGAACTTGTTTACCGATCTCTCCTCACTTTACTTTTTGGGTATCTCTAGATATTATTATCCCATAAGCACTATTAGCCATGGTTATCCAGAAGGTCTTTGGCGTATAACGGCGAGCTATTATAAATGGAACCCTTGAAGGAAGTTGATGATGAAGAGAGCGATCACACTACTTCTGCTGTCGATGCTTTGTCTGTCCAGCCTCCCTACCTCCGCTTCTGGGTTCGAGGCCCCGATCTATGGGGGAGGGACCTTCAAGCTCTCCGATTACAGGGGAAAGGTCGTCGTTCTCATATTCAGTCAGCCCACCTGCTCTCACTGCAAGAAGTTCATACCCTTGCTTGCCGATGCTTGGAGGACCGACCCCGAACTCTCCAGTGGTCGTTACGTCGCAGCCGTCGCCATGTATTCACCCTCGAATCCTCAGGCTGTACTGCCAGCCTTCAGGAGCTATAATCCTCCGTCCAGCTGGATCCTCCTGACGGTCTCGTGGTCCCATCTCCTCTACTTCGGCATCAAGTACACAGCCACGGTGGTGATAATAGATCCATCTGGCAACCTATTCGTCAAGATAGAACCTGAAGACGTCCCTTATATTCCTGATATGGTCTCAGTCACCGTTAAGAAGGTCAAGGAGGCCTATTACCGGCTGGTAGATCTAGAGGTTGACATCCCGAGCAGGGTGGAGGTGGGGGAGTCCCTAGTAGTTAGCGGAACCGCCTCCGGAGTGAACGGCGTCAGGATAGTCTTGGTTTCCCCTAATGGGGTCGAGGAGGAATACTCAGCCATGGTCTCGTCAGGACACTTCCAGATATCCCTTACCCTTTCGGAGCCAGGGGAGTGGGTTGTGAGGGTGATCGCTGGCTCCACCGTCGAGGAGCGCAGAGTCAGAGCCGAGATTTCATCTGGTGTGCATTTCAGGGTCCTTTACGGAGAGCATGACCGTGAAGCGGCCTCGATCCTAGGTCTGGAGGCGAGGAAAGCTGGAGATGAACTGCCAGACGGCAACATCATAATCCTCGGCGGTCCCAAGGCCAATGAGCTGGCGGCTCGACTCAACGAGGAGCTGGGGATAGTGGTGGACATCGACGGGTCGAAGGGCATTATTAAGCTGGGCGATCGCGTGTGGAGGTTCCAAGTGGAGTATGGTCGCTCAGATTACGCCTTGGTGACATCTCTCGAGAGGAGCGGTAGGAGGATAGTACTTGGAGAGGGTCTCACTAGATTCGGGACTCGGGTGGCGGCGATCAAGATAGCAGAGGGAGGGATCGATGGAGTCATCATAGTTAGGTGGATGGATGACAATGGGAACGGAGAGGTGGATCCGGAGGAGGTCGAGGTCATCTTCAGGGGATCATGGCCTTGATACGTACCTGTTTCCCTTCAAGTAGAACCTAAGGGGAAGGTCCGCGTGCCTGCCAGCATAGTCCACTCCCACCCTCTTCGTGGCCACTATCTCCCGTTCGTCCACCCTCATGTACTCCTCGAAGTAGAGAGGTCCGTCCTCGACGCTCAAGCCGTTCATCTCTAAGGTAATACCAAGCGCCTTAGTGAGCTTCCCAGGGCCAGAACACAGGTTCCTCGCATCATCAGTTCCTCTGTTCCTCCTCATGATATCCACGCCCTCCACGGGCTCTAGGGCCCTTATGAGGACGGCTGTGGGCTCTTCGGGTGGCGCAGTCGTAACATTCAGCATGGCGTAGCCGTGAACCGGGTAAATGTAGAATAAGCCACATCCTTCGTAGAGAGGCCACATCCTTGGCGTCCTCTTCCCACCGAAACCGTGGGAGGCCCTGTCGTTCCTCCCTAGGTACGCTTCTGTCTCCACCACAACCCCAGATATTCTGTCCCCCTTAAATTCCCTGACTAGGAGCTTCCCAAGGAGATCTCTGGCTACCACCACTGGATCCCTGCAGAAGAAATCTCTGCTCAACCTCATTATCAGCCCCTAGTGACGAGGTAGCTGAGGTTGAGCGTATAAGTGAGCACCATATCTCCTATTGTCGGCAGGGATATATTGGGCCTGTAGACCTTAACGGTCTTTCCTCTGTACCTGTCGCTTCCCACGGTAATGAGGAAGCGCTCTATCATCTTGGGAAGGACGTCCCTCCAGAGGTAGGCCTTATCGATCCCTAGAACATGGGAGATCTCGCTCAATGATAGGCCTTCCTTGGATTCCCTCTGGGACAGGGATCTGACTAGCTTTCTCCTATCGAAGGTCTCCGATCTCAATCCCAGCAGCTCTGATAGAAGCGCAACAACCTTCTTCTCATCCAAACCGTACAGCCTGTCTATGGCCTCCTTGGCTGTGAGAGCGTTCAGGACCTTTATCTCTACCGGGGACAGCTGATCCACATAGAAAAGGTCCCTCTTGCTCAGAGGCGGGGCCACGCCTATCACTGCTAAGGCTTTAAGTGCCCTGATTATCTCCGGCAGGTGATCCAGTTGACTCAGGAAGTGGAGGGCCTTCACGAAAGACCTGTATCTCTTCTCCAATTCCAATCCCTTCGAGATCGCTGAGAAGGCTGCGGCCAGCTCTATACCTGAAATCGCAGGATCAGACCACACACACGGGTTTAGGTAGAAGATCCCCGTCACTATGAGGTTCTCTCTCAGGCACATTAAGGGATTCCTATAGAGGTAAAGGGCGAGAGCCGCGAGCTCCGAAGCCAACAGTATCGTCTCCCTGTCTTCCCCCAATCTCACCTTGACCGATTTACCTAGAGTCCCCACCATCACTTCCCCGTTTCTTAGGAACTTTAGACCCACTACCCAATCTTCAACAGGCTCTGACCTTAAAGTAACTCCCAGACCGAAGCTGAACTCAGCCTTCTGATCTTGCTTAGTAATGAGGATGTTCCACTCCTCACCCAGCCTCTCTACCAAGATTGAGGAGAGTGGCTCTAAAGGCTCAGCCCCATTCTTGATGAATTCTTTTACTGTTATAGCTGCGATGTAAATCGTATTGTCAGCTTTTCCCTCTTTGTACTCTATGGATCATCCCTTGGTGGATCTGGACCTCCCCCCATTAAATGTTGTGCTCCGACATTTTTTTCAACAAATACCGAAAGAGGAGAAAACTGATAGATAAGAAAATAAGTGATGGAGAGCTCACTTTACAGGAGGAGCGGGCGGATGAATTGGCCCGATCACCATATCCATCAACCTCCTTCCTCCTTTACTACTTATGTAGACCAAACCTATATGGTCTGTACTTGCTCATTTTATTTAGTAGACCGACAAGAGGGTGTATTGCTGGTGTAATAAGTAATATTACAACCGATCTCATGTGAAGAAAAACTTTATTAGCCCTAACGACACTAATTAGTGTGCAACAGAAGAGACATGAAAAAAATGAGGATCTGACTAAACTTTTCCAAGAGGAAATTAGGAAGATCCAAAAAGAGCTGGGGATGGATCCTGTGAGGAGAATTCCCAAGAGAGTTTTACTGGCAGACGTTAAGATAGAGAAAAATCTCAGGAGCGGTGTTAAGGAGGAGGGCAGCGATCTTCTCGTAAGTAGGGATCTCTCGCCCGATAGGATTGGGATAGTAATCAAAAGGGAAGCTTTCATCCGTTTTTTACCTCCCCTTGATTTCCCCCACATCTATGATCTGGCATGGGCATACTCTAACGCCGATCCATCTTGGTGGTCTGAGTGCACCCAGAGGGTAGGACTACCTACGGTCCCTCCTTACTACGCTCCTGAGATATTTCAGGCCTACAATATCAGAGAAAGGATTGGTGTAGTCAAGAGCGTTCTTAAGGCTATAAATTTTCTATATCTGGAGAGAGGGCGAGATATTAGCTTAGAGGACTATTTACTCTTGGTTTCGATAGCTAGGAGATATCCGTCTATCAAGCTATCTAAGAGAGAACTACAGGTCCTGAGATCGCTCGTCTACGTCACTCGTTCTGAAGATGCCAAGCTAGAAAATTTGGCAAAATACACAGGGCTCTCTCTTGCTTCTATCTCAAGAGCTCTCAAGGATTTAATTGGAAGGAACATAGTTCATGGACCTTATACAATATTCCCTTTGAGAATGGGGCTGACCATTTATGTAACTGAATTAAGTGATCCCGGGCCTCATGAAATAAAGTTCATAGAGAAATTCCCTTTTACCTACAATGTTTATGTAGCTGAGGACAATACTTACTACATTCTTTTCTTAGTACCTCTCAAATACGAGAGGATATTTACTAAATTATCAGGAGATGGACTTCGAACAGGAAAGGAGGTTCTTTTTTCGTTTGATCTTCACTCTCTAGACGAAATACAATCTGAAGAAGTACTGGGTCTCATGGTTGACGGCTACTCCAGAGCATCGGATACCCCTCCCACTTGGAGGGGGGTTTACAGGGGAATCAAGCCCCCGATAAAACTGGATAAAAAGGACATCCTTGCGCTCAGTGTGATCAACAGTCAGGGAAAGGCCTCTCGTTCCTACCTCAGAAGGATTGGCGTACCTAATGCAGCGGAGAGGTTCGCTAGGTACAGGAGAAACGGGCTAGTAGTTAAGGGATACTTCCCCACTGGAGTGGGTTTGGGAGAGGCGGTGCTAGCTAGATTCGATGCCCCCTACAAGGACTTCCTGAGGATAGGAGAGGCCCTCTCCAAGGTATCTTCCCCGATAATGTTCTACACCGAAGGTTCCCTTACGGGGATAACCAGCGTCATCCTAGTTAACGAGAAGATCTTAGGTACGCTCGTGAAGTCCCTGAGGACGCTCTTCAGCGATCAGCTGATAAGAGTCGAGCATCTATTGGTCGCAGGTCCCTCCAACTGGCAGATACCCGTTGACTTGTGGAACGAGGAGGAGCAGACATTTGAAATGGATGTGGATTCATTACTTGAAGCCTTCTCAGGCAGGTTGAAAGAAGAGGTCAGGAGGGAACTTTTGAGGTGATCTTACTCAGAATCTCTCCCAATTGGGACAGCAGTAATTGAATGTCTCCCTCCGTGACACCGGCCATTGTGGCAGCTCTAAGTATCTTTCCCCTCAGAGGACCCTGTCCTCCCGCTATTAGTATGCCCCCTTTCGCCAGCTCCCTCCTAACCACCTCTGGATTGGGGACCATGAAGGAGGTCACGGTATCGGACAACCTGCCTAATTCACCGGGAAGCGCGAACAGCTCCACTCCAAGTTCCTCTAATCCCTCTCTCAGGAGTTCAGCCATCCTACAATGCCTAAGGAACCTGGCTTCCAGCCCCTCTGAGTGTATCTCCCGGAGCGCGGCCCTCAGAGCTGCGAAAAGTGGAAGTGCTGGGGTGAAGGGCGTCTGCCTGAGGTTACCCATAGCAGAACTCTGGTACATCGTCAGGTCTAGGTAGTAAGGAGCTCTTCCGTAACCCTCCCAGTCCCTTACCATCACAGGTGCCAAGCCCGGTGGAGCACCTAAACACTTCTGAACTCCCCCCACTAGGGCTTTGGCTCTCCATCTATCCCCCTTCACCTCAATACCTCCTATCGAGCTCACAACGTCCACCACAAGATCAACTCCTCTATCTGACGCTAGGTCCGCTATAAGATCCATGTCATGCTCGATACCCGTAGATGTCTCATTGTGAACGACCGCTAAGAGGTCAGCACCTCCCAAGGAAGCTTCCAGCTCTTCCTGAGGGGGTGTTTTACCCCACTCAGAACGGACCATCGTGACCTCCTTAGCATAGAGGGATGATATCTCAGCTAACCTCTCCCCGAACTTGCCGTCGACTATAGCCACCACATTCCTGCCCCTCGCGAATCCCGCTAGAGCCGACTCGAGTCCAGCAGTGGAGGATCCACTGATGACTACGACATCCCCTTCAGCACCGAAGAGGGGCTTCACCCTCTCAACGATCTCCTCGTACATTCTCGAGAACTCCTCTCCCCTGTGGTAGGGCATCGGTTCGCTGAGCGCTCTCATTACTCTGGGACTGGGATTGACTGGCCCAGGAATGAAGCTAATCTTGAAACCACTTGTCAAGGATCCCCAGCACCTCCCTAACAATTCTTCTGTCAGACTCCTTCGTGTTCCCACCTATGTGAGGTGTGAGGATTACATTGTCCAGCTGACTAAGCCTCTCATAGGCATCCTCTCCGAATGGTGGCTCCTTAGGGAACACATCGAGGGCCGCTCCGGCGATCTTTCCACTCTCCAAGGAGTCTATGAGGGCTTCCAAATCGACAAGCTCTCCCCTTCCCACGTTGACTAGGTAGGCGCTGTCCTTCATGAGGGAGAGCTCCCTCCTCCCTATCATCCCCTTGGTCTCCTCCGTCAGGGGTGAGGCCAGGACCACTATGTCGCTCTCTCTGAGTAGGTCATCCAAGGGCTTCCCTCCGTCCTTGTACTTGTCGTAGAAGCTGACCTCCATCCCTATAGCTCTGAGCAGGCTGGCTATCTCGGATCCAACTATCCCCATTGATATTATGCCGACCCTCTTCCCAGATACCTCGAATCCCTTCAGCCTCTTCTTGGCCCACTCTCCCTCGCGCATTCTCCTGTCGCCTAAGCTGATACCTCTGGCTAGATCTAGGATGAGGCCGAGAGTGAGCTCGGCTACAGCTCTGGCCCTCACGGGAGCTCTCTCAACTATAACGGCCCTCCTTCTAGCTTCTGACACATCTATGTGATCGAGACCGTGCGTGGCTGTGATCACAAGCTTGAGGCGTCTAGCCGTTTCGAACTCCTCCGGTCCCAGACCCTTGCTGGTCCTGACCACGACCACCGTGGCCTCGTCTAACCTGTTCCAATCCCTCGTAACTTCACCTAAGCTCTCTAATCTGCTATCCAATTCTCTGGGGAGGTTATCTGCCAGCAGAAAGAGTTCCTCACTATCAGGACTTATTGAGAAGTCTCCTCCGGGATTAACGTGAGTAACGCCCTCTAGTCCGGTGTTCACGTCGCTTATGACGACCAATCTGTCTTTGAGCGTCCTAGTAACCCTCATAGCTGCTGTTAATGAGGAACCGAAATCGTCGTGAGGGTTCAACAGGTCCATAAGGTACCCAGCTTTGAAGATGGGTTCGGATGCGGCGAGGAAGTCAGGTTCAGTCAGTATTGACGCCGTGGGCGCCAGTCCCCATCCGAGGGAGGCGACCACCCCCTTACCCCTTACCTTTGGGAGCCAGTCTAACCTCTCGCGGGGAATTGCCAGTTCGTAGAACTCTTCCTCCCTTACACCTGACAGGATCTTGGCTAACCTGTCCACGCAGGGCTTCCAAAAGTAAGAGCAGTCACTTAACTCTCCAAAGGACACCACCTCGGAGGTGCGAAAGGCTGACACCTCCAAGGAAGGCCCCATCCAGCCTTAGGGCGATGAGACCCCTCATGAGATCACCTCTGCATGCGTGCCCACGGTCATTATATAAAGGTGACCCGCAAGTCCCCTTGGATGCCGTCCCATGGCCGTTCCACGCGCATTCCTAATCTACACTTCCTTCGTCAATGGAGAGGGCTGAGCCGGAATGATGTGGAAAAAGCCCATTCTAGTCCTTGCCAGCATTTCGCTAATAGCTCTGCTGACCTTCCCCGTATATGCTCAAGCGGGTGCCGAGGAACTAGCTAAAAGGTTGATACAGTCGTACGGTAACGTCAAGTCCTTTCTCCAGAGCATAATAGATAACCTAAACGACGAGACAGCCAGTAAGGTTGAAGATGCCTTAGCTAGGGCCGATCCACTGATCGAGGAAGCTAATACACTTCTTTCCTCTGGGGATTACGAATCTGCGGTCGAAAAGGCTAGAGAGGCCCTTTCAGTGATAAGAGATGCGCTGAGGGATATAAAGGATGTCGATGCAATAAGGGAGGGAGGAAGGCTCAGAATGGCCATTGGGAGACTGAGCAGGGCAGTAATTAGGGTTGAGAGAGTGATACAAGCCTTGGAGAACAGGGGAGTGAACACCACGAACTTTACTTCCCAATTGGAAGAGGTTAAGTCGCTCTTGGAAGATGCCAAATCGCTCCTCAAGTCAGGAGATTTAGAGGAAGCCCGTGAGAAAATAGAAGAAGCAGCTAACGGCTTGAGATCTCTCTACAGCGATGTGAGGGGAGCTGCTAAAGAGCATCTCAACTTAACAAAGGAGAAAGTCCTCAACAGGGTAAAGAAAATCGAGAGGGCCTCCGAGAGATGCATCGTCAGGCTTGATCTGATATACAAGAAGCTGTTGAGGGAGAACAAGACGGAAGACGCTGAGAAAGTACTGAAACTGAAGAATAGCATCGAAAGAACCCTACTTTCTCTGAAGAGGCACATCGAGAATGGCCAGAGGTTCCTAGCACTGGAAGATGTCAGGCAGCTTTTCAGGTATCTCAGGGTCTGTCGCAGGCTAGGCACCTGACCACATATTTTTTCCTTCTCCCGGAGGGACATCCCGATGAGACGGGGTCTCTCATCATCACTACTCGCAACAGTATTTATAGTAACGCTGATCACAGCTGTGGGAGGCCCGACAAACGCGGTAATAGAGGTATACCCAGATGGGTGGTGTACCGTCAGCATCAGAGCGCCTGTTCAGGATCCTATAGTCGAGATACCGCTTTTGGGGCAGCCCACCCTTCTATCTGTCGTGGACGAGGGGGACCTCCCCCTCAACTACACGCTGAACGGTGACAAGATCATAGTGGATGCCGAGGTGGCCGACGAGATCAATGTGACTTACGAGACCCAGAGCCTGACCTATAAGAGGGGACTAGTCTGGAGCCTGAACGTATCCGCCACATCGTACTCGCTAATATCAGTCAGATTGATGGGACATCCCGATGTAGTAGGACTCTCCAAGACCCCCGTTTCCATACGGGAGGGGCCCTCCTACTTGGAACTGACTATAGAACCTCCTTTCACCATAGAGTATGTCTATGCGAACCCTCCTAGGGAGGACAGGGGGAGAGATAACCTCCCGTATTACCTATTGGCCATATTGCCGGCTCTAGCTGTTGTCCTTATTCTCTTGAACAGCAGGTCCCGTGGCAATAAGTTCGAGCTGGATTCAATGGATGTGAGGATCCTTAATTCACTTGTGGAGGGTGAGAAGAGCCTCTCCACCATAAGGGAAGAGCTATCACTCCCTAAGACCACTGCTTGGAGGAGGGTGAGGCGATTGGAGGGCAAAGGGCTCGTAGAGGTGGAGCGAACTAGGTCCGGAAGCCTGATACGCCTGTCCAAGCTGGGTAGGGATGTGCTCAAGGACAGGGGGAGTGGCCATTAGGGAAAAGAGATATTAAATCAGAGACCACTCTCACGGTGAAGTTCATTCCGAAGATCAGGAGGGAACTCCTCATAGTCTTGCTTAGCTCCTTCCTAGCTGGGATGACGATCTCTCTCTACCAGCCGATATGGCCCTTCTTAGTGGAGGAGGCTGGCGTCGACGCCGCTACTTACGGGATCATAGCCTTTGGTGCCAACCTCATGGAGTTCATCTTCAGGTGGGCCTTTGCAGCCTTCGCCTCGCCCTCACTAACCTTTCTCATCGGCTCTCTGGGTATATCCCTCTCTTCCGGTCTACTGCTGGCGGACGTATCACCTGCCGTGATCTTCGGTTCTCTAGCCTTGGCAAGAATGGGCAGGGCGCTACACATAATGGGGAGGAATCAGGTCACCAGCCTACTATTCAAGGAGAAGGTCGGGACCGCCTTCAGCTCAGTGAGGGTCTCGTGGCAGATAGGAGCCATCCTCGGACCAGCTGCAGGCGCGCTCTTGGTAGCGATGGCTACTAGGGACTTAGTCCTCGCGCTGGGCCTGTTCTTGGGGCTGATCTCCAGTGTGCTGATCTCTCCTATGATAAAGGAGTTCGGGGTTAAGGGAAAGGGGAAGATCTCCTTCTGGAAGGGATCTCTCACTCCTGAAATCAAGGGGATAGTGGCCCTCACCATAGTCAATAACTTCGCGAGGAACTCCTTTCTACCGTTCCACTTGGTTATGGCCCCTGTAATTTTCGGAGCTGGCGTGGAGCACGTGGCCATGGCTGCGGTCATCGAGACCCTGACATCAACCTTGGCCGGAATACCTGTGGGATGGCTCTCGGACAGGGTGAAGGACAAGAGATCGGTCCTCGCTCTATCAGAGCTCTTCATGGTCTCTGGGATAGCGGTCTACATCGTGCCGAAAGCGGGCATACCTGGCTTCCTCATCTCAGCCTTCCTTCTGGGGTTGGGTATGTCGAGCTACGCTCCTATAGCTACTGCCACTGTGTCTGAGATGGCCCCTGAAAATCCGCAGGACGCAGTGGCGTTCCTCTCAACAGCAATATCTTTCTCTAGGCTGCCTGCACCACTAGTGACTGGTGCGCTTATAGCAGCGTTCAGTTACTCTGCAGCCTTCGGATTCTCAGCAGCCTGTCTAGCTTTTGTGGGCGTATACATGGCTATTTCATCAATTCAATCTATGAGGATAACCTGAACCTCAATTTAAGACTACTCACGAGGTTCACAAAAAGTTGAAAAAGCGGTCGGTATATGGCTGTAAAACATGGTGATTCGGAAAAATTTGAGGAGAAAGGTCAGCTGACGCCGAATTCCAGCAGCCCTCCTAAGCCCACCACCGGTTCCCTGATTCCAACCTCCCTGAGGATAGCCCATAAGGTCGCGGAGTTGCTGGATATCACGGGCTTGCCTAGGTCCACCTCCAAGGCCTCTAGAACCTCGAACGTCCTAAAGTTGGTGCAGCTTATGAAGAGGCCGTCGGCGTCGTGGTGGAAGGCTGCCTTCCCTAACCTATAGGCGACCTCAGGCGCCTGTCTCCCTATCTCTATGTTGTCCTCTATGCCCAGACCTATCATTGAGACGACCTTGAACCCGTTGCCCTCTAGGAACTCCTCCTCCTTATTGTTCACCTCATCTATGTAGGGAGTGGCCACGGCCACGCTCTTCACATCCAGATGGCGGAGGGCTTCCAGCACCGCTGTGGCTGTAGCAACGGCCTTAACCCCGGTCATCCTCTCTATCTTATCCGCTATCCTCTCGTCATAGCCCACTCCACCGACCAAGCTCCCAGTAGTGCATCCGTATGCTATGACGTCAACGCCGGCATCGGCCAGAGTGTCAGCGGCTAGCTCCACGTACTCCTCCATCTTCTTGAGCTCCTCGACATTAACTTTCCTGAGTCTGACCCTAGCCACGTGAAGTGAGACTCCCTCGGGGAGTACGCTCCTGAACTCCTCCTCCATTGTCGTGTTGGAGGAGGGTACTATGAGACCGACCCGGGCCCTCCAACCGTACATCCTCACAACCCCAGATAAGCTCTCTTCACGTCCTCGTCCCTTAATAACTCCTCACCAGTTCCGGATTTAACTATTCTCCCGGTTTCTAGGACGTAGGCCTTGTCGGAGAGCTTCAGTGCCTGATAGACGTTCTGCTCGACCAGTAGAATGGTGTATCCCTCTTCCCTAAGCTTCCTGACGAGGTTAAGGATCATTATAACGAGTTTAGGCGCCAGGCCGAGCGAGGGCTCGTCTAACATTAGGATCTCTGGCCTGAGTATCAGTCCCCTAGCTATGGCAATCATCTGCTGCTCCCCACCGCTGAGCGTGCCAGCCAGCTGATTTCTCCTCTCCCTGAGGATGGGGAACAGGTTAAACACCTCCTCCAGCGTGTCCTGAAACTTCTCCCTAGCCCTCTTAGTGTAGGCAGCTGCTCTCAGGTTCTCCATAACTGTGAGCCTCGGGAAGAGCTGTCTGCCCTCTGGAACGTGGGCTATCCCCAACTCCACCCTCCTATGAGGTTCTTCCTTAGTGATATCTCGGTCCTTGAAGGTTATAGTCCCGGACTTGGGAATTAGGAGTCCAGATATGGTCTTCATGATGGTGGTCTT
>JAOZFI010000042.1 GCA_027491395.1 Thermoproteota archaeon | reverse complement strand
GCCATGAGGAACCCTCCCTTCAAGGGGACGTTATGGAGCTTTGGCTATGGTGGGAAATGATCGAGGTATATCCGCTATCTCGATGAATTGATGGTGGGTATTATCCTTACATCCAGCTTGTCCGCCAGCTCCCTAGCCCCTTCATCAATCAGACCTCCTATTATCACCAATGACGGCTTGATTCCAATCTTCCGCTCGTAGAGTTCCCCTATCCTGTGGAGCTCGGCCACATCCCCCTTCGAGACCCTTGACTTCACCTCTACGAGGATGTGCTTGCCGTCCTTGACCAGTACGTCGACCTCCACCTCGCTCGGATGGCCATAGACCAGACCCTCATCGTCCTCCATCACGAACCTGCCCACATCGGCGACGCCGAACTCCTCCTCCAAGATGTGTCTCAACCCCTCCCTGAACGACATCTCTGATATAACCCCGAACCTGTGGGCTATGACGTTGACTGTCCTCCTGAGATCCTCCTGCCCCTTCTTTAACCCCTCAACGCCCTCCTTTAGCCCCTCCACGCTTTCCTTAAGCTCCTTCTGGCCGCTCTCCAGATCGACTATACGCTCAAGAATTTCTTTGTAACCTATTAAGCCAGCTACTGCGAATTTGAACTCCTCATCCTCCTCCAATGCTTTCAAGAACTTTTTCTTCTCCTCGGCAGAGAGAGACATCGAATCTTCCTCCTTCGAGCCTATATAAGTGTTCCTTGGACGAACGACTCATTGAGATCCTCGCTCACTCATTATAGCGAAATGTTCTTTACTGTGGGTAGCAGTGAGCCGTGTGATGTCGGGAGAGGGTACCAAGATCGGGGAGGAGAGTGAGGAGTATCGCTACCTCTACAAGCTGGAGAGGATGGTTGAAGAGGCTGTTGACTATGCCCTCTCCCGACTCAGCCATAATGGAATGAAATTGAGTAGATCCGATGTTCCACACACGTTCCTGAGGTGCATGTATCTCTTCACCACTGGCTTCGAGTTCGAGGATTTAGAGGGGCTGGACATAGTTTACTTGGAGTTCTATAAGTTCTTCAAGAAGTACTTGGAGGAGAGGTGCTGGTTCATCATCTGGCGCCTCTTCGAGCTGAGGGGGATAAGGGTCAGTAAGTTCATCATAGCTGACAGGATGGGTGGAGAGGGACTCCACGAGTTCCGCTACTACATGGGAAGGGACATAGACTGCATGATAGTGGTGGAAGGTGATCTGAGGAAGGCGAAGGGCGAGGCCATAAGGATTGAGGGGGAGATTAATGGTGTGGTGGGTAACAGGCTCCAGAAGATAATACTCGAGGGCGGGGAACTGTTGGAGGAGGAGCTGAAGAACTGCAAGACCTACGATCTATTCGAACTCGAAGTTTTCGATAAGGAGGAGGACGCGAGGCGATGGGGGATCATCAGAGAATACACTAGAGAGGACTACAGGAGGAAGATGGCCGGGATGACGTTCCTCGGCAGGGCCACTGACTGAGCTGGGCGAACGCATCATAATCAGAAATATTATATTTTCAGAAAGTTGGTGTTTTCTGATGTTGGTAGTAGAGGTAAGGGTCGGGAGGCGTCGGACTATAGTGATCCCCAAGAAGATCGCCCAGAGTGTGGGAATTGAGGAGGGAACCTTAGTAGCTATGAAGGTCGAGGGTGAGAAGATCATCATAGAACCCAAGAAGGACGCGGTCTGGCTGGCTTTACATGGGAAGAAGGTCGCCAAAGTGACCCTAGAAGAGCTGGAGGAGGAGAGTCTTGAGAGACAGGAAGAGGCTGGACGTGCTGATTGACACGACATTCCTCCTACCCACCCTTGGCATGGAGGTTGAAAGGGAAGCTGAAGAGGTGATCCCCCTATTCAGGGAAGTGAGGGTCCATTACATGGAAGTGAGCTTGTTGGAGGCTTCTTGGATTTATACTAAACTGGGGCTCAATTCTGAGCCGTTTGAACTGGGATTAGAGGCTGTGAGGCTTACTTACGACCTGCTGATTCCAGGACCTAGCGCCTACTCTCTGGCGTTCAGAATCTACGATTCGGGCCACAAGGACTTAATAGATAACCTCCTCTATGCATCAGCCAAGGAATCAAACCTCTTTTTCCTGACAATTGACAGGAGCTTCATTAAATTCCTAGAAGATAGAGGATGGTCCACTTCCCTTGTAATCACGCCCTACGAGTTTCAGCGTATGGTGCCCTCATCCTAAAAGGGTTGGAAGAGGAACGAGAGGAGGGCTCCTCACCGCAGGTCAGGACCCTATAGAGGCCTTTTGTGGGAAACCCCCTTCAACTCACCTTCCTACCAATACTAGGTTCCCGATCCCTATTCGTCTAGGAGTTAGGCAGTAATAGCTACGGTATCGTCGCTCGCTTTGATCATGTCGGTCCTCACGACTTCCAAATACCTTTGAGTACACCTAGCCCTAGATGAGAGCCTAGTTGTGTCCCCCTCCGATAGGACACCAACCAAGTTGCCCCGACTCGTCAATTATCGGTAAAACCGATGTCATGCTCCTTTCTGAGTCTAGCTGCCTCTTTCAGGTTCGCACCTGATTTTATCGAGGTGGCCCCCTCTTCAAGAAATCGGCTGCTTCCCTCCATCCTGAACTGCTCATTGATGCCCCACATCAATCCATATCTCTTCTATGTCATCGAATGTTAAAGAAATCAGTGGAGGAACGAGAGGAGGGCCATCTCAAGGGCGCCAACTAGGGCACCGATGAGGGCGTCGTTCAGGGCGATGTACCTGAGTTCCTTACCCACGGCATCTAGAAACATCCTCTCAAGTTCCTCATCGCTCACCTCATCGAACTTCCTTAAAATGAACTCGCTCACGCTCATGTTCTCGCTCATCTGAGAGAGAAGAGATGTAGTCACAGTTACCACGACCCTCCTTATAGCTAGTTCTAACATCTCCCTCGTCTCCGAAGGAAGCGGGATCGGCAACTTAACTTCCCTCAGTTTGAGTTCCACGGCCTCCGAGATCATCTTTCTAACGTCTTCCGGGGAGAGGATATTTCTCTCAACAGTGTTGGCTATGTTCTCGGCAATTTCCCTCCTCCTCTTGGGGAACACCCCCTGCACCCTAATGGGACCCAGCTGTATGGCCCTCCTAGGATGGAAGAGCATCCATATCGCCACCCTGTTGGCTGCATACCCTATGAAGGCTCCGAATGCAGAGCCGAGAAGCAGCATCCATGCTCGCAATTTCCCGCCTCCCACTAGTGCCTAAAAATCACTCCATCACCAAGTCCGCCAGTTTCGAGTACAGGGATTCCAGCAGCCGGTCCACCTCCGGTATGGATAAAGCTCTGCCCAGGGCTACATCCAACTTATATCTGCTTCCCTCTACGGATAATTCCTCCTCAATGGGCCTCGGATCTCTTAAGAGTTCCTTGAAGGCACTTATGACCCTCTTATCCTCCCTTCTCGGCACAGGCATCTCTAAATAGTCAGCGAGGAGGAAGCGAGTCCACCTCCTCGATATCTTCCTACCCATGAGCGTGAGCAGCGAGGCGAAGAACGTGCTGTTGTACCACGCCGCTAGCATCCAAGACTTCCTCCTACTCGTGATCACAACGTAAAAATTCTTGGAGGCGGTTACTTTCTCTCCCGTCAGGTAGGCCAAGGAGGACTTCCTTAGGGGATCGCCCACCTTGTCGGGGAGGAAGAGGTATCCAAAGGGCTTCTTCGTCTTGAGCTGCCTCCATACGTGACTGTACCATCTGCTTCCTTTAGATCTAACCGCCGGGGCGGCAGTGCCTTCCTCCAAGCCCCACCTGATGTATTCCACCAAGTCCCTTGGAAGGTCTTCCAATGGTAGGGGAGGCACGGAAAGCAAATATGTTTTTACATCCACCTCTATTGAGCTTGAGTATAGAGATGGCCTCCTCAAGGCCTTCACCAAGTATTTCCTGTCTATCCTCAGCTCCCGACCGTCCGAGAGGATGAAATCCGAATCACCTGACCTGAGATCCCAGTACCCATTGGGGAGGAAGAAGAAATCCGGGCCGTACATCTCAACTCCCCTGGCCACCCTCACTCCCAAATCTGATAGCCTCACGAGAGTCCCGGCCCTCAGGGCGGGACTGATGAACTTGAGCACGAGATCACGAAGATCTTGGTTGAAGAGGGACAGCCAATTCATGTCAAAGAAGGTGGGTAGTTCCCCCAAATCTAGGAGAGAGTGCTTACCCGATGCGCTCAGGATCTTCGTGAGACCCCTTCTCGGTCCCTTCCTAGCCACGAGCACCAGCTCCTTGAATCCACTTCCTTCAGAGAAGGAGTCCCGTCCTTCAGCCAATAGCGCCAAGTGATAGCTCTCCCTGAGGAGTCTCTTGTACCCCCTCCCGTATATGGTGTAAAAGGTGGAAGCTGGAAGCACGGTTGCTACGACACCTCCATCCTCGAGAATGTCGTCGATCAAGAGCATCGCTAGGGCTTGGAGGCTAATAGATCCCTTACCAACGAACTCCGGATGGGTCCTCCTGAATGTTTCCACCAGCGCCCTCCTATAATCCTCGGGAAGCTTATCCCACCTGGTGAAGGGCGGGTTAGTGGCTATCAGGTTGGAGGACGGGAGTTCTCCCTTTAGATACAGGATAAAGGCATCTCCCACCCTCACATCCAAAATTTCCCTTTCACCCTCCAAGATATGGAGAAGGGAGGTGAACGCTACCAACGCCGGTAGAGGAAGCTTCTCTACTCCCCATACCTTGATCACCCTATCCTTAGCCAGAGACAATAGATGAGAGAGCGTTCTCCCGGAACCCATGAAGGGGTCGCCCAGCACTATGTCCCCCTCCACCATGTCCAGCGCCTCCTCCATGAGCCGGAGCGCCTCGTCCTTCGAGTAGTACACGGCCAGTTTCCTCCTCGTGTCTAAACCAACGGTTCTCTGAACCACGAGCTGGCACTGATGCAGGGACATGGGTCTCTCCTTCCTAGCCCTCTCCACAACCTCTCTGGGTAGTTCGCTCAAAAGCGGGATTTTCATAGATTGGAGATCGCTGAGGTCGAGGTACTCCTCTAAGATCCTAATGCATGATCCCAAAATGCGGGGATAGAGCCTTTCTCCTCGGATTTCACGCATCCCTCATCCTCCTCGACAGCAGGATCAGCATGGGAGCCGATGCTAGGGGGAATAGGGCCGTGAAGAGGTATGCTCGGGAGTAGTCCAACAGCGAGGCGACGAAGCTCATGACTATGGGACCTGAGAAGCGACCAACGTCAGCTCCCATGGAGTATAGAGCCATGGCCCTATTTCTCGCACCCTCCGGGACCAACTCTATGGTCATGTACTGTTGGGCCGGGACGGTAAATCCGAGACCCAAGCCAAAGAGAGCGGCGATGCCGTAGCTCAGTGGAGGGAGGTACCAGATGGAGAGGGCCACAAGTGAGAGGAGCATGATCCCGTAACCTAGGGATATGACAGCAATGGGTCTACTCTCTGCCATCCTCCCCGACAAATACCTAGAGATGAGACCGGCAGCTCCGAAGAACATGCTGAAGTACCCGAAGATGGAAGCTCCGTAGCCGAGATCCCTATAGTGGACTTGAATCAGTTCCAAGATGACCATCAGGGCAGCCCCACCCAAGGCGGCCAAGAGCATAGTAAGGAGGACCACACCACCTACAGCGTCTCCCCATCCGGCCCTTCTAACCTTCCTTCCACTAGCTTCACCCCTCATGTTGACATTCATCGCGGCTATTATCAGTGAGGATATCGCCGATAGGGTGAAGACCACCCAGTAACCGAAGGAGTCGACAAGCAGTCCGGCCACTGGAGGTCCCAGCACACCTCCAAGGGATATGAGCATGGATCTGAGGCCCAAAGCTAGGCCCACGCTGGATGCGCTGGATGCCACGGCCACTGCAGAGGGAGCTATGAAGAAAGAGTTACCGAGACCCTGCACCACCCTCCCTAGAAGTAGCGACGTGAAGTTGGTGGCGTATAGGAAGATGATCGAGGAGAGGAAGGAAAAGACGGAGCCCATGAACATGGTCGCGTTGCTCGACCACCTGTCCGCTAGGTATCCGGTTATGGGCCTCATGACCAGCGTGACCAGCGAAATGGCTGACCAAACCACGCTTATCTCCGTAAGACCTATTCCGAGGTCTCTAGCGTAACGAGCGAGCACGGAAGCTACGAGCCATAGAGAGAGGAAGTAGAGAGCCACGGAGGTCAGGTTCATCGCCAGCTTCCGATTCTCCATCGAGCTTCTCTCGGAGTAGTTTAGTTAAAAAATGAAGACGTGGTTCTTGATCAAATGAAACTCTTACTTTCATGTTCGATCGTCATCTTTGTGCCTGCTATCCTAAAATAAATCTCTTAAGCCAATAACAAAGCTTTATAAATTACGGTACGAGCATTCTCGGACCCATGAAAGACACTAAAAAAGGTATTTCCAAGAAAGATGTTACATTCCTAGTTCCAACCTTGAATGAAGTTGAGGGAATAGCTGAGGTTATAAAGGGTATTAGAGCCGCTGGGTATGAAAATATAATCGTGGTAGACGGTGGTAGTACAGATGGAACAGTAGAAAAGGTAAGGGCTTTCGGAATAGAACCCGTCTT
>JAOZFI010000039.1 GCA_027491395.1 Thermoproteota archaeon | reverse complement strand
GGCTTGAGCAGTACTCACCGCAGTGGGCTTCTCAGGTGTGCGACGTACCCGCCGAGTTGATAGAGAAGGTAGCCAGGGAGTTCGGTACCATAAGGCCAGCGGTGATAGATCCGGGATGGCACGATCCCAAGTACGAGAATTCAGTTCAGACGTGGAGAATGGCTGCAGTACTCAACGCCATGGTCGGCAACATAGACAAGCCTGGCGGGTTGGTGTTCAATGCTGTTGGAAGGAACGTAACCAGCTCTCCACTACCGGAGAGCAGGGTTGATGTCCAGTGGATGAAGGAAAAGGGCATTATAGTATCAACAGCTCAGCCCCACATCCTCGCGTACATAGAGGCCATTCTAACCGGAAAGCCCTACCCCATAAAGGCTTTGATGGTATGGGGAGGGAACTGGATAAGGACAGTTCCGGACGAGGATAAGGTAAAGGCAGCCTTCAAGAAGCTGGAGCATGTGATAGTCGTGGACAACATGGCCACCGATACTGCCATGTACGCCGATGTCATACTTCCAGATACTACTTACTTGGAGAGAGATGACCCACTGTTCGGGGTGGCCTTCACTCCTGACAAGGCCATGTACTCAGCATTCAAGGTTATCGATCCGATATACGACGCGAGGCCCCTGATAGATATAGCGGTTTCAATTGCCGATAAAATGGGCATGAAGGAGAAGTACTTCCACGCTCTAGCTGTCATACTAGGTATGGGTGAGGATAAGGCTCCAGTTTTGCAGCAGGCTTACGAAGCAGAGGGAATAGCTGGCATAAGGAAGCTGCAAGCGAAGGGCAAGGGGATCGATCTGGGTGAGCTCCAGAGCAAGGGAGTAGTCCTCCTGACGCCAAGGTAGAAGCTCATAGGTACTATGCCCTACAAGAAGCCCTTGCAAACGCCGACAGGTAAAGTGGAGATTTACAGCATGAAACTCCTCGGAATCACCAGTAAGGCAGGAAAGAATCCCAACTGGGATCCGTTACCGGATTGGGTGCCACCAAGGGTATTTAACAAGGCTAGCGGGAACGTCTTCTATCTGACTTACGGCAGGAGTCCCGTGACGAGCCACACCCACACATCGGATAACGATCTCCTGATTTCCATAGCTAGGAAGGGGCACTACAGCCTCTGGATAAACGCTAAGAGAGCTGCTGAGCTGGGGATAAAGGATGGTGACTTAGTTAAGGTGACCAGCTTGGCCACAGGGAAGTCTGCAACCGCAGTTGCCTTCGTGACCGAGGGAGTCAGGCCCGACACCGTGTTCACCGTGTCCGGATGGGGAATAGAGAGTGACAGGCTCACGAACGCCAAGAAGGTAGGGGGAGTACCGATGAACAGGATGTGGAAGATATTCGAAGATCAGTACAAGCTGCTGCCCAACGCCCTGATGCAGGAGATCCTTGTGAGGGTTGAGAAGGCGTAGGAGGTGGTTGGATGGCCAAGTACGCGATGGTTATGGATACCCGCAGCTGCATAGGTTGCGGGGCCTGTATAGCGGCCTGCGATCTGGAGAATGACACGGAGTGGAGGGATGGCAGGCGCAGGACCCACGTTCCAGAGTTCTTCTTCGGCGAGTTCCCTAATGTCACGAGGGTCTTCGTCCCGAGGCTGTGCATGCACTGTGAGAACCCACCGTGCGTCACCGTATGTCCGACCGGGGCGAGCTACAAGAATGAGGATGGGGTCGTTTTGGTGCATCACGAGATATGCATAGGCTGCAAGTACTGCATAGTGGCCTGTCCATACCTAGCTAGGTACTTGGACGAGAGGAAGGGTGTCATCGACAAGTGCACCTTCTGCTACGACAACCGCGTCCTTCAGGGTAGGCAGCCAGCATGCGTGGAGACCTGCGTCGGTCACGCAAGGATATTCGGTGACCTGGAGGATCCGAACAGCGAGGTGTACAAGTTAGCGAAGTCCGGCGTTGCTGTGCAGCTCAGACCTGATCTGCTCACCGAACCAAAGGTGTTCTACATCAGGAGAGCTGTGGAGGAGTGATGGAGGTGGTTAGATGATATTTCAAGATGCGTGGGGTTGGTATATTGCCATATACCTCTTCCTAGGAGGTATGGGCGGCGGTGGCATGCTCGCCAGCTACTACCTAGCCAAGAAGGCCAACGACATAAAGGTGACATCTAAGGCCGCTCTCCTCTCCCTGATAATCGTTGTAGTAGGTACTCTGTTCCTGATACTCGACTTGGGAAGACCGGAGAGATTTTACTTGGTGTTCATGAGTCCCAAGCTCAACTTCGGCTCCATGATAACCATAGGCTCGATGATCCTCACCATATTCATGATATTAGGTGCCCTCTACGTGACCGCAATAAACGACTGGTTCAAGTTCCTTCCATGGTACGGGAGCGAGAAGGTGGCTGACATTACGGGCTTCCTAGCCGCGGCGTTCGGCTTCCTAGTCACCTACTACACTGGAGTATTGATAGGCATCGTGAGGCAGATCCCGATCTGGCACACTCCGGCTTTACCGCTTCTCTTCGTGGCCTCAGCACTCTCCACAGGGGTGGTCGCCGTGATGTGGACCAACGTGGCTGTCGGGATAAGATCGCCGCCAGCTGAGAGGAAGTACCACTACGAGTACTGTGTGATGCTATCCAAGTGGGACTCTGCCCTCATAGCCATCGAACTCCTCATCCTGTTCACCTACATGGGAATGATGATTCAGGGTCCCATCGAGGCTTCTCTAGCGGTTAACAGACTTCTCTTCGGAGATCTGTCACTGATGTTCATCGTCGGTGTCGTGCTGATGGGTCTAGCCATCCCGTTCCTGCTCGAGTACGTGCACATAATGGGAGAGCATAAGGAAACGGAGAAGATAGGAGCTAGGTGCCTCATGCCCGTGATAGCAGGGATACTGGTCGTCATAGGAGGGTTGCTGCTCAGGTACGTGGTACTAGCGGTAGGGGCCAACACGGTCTTCCTGCCCCCGTGAACCCTCATTCCTCTCCTACTTTCTTTCTCCCCTCATCTTCACTTTTCTAAGGTCTAGAAAAGAAGGATAAGAAGAATCAAGCTAGAAGATCCTCTCTCCTAGGTCATCCTCCACCCTATAACCCGCAGGTGGTCTTTCCCTCCTTATTGCATCTAGTAGAGATGCCAGCATGTCCTCCTTTATCCTCTCGCTCACGACTAAGTCGTACCTCTCCCATCCAATCGGCACGAACTTCAGGCCGTAAATCTCAGCCACGGGTCTGATGGTGAGGGTTATATCCGCCCTTCCCTCGGCGACCGCCCTGCAGGCATCTGTGTGCGTGAAGAACCCCTCGTTATACCCTTTCACCCTGCTCTTCAACTCCCTAGGATCTACATCCTCATCCTCGGCCAATTTGGATAGTATGCTGTCGAGGAGCAATCTAGTACCGGACCCTCTGTTCCTGTTGGCCAAGACCACCTTTCCACTGAGGAGATCCGTACGATCGAAATCCATGTCCCTCCTCATGGCCCATCCAACTTCCCTGCTGTATCCCCTGAGGAGGGATACCCCACCAGTTGGGAAAAGTCTCCTGACGATGGGCTCGTTGTATCGTCCGCTTGTTTCGTCCAGCAGGTGGATGCCGGATACATCAGCGTCGCCCATCATCATGGACAGGAGGCCCCCGTAGGAGCCTATCCAGTGGACCTCAATAGCCCCACTCAACTTACTGACAGCCCTCTCCAGCAATAGATCGTGGCTTCCAGCTATGAGGAGATCCGGTCTTTCGATCGCCTTCTCGACGGATTTTCGGACCACTCCCATCTCCTTCTCTGCTTTCTCATAGATCGAAAGTAGTCTCTTGCCGTCATCCGTCAGGGTCGTTCCTCCTCCGTACTTCCCTCCCCTTTTGGGAGCTATGACACTCCTCCCGAGCCTCCTCTCCAATGAAGTGATGGCCCTCCATGCCTTCGAATAAGGGATTTCGATGAGCTTCGCGGCCGCGAGAAGGGATCCCGTCCTAGAAACGGCCCTTAAGAGATCTGCTATCCTCCCGTCGAGTATGACTTTCCCATCCTTGATGAGTCTTATGTCCACCTCTACCTCGAGCTCGTCTAGGGGATCCACATCGACCATCTCCTCAGCCTTTTACATTTGTTCGAGTGGGCTATTAATAGGTCACTTTTCTCCCTCCACCGCTACAGAGAGCCTCTCAGCTATCTTGGATATCTGCCTGTCGAAGAAGCCCTTGAAGCTCCTGTAGAACAGCTTCGCCAAGTCGTAGAAGAACAGGAGGAAGAGGAAGAGAAGCACGAGTAGGGCAACCTTGGAGACTATGCCTCCCAACGGGACTCCTTCCAAGTAGTTGGGGACGAAAATTATCAGGAGGGATATGATCGCTAGGTAGAAGATGTCGGCCAGCGCTCTCTTCACCGCTGCCTCGGTCACAAGGCCCATCTCCCTCACTAGCCATTTACTCAGGAGGTCGAGGAGGGACTTTATGGAGAGGAGGATCCTGTAGCCGAAGTAAACCACCACTATGAACTCAGCAATGTTAAGCACGGTCACTGGGCTGATCTTCAGGTCCAGAATCATTAAGGGGCCTAAATCCGTCACCAGTCCGTAGAAGAGCCTTATGACAATTACCCAGAGGGTCAACTTTATGGATGAGGCTAGGAGTACCCTGAGATTAGCTTCCAAGGGAGTTACCTTCTTCTTGACCCTTTTCACCTTCACCTCGGGCTTAGGGGTCCTTCTCTCAAGCTTGATGGGTTTCTCCGGAATCCTAGAGGCGATCACCATGTAAGCGGAGAAGGCCAGTGGTACGAGAGCCATGTACCAGAGGAAGGGCAGGAACATACCCAGCGCGGTGGTCACGGCGGCAACGAGGAGTCTAACGTCCCTGCTGGCTGGGCTCCAAGCTCTGAGTCTCACCACTCTCTCGGTGCTCCAACCCGCCAAGTGGGAGACGTAACTCGTCACGAAGACGTTTCCTGCAGCTAGTCCAAGGAGGAAGATCTGCCAAGGTTCTAGAAACGTGACTCCAGTTCCTATCGCTGCCACTATCAGCAGGTCAGAGTACCTGTCGAGGAAGGCATCGAGAAGGCCTCCGAACTCGCTGGCCGTTCCGAACAACCTAGCTATCTCGCCGTCCATTCCATCTATTATGGAGGAGAGCTGGATGATGAGGGCCGCGGGCACCAGGAACCCCCTGTATATGAGGACCGCTGCCAGCCCCATCAGGGAGAAGGCTAGGAGGGATATCAGGTTCGGACTGACGTATATGCCCCTCAAGAAGAGGGCGACCGAGAGCCTGGTGGAGATCTGCCTGTTTATGTAGCGGGAGACTGGACCATCTCCTGGCTTGATGAGGCTCCTCCTGAGGAGGAGCGGCAGTATCTTCCTCGCTTCCTCCAACTCCTCCGGGGTGTCCACATCCATCCAGATGAGGCCCGTCACATCCACGTACGAGACCTCGCCGTAGGCTAACGCCTTCCTCAGGGCATCAGCTATCGTTGCCTTCTCCCCTTTCTCCTCTATCGTCTCCCTAGCTATCACCTCAGCCTTCTCGGTGCAGTAAAATATGCCCGTGTCTATCCCGTAATGGGGCACCGCGTCCTTCCCGACCTCCTTCACCTCGCCGTCCTCCAGCACCACCTTCAGGCCCTCCTCCAGCTTGTCCCAAGGTGGATTCCTGTCGAGGGAGAGGGTGAAAGCCCTGCTCCCCCCCTTCCTGAGCATCCTCCTCAGGATCTCGGGCTCGAATATGTGATCCGACATCAGCACGAGGTACTCGGAGCTGTCAGCGGCCTTGACACCCGTCAAGAAAGAGTAGAGGTTACCAAAGCCCTCTTCCCTATCCGTGGTGACCACCTTCACGCTGTCCCCGTACCTCTCGACGAAGAACCTTGCTAGGCTCGGCCTAGTCACTATGATGATGTCCCTGATGCCTTCCTCCCTCAACCACCTTATGGTGAGGTCCAGAACCGTGAGGTTGGGCGCGAGCTCGAAGAGCGCCTTGGGCACCTCTAGCGAGTAGGGCCGCATTCTGGTAGCCTTTCCTGCGGCGAGTATGATCGCGGGGGGCCTTCTCACACTAGTAATGAACTCTACCAACTAATAAAGGATGGGACCCCTCCCTCTTGGGAGGGAGCGCGGGCTAGCTCTAATGCCCTCTTCAAGTCATCAATTATGATGCGAGGATCCTCGAGACCCACCGAGAGCCTGACGGTCCTCTCACTTATGCCCATCTCTTTAACTAAAGAGGGAGGCAGGGAGGAAGCGGAAGTCAGGGGCCTGCTGATCAGGCTTGCAGGCGCTCCCAAGCTGGGAGCTGGCCTCACCACCCTGAGGTGTCTGAACATCCTCTCCGGATCCACCTTAGGGATGAAGGTTATGATGCCACCGTACATCCCGTGGAAGAGCTCTCTCGCGATGCGATGGTCGGGGTGCGAGTTCAGACCTGGGTACCTGACCTCCTCCACTAGATCGCACCCCTCTAGGAACTTGGCTACCTCCAAGGCAGTTTGGGAGTACCTCCTCACCCTGAGCTCAAGTGTTTGCAAACCTCTGAGGACAAGGAAGGCCCTAAAGGGATCTAGTATAGTTCCCAGTCTCCTCCTCCACTCCCAAAGCTCTCCAACGTCATCGGATGTGAGGGCACCCGCGATTACATCGTTGTGGCCCGCCAAGTACTTGGTGGCGCTCTGGATCGAGTATGAAGCGAATTTACTGGGTTTCAGCAGGACAGGAGAGGCGAATGTGTTATCTACTGCCAGCTCCACCCCCTTCTCCTCACACCTGTCCGATAGAGATGGGAGATCGGGCACCCTCAGCATGGGGTTGGTTACCGTTTCGACGAAGATGAGACCCCACTCGCTGGACACGGCATCCACTACCTCTTTGATCGGAACCAGCTTAACTCGAAAGCCCATCCCTCTCAGATGAAGGGCGAGAGCCACCGTGGTTGGATAAGCGTCAACACCCATCAAGATGCCCTCTCTAGCCTTAGATAGTAGGAGGGTCGAGATGGATGCCATGCCGCTGTTGAAAGCCAGTCCGTCCTCGAAACCATCTAGGTCAGCTAGGCTCCTCTCGAGCGCTCGGACGGTGGGATTCTCCTCCCTCGAATACTTCAGGTCCGTGCCCCTGTCCGAGATGCTGGGTTCACCGGTGGGAAGTGGATTGAGAAAGGTGGCCGTCATGTAGATCGGGATCTCTAGCGGGATGAAGTTTGGCATGGGCCTTCAGGAAATTCCCTGGTAATAATTTTGAGTAATGAGATATTCCTAGAGGAATAATGATATGGGACCTTTCCTCGATAGCGAGGGAGAGGAGGGCGCTGGGTCTGAGCCAGAAGGAGCTCGCTAAGATGGTGGGGGTGAGTCAATCACTTATCTCAAAGGTCGAGAGGGGGCAGACGGTCCCCAGCTACGAGGTTGCGCTTAGGATATTCGAGGCTTTGGAGAGGGCCAGGCGGAAGAGAGGATGCACCAAGGCGTCTGAGGTGATGAGCTCTCCAGTGATACATGTGACTCCGGAGGAGACTGTCCGTAGGGCCATCTCTATAATGGGGGAGAGGGGGATCTCCCAGCTTCCCGTGATGACCGGCGGTAGGGTGGTAGGCTCGGTGACGGAGGAGGGGCTACTGAGGAAGCTTTCCTCCCTATCCCCCGAGTCGAGGGTGGAGGAGGTCATGGAGGAGGCCTTCCCCATTCTGCCGGCTGACGCCTCCCTCCCCCTCCTGAGGGATATGCTCTTCCTCTATCCGGCGGTCCTCATCCAAGAGAGGGGAAGGATCGTGGGAATAGTCACAAAGAGCGACCTCCTAAAGAGTCTGGGGAGGGAGTGCTAGCTCCGATCTCGGAAAGCTTCAGTCCATCATCCTCTTCGACCCACCAGTAAGAGGTAGGCGTATATCACGAACCCCTCCACCAGGGAGAAGAGGAGTGCCATTCGGAGGTCCTTTCCTATGCTTCTGGTCACGAACCCCTCCACCAGCGCGGCGTACACGAGTACTAGCAGGGCCAGCGCCAGCACTTCGAGCTTGCCTCTTATTACCTTACCCGCGGATCTTAACCTGCCCCCCGATCGGGGTGCTATAATCTCTCTCACCGCGGAGAGGGCTATGGATGTCGAGATGAATATGGCAGTGAGCTCTGGAACTCCGTGAGGTAGGATCAAGCCCAAGGTCTGTACGGGCCCCGCCTTGGATACAGCGATCACGAGTCCGACTAGGGCTCCGTTGGCGGTCAGCACTAGGGGTGCGAGGAATATCGCAGGAGCGGTGCCAACAACGGTGAGGGCCACCCTGACGTTGTTCATCAGGATGAGGAGTGAGAGGATCACGGGATTCAGCTGGCTCACCGCCTCTCCCCTTCCGAACAGCTCCTCCAAGAGAGTTTCGAGCCACGCAGGCCTGTAGTTGTAGGCAGTGATAAGGGAGGCCGTGAATATCACTAGGGAGAGGAGGAAGTAAGGGGCCAGCTCCCTGAACTCCCTCGGTCCTTCCAAGAACACTCTCCTGACATCGAAGCCCCCTCGCGGAGGTTCTCTCATAAGGGCTCTCATCAGTTCGACCCTGTTCCTTAGTATCTCCCTGCTCTCAACGTGATAACACAGCTCCGCAGCCCTCTCATAGATCCTTATTATTTTCTCAGGCCCTAAAAGGGTGAGCGAGAGTCTGGGCCTGGTGGCGAGGACGAAGGCCGCGCTCGCGACCTCCTCGGGGACCTCCTCCGGCAGCTCGTCGATCTTCACCCCACTAGAGAGCCTCTTCACCAGCTCCTCCCCTCCCTCCATAGTCATCAGCTCCTGTGACGTTGCCTCAAGTATCCCTTTCCTTATGTCCACGGCCACATCAGATCTGCCGGACGGTAGCTCCAAGGTGAGGAGGTCTTTGGATGCCACGACAGTTCCTGCCGCCAGATCGCCTATCCTCGTGCCATCTGTGAAGAGGACTGATAGATAAAGGGTCAGGGCGTCCACCAGTCTGAGCAAGTTCCGGACGATCGAGTCCTCCATCGATACCTTGGAGAGGGTGTTCAGTGAGATCACCCTCAGCCCCAAGGCTCGCTTGCCCGGTGTCGAGGAGGTGAGCCCCTCGAAGAGGGTGAAGTAACCGAGAAATATAAGGAGGAATATGGAGGAGAGGAGCGACAGCCCGAGGAACCCCGCTCCCTCCATGAGGGGTTCCGCAAAGAGGACCACGGGCACGTACGCGAGTGTAACTATGGAGAGATCTATCAGATGAGCGATCACCCTAGTGGAGAGCTTAGAAGGTCTAATTCCGTATAGGATAGTCCATCACCCTCCCTTCCACGAAGTGAATCCTCAATCCCACCCTCATCAGCGAGGAAAGATAAAAAATATGGGAGGAGGAGGTTATTAGTGATGGTCAACAAGGTGAAGATATCGGTCTACTACACTCCTGAGTGTCCCAAGGATCCGGTCGTTGAGGAGATAAAGAAGGCCGTTGAGGAGGCTGGATTGAAGGATTACGAGCTGGAGGAGATTCTCCTCGCCAGTGATGAGGAAGCAGCCCAGCACAGAGTTCTAGGCGTCCCCACAGTGAGGATCAACGGCGTGGATGTGGATCCCTCCTTCGAGGACAAGGGGGTGTACACGTCCACCTGTAGCAGGATATACAAGTGGGCTGGGAAGTACCACGACTACCCTCCCAAGGGGATGATAGTCGAGGCCCTCAGGAGGGTGCTCTCCACATCCGGGTAAGTTTAAAAGGCCCTCCACATCATCATCTCCTATGAACACCTTAGAGCGAACTCTCGATCACGAAATTGTGAGCAGGCTGAACGGTTCAGAGAGGCTCTTGAGGGTCTACGACTACCTCAGAAGCAACAGGAGGGTAAGGGGCCTCTTGGACATGTCCAATATAGTGCTGGTCCACAGGCTCAAGTTCAACGATCACGGAGTGACCCATGCGATGATAACCACCAGAAATTCGCTGAAGATCCTTGACATACTGGGGCCGGAGATCGTGGTCACTGAAGACTGGAGGGACTTCGAGGATTCCAAGCTGATAGTGATGGTGGCCAGCTACCTACACGACATAGGGAACTCCATACACAGGGAGGAGCATGAGTTCCTCAGCGTAATGCTAGCTAAACCTTTCGTGGAAGAGATAACCTCCATGGTCTACGAGGACGAGGAGAAGGCCGTGAAGGTTGCCAGTATGATATACGAGGCCATAATGTGCCACATGGGGAGGTTCGAGCCCACCAGCATAGAGGCTGGAGTCGTGGCCACTGCCGATGGTTGCGACATGGAGCAGGAGAGGGCCAGGCTCCCGTTCAGGCTCGGAGGCCACGACATCCACAAGTACTCCGCCCTCTCAGTTCAGAAGGTGGAGATCACGAGGGGAGAGGAGAAACCCCTGAGGATAGAGGTATACATGAAGGATCCGAGCGGTACCTTCCAGATAGAGGAGATCCTGATGAAGAAATTGAGGGGAACCAAGTTCGAGAGGTTCGTTGAAATCTACGCGATAATTGGCGGGAGGGAAGTTATCAGGTTCATCTGAGTTATCGTAATAGGGCTCACCCTCCTAATCGGCAGATGGACCTCGAAAGCGCTTGATCAGCTCTTCGGGGGTTAGTACCGGTACGTTGACCCATGCGAAGTGCCTCTTGTTATAGGTCACGATCCAAGTCCCGAGATGCTCTGCTTGGGCCCCTATCAAGTAATCCCTAGCATGATGCCTGAACGGCAAGGCCCTTCTATTCGTGAACGCCCTTTCAGCCACTTTTTCAGTGATTTCCCTAGTGATAGGCGGTATCTCTGCCCTCAACGCCCTCAAGTCTGATGTGAGGTCTTCCAGATCCAAGCCGATGTAGAGGTACCACAAAGCAGTCTCTGCGTGAACAATCGGGCTAATATATATCCTGAACCTCTCTAAGTTCACTCTGAGCCAAGAAAGGAAGGGTCTATTCCTGAAGATCATGCTATCAAGCATTATCCTCTTCTGCAAACTCTATCCCCCAGTTCCCTCTGAAAAGCTCGGACGTCAATCCTCTCCTGACAGCCTTCTCTATCTTACGTGATCTTTCGGCCCAATCGGGATCCTCTGCCTCTACCTTAGCTTCAGCCTTCTCCAGTTCCTCTGCCACGTCGTGATCTACTGATCGATCCTCCTCTTCTAATAGATCCCGCTCGAAGAGGTCAAGGAGCATTTCCAAGACCTTATGCTGAGGTACGTCTAGGAGGGAAGCGAGTCTCTTCACTCTCCTCCTCAGCTCCTCAGGCACTGTTATCGTTGATGACATTGATTAATTGAATAATTGTATCGCTTAAATAGTTGATGGTCAAGGTCAGGGCCTAGCACATCAGCCCAATCCCTGCTGCATCTTCAGCTACTACTTGCGGGCAGTCTCCTCAGGACCTCCAAGAGGAAGGCTGTTGAGGAGATGGCCCCCAGCACATCCCCCTCGCCAGCCTGCATGACGAACCTGTAGGAGCCCTCTATCCTGTCGGCCATCTCGTGGAAGAAGTCAGGGTACCTCCTCACCTCAGCGTACTCAGCCAAGCTCTCTCTAGAGGGATCCCAGTCCGGTGCCGCTACCCTTAACACTTCCTCGGCCACCTTCCTAAGCAAGGCTAGCGCGCTGCCGGGATCCCTGTGAGCCAGCTCCTTGGCCCTCTCCAGCTTCCCCTCCAATCGGGAGATCACCACCAGTACCTCCCGGTCCTCCTTCTGGGCGGCCTCCTGGGCGGTCCCGGCTCGTACTCGAAGAAGAGCTTGTTCACTATGCCGGCAGCTATCAGCAGCGCCACCAGCGCTATGTCCAGATACTTGCCGATGCCCTCTCCCCACTTCACCCAAGCCTGCCCCTCCCCCACGGTGAAGGAGAGGCTCAGGGACCTAGGCGCCTCCGTGACCAAGAAGCCTATCTCGTAGAACGCAACTGCCATGAAGACTAGGAAAGCGGCGATGAAGTATGGATTCGTGGATTCCTTAGCTAGGGCGTATATCGAGGCTAGGCCGCCCAGCGCGAGCATGAACGTGCTGAGCATGAGGAAGAACTTGGTAAGTCCGGTCCTGTACCTGGAGCCGGGAGGAAGCCTGCCCTGCTCCGACAGCCAAGTGAAGGTCTGGAGGGCGAAGCTGAGGGAGGACCTGTTGCCCGAGGACCAGATGAAGGTAAGGGGGTTACCCTCGTACTTGAAGTAGCCACCTAGCTGTGGCAGGTAGCCCTCCATCCACCACCACGGCGATATCATCACGAACAGCAGGAGCACTAGGGAGGCCGCGCCTAGCCAGTTCAATTCGCCTGCACCTCCCTAGCCTACAGGAAAACGTAAAAAAGATAGTCTCCCAGATGGAATATGCTTACGCTCGACGAACTCAGGCTGGACTGGAAGAGAGTGACGGAGTCGATAACGGGCTTTGTGAAGGGAATGGTCGCCGGATCGAGAACCAATGGCGTCGTCTTAGGGTTGAGCGGAGGGGTGGATTCCACCGTGACCGCTTACCTAGCCGTGAGGGCCTTGGGGTCTGATAGGGTATTCGGCCTCATAATGCCCGACTCCCGCATCACCCCTCGCGAGGATGTGGAGGACGCTAGGATGGTAGCTGACGAGCTGGGCATATCCTACTGGGAGAGGGACATAGCTGACATAGTGGATGCCTTCACCAAGTCGGAGTTCTTTAGCCCGGAGGACAGAGTGGCTTTAGGGAACCTGA
The DNA here is from genome assembly GCA_027491395.1 of Thermoproteota archaeon. Classification (GTDB taxonomy): domain Archaea; phylum Korarchaeota; class Korarchaeia; order Korarchaeales; family Korarchaeaceae; genus Korarchaeum. Next base: position 102,419 of record JAOZFI010000039.1, on the reverse strand, counting down.
GAGCTAGGATAAGGATGTCCCTCCTCTACTACGTGGCGAACAGCAGGAATCTACTAGTAGCCGGCACTGGAGACAGGAGCGAGATACTGATAGGGTACTTCACCAAGTACGGGGACGGGGGCGTGGACTTCTTGCCAATCGGAGATCTCTACAAGACCCAGGTCAGGTGGCTGGGGGGGTGGCTCGGCGCCCCCGAGAGGATAGTCAGCAAGCCCAGCAGCCCCCAACTCTGGAGGGGGCACAGGGCTGAGGAGGAGCTGGGTATTCCCTATGAGAGGATCGATCTCATCTTGCACGCGATATTCGACCTGAGGATGGGCCATGATGAGGTCAGGAGGATGTTCGGCGCGGATGTGGACAGGGTTCTGGAGATGCACGCGAGAACGGCGCATAAGAGGACCATGCCTCCCGTAGCGAGGGTCAGGCTTTGAGCTTAGAGGATATAGCCAGGGAAATAAGGTCCTGCAGGCGCTGCCCCCTCCACGCCAGCAGGACGAATGCCGTGCCTGGAGAGGGTAATCCCAATGCCAAGGTGGTTTTCGTGGGGGAGGCGCCGGGGAGGAACGAGGACCTGCAGGGTAGGCCCTTCGTGGGGGCTGCCGGAAAGCTGCTGACGGAGTTATTGGCCTCTATAGGTTTGAGGAGGGAGGATGTTTTCATAACCAATGTGGTGAAGTGCAGGCCGCCCAACAACAGGGACCCTAAGCCGGAGGAGATTGAAGCTTGTCTACCCTTCCTCGAGAGGCAGCTCCGGGCGATAGATCCGGATGTGATAGTGGCTCTGGGCAGGCACAGCGCTCTGACCCTCCTGAGGCTGGCAGGAAGGGAGGAGAGGTCCATCATGAGGATAAGGGGGAGGGTGATCGAGGTGGAGCTGTTCGGTAGGAAGAGGTTGCTGATGCCCACGCTCCACCCGGCAGCTGCCCTCTACAATCCCAGGCTGAGGCCCCTGCTGGAGGAGGACTTCAGGAAGTTGAAGGGGATGCTAGGCGAGAGCAATCAGGATGAGGGGCTGGAGGCCTGGTTCTAGCCTTAATCCCGGTCCAGATAATCGGTCAGGCCTCCTCTAACCCTGACCCTGATTTTAGGGATCTCCCTGCCTCTCAGGTACGAGATTATCTCGTCCATGAGCTTGACATCAACGGGGAAGGGGACTCCATCCTTCCCGCCGAAGGCGAAGGAGTACTTGGCCGGATCCCTCACACTGGCCTTTTCCCCGTAAACCAGTTCGCTGAGCAGAGCTAGGGCTCTGAGTGCGGACCTCCCTATCCCCCTGATCTCCAAGAGCTCCTCGTAGCTGGAAGGATTCAGTTGATAGGCTCGCTCCAGCGCGCTCCAGTCTATCCTCCTCGGCATCTTGAGGACCCTGTACTCGCTCATCAGCCTCCTGAGCCTGGCCGTTCCCTCTTTAACTAGGTCGAGGGAGGCTTTTCTCACGCCCTCGCTCTCCCTAGCCACTAGATTGAGCACCCTTACCTTCCCGGCCTCGGATATGATGCTGTGGTGAGGCTCTATGACGAAGCTCTCCACCCTACTCCCGAGCCAGTGGTATCTCCTAGCCATCCTCAGGGAGGGATTCATACCTTGCTGGACCACAGCCCACTCCCCGTTCTCAGTCACTACAAAGGCGTGGTGGTAAAGATCGAAGCCGTCTTGCAGTACCGAGTTATCGACCTTGGCCGAGAGCCTGCTGGCCCTTACCAAGGGAGAGGGATCAAGACCGAACTCCTCCGCTATAGATGCTAGCTCTTGAGGGGTTTTCAGGGAGGTCCTGCCCTTCCCCCCAGCTAACCTGACGCCCATATCCTCCTCTTGTAGGGCCTCTTTCAATGCTGCGGTCAGCACGGTAGTGACTCCCGAGGAGTGCCAGTCATATCCCAGAACACATCCTAAGGCTTGGAACCAGTGTGGGTCAGCCAATCTCTCGAGGAGACCCCTCTTCCCGTATTCGGAGACCACGGAAGAGAGTATGGGCTTGGCCAGCTCCTTCATGCGCCTGAAGAGCCAAGCCGGAGCCTTCCCTCCATGAAGAGGGAGGTGGGCCTCCCCTGTCCTCCTCATTCCTATATGTTGGATACATTAAGGCGAAAATAACCTTTCGGAATGCTGGTGATAGACGACTTTACAGGAAAAGTTTCATATATGTGTCTTGATGACCGTCATTTGAAGATTTCATTGTATTCATGTAGCTTATGGAACACGAGAAGCGTTATTTTTAGTTAAATAGAAGTGCTATATGGAGGATCTCATTAAAATGAGTCTCGATACGCCCCTTTCACTCGTTTCAACCCTTTCGCTAGTAAGGGATTTATAACCGAGGGTTACCTATACTTATGCTTACCCTCGAAGAGGTGTTGAAAGAAGCATCATCAAAGGGAGTCAAATTCGTAGAGCTTGAGTACGTGGATCTCTCTGGCACCTTGAGGAGCGAGATCCTCTCCTTGGAAACCTTCGAATCCAAGAAGGGTGGTTCCTTCGATGCCAGCAGCGTGGGCCTCTCTGTCATAGAGTGGAGCGATGCCGTGCTCATCCCGGATCCCCAGACAGCCGTGATCAAGGACGATGTACTCAGAATGCTTAGCGAGATATGGGAGCCCTTCGGAGGAGGTAGATCCCCCAAGGACCCTAGATACGTGGCCAAGAGGGCCGAGGACCTCCTGGCCGCCCAAGGCTACAAGGGGATGGTCGGCCCCGAGATGGAGTTCATGACCCTCAACGAGGACCTGAGACCTGTCTTCGCGTGGGGAAATGCTCCCAAAATTAACTATCACCTGAGCTCTCCCTCAGATCCCCTCTACGAGTTCAAGCTCGAGGTGATGGACGAGCTGATGAGCCTGAACCTGCAACCGGAGGTCACGCACCACGAGGTAGGTGTGGGCCAGTCCGAGGTCTCGGTCAGGGCGGACACGCCTCTCAGGGCGGCGGATAAGGTGATGAGGGTCAAGAGGGGTATAAAGGAGGTGGCTAGGGATTTGGGCCTCATAGCCACGTTCATGCCCAAGCCCGTTCCCGGGGACAATGGGAGCGGGATGCACTTACACCTGAGTCTATGGGAGGGTGGTAGAAACCTCTTCTACGATCCGGACGATGAGTATGCTGAACTGAGTCAGCTGGGTAGGTACTTCGTGGGCGGCATAATCGAGCACATAGGCTCCCTCGCAGCCATAGTCGCGCCTACAGTCAACAGCTACAAGCGTTTGGTCCCGGGCTTTGAGGCCCCTATATACGCGATCTGGGGCAGGGCTAATAGGAGTGCCGCAATAAGAGTTCCCGTGTACAGGAAGGGTGGGAAGAATTCAAAAAGAGTGGAGTTCCGCGTTCCAGATCCGAGCTGTAACCCCTACCTAGCTTTCGCCGCCACGTTCGCCGCTGGCTTGGATGGCATAAGTAGGAAGGTCGATCCGGGAGATCCGGTCGATGTGAACGCCTACACCCACGGGCTAAAGGCCAAGAGGCTCCCGAGAACCCTGCACGAGGCCTTGGACGAGCTCGAATCTGATAACGCCTACCTGAGCGGCGTGTTCGACTCCTCCACCTTGGAGTCCTACATCGAGATCAAGAGGAAGGAGGCATCGGAGATCGGATCTTGGCCAAGCGAGGCCGAGTACAGAGCATATTTGAGCGTATGATACGTTGATTGACGCGATCTCTGGCCGGATCGGCCCTTTATCTGGCTACATTTTTATTCTGACACGGGCAGTTACTTGAAGATGGGTAACAGAATTTCACTCTTCCTGCTGGTACTGGTACTCGCGACGATTCTCTCCACCGCCCTGATTGAAGTGAGAGCGGCCGACTTCGACCTGGACGTGAGCCCCACATACAGGAGGGTGAGAGCCGGTGAGACTGCCCACTTCACCGTAACCCTGATCACCATCACACCCGGCTACTCCAATGATGTCTACCTCAGGGCCCTGTTCGAACCTCCTGCCGTCTCGGTAGTCTTCTCCGACAATCCTTTGAACCCCACGGGAGACATTGACTCAGACATGGAGGTGAGAACCTCTATTTACACGCCACCCGGCGTGTACACGATCACGGTGAGGGGAAGGGATCCCCTTACGGATCAGAACGTTTACGTCGACGTGACCTTGGAGGTCCTGCCGCCTTACGAGCCTGAGTTCGAGCTTTCCATATCTCCAAGCTCGCTCACGGTGAGCAGGGGAGATAAGGCCGTCTTTACGGTCAAGGCAGCTCCCTTCTACGGCTTCAATCACCCCATATACCTCTCCCTGATATGCCCGGCCTGCGCCAGTCACACCTTCGACCCGAACCCCATGTGCCCTAGCTCGACATCCTGCAGCTGTCCTGCCATCCCCTGCTACATCTACACATCCACCCTAACCATAGACACATCGGGAATGAGTCCGGGGAACTACAGCATCATCGTCGAGGGTTGCTACGATGGCTATTGCGACAGGGCTTACGCCACGCTCACCGTCGGGGGGGTGAGCGAGGAGGAGATCAATCTCATCGTGTATCCCGTGACGGTGAAAGTAAAGCCGGATGAGACGTTCCACATCAGAGTAACGGTGGGGATAACCGGAGGGGAGACGACGGAACCCCTGACCCTGAGGGTCGTCCCGCCCCCGGGGTGGTACGTGAGCCGCTATCCCAGCAGACTGTCTAAGACCAGCCACCTCGACCTCTGGGTCACCGTCCCAAAGGGAACCAGCCCGGGTACCTATGGGATGAGCGTTGAGCTGTACAGGGAGGAGGAGCTCCTCAAGAGCAGGCAGGTGATGATACTCGTCGAGAGAACCGTGGGCGAGATAACGATTGACGTGAGGCCGAGCCACGTGGTTCTTACAGAGGACAATCCTGAGTCAGAGCTCGTCGTGATTCTCAACTCACCTGACGTGAATGAGGCGATCCTGACGCTGGTAGGATTACCATCCGGCATTTCATATTCCTTACCAGCCAAACTGAGGGTTGGTGAGCTGGGATCAATTAACCTCACTTTGAGGGACGCCCCGCCCGGGGAGTACACGGCCACCCTGATAGCGAAGGCTGAAGACTGCGGCTGCGTTAACACCACGGACATAGTGGTTGAGGTGAAGGGACCGCCCATCCAGACCGCTCAGGCCCGAGCCCCGGCCACGCGGACCCAGACGATCCAGCAGCCCAAGACAGTCACCGTAACCCGGACCGTGAGCTCCGTGAGGACCGTGACGGTGGAGAGGCCCCAGCTAGATCCCACAGTTTTGGGATTGGGAATAGTGGGTGCAGCCGCAATAATTTCGGCTGTCTACCTCCTTAGAAGGAGGCCCGTACCTACTCCTGCTCCTGTGGGGGCCGCATGATCTACTCACCTAACTCTTTTTATATATTCAAACGCAATTAGACGAGAGACGTAGCACCCTTAGTTTTACGACTATACAAGTTTCACGCCCGCTATATTCGATTTTCGGATAATATGCGACGATAAAAGGAATGTATAAATATTTCACAGGACCACTTGGTCCGAATCCGGTGAAAGGAATGGGGGCGTCCGATCCGAGCTGGTTCTTCCCCGAGCTGGGCGTTCCGAGATTTTTCAGGAGACCTCCGACTCACGAGCTCATACTGACCGATACCACGCTGAGGGATGGGCAGCAGGGGAGCAGACCCTTCACAATCGAGGAAGCGATGGCCATCTACGAGGTTCTCGTTGAGCTGGATAATGGGAGCGGCGTTGTTAGGGACATTGAGCTCTTTCCCTACACTAGAAAGGACAGGGAGGTCATAAGGAGGATAAAGGACTACGCCACGTATCCTAGGCCCATAGGGTGGGTCAGGGCCAGGCTGGAGGATCTTAGACTGGTCAAGGAGGCGGGATTGGATGAGACGATAGTCCTCACCTCTGTATCCGACTACCATATAGTCCACAAGCTGGGGATGGACAGGGAGACGGCCAAGGCCAAGTACCTCAGGGCGGTGGAGGAGGGACTGAAGATGGGCCTGAAGCTCAAGGTGGCCATGGAGGATATAACGAGGTGTGATGTTTACGGGTTCCTCCTCCCCTTCTTGGATGAGGTGCTGAGGCTGGCTGAGAGGCACGGTACGGAGGTTGGGTTCAAGCTCTCCGACACGCTGGGCATGGGACTGCCGTTCGTCGAGGCTCCGCTCCCCAGGAGTATACCGAGGCTGATAAGGCTCCTGCTGGATGATCTCGGGTTGAAGAGCACTCAATTGGAGTTTCACGGGCACAACGATTTCCACTTGGTCGTGGCCAACCACCTCGCCGCCTGGGTGTACGGGGCCTCCCTGTCCAACTGCACCCTCCTCGGCATAGGGGAGAGGGCAGGTAACTGCCCTCTTGAAGCCATGGCCCTCTTCCACGCCCAGCTGGTGAAGGGGTCGCCCCTCAATCTGAAAGCGCTGAGAGAGGCGAGGGACCTCTTCCTGAGGATGGGTTTCCACGTACCGGTCTTCTACCCAATATTAGGGGAGAACGCGTTCAGGACCAAGGCGGGGATACACATCGACGGTCTGCTCAAGAATCCTGCCATTTACCTGCCATTCGATCCCGAGGAGGTGCTCGGAATACCCTACGATGTGGAGATCACGCCATACTCTGGAAGAGCTGGTCTGATATACTGGCTCGTGAAGAAGGCTGGGGTCAAGGACTGGATGTCCCTGAAGGGAGATCCTCGTTTAGACATAGCTTATAGAGAGGTCCTGAATTCCTTTGAAGGTGGGAGGACCGAGCCTCTGAGTGATGAGGAGGTGCTGGGGATCCTGAGAAGATATGTACCTGAGCTGGTGGAGGGGATCGAGGTTTGGGAGGGACGATGACCGAGAAGATACTCTCCTCGAAGCTGGGGAGGGATGTGGAGGCTGGCGAGCACGTGGTAGTTAATGTGGATCTGGTGTACGCCCACGACGGCACCGCGCCCCTCGCCATAGACGTGCTCGAGGGCCTAGGATTTGATTCTGTATCGGGGAACGTGGTGTTCACCATAGATCACGCGGCTCCAGCTCCGCATGCCGAGGCGGCGGCGCTGCACATTCAGATGAGGGCCTTCGCTTCAAGGCACGGTATCAAGATATTCGATGTGGGGAACGGGATAAGCCACCAAGTCATCCCCGAGGCTGGGTTAGTCAGGCCTGGGATGGTGGTTCTAGGGGCCGACAGCCACACAGTGACCTTAGGAGCCTACGGGGCCTTCGCCACAGGAGTGGGGAGCACTGACGCGGCGATAGCCATGGCTAGAGGGAGGATCTGGTTGAGGGTTCCCGAGACGATGGCGATCACTGTAGAGGGGAAACTGGAGGATGGTGTCATGGCGAAGGACGTAATTCTCGAGATAATAGGGAGATTGGGAAGCGATGGAGCGAATTACAAGGCAGTGGAGTTTCTAGGATCGGTAGTGGAGGAGATGAGCGTGGATTCAAGGGCGGTGCTCTCTAACATGAGCGTCGAGATGGGGGCCAAGGTAGGGCTGGTGCCAGCTGACGGTGTGACCCTCAGATGGTTGAGGGAGAGGGGTGTCGAGGCGGAGCCCCTCCAGCCGGATCCCCATGCTGACTACAGGGATGAGATCGTATTCAATGCCCGGGAAATCCAGCCGAATGTGGCGCTCCCCGGAAATTTGGATAATGTTAGGCCCGTAGAGGAGATGGAGGGAGTGGATGTCAACGAGGTGTTCATCGGCAGCTGCTCAGGAGGGAGATTCGAGGACTTCCTGCAGGCGGCCAGGGTGCTCAGGGGGAACAGGGTCAAGAAGGGGGTGAGGTGCATCGCGGCCCCGGCGTCTAAGGAGGTGTACATGACCCTAATAGAGTCGGGCATCCTTGCTGAGTTGACGGAGGCTGGCTGCGTGATAGGTCCCCCCACATGTGGACCGTGCATAGGAGCCCACATGGGAGTGCTCGGTCCGGAGGAGGTGGTGGTTTCTACCTCCACCAGGAACTTCCCGGGAAGGATGGGTCACCCGTCCAGCCAGATATACCTAGCTTCCCCGGTGACGGCAGCAGCGACCGCTGTGAGGGGACAGCTTACCGATCCGAGGAGGTTGCTATCATGAGGATCAGGGGCAGGGCTTGGAGATTGGGGGATCACGTTACCACGGATCACATAATCCCGGGCAGGCTCAAGTACAAGGTCAGGACCCTAGAGGAGATGAGGCAGTACGTGTTCAATGATCTCATACCCGGGTTCAGCGAGAGGGTCAGGCCCAATGACATTATAGTGGCCGGAAGGAATTTCGGATACGGATCGAGTAGGGAGCATGCCGCTAGACTCCTCAAGCTCGTGGGAGTTGGTGCTGTCGTGGCCGAGAGCTTCGCGAGGATCTTCTACAGGAACGCGATAAACGTGGGCCTTCCCGTAGTGGAGGCGAGGGTAGAGGCAGAGGATGGTGACGAGATGGAAGTCGACTTACGAGAGGGCACCGTCAGGGACCTCTCCAAGGGAACGGAGGCGAACTTCAAGCCGTTCCCACCGATGATAATGTCGCTGCTCGAGGAGGGAGGAATAGAGTCCTACTACAAGAGGCACGGGAAACTGCCCTGGGAGTGATGGGCTTGAGGCCCAGGATAGCGGTGATAAGGGGCGACGGCGTGGGACCCGAGGTCATTGACGCCACTCTCTCCCTACTGGAAAGGGTCGTGGATGCGGAGTTCGTGGAGGTAAGGGCCGGCAAGGCCTACTTCAATGAGACCGGGCTGCCAATGGAGGAGGGCGGGATGGATAAGTTGAGGGAGAGTGACGCCCTTCTCAAGGGCCCGATTGCCACCCCCACCAAGGGGAGGAGCTATCCGAGCGTTAACCTGAGAATCAGGAGGGAGTTCGATCTATACGCAAACATACGACCCTTCAAGAGTTATGATGGCATATCCCTCAGGCGCATGGATCTTGTGATGGTAAGAGAGAACGTAGAAGGTTTGTACTCAGGTGAGGAGGAGCTCCGGGGGGATGTGGCTGTTACCAGGAGGGTGATAACTCGAAGAGGCGCCAGGAGGATAGCGGAGTTCGCCTTCCGACTCGCTGAGAGGGAGGGCAGGGCCAAGGTCACGGCCATCCACAAGAAAAACGTCTTGAAGGTTAGCGACGGCCTCTTCCTCGAGGAGTTCTATCACGTGGCCTCCAAACATCCCAGCGTTGAAGCGGATGATTACATAGTGGATGCCGCTGCCTACAGGCTCGTGAAGGTCGATCGTCCCTTCGACGTGATGCTCCTCCCCAATTTATATGGGGATATACTCTCGGACGTGGCCGCCGGGGTGATCGGCAGCTTGGGACTCTGCGGCTCGGCGCAAATAGGAGATGAGTATGCCGCCTTCGAACCCATCCATGGGACCGCGGAGGACATAGCTGGAAGGGGAATAGCCAATCCCCTAGGAACGATATTGGCGGCCTCCATGATGCTCGAATGGTTGGGAATCAAGTATAGGGAAGGAAGGCTCGATGATATAGGGAGGAAGATGCGCGAAGCGGTGGAGAGGGCCGTTAAGGATGGTGTGCTGACCCCCGATCTCGGGGGGAATGCCACAACCTTCGAGGTCGCTGAGGCCGTGCTGGAACGTATGTGAAGGTGAAGGTCAGAGTCAAAATAGGGTTCCAGATCTGCCTACTCAGAGCGGGGAGAGTAACTTCTCCACTAGCCTCTTGGCACTTTCTAGCTGCTTCCTAGCATCCTCCTCAGGGATGAGATCGTCCCAGTGATCCGCCTTCACACGTACCCTATGCATCCGATCGAACTCTGTGGCTTCCTCAGGAAACCACCTGCCCATGAGCGCCAGCTGCTCCTGTATCCCTTGGGGAGGTTCCCCTGTCTCTCTAGGGAAAGTGCGTTGAGAGCGTTCTCTACCGCAAAGTAGGAAGCGCTTGCGGATTTCTCAAAGCAACCGTGGAAGAGATCCAGCTCGGCCTGATGTAATAGCAGCCTAGACTTTTCTGCGAAACTCTGAGGGGATCTCGACCTTCTCAAGTTCATCCTCCCCCACAACCAAGGGAGCTATCTGATCCTCGGGATCCAGCTCCCTGCACGACTCTATTGCTAGCTTGATGGCCAGCTCCTGATCACCGGGCCTGACCTCCTTCAAGACGACCAAAGCGTTGTATCCGTCGACCTCTATGGACGGGTGCCTGCTATGTAGAGGGCAACCAGCCTGTCCCCGAAGGACTTCTGAACTCCCTGAGCGAAGTTCACTAGGGCCCTCGCCATCTCAGGACTGCGTGGCTTGAGGGTCAGCATACGGTTAGACTAGGCAGCGGGGGATTATAAGCTATCTGTCTGAAGCTTGATTCTCAGTCGAATGCTGGAGAGTTCTTACCGAAAAAGGGGGAGGGGAACCCTTAAATTCCCAAGTAAGCTTTTCTCACCTCGTCCATTCCGAGGAGCTCCTGCGCCGGTCCATGGAGCACTATCCTCCCGGTCTCCAAGATGTAGGCTCTATCAGACACATCTAAGGCAGCCTTGGCGTTCTGCTCCACTAGGAGGATGGTCACCCCCTCCTCTCTGAGTTTCTTTATCGTCCCGAATATCTCTAGGACAAGCTTAGGCGCGAGTCCCATGGAGGGCTCATCCATCATGAGGACCTCTGGTCTGCTCATCAGTCCTCTAGCTATCGCGAGCATCTGTTGCTCTCCTCCGCTCATCGTTCCTGCCAGCTGGGCTCTCCTCTCCTTCAATTTGGGGAAGAGGGAGAACACCCACTCGAGCGTCTCGTGGAACTTGTCCCTAGCCCTCTTAGTGTATGCGCCCATCTCCAAGTTGTCCAAGACGGTCATCTCAGGGAAGAGCTGCCTGCCTTCGGGCACCAGAGCTAGACCTATCTCCACCCTCTTGTTGCTGGGCAGCTTGGTAATGTCCCGACCGTTAAACGCCACCTTACCACTGAAGGGCTTCAGTAGACCTGAGATCACCCTTAATGTGGTGGTCTTCCCGGCACCGTTGCTCCCCAGCAGACTCACTATCTCTCCCTTGTCCACGGAGAGGTTAACATCCCAGAGAACTTGGAGGTCACCATATCCAGCGTTTATCTTCTGGAGTTCGAGGAGCATACAAAATCACCTCACACTTGGATCGGTTCTCCCAAGTAAGCCTCGATCACCTTCGGATCCCTTGAGACCTCCTGGGGTCTACCCTCTGCCAGTTTCGCACCCCTGTGAAGGACGAAAACCCTGTCCGAGATGCTCATCACCGCTTTCATCACATGCTCTACCATTATTATTGTGAGCCCCCTCTCATCCACCAGCTTCCTGACAAGCTTCACTACTTCCATCATCTCGGAGGGGTTGAGTCCAGCCACAAGCTCATCAAGCAGCAGGAGGTCTGGGCCTGTCGACAATGCTCTCGCCAGCTCCATCAGCTTCCTCTCCACTATGTTGAGGGCCTTGGCCTCCACATCAGCCTTGTCCTTTAGCCTAACGTACTCGAGCCAGTCCATGGCTATCTCCCTAGCCTCACTTCTAGATGCAGCCTTTCTACCATACATTGCCGCTGACATGACATTCTCCAAGACTGTGAGCCTGCCGAATGGCTTCGGTATCTGAAAAGTCCTAGCTATGCCCTTCTTGACTATTAGGTGAGGTCTGAGTCCCGTAATCTCCTCTCCTCTGTAGAATACCTTACCCTCCTCAGGTCTATAGTACCCCGTTATCACATTGAATAGCGTGGTCTTTCCAGATCCGTTCGGTCCTATCAGTCCGAGGAGCTCGTTCTCCTTCAAAGTAAGACTCACTTTGTTGAGGGCCACCAGGCCGCCGAACCTCTTCACCACATCCTTTACCTCAAGCACATCACTCACCTCCCTTTTTGCGACTTAACCACTTCCTCCTGACAAGTCCATAGATTCCTCCGGGTACCATGACCACCACGACCAGCAGCACGACACCATAGAGTATCAGGCTGAGACCTGCTATCATCCCTCCGAATATGGCGTTCAAGTACAGGGAGAGAGGCACCAAGATCAAGGCCCCTATTAATCCGCCGTATGGCGTTCCCGCCCCTCCGACAACGTCTATTGCGGCTATCTGCGTTGAATACTCGAGCTTCACGATTATGTCCGGCCTGATGAAGTGAATCCACTGGGCGTAGATAGTACCTCCTATACCAGTGAGAAATGCACTTATCGCCGCCCCTATTACCTTTGTCCTGTAAACATTTATGCCGACTCCCTCCGCCGCCTCCTCATCCTCCCTTATAGCGACCAAACCTATACCGAATTTTGAAGCTTCAAACCACTTGAGGAAGAGAAGGCCGGCGATCATTAACGCGAACATCAGGTAGTAGTAATGGGCTTGGCTTTCGAACAACATGTATTCCGGGCCACTCTTAGTGATCAGGATTCCCAGTGGACCGCCCGTTATGCCTTTGAAGTATAGCAGGAGGAGTTTGACTAATTCGGCAAATGCTATCGTACCCAGTGCGAAGAAGGGACCCCTCAACCTCAGAGAGGCTACCCCCACCAATGCACCTGCAGCTCCGGCCACCAAGCCAGCAGCCCACATACCTATCCAAGGAGATACTCCGTAACTCTCTAGAAGGATCGTGGAGGTATACGCTCCGAGAGCAATGAAAGCCGCATGCCCCAGCGAGAACTGCCCTCCATATCCTCCGATAACATCCCAGCTCATCGCCAAGAATGCCCAGAGGTACGCTTGCATGAGGATGGATACCAAGAACTCATCAGCGAACAGGGGGAAGATGAGAGCCAAGATCAGCAGTATCGCTATCACTACCCATTTCCATGCTAACTTAAATTCCATCTTAAACCCTCCTCAAGGCCTTTCCGAAGAGTCCCTGTGGTCTCAGGAGTAGAACGGTCAAGAACACCACATAGACCAGTATTTGCCTGAAGGCATTTGAGAACACTATGGTTCCGAGACCTTCGGTGACTCCAATAATAATCCCTGCAAATATCACTCCGTATATCGTACCCAATCCAGCGAATATCACTACGACATAAGAGGCTATGTCCCACACGTATCCGGCCAGAGGTCTTATGTTCGGGTAGAATGTGGCCACAAGCACACCTGCCATTCCAGCCAAGGCAACACCGAGACCGAAGGTCATAAGCCTTATTCTGGGAACATCTATCCCCACCACTCTAGCCCCTACGGGGTTCTGAGACACGGCCCTTATAGCTTTCCCTATCCTTACCCTCTTTAGGAACTGGTCAACAGCCACTATTGCCACTATGGAGACTGCGAAAGCTATGGCCTCGGCCACACTCGTCCTTATACCGAATACCTCTATGTAGGTGCTCTTATAGACATTCTGGAACGATCTAGGGCTAGGAGACCAGAGTATGAGAGCCAAGCTTTCCAGTATAACTGAAATGCCCAATGTGGTAAGTAAGGTAGCCTCATGGCCGCCGGGCTTCTCTACGACCGGTTCAATAGCTATCACATGGGTTACCATTCCTAACAGGCCAAGAAGAATGAATGCCACTATGGCAGCGATATAGGGGTCTATGCCGAAGAGGGTGACCGTCCAGAAAGCTGTGTACATACCCACCATGAGGAAATCACCGTGGGCCCAGTTTACAGCCTTCATGACGCCCCAGATCAGTGAGAGCCCTAGAGCGGTGAGCCCGTAGACACCACCTAGTATGGCATAGGATACCAACAGCTGCGTATACGCGCTAAATTCCACCATGGAGGTTCACCTCCTGAGAAAGAAGTGAAAAATGGGAAGAAATGGGAATCAGCCCCAGCCGGGCGCTGGGAACACGGCCTTCACTGGAGCGAACTCTATTGGCCAGACCACTCTGAACCTACCTTCAAGTATCTGGGCCATTGCCACGGCGGCCTCGGGGTTCTGGTGGTTGGGTACAGTTAGATCTACACCCCAAGGCATGAGCGGAAGCTCGCCAGCGGGTATCTTAATTGTCTCGAGGGCATCCCTCACGGCCTTCCTAAACGCCTTTATGTCGCTCGGGTTAGCTCCCGAATCAAGAGCCTTCTGAATGGCCACGGCGAGCACGTAGGTGCCCACGTAGTTTAGGGCGGAGCTGCCGACCATGTCCCTACCATAGAGCTTCTTGAAGTCCTCATTTATCCAAGCCCACTTGGCGAGAGCCTTGGAGTTCAGGAAGTCGGGCTGCCACTCGGTCTGGGTGTAGGCGTAGTTGGCGTCGGCTCCGAGCTGCTCTATGAACTCTACCCTAGTTTGTCCACCAGCACCGGCACCCACATAGGCCTTCGGGTACCAGTTGAGCTTCTTCATGGTTTGCACGAAGAGGACAGCGTCCTTCAGATAGGCCACGTGGAACACTATGTCAGGGTTCTCGGCCTTGAGCTTAGCGACCATGTCGTCCATGCTTGTTATCTCCTCAGCCGGATAGCTCTCCTCGTGCACGATCTTAGCGTTCGGGAAGAATTTGTTCAGATACTTCTTCAGTCCTTCCGTGGTTGTGACACCGAAGTCGGAGTTCTCGTATATGAGGGCCACGGACTTTACCTCCACGCCATTGGCCTTAGCGATGTCGGCCATGGCCCAGAGTGTGTCGTAAGCATACTTACTAGCGTTGGCGCAGGTCCTGAACACGTACTTCCATCCCTGAGCAGTGATCTTGTCTGATACAGACTCGGGCACGACGTAAGGTAGCCCGATCCTCTCAGCCTCAGCAGCGGACGGGTAAGTAACTGCAGAGTTATAAGCACCTATTATCGCTACCACTCCCTCCTGAGCGAGCCTCCTCAGCTCCGTAACGGCCACATCCTGCTTGGTCTGAGTATCTGCGATTACCAGCTTCATGGTGAATTTGATATTCGGATACTTACTCTGATTTATGTGAAGAGCAGCCAGCTGGATTCCCCTCAGATCCTCCTGACCAGAGAAAGCGGAACCTCCCGACAAGGGAAGCAGAATACCGACCTTGACCTCAACCTTCTTAGCAGGGGCAGTGGTGGTCTGGGTCGGCTGAGGAGTAGTGCCAGCCACCGTCTTCGTGACGGTAACGGTCTTCTCCACCATTTTAGTGGTGGTGATAGTCTTAACCTGACTTGGACCTGCGGCAAAATATCCCACCAGTAGACCCACAATCAGTAATACGATAGCCAAGATCCATGTCTTCGTATCCATTAGGGTAACACCCCCTAAGGTGTTAACCTGACGAGATTCGATAAAATATAAAGCCTCTCCTACAGTAGGTCCCAGTCAGCGCTCAATATGAGCTGAAAACGGGGAAAATCGTTTTTCTTATAGGTGGATAAAGGCCTTATGTTTGGCTCAATTTACCTTATATAAGTTTTAATTGAATAAAATTTACTAGAGAAATTACGTCGTAAAAAAGTCAATAAATAAGTCCGAGATTCGTATCGACAAAGAGCGATAAAAAGTAAAAAAATTGTTAGTGTTAAGCTGACGAGAATCATTCTCTCTCTATAACCGTGAGCGCTTCGTCGATGGCCTCTATCGCGCGGTCTATCTGCTCCTTAGTGATCACGAGTGGTGGATTTATCCTAATTCTGGAACCAGTCCATCCCGGCGGGCCTATTATAACGCCCCTCTTCCTGAGTTCTATTCTGAACTTGGCCGCCTCTTCCACTGCTGGTTCCTTCGTTTCCCTGTCCTTAACGAGTTCCAAGCCGATGAGCAATCCCTTGCCGTTTACTTCCCCTATCAACTCGTGTTTGTCCATGAGCTCCCTGAGCCTCTTTAACATGTATTCCCCGTTCTTAGCCGACTTCTCCACCAAATCCTCCTCCTCTATGACCTCTATGGCTGCGAGGGCCGCTGCCATGGCGAGCGGATTGCCCCCATAGGTGGAGTAATGGTCCAGAGGCTTGAAGGCCGTACCCACCTCCTCACTAGCTATAGCTGCGGAAACCGGGAAGCCTCCCCCGAGAGCTTTGGCCATGGTCATTATGTCGGGTTCCACCCCGAAGTGCTCTATAGCGAAGAGCTTCCCGGTCCTACCGAAGCCGGTGATCACCTCGTCCGCGATGAAGAGTATGTCGTACTGATCGAGGATGTTCTTGACTATTCTGAAGTAATCAGGCGGGGGAACTATGTTCCCGGCTGTACCCTGAATGGGCTCCGCTATGAAGGCCGCTACTTCCTCAGGAGCAGCGTATTTCAAGGCATCGTCGAGCATTCTAGCGCACTGAAGGTTGCAGCTCGGATACTCCAAGCCGAGGGGACACCTGTAGCAGTAGTAGTTGGGGAGATGCATCACCCCATAAGGGAAGGGACCCATGCCCTTCTTGTACTTCGAGAAACCCGTCAGGGTCCTCGGCATGTGGGTCCTGCCGTGGAAGGCACCCCACAGAGCTATAATTCCAGGCCTTCCGGTGGCCCTCTTGGCGAGGAGGGTGGCCGTCTCAACCGCTTCGGCCCCCGAATTCACGAAGAAGCTCCTCTTGAGCTTTGGAGGGGTTATCTCAGCAAGCTTCTTGGCGAGGAGGGCTTGGGGCTCGTTATAAAAGTCAGTCGCTACCACAAAAACCTTCTCAAGCTGTTCCTTAACCGCCTGAATTATCTTGGGATGAGAGTAGCCCTGAGAGGCGACCGCATGCATGGCATGGAGATCTATGTACTCCCTCCCATCCATATCTCTGAGAATTGCTCCCTTACCTGACTCTATGACCACTGGATCGTCCTTCCACCACCTAGCCACGTTGGTCATCATATACTGGTCGGAAAATCGGATCACATCCTCTCTAGAGAGTCTACCCATGAGAATCACTTGGGCCTAGCGGCCGATCGATAAAATAAAGCCTTAACCCATGATCTCATTTTTCCAAGAGTAGTTTCCATAGGAACCTACATTTCTGACGCTGGTTCAATAAAGCTCAATTATGAAGAGATTGATCGGCAAGCCAACGTTCAGTGGACTCGCTGATCGCGGTGCTCCACAAAAATGGGTGATGAGGAGGGTCAACCCCTGCCGTAGATGCCCATGATCTGGGATTGGGCCAGCACATGACCCTCCATGGCCTCGATGACATCCCTCTTCCTCGCACCTGGAGGGAGGTCCAAGGTGGATTCAAGGGCGTACAGCTTGAAGAAGTACCTGTGGGGCTTCCCGGGTGGAGGACAGGGGCCACCGTAACCTACTCTCCTGAAATCGTTGATCCCCTGCATGCCGAGCTCTGTCTCCTTCTGTTTGGGGACACCCTCTGGTAGCGAGGTCAGCTTGCCAGGTATGTTGTACATGACCCAGTGGGTGAACGTCCCAATCGGGGCGTCGGGATCCTCCACTATCAACACGTAGCTCACGACACCCTCGGGCTGACCCTCCCAGCTCAGGGGCGGGGATATATCCTCCCCATCGCAGGTGTACTTGATGGGGATCCTCTCACCATTAGCGAACACGGACTTCAAGGTGAAGGACAAACTCCCACCTCCACCAGCACTTGAAGTGGTCTCGGGAGATTTCTGAGGGCTTAAGGATGTTCCTAAAAGGAGAAGGATAGCACCCAAGATGATCAGCACCGCAACGACTATCAGAATCGCCCTCATCACTCCTTATCAGTGGACCTACGAGAAAAAGTTTCCCCATGGGATTTCAAGAGGGAGATGGCCCACTCCTTCAGCTCGGAGTAATCCCTCACCCACCTAGGTATCTTCCCCTGACGCCTCATCCTTCCCAGTTCCCTACCCAGATCGTCTTCAGTGACCTTGAGGATCTCAGCAGCCTCTTTGAACCCTTCCGTGGAGGCTATCGCCCTAAGCACATTCAAGTCCACGGATTCCAGTTCAGGGGGATTGATCACCGCGGGCAGTACTTCCATGATCCCCCTCCTTATCTCTTCCCTTATGATGGATCTCAACTCCTCAGGGTCGGACAAGAGGAGGTCCTCAAGCACAATCACCTCTATCTCCAGCTCCTTTGCTAGAATCTCAGCTGAAGGATCTGCGAATCCCCTACAGACGACTAAGGGCTTCGCATTTACCAGGAGGGAGTTTACATAAGCTTGTCTCACCCCTCCAACGTCCAGCCTGCCGCTCTTGACCTCCACTGCGTAAAGTTCACCTCCTTTTGAGGCCATGATGTCCACGTCGCTTATCTCGAAGCCTCCCCTCCTGATCGGAATCCTCTCCCCGACGATCTCGAAACCCATCGATCTCAGGATCGCCTTAGCTGCATTCATCGAGCTTCTCAACCGGGATCACTTCCTCAGGATGACGAGCCCCTTGCCGGGTTCCACATCGAAGGTAACCCAGTCAGGCCTGTGCCTAGACCCGCTCATCCTCCTTACCCTCATCTGTTTTATCAGGAGTTCCTTTATCACCTCTGGGTTGAATCTGAGGTCCAAGACCCCGTCAGAGGCGACCTCCAGTACGTACCTGAAGTCGTCGAAGAACCCGAAGTGGAAGGTGTATATGACTGGGACCATGTAGTGCTTACTCACTACCGCCTTCACTACCTTCATCAGGTCCAAGAGCGAGGATGGATCTGGGGTTATCGTCAGAAACTCGGTCAGTGAATCTATCAGGACGATCCCCCTCCCTCTCATGCTTCTGGCGTCCCTTTCAATCTGATCCCAGAATGTGTCAAGGTTCCTAGGATCCTCGACGTTCACTATTCCCTTGGCACCGTCCAAGACCTTGGCGAGGTCCTCGGGCAGATCTATACCCTTCTCCCTGAGCCTGTAGGAGAAGCAGTCCAAGAATTCAAGGTCGCCCTTCCTCACGTAGCCCATCACATCAAAGCCCAGAGCGGCGAAGTTCATCAGTCTAGAGGCGGGTGTATCTTCCAGCAGGACCATGAGGACCCTGTCACCTCGTTTGAGGGTTCGATACGCTATCTCATTTAGCAGGACACTCTTTCCAGTACCAGTTTCCCCGAAGACGCCTATCAGACTGCTCCTGAGTATGCCCTGGGGCAAGAGGAAATCTAGGGGTTCCACACCGAATTTGAACCTTTCTGGCTTCATATTCACCGAAGATGTGTTAGCTATTCCCGTATAATGTTTCCGAACTAGATCTCGAGAAAACTTTATTAGATAGGGTTAGTAATATCTTATCCGGGTAAGATATCTATGACAAAGTATATGGTGATCTTCACTCTGATGCTGCTGATAGGCGTTTCTTCCACGATGGCGGTTCTCTCACAGACCGTTGCGCTTATACCTATCGAGCCACCCAAGTCTCCTGAGGCTCAATCTCTAGCAGAACCAATCGGGCCTTCCTCTCCAGATGCCCTACCGCCTCTACCACCCGGACCTGACTGGGGACCAGTACTAAGTCCTCTGTTGAACATCATTATAGTAGTAGGAGTGATCTTAGTGATCTTCTATCTCTTCAAAGAGTTGTTAGGGAAACCCTCAAGTAGTTTCTCGAGATCGGACTCTGAAGAGGAGCTTTCCACGCTCATTAAGGAACTCCTAGAGGAAATCAGAGGATTAAAACGGGAGATAAGAGAGTTAAGGGAAGAAATGAGGGAGTGAAGGTTTATTGAATGAGGCAGAGGAAGAGGTAAAATCATTGTCCTCTCTAATGAAGGCTTTATCCCACCCGTTAAGACTTAGAATTCTAGCCCTCTGTTCCTTGAGGAGAAGGAGCAACCGGGAACTCAGGAGTCTCTTAGGAGTTTCTAAGCCCCTTCTTATCCTCCATCTCAAGGAGCTTGTTAAGAAAGGACTGCTCACCGTGGAAACTGAGGTGGATGAGGAGAGAGCGATCATCAGGAAGTATTATAGGACGGCAGATTTCGATATACACCTGAATAGAGAGTTCTTCATCAGCCTAGGCAGGCGATTTGATCGAAGCTCCAACGAGGATGGAAGCGATGGTGAGGGTAATACTTAATCTGTTCAGCTCTTGGTAAGCGCGGGTGATCTCATGCCCATGGCGGAAATAACGATAGTCCCCGTTGGGGTGGGGGCCAGCGTCAGCGATTACGTTGCCGAGGCTTTGAAGGTGGTGAAGCGGTCGGGTCTCAATTACCAGCTGACCCCCACATCTACGGTAATAGAGGGGGACCTAGACGAACTCTTCAAGGTGTTGAAGGAGATGCACGAGGTTCCCTTCTCCAAGGGAGCGCCTAGAGTGGTTACCGTCATAAAGATAGATGACAGGAGGGACAAGACGATAACGATGGATTACAAAGTGAGGGTGGTGGAGGAGAAACTCAGGAAGGAATAGAGGGGATCCTCCTAGACTCGGTCACCCTCTCCAGTATATTTATTCCCCTCCAAGAGAGCCACTCAGCCACTGATGAGAAGAGGCTCTCATCCATCCCTATGACCTCCGGTGGAATCACTCCCGGTCCCGGAATGGATCCCTCGGTTATGAGCTTGAGCATACCGGTGGCGACGAAGGCGGTAGTCCTAGCCACCGCCGAGAATCCCGTGTTCTCGTCGTACCTGTCGACCATCCTGTACTCTATCTCTACATTGTTAAGGCTCGTCCTACCGCTGGCAATTACCCTGAGGACCACCATATCCTTCGTGTCCCCCTTGAGCTTCTCCCTCCACAGTTTGGCGGTCACATTAGCGGGGCTCACACTCGATCCGTTGAGGTCGAGTGGATCCTTGTCCAAGTACCCAAGCACCTTCAGAAGCTCTATCTTCTCTGCGTGCCCGGGCCACCTGAGGGTCTTCTCCTCCATGACCTCCACTCCCTTGAGGGTCTTGAGCATGGTCCTGAGTCCGTCGGTGAGGAAGGCCTCGAGCTCACCCACACCGGGTATGAAGACCTTCTCGATCTCGCTGACAGCAGGCCTCTCAATGATGTTACCTTTGTTGATGACCCTAGCGGGCCTAACGTACTCATCGATCAGGTCCTCTGGGCTCCAAGTCACCAGGTATCCGAGAGGAGGTATCGGCTTTTCGGGAATTCCGCCAACGTATATTTTGAGCTCCTTGACCTCCTCAAGCTGGGCGTAGGCCCTTCCAGCCATCATGTTGCTGAGTCCAGGGGCCACACCGGCATCCGGAATTATCGTCACCCCGGCATCGCTAGCCTGCACATGGTACTGGGTGGGGTCATCAGGGGAGTAGCTCACGTCCACTAGGTCTACGCCAGCCTTAATGGCGGCCATCCAGGAGGCCCTGCCGAAGCGCCCGGGGAGGGCGTTGACAGCCGCATCCACATCCTTTATTATCCTGTAGATGTCGTCCTCTCCCCTTATCTCCACTTGCTTGACTTCAGACCTGCCGATAAGTTTTGAGGCCTCCTCAAGGCAGGGCCTGCATTTGTCGACGAGGATGAGGTCGGAACCCGTCACCCTTTCGTAAAGGTCATACGATATGGCCTTACCAACTGATCCGGCACCCAAAACTGCTGCTCTAATGGGAGGACACCCCCTCCTAGAATGGAAGGGATTACTTAAAAAGGCGATCTGGGGAATCGCATTAGGTCTTTTCGACATTATAACGACAAAAATTTTTGAAAGATACGAGGATGCCTAAATTCAGGTGATTTCAGGCTTGGGAATCCCTCTCACCCTCTTTTTTGGACTCCTTGTCTAGGCCGTAGTACTTTCTCACTAGTTCATAGTAGTTTTCTACACTACCGTACCTCTTCAGGAACCCCTCGGCCAGATCATAACCGTACATCTTCTTGAACTGCTCCCTCCCCCTCTCGGTCATGTCGAATGGGGTCCAAGGGGGGAATATCTCGAGCTCCACCTTGACCTCCTCGAGCTCGGGTATCGCACTCCTTATGCTCTCCTCTATCTGCTGAACTATCATTGAGGAATACGGGCAGCCAGGGGCGGTCATCACCACCCTCAGATACACTTTAGAGTCTTCCACCTCCAGCTTCCTGATCAGTCCCAAGTCGACCACATTTATCGGTATTTCGGGATCCGTGACGAACCTAAGGGCATAAAGGATCTTGGCCTTAATCTCCTCGGAATCCATCGGCATCTCCCTACATGACCATTACAGAAAAATAAAAATAATAACTATGGTGAAAGTCATGCCTTGCCCTCGCCCTTGGGCAGGGCAGGGAAGAATTCAACACTCTGAGTCCTCGTCTTCAAGGGTTGTGGAAAGAGTTCCATGAGTTGATAGACCTCTGACGGCACATCAGTGGAAACGAGAAGACCTAGCTCCTTCGCAACTTCTACGGTTATGGGATAATCGTGAGTCCATCTTCCCTCTGTCAGCGTTTTCGCCACCTCCTCAGCCTTCTCCCTACCCAGCTTATCCTCAAGAAGCCATGTAACGAGCTCCCTCACCTGATTTATCGCCTTTCCGGCTACGTCAGCTAGTATCAAGGTCTGATCATCGACCTTGTCCACGCTCTTCTTCTCAACGACCTTTATCAAAGATGGGGCTGGGAACTGACCCAGTTGAGGGTCTACCGGACCTAGAACGGCGTTCTCGTCCATGATTATCTCGTCAGCTGCCAAGGCTATGAGGGTACCACCGCTCATGGCGTAGTGGGGGACTATGACAGTTGTCTTCGCCGGGTGCTTCTTCAGAGCCCTAGCTATCTGGGAGGCTGCCAGCACGAGGCCTCCAGGTGTGTGGATTATCAGATCAATGGGGGTGTCCGGAGGCGTGGATCTTATCGCTCTAAGGACGCTCTCGGAATCGTCGATATCGATGAACTTGTAGAAGGGTATCCCGAACAGGCCGATGGACTCCTCCCTGTGGATGAGAGTTATCACGCTGCTCCCCCTCTTCCTAGCTAGGGCCTCCATGACCTTTCTTCTGGCGTTCTGGATGGCCCTATGCTGGAGCTGGGGGGCCATGAGCAGGTAGAATATGAATAACCACCATAGAAGTGATATGGGATCGAGCCACATAGGCGTTGAATGCGGATGAAAACCTTTAAGGTAAGCGGTCCCTTTGCAATATAGATAGAAAGGCCAAGAAGAGCGAAAAGAACTCGATCATCACTATAATAGAGGCCTCAGGTCCGAAATCTCCACCAGTCAAGATATCTGATCCGACGAGTTTTGATACGAATACGCTGGGTCCCCGCAATCCACTCGTGGGATATCCCCAGAGGTGCTCCATTAATATGTTCCACGAGAAGTGCATCGACATTGCAGGTCCGAGACCCCACTCTCGCCTCATCAACCCTAGAGCTAGACCGGCTACGAATACGCCCAAGAAGGCCTGCAATCCGAATCCCGGGTTGAATGCGTGGATGAGAGAGAAGGCCAGGGATGATGCTAGGAGACTTGTGCGTGAAAACCTCAGGAGGGGATATCCCCTGTAGACAACTTCCTCCCACACAGCAACTGAGAGATGGAAGGGGATCATGCTGAGTAGAAATGCAGGATCGAAACCTGAGAATTCAAGTTGGGAGAATAGTAGGAGGGGCAAGGTCATTGCAAACGCAAGGATAGACGCGGTCACGGATCCCTTCAGGGTACCTATCTTAGGGTCTTCCCCATGGTACTTAACCAGTAGAGCGAAGATGATGAGTGAGAGGAAGGCCCTGAGATAGGGGGTTGGGATTGCCATCATGAGGACGGTGGCTGTCAACAGGAAGGAGAGGGCCCTCCCCTCCCAATTATCATCCTCCTGCTTCCTCATTTTTTGCTCTTACCCTTCTTTTTTCCCTTCTTCGATGTTTCGAACTTCTTAAGGGTTCTGTAGTACCAGATGCCGAATATGACGACGAGGGCAACTCCCAAGCCTATCAGGATTATGTGACCCGGCTTCAGACCCAGACCATTGTTCTCCTCGCTCGGAGTAGTGCTCACATGCGTCTGCGTTGCACTGGGCGAGGGAGAGGTGTAGTTACCCTGTTGGGGCGTTACCCCTATAAGGTCAGCGACCAGATTCGTTATTTGCTGGGGAGGAACCGCTCCTCTGAAGATCTTCGCGACCTTTCCCTCTTGGTCTACCACTATCATCGTCGGAACCGCATTCACGCCGTACTTCTCGGCGATGTAATTGGCATCTGGCACTAACCTCCAGTTGGATGGGGGTTCGACGGATTTGTAGAACTTTATGGCCTTATCCTGCGAGCTGGAAACTATCATCACGACGCACATCGTACCCTCTCTATCCAGACCAGCATCCTTCCAAGCTCTGGATAGGGCAGGAAGCTCCTCTCTGCAGTGGGGACACCATTCCGCTGCGAATACGAGCACGAAGACCTTTCCTTTCAACCTCTCTGGGGATACTCTGTCTCCCTCATAGGTCGAGACATTGAAATAGGGGGCCTCCTCTCCCTCCCGTGGGAGAGCCAGCGATGTTAGGAGGGGAATCATAACTAGGATCAACAACGCGATGGGCAGGGCGTGCCTCATAGCCTGACGACCTCCACCTTCTTGCCATCGAACACCGCCACCGTGGGCGGGATGCCGTAATACCTACATGTGAAGACTGATAATAGTATGCTCTCCATGCCCTCTATCCCGGTTTCACCGTCAAAGAGCCAGGCGTAGCCTTCTGGGTAGGCCTCGTGAGCTCTAACCAGTCCTTTCAGACCGTTAGATTTAAGGAAGGATTCGAGGGCCTTCCTTCCGTAGTACTTGGTGCCACCTCCCCTGCTGTAGTTCTCTCCGAAGCCCTCTATCCCTTCATAGGGATCGTTCCATAGAAGTTGAAATGCTATTTTGTCGCTGGGTATCATGTCCTTCTTCGGTAGCTTCCTTATCTGCTTCACCGACTCCAATCCCTCAGCTATCCCGCCGTGAAGGGCGAGTAGGCCAGAGACCTCAGCAGCGTACGGAAGGTTGGCGAACACCTCATTATACCTCATGAACAGGAAGGGCCACTCCGAGCCGTACGTGTGATAGAGCGTTTCCATGAATCCGTAATTCAGGTTGACCACAGGAGATTCGTGGTTTCCCCTGAGCAGTATCACTCTATCCCGATCTATGTAGTAGTGGGCTAGAAGGAAGTTAACGTTCTCTATTTGCTTCTTCCCCCTATCAACGTAATCGCCAAGGAACACGAGTTTGTGGTCCTTGAATTTTCTGAGGACCTCCTTGGATGAGTTGAAGTCACCATGGGTGTCTCCAATGAACACCACCTTTCCTCTGACCCTCTTCACTTGGGGTTCCCTCGACAGCTTGGCCTCGACGGCTCCAAGGAAGGACATGGCTTCCTCGAACTCTAGAACTTCCCCTCTCAGAGCTTTCTTCAGGATGTCCTCTATGTCTTCTTTCCTCTCTCCTCCCTCGCTCCCTCTGATCCTCGATAGTAGTTCGCCGAGAAGCTTCATGAGAGGTGACACCTCGGAGCACGGATAAATCCTTTGAGCTTTTTGTCGTTCTCCTCAGGGTTCGAGGGTGAAGTGGATCCTCCTGTTGTTCTTCCCCTTGTTCTCCAACTTCAGGAAAACTATCCTCCCTACCTCCTTCGTATTAGAGACATGAGGGCCACCGTCCGCCTGGATGTCCAGCCCCTCTATCTCGACTATCCTGAGCTTCTGAACGCTTGGGGGGAGAGCTTTGGCCAGCTTCACTATGCCGGGTATCTTCATGGCTTCCTCCCTAGGAAGGTAGTAGATCTTGACCGGAAGTCCCTTGGCCAGCTCCTCGTTCGTTTCGGCAATTACTTTCTCCACTAGCTCCCTATCCGGCTTCTCTAAATTGACATCCACCCTGCTCCTATCTGGAGCCACCTTGTTTCCTGTCACGAGTACCCCGAACTTCTGATTCATCACCGCTATGAGGGCGTGGAGTGCCGTGTGCATCCTCATCACCCTGTACCTCCTGTCCCAGTCGATCACTCCCCTCACTCCATCTCCCGGCGAGAGTGAGTGTCCGGGGACTATGTGCCAGACCTTGCCTCCCTCCTTCCTCGCCTCCTCGACCCGGTACTCCTCGCTTCCCTTCAAAAGGACGCCCGTGTCGCTGGGTAATCCGCCACCGACGGGATAGAAAGCCGTCCTATCGAGCACGACCCTGTCCCCCGATACCTCAACGACCTCTGCCTCGAATTCCTTCAGGTAGGAGTCATCCATGTAGAGCAGCTCCGACATGATCGCACCCGGACATCGCTCCTCTTTGAACTCATAATCCTGTCGGTCGTGAGGGGGATAGGCTAGGATCGAACAAACGTATTTAATTGGTGGAGGGAGAGGTGAGGGATGTCGTCTAAGTCAGGGATCCTACTGCTGCTCATCCCTCTCCTCATGATGTCGCTGGCTCATGCTACCTCCCAGCAGCACTGGGACCTCTCTATAGACAGGATAACGGTACTGCCCCTTAACGGAGAGGTGCAGCAAGGACAGCCCCTCACTCTCACTATCTACATCAGGAACAAAGAGTCCAAGGTCTTCTCCGGGATCGTCAAGGTGAGCGTCTACGTGGATGAGGATCTTAAGGTTGTGGAGTTTTGGGAAATAGGTAATGTGTCCAAGGGATCCATCCCAATTCCGTCCGGGGGATACACGACCGTCACTACGAGAGTCCCAACATCTAACCTCACCGTAGGAGTGCATGACCTGAAGGTGACGGTGGAGCCCAAGGAATACGGGGACCCGCGTCCCGAAGACAACACCTATAAGATGAAGTTCTCTGTAATTCCGCTGGTCGAGGCGTTTATCGATGTAGAGAGGGAGATGATCCAAGGAAGGGACTACTTCGTGAAGGTCCACATCCCGAACCCCTCGGGTGACGCGCTCGATCTAAGAGTGAGGCTGTTCGTTAACGATACGGAGATAGGAGCACAGGGCGTCTACGTTCCCCCCAAATCCATATCTATGGCTGAGTTCCCTTTCGCTCCCCTGTCAGCTGGGACCATCAAATTGACCGCCCTGATAACGAAGGGGGACAGGCCTTACAGCCAGGCCTCAGCCGAGGTGCAAGTCAGACCATCATGCGATGTCCTCGTCAAGGAGGTCTCGATCCCCAAGAGGGTTCAGAGGGGCGAGGTCCTCTCTGGTAAGATCAGGGTGATGAACGAGGGTCCATCTCCCTCCAGAGTAAATGTCTCCGTGTACGTGGACGACATGCTGATCGACTCCCAGCTTCTCGATACCTTACCTCCCAAGGGAGAGAGCTTCGCCGATGTGGAGATCCCAACCTTAGAGCTGGCGGTCGGGAATCACACGTTAACGGTCTCTCTTATACCCTTAGATGGGGTGGATGTTAACAGGGCGAATAACGATCACTCGCTCTCATTCCAAGTCATGCCTCTCCCAGTCTCCCTGTCAGCCTCGCCCTCCGACGGAACGATAGAGGTCAACCTAACTAACGTCGGCGGCGTACTTGGAACGTTTGATATCGTCCTGCTCAGGGAGGGAGAGGAGATCGACCACAGCTCCGTCACACTGGATCCTGGCTCCAGTCAACTAATAGTGTTCAAAGGAGTGAGCCCGGGAAACTACACCGTCACGGTGTTGAGCTACGGGGTGGCAGTCGCCTCTGCTGCTGTCGCCGTCAGCTTTTCGACACCCAGTGAAGGGATTTCACCGTATTGGGGACTGGTAATCGGAATAGTGGTCGCTCTCGTAGCCTATTTCGCCCTCACCAAGTTCAGGAGGAGGAAGTGGCCGGCATCCTGAAATTTTTCCGATTTTAACGCGATTTTCGATCGTTCATTATCCCTCCCTCTTATAATGATGGAGGTCCTATGAGAGGAGCATTCCTTTTAGTCCTGCTTCCTGCCGCTCTGGCTGCCTCCCTAATGATCGATCCTTCCCTTTACCCGATAGCAGCCGCAGCAGCGTACCTACTGGCGTGGTGGAGGATGAGGAGATGAGGGCTTCCCTAGAGAGGGCCCTCCTAATGGCGGCAGGGTTGGCCCTCATACTTTACTCCGTCAATGGACCGGTCAGCAGGGCCATGAAATCGCTAGATGAGAAGAGATCCGTGAATTGTGTGAATACAGCCATCAGATCCATAGATTTGGCCATAACCAATTCGCTAGGGGGAGGACTCTCGGAGACTTACGTGTACCTCCCGTGTAAGGTGAGCTTTTCCTGCAGCGGGCACTTGGTCAGGGTGAGCTCGGGGAACGCCTCTGCCAGCCTCAGATATCCCTTCGAAGTCAGGTGTCACGGTGAAGCTGTGGGTTTCGGCAGGTTCGTCAGCGTTTGGCGGGAGCAGTACGTATCCTTGGGATGGGCGGGAGCATGGAGGAGGGATTAAGCGCTTCTTTCTCCTTTATATCGCTGATCGCTCTTCTATTGATCGTGCTACTTGCCCTGTCCTCCCTCACCCCCGCCCTTAAGAGTCGCGATTGTACTAGAATGGTCGAGGCTCAGCGGAAGTTAAGGAAACTCGCTGACTCGCTGGACTTGGACGCTTCCGACTATCTGAGGAGGGTCGTGGGATGCTAGAGGAGCTCTTAGAGTCATTATTGACCATGTTCCTAGTGGCCCTACTCTTGATGGCTTTGGCGGGTGCTCTAGGTTGAAATGGATGCTTGCTGCGTTAATCTCAATAATCGTCGTGTCCTACGTCTTGGTGATCCCGACTAGAGTTCATCTCGGCTGGCAGGTGAGGTGGAAAGCTAGGGCATGCAGCGATCTTAAGAGGACGGTGAACGAGCTCGGATATAGGATCCTCCTTGGTCAATCGGGGCAGGGAGAGCTCGTAAGCACGTGCGGGGGCGAGAAGGGGATCTATTACTGCGTTCTGATACCCGGAACCTCGCCATCTAAGAAGATGAGGGTTGGTTCACCATGAAGGAGCTTGTCCTCATCCTTATCGCCCTCCTCACGGCCTCCTTCTTAGTCAACGTGCCGCGCTCCGATGAGGACTGGTTCCTCTACATGGGGGAGTTGAGGATGTATGAGATGAGTGCGGAAGCCGATACGCTCAAAGCTCGATCCCTGATCTTTGCTAGGTCATGGGTGGATAGGTGGCTCGCAGGAGTAAACTCGACGGCCTGCGAGGAGCTTCCCCCGCCTCCGAACGGTAGTCTGTTCGTTCAACTCCTGAGGGAGGACATGATGAGTAAGGGTTTCTCCCTGACGGGGGATCTTCATTACTCAATAGACGAGTCAAGAGAGGGCGATTCCTCAGATCAGGCCTTCGGAGGTTACTGCAGGGATGGAGGGATAAAAGTCGCTGCATCGTCGAGGCTAACGATTAGGGATGATTTACTCGGCATCAAGGCGAGGAGGTACTTCGATGTCGGGGCCTGCCAGCCCACTGCTTACTTCCTCATCAGGGAGGTCCTCACCGGTCTAAGACACCGGACCATAGAAATAGTCAGGAAAGCTTTTTCGAGTGAGGAGAATGTCACCGCAGCCCCCCAAGAGATGAGGGAGGAACTGACCTCCCTCGTGAGGTACCTGAGGAGGAACCTCACCGATGAGGGGATAAGCCTCAGGCTCACCTATGCCACAGAGTTCGCGGGAGAGGAGGTCGTTATTGCCTTCAAGGCCGTTGTCTTCGACGAGGAGGCGAACATAATACGAGATGGAGGGTTGAGAAGGGGTTTCTCCTGCATAAGGGAGTGGGGGATCAGGGTGAGGGGATCGTGAAAGTTTCCAGTCGTTAGCGCGTTTATTCTCCTCCTTATCCCATAACCCCTCGGTTGGAACGATGAGGGCGCTCGTCTACTCAGCTCTTGTAGTATTGCTCTTAATGACTCCTCTAGTGGTCAAGGCCCAAGATCCGTTTTCAAGCTTCGAGAGTGCGATAAATGAGTTGACTCAGAGCATTATGAACATACTCAACGTGTTGAAGGAGTCCGCGATCTCTATAGGGAGGGTCCTTGCTGGAACACTCATCGCCTTGGGAGTGGTGCTATGGGCGAGCGATATATTCACATATAAAGGTAGGAAGCTTATCCTAGCTGGTATAATCCTGCTCATCCTCATGGAGCTGATCCCGTGAAGGTTAATAGGCACGATAGTAGGCCTCGCTAGGATAGCGCATGAAGAGGGTAGGTTTCGTCCAGAACGATCCCCTATTTGGTGAAGTCGAGAGGAACGTGGCGAGGGCCTTAGAGCTCGCCTCCAAGGTGGAGGCCGATCTCCTAGTCTTTCCCGAGCTGTTCAATACCGGATACCTCTTCCTGAGTAAGGAAGAAGTCTCAAAGCTAGCTGAGGATCTAGAGGGATACACCGTGAGTGAATTGAGGAAGTTCGCCGAGGAGACATCCACCGCCTTGGTCGCTGGCTTCGCGGAGAGGGATGGCGACAAATTCTACAACTCAGCAGTGGTCATCGATGAAAAAGGTGATGTGAAGGGAGTTTACAGGAAGACCCACCTATTCTTCGAGGAGAAGCTGTTCTTCGAGCCCGGAGATACCGGCTTCCAGGTGTTCCATGTGGCAGGTATGAGGGTGGGGGTAATGATATGCTATGACTGGCGATTCCCGGAGGCAGCGAGGACCTTAGCCCTAAAAGGCGCCCAAGTCATAGCTCACCCCTCCAACCTCGTGCTCCCCTTCGCACCCACAGTAGACCTAGCTAGGGCCGTCGAGAACAGGGTTTACATCATCCTCTCGGACAGGAGCGGGGTGGAGGAGAGGGGAGGGAAGAGGTTCGAGTATGAGGGTAGATCCCTCATCGTGGATCCAAGCATGAAAGTACTTGTCCAAGCCCCCAAGGAGGGGGAGCACGTGATGGTGGCGGAGATAGATCCTAAGCTCGCTGATAACAAGAAGATAAATGAACTGAACGATATTTTCGGGGACAGGAGGCCTAGATTCTATGAGGGTCTCTGTTAGATCGCTGTCTATCCTTTCGATGGTCCTCCTGCTCACTCCCGTCTCATTGATGGAGGCGAGTATCTCCCTTACGGTCAGGTCCTACGTCGACTGTTACATAGCCAGCTGGGAGCCTGATACCCCTCACGCCAGCTCTCAAGTCCTCAAAGTATCCAGAACCGCAGTAGGCAACGACACCGTGGAAGCTAGAGCTCTTTTAAGGTTCGATATAGGTGAGATAAGATCGCACATACCTCAATATTCCAAGATACTCAACGCTAGTCTAGTGCTGACCACATATAACACGTCTAATCCCACTATTGAGGTCTGGGACGTGAGAGGAGAACTAGACATATTTGGAACTACTTGGAACAGTGTGAGATCGGGCCTCCCTTGGAGCAACCCGGGAGGAGATCTCATAGAGAAGTGGGGCGAAGGAGCTGGTTCCTTCCCACAAGCCGAGATAAATCTGACGTCCTATGTCCAAGCTGCCGTCGACAATGAGTTGAAGAGCAGTGGCTGGCTCCTAGTCAAGATAGCTGAGGGACAAGAGGGCTACTATGAGTTCTACTCGGAGGTAAGTGGATCTAACGGGCCCGTTCTTACGATAGAGTATGAGGCCGCCTCGCTGAGCATCGTTCTCGAGGCCCCCGAGGTGGTGGTCACTCAAGGAGAGAACATAAGCATGAGGGTGTACGTGACGGGCCACCTCTCAAAACCGATAAACCTGTCTTTGGAGGGTCCTGACTTTCTCTCCTACGAGTTCTTTCCTCAACAGGGGTTTCCCCCGTTCAACAGCACCCTCAACTTGGAGGTTCCGGACACCGCTCCCGGAGGGGAGTACACGGTGGTCATAAGGGCCGAGGGCGTCATGGAGGCCTCAGCTCCGGTTAACCTCACGGTCCTCGAGAGGAAGGGCTTCTCGGTGGTGGGTCCCTCCCGAGTAGATCTAGTCGGCGGATTGGGGAGGAATGTGTCCCTGAGGGTCGTGCCCACGGGGAACTTCAGCGGTGAAGTATCCGCTGGGGTCTTGGGTTCTCCCGAATGGCTGAACGTGTCCCTCTCTCCCCAGTCCGGCATCCCGCCCTTCAATGTCACGCTCTCCCTTACATCCCTCCACGGGATAGAGGCGTCAGGCGTCCTCTCCCTCGTGTTCACTGGAGCTAGGAACAAGGTTTACGAGATCAATGTGACCACCCGTGTCAGGAGGGTGGCCGTCTACTCAAACGATATAGACTGGAACCTCTCGTCCGAGGACCTCATATCTGCTGCGAACTCCTCAGGAGTTACCCTTCAAAGGATAAATTCCACGGATGAGTTCGGCAATTACGATATGGTCATCGTGCTGGGTGGTCACAAGGCTCCGACCGACAGTAACATGCCCTCAAACATCGCCGCCTCTCTGCTATCCGGCGCCGAGAAGGCTTCCCTCATAGAGGGAGGGCAGGTCGTACACGTGAGCTTGGAAGGCGATACCCTAGTGGTCGTAGTGGCCGGAGCGGATAGGTATAAAACCTCCGGACTCCTTCAACTTGACCTCAATGGTAACGGTATTCCTTTAGCTCAGGAGCTTTTGGCGGGTGATCCCCGTGGAATACGAGGAGCTTGACGGTACAGATGTTAAGATACCCAAGGTGGGCCTCGGCACTTACCAGATAGAAGCAGCTCCCAAGGAGGAAGCAATAGCTGCGCTTAGGAGGGGCATTGAACTGGGGATGACGCTCATAGACACGGCGGAGATGTACGGGTGGGGAAAGGCTGAGGAACTGGTTGGCGAGGCCATAAAACCTTTCGACAGGGAGTCCCTCACCATCGTCACCAAGGTATGGGGGACCAACCTAGCGTACGATTCGGTGAAGAGGGCAGCTAGGGCCAGCGCTGCGAGGCTCGGTACATACATCGATATATACCTCATCCACTGGCCGAATCTATCCTACCCGCTCGAGGAAACGCTGAGGGCGATGGAGGAGCTGATTAGCGAGGGCATCGTGAGATACATCGGGGTGAGCAACTTCTCACTAGATCTGTTGAAGAGAGCTAGGGAACTGCTGGAGCATAATGACGTGGTGACCAATCAGGTGGAGTACAGCCTTAGGGTGAGGGAACCCGAGGAGGACTTGCTTCCCTACTGTCAGAGGGAGAGAATAACCCTCATGGCGTACAGCCCTCTAGACAGGGGGAGACTGGCGAAGAGACCACCCCAGAAGCTGAAGGTGATAGCTGCTAGGCTGGGAAAGACCCCAGCTCAGGTGGCGATAAACTGGCTCATATCCAAGCCGATGGTTGTAGCAATTCCGAAGGCATCCCGCGTAGATCATGTGGAGGAGTTAGCTGGATCGGTTGGATGGAGGATACCAGATGAGCTGGTGAGGGAACTTGGTGTACTGGAGGAGAGATCGAGATGGCCGAGGTCGTGAACATACTATTGGATTATCCCAGACATAATCTGGCGGCTCACTTGACGGCCATACTCTCTTTCATACAGGAGAAGAGGAAGAAGAAAGGTCTGTTCAGCAGGAAAGAGGAGGTCCTCGACTCCATTAGGTTGGGGTACGTTCCCCTTAAGGGAGTCTCAGCGGATGGGCTCTCGGTGGTGATAGACAGGGTCTGCTCCCTAGAACCTGTCTACAGGTTGGAAGATGTGAGAGCTTGGGAGTCAGCCCTCTCCACGCTGAGAACTGCCTTGGATCACAGGACTTTCGCATCTAGAGTGTCCGCCTTATCTTCCTTCAGGCCCCCAAGTGAGGAGGTGAGATTAGAGGGAATCGCCCCCAGCTTCCTGTTCCCTCTGCTGAGTAGGACGACCGAAGTTGACCTGTGCTTCCAAGTCAGCCGCGAATGCGATCCCCTCTCCTCCAGAGAGGTTAGGTCCCTGATGGGCAGGCTTGACGAGCTGGAGTCCTCCCTTAGGAGGCTCACTCGACTCGCGTCTGAGGTGAGGTTCTCCTGCGATGAGATGGTGAGGGAGCTGGACTTGTGGATTGAGAGGTATCCACCGGACTCGAGCCTCAGGAGAGAGTATCAGCACGAGAGGAGCCGAATAGAGGGGGCGTGCTCTTCTCTGATTTCGAGGATAGAAGGCGCTGCGAGGGCGTATGAGGAACTGGTCAGCACGCTGAGATCCGCGCCCCCCATAGGGGAGATTCTCTTACCAGTCTATCTGGTCGAGACAAAGGGAAAGGCTAGGAGGAGATTTCTAGTATCCAATCTCAGGTTCAAGACCCCGGGACTGACCCACAGGGTCAAGGACCTCCTTGGGAGGTTCGATTCACTCTTCGACGAGACCGAGGTGAACAGGAGATTCTCCTCAATAATCAGGGTGGACAGGATAGAGTGGGGAAGTAACCTCCTGTCTGAGGACCTGAGGGAGATCGTTTACGGTGAACTAGCTATCCTGCAGGAGGAGGGGTTCATAGATGAGGAGTATGTAGACTCCATAGCCGAGCTCCTCTCCAAATCCCTCCTCTAGTGACCATATTTTTAAGTCCGGCTGGATAAGGAGCCCTATGTCCCCCAAGCTGCCGAAGCCCGGGCTGCGCACCATCGATGGGATCCTTCTTTACTTGGAGCACGCTGGTCCTAACCTCGCCACTCTGACGCCCGTGGAGAGGGTCGTCTCCTCAGAGCAGAGTAAAGCGGGACAACTGGTGGAGGTAGTTGATTTCCCGTTCTACGGGAGGTCGCTCTTCATAGAGCACATAGTGATGCTCTCCCTGTACGATGAGTTCATCTATCACGAGACCCTCGTTCATCCGGCTTTACTATCTGTTGAGAGGCCTGAGAGGGTCCTGATAATAGGTGGAGGAGATGGAGGAGCCCTGAGAGAGGTACTAAAGCATCCCGTTGAGGAGGTCACCATGGTGGAACTGGACAGATCGGTCATAGATCTGGTGACGAGGCATCTACCAGAGGTACCGGCTGGTGCCTTCGATGACGACAGGCTGAAGCTTGTGATCGGTGATGGGAGGGCTTACGTGGAAAGTGTGGAGGAGAAGTTCGATGTGGTCATCCTCGACCTGACTGACCCCTATGGGCAGGCCGCCAGGCTATACACTAGGGAGTTCTACGGAAAGGTGAGGAATATCCTGAGGGAGGGCGGCCTCATGGTAACTCACAGCACCGGACTGCACATAAACAGGTTGGCTTTCCAAAGGGTGTACAGGGCCATAAGGGAGGTGTTCCCCAAGTATGCTTTGGCGAGAGCCTATATCCCATCGTTCACCGACGATTGGACGTTTTCCTTCGGATCTAACTACGTGGTACCTCCAGATGTAGAGACTGAGATTCTAGCGAGGAGGTTCAGGGAGAGGGGATTGGAGGGGAGGACGAAGTTCTACTCACCTGAGATGCATCATTCCCTGTTCCAGCATCCTGTGTTCGTTCAGAAAATACTGGAGGAGGAAGTAGAGCCGAGCACCGATGATGATCCCGCCGAGATAGAGGAGTGAGTGACCCTCATCCGTAAAGGGATCTGTAGGACGATTCGAGATCGAGGAGGTCTATCCACCTCCTCAGCCTTTTCCTGAGTTGCCCCACATCCCGGCTCATCGAGCTTAAGAAGCGATCTAGCACTTCCTGAAAGTACGGGTTCTCCTTAACGAGGTCTTCCGTCAGGGATTCACTCTGGAGTAGTGAGGAAGCGCCCAGTCTAAGGAACCACCTAAGGGTCGTTGTCTCGAGCGACTTGATTACCTCGGCCTCACCTTCGGAGGATGAGAGGAAGGCGTGTAGGATGAGATGAACGAGGGCTAGCCATGCCATGGCCCTATCATGATCCTCGACGCTCACAATCACGTGTTCAAATGGGAAGAGGGAGGATGATATCTCTAGTTCCCTCTCCGCGTTGACGATAGGGATAAGGGCTGCTCTCCCCCTAGATAGATCACTTAGTCCGGGTCCGAAGAGAGGGTGAATGGATACAGTCTCTATGCCCCTTCCACTGGCCTCCCTCATCGAAGGAACCACATGCGACTTGACCGACGAGACCTCGACTATCGTTCCCCCATTCATCTTGGAGGATACATCTCGAATCACCGAGGGGGTCGCAGAGATAGGAACGGAGATTACCACCACATCGTACAAGAGGGGACTTCCCAAGCTCTCTATAGGTCTACCTCCTATCCGATCAGCCAGTCGAGAAGATCTCCCTTTATCTACATCGTACACTGAGACCGAATGCTCTCTAACCAAGTACTCTGCCAAGACGCTGCCCAAGGCTCCAGCTCCCACAACTAGGACTTCCAAGACTGTAGGGCCTCCCTTAGGAGTCTCAATCCCTTATCTGCATCGGGACTGGCGTAAGTGATCCTCAGCCTGTCTTTGTAGGGACCGAACCCCGATCCGGGTGCGACAGCTATCTTCTTATCCTCCAACAGTCTGAACGCGAAGTACATCGAGTCGAAGTCATCGAGCTCCACCCTTGGGAAGAGATATAGTGCTCCATCAGGTCTGTTCATCTTGAGAGGAGCTCCCTCGAGTTTCCTCATGGCCAAGTCAAGGTAGGAGATCAGGTGCTCCATCACCCTAGGAATCCAGTCGCCAGCTGACTCCAAGGCCGAAGCTCCAGCCTCTTGGATGAACTCAGGGACATTCGTGATCGTCAGGCCGATGAACTTGGCCAGTTTCTTCACCTTCTCCTCATTCCCATGCACGTATCCCAGCCTGAAGCCGGTCATTCCGAAAGCCTTCGACAGGGTGTTCACCGATATGGTGTTCTCGTACACCCTAGAGGGGGGAACCCTCTCCGAGAACGATAACTCCGCATACGCGTCGTCGCTGATTAGAAGTGCACCCGTCTCCCTCAAAACCTCTGCCAGGGATTCAAGCTCCTTCTTGGACCACACCTTCCCATCGGGATTGTTGGGAGAGCAAAGGATGAAGGCTCTGACGCCCTCAAGCTTCTCGACCTCCTCAGTCGAATCGATCTCGATCATCTCCAAGGAGAGATGAGACGCCATTCCCCTGTAGGCAGGCCAGGCAGGGAGCAGTACCCCCACCCTGTCACCCGGTCTGAGGAAGGTGGACAATATAGAGAAGATCGCGTACTTGGATCCCGGCGTGGGTATTACCTCCTCCGGATTGGCGTCAATGCCGTCCCTGCGTGAGAGCCACTCGGAGGCAGCTTCCCTGAACCTGAAGGTGCCAGTTGGGGTGCTGTATCTGGTCTCCCCCCTCTTTATGGCCTCCACTAAGGAATCAAAGACCGCTGGCGGAAAGGACCACGGAGGCTCGCCCACCTCGAGGTGGTACACCTTCGTGCCGGACCTCTCGATCTCCTTGGCCCTCCTGAAGACCTCCACGTGCGGTCCTGCTCCGCCGCCCTCCGGGATTTGAGCTCTGATGGAGGAGGAGATCAGGAAGCTGAAGATCCTCCTGCAATCCAGCTGATCCAGCCCCCTCTCCTTACACTTGGCTGAAACCTCGTCCCAAAGCTTGGTCTCCACGGCCTCGTCTTTGACTGGAAGGCCTCTCTCCCTCTTCAACTCAGCTATCTGCCTGATCAAGGACATTCTCTCGGCATACAACTCCACTAACCTGAGGGTTACCTCCCTCACCCTCGCTCTCAGGTCCTCCATTAACTTCACCTCAGCACCTTGGGTATGAGGCCGGCCCTGATCGCGTGATCGGCTAGCACGAAGGCCAGCATGCTCTCGACCACCACTACAGCCCTCGGCACAATGCATGGATCGTGCCTCCCTTTAACCCTTATCTCCACATCCCTCATCTCCTCAAGGTCCACAGTACGCTGTGGCTTGGCTATGGACGAGGTGGGCTTGAAGGCGACCCTGACCAAGACCGGCTCTCCTGTGGTAATGCCGCCTATGACACCACCGTGATCGTTCTTGGCGTAAGCCACCTTCCCATCCCTTATTACCAGCGGATCGTTGTGCTCCGATCCCTTCATCCTCGCCGCTTTGAAGCCAGAGCCGAACTCCACTCCCTTGACAGCCGGTATGGAGAACATGGCCTTCGCCACATCGCCCTCTATGGTATCGAAGAGAGGTTCGCCCAAACCGGGTGGCACATTCAGAGCTACGGCTTCAACCACCCCTCCCACACTATCCCCCTCCCTTCTGGCACTCTCTATGGCTTCGGCCATCCTCTTGTAGCTCTCCTCGTTGGGGGCCCTAACTGGGTTCCTATACCTGTACTCCTTAGCCTCGTCCAGCGTGAAGTCTGATGCCCTTTCTCCCCCTATCTCCAGCGAGTAAGCTATAATCTCCGTCCCGATACTCTTAAGGAGCTTCCTCGCTATAGCTCCCCCCATGCACATCGAGATGGTCATTCGACCTGAGAACCTACCCCCACCTCTGTAATCGTTGTAGCCCCCGTACTTGAGCCTAGCCACGTAATCAGCATGTCCGGGCCTTGGGGTCCTCAGGAACTCCTCGTAATAGGAGGAAACGATGTCCTCGTTCCGCACTATCATCGCGATCGGAGCACCTGTGGTTCTCCCCCTGAAGACCCCGCTGAGGATCACCACCCTATCTGACTCCGACCTGCTAGTGGTGTACTCGGACTGGCCGGGCCTCCTTAGATCGAGCAGCTCCTGC
Source organism: Thermoproteota archaeon (assembly GCA_027491395.1). Taxonomy (GTDB): domain Archaea; phylum Korarchaeota; class Korarchaeia; order Korarchaeales; family Korarchaeaceae; genus Korarchaeum. The sequence goes on along the minus strand of JAOZFI010000039.1, from coordinate 64,454 downwards.
ACATCAGACTCATCCAGTGGGAGCCCAGCGGGGACTCCCTCCACAACGGCTCCCACCACACCTCCGTGGCTCTCTCCGAAAGATATCAAGCGCAGCTCTCTCCCCAGCATGTCCCCGGCCATCTGATCACCTCACGGATTGAACGGCCTTATCCTGATGAAATCCAGATCCGAATCTTGGTACTTCAGAGTGATGCCTGCGCCCATCTTTGAGACCACGGTATAGAAGTTGATCACTATCGTCTTTACAGTACCCGATTTCAAGGAACCCACATCCACCAGCTCGACCTTCCTGTCCAAGGTCAACCTATCGCCAGCTTCCCCGAGTCTCACGAGGTGGGGATCGTTCCCTCCAACCTTCACCTGGCTTAGGGGGTAGAGTTGAGCTTCCAGTCTGAGGGGAACCGTTTCCCTATCACCCACGTTGGCTACCTTGACTATAACCGTAACCCCGTACCCGTCTCCTATCCTCCTAGTGGCTATGATGTAGTTGGCTATGAGTGGAACGGAGACTCCCTCCGTGCTCACGACGAAGAGGGGGAATTCCCTGTAGTACCAGCCTATTTGATCGGCCAGCCACGTCAGATCAGGAATCTCGCCTGGCATGAAGAAGTTAGTGGTCTCCACGTAGAAGTAGCTCGTCCCACCTAGTTCGAATTCCAAGGAAGCTGGTCCCTCCTCCAATTTTCTCTGGAGATCTAGAAGATCAACGAGAACAACTGGTGTCCCCTCAAAGTCTATCACATCAGCCCTGACACGAGGCCACCTCACCAGTTCAGGATTCATGGATACAGCGGCCGCAGCGTGGGTGGGCATTATCAGAAGGGCTGACTTGTAGCCCATTTGCTCGTAGAGGGATATGAGGAGTATTGATAGGTCCTCGCAATCGCCGTTACCCCTGTAAAGGGTCTCTAACGGGTAGCTGGGGTAATCCCCGGTGGGGGAGAACTCGTTTGCTAACGAGTACTTCAGGCTCTGGACGAAGGAGGCGACGAACCAGAGCTTCCTATACTCGTCCATTCCCTCGCTCTCTGCAATGGATTCGAGCTTTTCTACTAGTTTGGAGATGTAAGGATCGTCGTGGGGCGTCCTGACCATCAGGTACCACGTGAATATCAGGGTCTCTTTGCTCTCATTGAACTCGACCACTTTCATCCTCGGTTTGACCTTAAAGAAATCTATTAGAGGTAAGGGAACATCTAGAGAGAACTCGTAGTCCTTGCCCACCTTGGGGGGGAACCTCCACTTGAAGTGAAGCGAGGTAGTATTCCTCATCTCTTTTTCAGAGAGAGGGGGTGCTATCCTCACCTCCCTATCAACCACGAAGTCCACAATCCCTTTGTCTAGGAGGGACTTGACGGCTTGTAGGGTCTCCTTTCTAGTGTGACCCGCGATGACCAGAGCGTCCCTCCCATCAATGGAAGAGAGGACAAAAGTCCAGTACCCCCTAACATTCATGAGAGCTTGTGACTCCTCTCGAGGTAGCAGCTTCCTAGAGAGGTGTCCCACATCCTTAGCAAGCGGCCCACCTAGGACGAAATAGAGCTCGTAACCATCAGAAGGCTTAGTGGACCTCTCCACTTTCATGCCAAGCTCCAAGAGGGCCGCCTTCAATACATCTGCGGCCTTGGAATCGAACTCGTTGGCTATTATTAGGATCTTAAGACCCTGCGGGGATGCTTGGATTGGGAGGGCTTGTGATGCGAGCAAGAGTGTCAGTAATGCTGCGAAGCTTAGCCGCATAAGCTAGGAGGACACCCAGCGTTAAAAAGTGAACTGTATGCAGCTGGCGGGGCTCCCCGGAGTAAGAGGGCTCGAAAAATAGGAGAGAAATTACGGGCCGTAGCTCTCCAAGACCTCCTCCTCGGGAGGCGGTGAGGGTATCAGGCCCTTCTCCATGAGAAGCTTAGTTGCTTCTCTGGCATTCTTGATTATATTCACCGCCCTCTCGTAGAGCTCGTTCCTGCTGAGGATCTTCCTAGCAACTCCTTGTTTGATGGACTGCTCAGCTGCAGCAACGGCCTCGATTGGGTAGACCTCCCACTCGTCCATGGTTGGGATTATATAGTCTTCATGTATCCCCTTTTCCTCAGCGAACTTGGCTAAAGCATCTCCAGCGGCTATGCACATCTCGTCTGTTATAGTTTTAGCTCTGACATCTAGGACCCCTCTGAATATGGCGGGGAATCCGAGGCTATTGTTCACTTGATTCGGGAAGTCGCTCCTGCCCGTAGCTACTATCTTAGCTCCGGCCTCCTTGGCCTCCCATGGCCATATCTCAGGTATTGGATTCGCACAAGCGAATACTATGGGATCGTCATTCATCAACTTTATCCATTCCTTCTTAACCACTCCCGGCCCAGGCTTGCTCATGGCTACCAAGGCATCAGCTCCCTTGAATGCCTCTTCTATGGTTTTCGCGTTTTCTCCGTTGGTCTTCATGGTCAGATCGTATTTCCATGGATCTTTCTCCTTTATACTCTCCATGTCTGGTCTATCCCTGTAGAGAGGCCCTTTGCTGTCTATCATTACTATGTTCTTAGGTGGAACGCCTGCCTTTATCAAGACTATTGCACTTCTCAGGTTAGCAGCCCCCGCTCCATAGAATACTATTTTAGATTGCTTCATATCCTTACCAACTAGTTTAAATGCATTCTTTAGACCCGCATAGACTACAGTTGCTGTGCCCTGCTGATCATCGTGCCATACGGGAATTTCCAACCTTTTTCTAGCTTCTTCCAGCACGTAATAGCATTTCGGCTTCTCTATATCCTCCAAATTGATCCCACCAAAGTTGGGCTCGATCCATTCCAAGAGTTTGAGCATCTCATCTGGCTTGTGAGCCCTAACAACCAGTGGAAAGGCATCAACGCCCCCTAGATACTTGAACAGGAGGGCCTTACCCTCCATCACGGGTAGACCTGCTTCCGGACCTATATTGCCGAGGCCCAGAACTCTGGTGCCGTCGCTCACGACGGCAACGTAATTCCACCTGTTGGTATGGTAGAAGGACTGCTCGGGATCCTCCTTTATCACCTTGCACGAGGCTGCAACTCCGGGCGTATACCATATGGCAAAGTCGTCCACATCCCTGACGACACATTTGGGCATGACCTGGACCTTGCCCTCATAAAATGGGTGATATGCAAGGGCTAGCTTGGAAGGCTTTTCAGCCTTCTTAAGAAGCTCCTCAACAGTCGGCTTGTGCTCGGACATATGGGGCACCATGGTTCAGTTCAAAGTATATTTGAAATAGTTTCCTTTTTTCATATGTGAAATGATCCGTGAGAACTCGTCCTCTTCACGCTTTCTTCTCACCCAGCAAGTCGCTCAATACTTCAATCGTGAATTCGACCTCCTCCCACCTCATATATGGATGAAGCTTTAACACGAGGCCGTTAGCGGCTAGCTTCCTAGCCCTCCCCATGGCGGTGAGCACGTAGCTCACTGGCTCGGAGGTGCCCTGAGACAGGTAGAGTCCGCGTGTACTCGCCTCTAGTATGAGGGCTCCGGCTCCCTCCCTCACTGAAAAGTTAATAGTGTCAATCGAGTCCGGTGGACTATTCATTACCACACCTGTACCCTCCAGCTCCCTAGATATCCTGTCCCTCATCCTCTTCACCTCCCCCCATTTTTCGGGGGATCCGAACAGCTGTAAGGCCTTGTAGAAACCCGCCAAAGCAGGTATATTTACATCGACAGGAGTTAGCAGTTGTATCCCAGTGCTTCCCGACATTATAGGCTCCAGATCCAAGTCCTCCCTGACGTAAAGGAGACCGACTCCTCTGGGGCCGTAGATCTTGCTTCCACTTAAGGAGAGGAGGTCCACCTTGGATAGATCTATGTGCAGTCTCCCCAAGGCATCGCAGGCATCCACGTGCAGGAAAACTCCTTTATCCCTAGTTATGTCAGAGATCGCATCCAGATCGTGGATCGCTCCAGTCTCCTGATTCACCATCTGGACGCTGACCAGAATTGTCTCTCTATCAATTAGCCTCTCGAGCTCCTCAACCCTTACATGACCGTCCTCATCGACTGGAGCCATCCTCACCTCAAGTATTTGGGATAGGTCCTCTAGGGGACCGAGCACGCTCCTGTGCTCAACCGAACTAGTCACCAGATTACCCCTCTTACTGAGGAACCTGATGATGCCCCTCAAGGCTAGATTATTGGCTTCTGTCCCGCTCCCTACAATCGTGAAATCGCCATCGGAGTCTAGCAGGGAGCTCAGGTACTCCAGCACCTCTTGGATGAACTGATAAGCCTCCAGACCGGGTTCATGTGGTACCTTTGGGGATCCGTAGGCCTTCTTATTGAAGAAGGGGATGAGGGACTCTACGACCTCGTCCGGGGGCCTAGGTGAGAGTTCGTTGTCCAAATACACTCTCATGTTAACTCCAGTTACCTTACTCCCTGATCTCAAAAGTCTTCACCTTCCACCAAATGATCTTCTCCCATGGAATTACCCATAGTTCTCCCTCCTACCGAACTGAAATAGTTGGAAGGGTCCTTACGATCCTATTGAAACGTTATGAAACGATATCAAGCGATTTGCATTTATAACGTTGATGGAGGGATCTGGGGTGGTGGCCTTGAGGACCTTCGGATTGATGGTGGGCAACGCCCTCGCCTACCATGTAGGGCTGGTGCTGACCCTGATGGGATTCGACGGAGGGGTCGGCATACTCATGGCCACCACTAACTTGGCCATGGCCTACCTCCTTGCCAAGTACGTTCAGGGACTGCAGAGGTCCCTCACCACCTAGGGATTATATGATCTCCTCCCCCTCTCATTCATATGAAGGGATTTTCCGGAGTAATAGTTCCGATGATAACCCCCTTCAATGAGGACCTTTCCATCGATGAAGAGGCCCTGAGATGGCTCGTTTCATTCCTAAGTGAGAAAGGAGTTGACGGCATCTTCGTCAACTCGACTACAGGGGAATTCGTTCACCTGAGAAGGGACGAGATGCTCGACATAGTGAAGATAAGTCTGGATGCTGTTGAGGGACCCAAGATACTTCCTGGAATAAGCTCAAATTATACAGAGGAGGCCATTTCGCTCGGTAGGGAGATGAAAGATCTAGGAGCAGACGGTGCCGTGGTGATGCCCCCTTACTTCTTCAAGCTTAAGGAGGACTGGCTTCTTCACCACTTCAGCAGGATAGCCAACTCCTTGGATCTACCGCTCATCATATACAACATACCGTCCCTAACTGGGAACGACATCCCAGTGAGCGTCTACGTCAGGCTTGCTGAGGAGTTCCCCAACGTGGTAGGCGCGAAGGTGACAAAGGACAGCGTCTCATACATGCGAAATCTCGTGGTCAGGGTAAAATCCGTCAGGCCGGACTTCTCGGTGATGACCGGGATGGATGACCACTTGCTCAACACCCTAGCTCTAGGAGGGGACGGCGGGATCATGGCCCTAGCCAACGTTGCCCCCGAGATCCACCTGTCGATACACCGGTCGTGGCTCTCAGGAGATCTCAAAGGCGCCGTGGAAGGGTTCAGAAAGCTCGCGAGTCTTGCTAGGATATATGACTTCGCATCCTCGTTCCCGACCGCGATAAAGACTGCCCTGTCGATACTAGGAGCTCCGGTGAAGGAGGTGTGCAGGCCCCCTCTCATGGTAGAATCCGCCGAGGTTAGGGCAAAGATAAGAGAGGTATTAGAGGGGGTGGGGATCTCAATCGAGTAGAGACCTGTAGAGGGCGATTACCGCTACAATCTGCGCGGCAACGGAGAAAAGTGTACCCGAGAGCACATCCCCGGTGTAGAGGAAGTACCCGAAGAGTGAGCCGCTCACCAGAAAACCGAGACCGTAGGCTGTGTTGAACATACCGTAAGCCGTTCCTCTCACCTCCATTGAGACTAGATCTGATACTGCTGCTCTGTAGATGGACTCCTGCATCCCGTATATCACTCCGAAGAAGATCACCGCCAAGATCACGTTGCTTCCTCCCATCAGGGTGGCTATGGATGGTATCGGGGAGAGCAGGAACGGCAGGTACAGCACCTTCCTCCCCATCCTGTCGTAGGCGAGACCCGCCAGCGGAGCGGAGATCGCATCCACCGCCTGCATGAGTACATAGAGGTAGGCGGCCATCCAAGGGGAAAAGGCCTCGCTGGAGGTAAGCACAATTAGAGAGACATGAATCAGACCGGCCGTGTTCAGGAAGACCGCCAGCGTGTATATCCAGAAGTTAGTCGGGAGGTCAGATAGGCTGAACTTGGTCCTCCTCCCCGAGGGGATCACGGCCCTGAACCTGTAGTAGATGTAGAGGATCGAGGTTAACAGGACGAGATAAGGGATCAGGAGCGAGAGGAAGGCCGAGGAGTAGTCGTTGGGTCGGAGGAATAAAATCGTGCCCAGCAGCGCCGGTCCAGCGATGGCACCTACCTGATCCATGAGTTCGTGCAAGCCGAACGCCTTCCCGGCGCCAACACCCTTGGACACTGCAGAGATTAGGACATCCCTCGCTGGAGATCTGAGTCCCTTAGCGACCCTTTCAGCGAAGATCAGGGCCACGGCCACGGGCCACAGGTTGGTCAGGCCGAGGAGGGGTATCGACACTATCAGGCCGTAGCCTAGTAGATAGAGGGCCCAGTAAGCGCCCGTGATGTCGGCCAACACACCACTGACAAGCCTCAGGGACAGTCCAACGAACTCGGAGACGCCGAAGACCAGTCCCACCACTAGGGCGGTAGCACCTAAAGCTCCCAAATAGGATGGGGCTACCGCCCTAGCCCCTTCATAGATCACATCCCCCACTAGGCTCACGAGTCCAAACAAGATAATCGCTTTGTAGACCTCTCTCCGCCGCAGTTCCGTATCCACCACCCCACTACCACTTAAGACTCCTCTCCACATTCCTCAACGAGTCCAAGTACCACGGAAGGGTCACTAGAATCGAGATCATCTCGGGAACCGCTTCACCACACGGGCAGGCCCCGGACAGTTGCAGCGCCCAAGAGACCGCAATTACTACGGTGGAAATCACCGGATAGTTCTTCCTCCCCTCGTAACTGTAAATTATAGCTGCTATAGCGATCCCCAAGAAGAAGAACAGAGATACTAGGAAGTGGAGCCCCCCGTATACCTCGTCAAAGGTCCCTACCAGCATCAGGAAGTAGCCAGATGCTGCCATGAGCTTCGAGGTATGGGGGTACTTCCTAATCATGTAGAGGACGGAGTAGAGAATCATCAAGAGTCCTCCCGTGACGAGGCCCACGTTAAACAGAGGAGCCACGGGGCTCTTTAGGGAGTGACCTAGATCGCTGAGGGCGTTAGCCTCCCACCGAAACCAAGGGGAAAAGGCTATCGAGAGGAAGACAAGGAACAGTGGAACCGCTAATGCCCCTACTCCTAGGATCAGGGATTTGAACCTCATATACGGAAGGGGCGGGGAGAAGCTAAAAAGTTGAGGAGCCTCCCCTCAGATCCGGCGGCAAGAACTCCTCCGTGAACTCCCTGAGGAACTCCTCCAGATCCATGGACCCAAGGTTCCCCTTGCCCTTGCGCCTCACCGCCACCTTACCAGACTCTACCTCCCTGTCACCTATCACTAGGAGGATCGGTACCTTCTCCAGCTCGCTCTCCCTTATCCTGTACCCAAGGGTCCCTCTGGCGTCATCCAGATCAGCCCTGATTCCGGCACTGAGCAGGCGATCTAGAACCTCCCTCGCCCTGTCCAGATGCCTCTCAGCTACGGGCAATACCCTCGCCTGAACTGGGGCTAGCCAGAGGGGGAAGTTCCCGGCGTAGTGCTCGAGCAGTATGCCGAAGAACCTCTCTATGGATCCTAGAAGGGCTCTATGTATCATAATGACGGTCTTCTCACTCCCGTCGGCGTCTACGTAAGTGACATTGAACCTCTTGGGGAGGTTGAAGTCGAGCTGTATGGTGCTCAGCTGCCACTCCCTCCCTATGGAGTCCACGAGCTTCACATCTATCTTGGGTCCATAGAAGGCGGCCTCACCCTCCATCACCTCATACTCGTAGCCTTTATTCCTTAACGCCTCTTCCAAAGCTGATTGAGCCCTGATCCAGTCCTCCTCGCTCCCCATGTATTCTTCGGGACGCCTCGGGTCCCACGTGGAGATCTCCACCTTGAACTCCTCGAAGCCGAAGGATCGCATCAGGTACTCGTCCAGCTCTATGACCCTGAATATCTCCTCCTCCAGCTTCTCCGGGGTCGTGAAGATGTGGGCGTCATCTTGGGTGAACCCCCTAGCCCTGAGCAGGCCGTGTAACACTCCGGACCTCTCGTACCTGTACACTGTGCCGAGCTCGAACAGCCTCATTGGGAGTTCCCTGTAGCTCCTCCTCTTGGACTTGTACACGAGTATGTGGAAAGGACAGTTCATGGGCTTGACTGCGTGCTCTATCCCCTCCTTCTCGAAGACGTACATGAAGTCCCTGTAATAGTTGAGGTGACCTGAGGTCCTCCAGAGGTTGGTGTAGGCTATGTGGGGTGAGTAAACGAGCTCGTAACCCCACTTCAGATGGACCCTTACTAGGAAATCCTCTATCACCCTTCTTATTCGGGCCCCCTTGGGGTGCCAGATCACTAAACCGGGCCCTATCAATTCGGAGGGCATGGAGAAGAGGTCGAGTTGCGGGCCTACGATCCTGTGATCCCTCTTCCTAGCTTCCTCCCTCATCTTCAGGTAGCGCTTCAGCTCCTCCTCTGTGGGGAAGGATATTCCGTAGACCCTCTGCATCACCGGGTTCCTCTCGTCACCCCTCCAGTAGGCTGAGGAGGCGTGGAGTACCTTGAGGGCCTTCACATAACCGGTGTAGGGGAGATGAGGTCCCCTGCACAGGTCCACGAACTCTCCCTGCCTGTAGACCGAGACCACATCCTCGTCCATCTCCTCGAGGAGTTCCACTTTGTATACCTCGCCCATGCTCCTGAACAGCTTGATGGCTTCCTCCCTCCCCATCTCCTCCCTGACCACTGGGAGGTTCTCTCTCACTATCCTCCTCATCTCCTCCTCTATCCTCTCCAGATCCTCCGGAGAGAAGGATCTTCCTCCGAGATCGAAGTCGTAGAAGAAGCCCTCCTCTATAGCAGGACCTATTCCTAGCTTCGCCTCTGGGAAGAGCCTCTTCACCGCCTGAGCCAGTATATGGGAAGAGGTGTGCCAGTAGGTCTCCCTGCCCTCGGGGGAGTTGAAGTCCAGCACCTCTATCGTCTCCACTCCCTCGTGAACAATCCAAGTGAGATCCACGAGCCTGCCGTCCACCTTAGCCACGAGTCCAGACTCAGGAGGAATCTGCTCAAGTATGCTCTCGCCTATTTTGGCCTCCAGCTCCCTCCCATCTGGCAATCTCAGCTTGACCATAGTAGACACCTCCTCAAGGAGACATGGTCCCGCCTCAAGGGATCGGTGATGTGGTCTCTCCCCAGTAATGAGAGATCAAGGAGAGGGTCACGGCGTGGGAGAAGTTTCTCGATCCCCCCTCAGCGAGATCACCTCTCCGCCTTCACTCGATCTTCAATTTATAAAGGTATCTGGATCCCTCGGCTGAGATCCAAGATCTCGGGGAAGCGGACGATTCTCCGGTAGGATCCATTCCACTAATAAGTAAGCGGGGGGAGTAAGTCCCCGGGTGAAGGGAACGGCCGTCCCGGAGATAGTGAAATTCGCATCTGAAAATACCACTTCCGTTGGCGATGTCTTGGGATTGGGCGCGGATCAGAGGACGAGGTGGGCTAGGGGATTACTGCCCAAGGGCCCAGTGGACGGCACGGTGTTTTATGCCGGCGAGATGTACCCGGTTATGGGATACGCGGAGGGTGCCTTCAGGGCTTTGAAGAGGCTGGAGGGTTTCATGGACATCAACTCCCTAGCAAAGGTCGGGCCAATCATGAGGAAGCTCGGGATATACACCGTTGGTGCCAAGGTATTGTGGGGTCGAATCAACGAGAGATATGAGAGGGGTTTGAGAGACGCGATTTACGTGCTTAAGAACCTCGGAATCGAGGTCGGCTACCTTTTCGAGAACGAACCTCCCTCAGGCGTAGCGCTGCACACCTACGGACTGCTGAGGGAGTTCAAGGAGCACGCGGAGTGGGTCCACCGGAGGTTCAGGGAACTGGGCGTGAGGAGGGTGATCACGCTGGACCCGATAGTTGCGACGGCCTTCAGGTTATACTACCCGGAGTTCGTCGAGGGGTGGGATGTGGAGGCCCTGCACTTCGTCGAGGTCGTCGCGAGGGAGATGGCCAAGAAGGGCGTGCGCCTGAGGCTGGGCAGGGAGGTTAAGGTCACCTACCACGATCCCTGCTACTTGGCGAGGACTCTGGGAGTGGTGGACGAGGTCAGATTCATCCTCAGCAGGATCGATGGTGTGAAGTACGTGGAGCCTCCTAGGCACGGAGTGAATACCGGATGCAGCGGTGACGGGGGGCTGGAGCTCACTCAACCTCCCCTGGCTAGGAAGGTCTCCTACGCGAGGATAGAGGAGTTGAAGGGTACCGGGGCTCAAATGGTCTTCACCTCCTGTCCAGCGTGCATAATGATGCTTAGAACGGGCTTCGATGCTATTGGCTTGGACATCAGCGTTGAGGACCTCGCATCCTTGGTAGCCGAGGCTATGAGGAACGGAATCGAGGAGACGATGCCGGAGGAACCGAGCTTCAATAGGTACAAGGTATTCCCGTCAAGCCCCAGACCTAAGAGCCTAGAGCTAAAGGACCTAGCTGAGATGCTCGAGTGGGAGACGGACAAATGCAAGAAGTGCGGTTTCTGCAATGTGGAGTGTCCCACGGCCAAAGCATTGGACAGGCTGGAGAGCAGGTCGGCGAGGGGTAGGATGACCTTGATAAATTCCCTCGTGAAGGGTGATCCTGTAAGGCCCAAGGCCGTTCTGGATAGGCTCTACTCGTGCGTTCTCTGCGGACAGTGCTCCCAAGCCTGTCCGGTGGGGCTCCATGTCCAAGAGCTCATAGTTTATGGCAGGGCCTATGCCATATACTCCGGGAAGGCCGGTGTAACCTGATGATGGGTGGTGATGTCATGGGATTCTCCGAAGCGATCTCCGAGATATCCAAGAGGATAGGAAGGGAGAAGGTTCTAACTGAGCCTGAGGATGTGTACGCCTATTCATTGGATGCTAGCACGGAGTTCAAGCAGGCTCCCGGCGCCGTGGTGAGAGCCAGCTCCGAGGAGGACGTGAAAGTCGTGCTGGAGGTAGCGGACAGGGAGCGAGTTCCCGTGGTTCCGAGGGGGAGCGGCACTTCTCTCACCGGAGCTCCCGTACCCACGACTCCTGAGTCCATCGTCTTGGACCTGACACCCATGAACAGGGTGGAAGTTAACGTGGATGACGGTTACGTGATGGCTGAGGCAGGAGCTACGGTTCTGGAGGTGGACAAGGCGTGCAGGGAGTACGGTTTCTTCTTCCCCCCCGATCCAGCGAGCTCTAGGGTGGCCACCATAGGTGGCGCGCTGGCTGAGAACGCAGGCGGGCTGAGGGGCGCCAAGTTCGGGGTGATGAAAAACTGGGTCCTCGCAATGGAGCTCTACCTAGCGGGAGGAAGGAAGCTGAGGATAGGGGAGCCCGTTTACAAGTGGAGGTGGGGTCCGGACCTGCTCTCCCTCTTCATCGGGTCCGAGGGGACGTTGGGGGTGATAACGAGGGCCTGGCTCAAGATATATCCTCTCCCGGAGAAGGTCGTCAGGGTCATGGGGACCTTCGACAGGCTTGAAGATGCCGGAAGGGCCATCTCCCAGATAAGGAGGAGGGGCTACGTCCCGATGATGCTGGAGCTGCTGGACAAGGAGACAATAGAGATAGTAAACGAGGTCTTAGGATATGGTGTTGAGGTGGCCGAGGCCATGGTCGTGGCTGACGTTGATGGGCCGAGGGAGGCGGTCTGGAGGATGGCCGGGGAAGTGGAGCAGGTCATGAAGGAGAGCGGAGGTAGAACTAGAGCTAGCGATAATCCGGAGGAGATGCAGCAGCTCTACTTGGCAAGGCAGGGGGCCTACGCTGCCGTGACTAGGGCTTATCCGGGCGTGCTCCTAGAGGACATAACCGTGCCGCTGAGCAAGCTCATGATAGCTCTGAGGGAGCTGGAGAATTTGAGAAAAGAATATGGGTTGAGAATGCCTGTGTTCGGTCATGCTGGCGACGGGAACCTCCATCCTACCATATGCTTCGACCCAAGGGATGGGGAGCAGCTCAGAAAGGCCAAGGAGATGTTCGTCAAGATAGGAAGACTTGCCATAGAGCTGGGAGGTGCGATAAGCGGTGAGCATGGCATAGGCTTGGCGAAGAAGGAGCTCTTCCTAGAGGAGATAAAGGCGGTCAGGGGCGAGGGCTACCTAGAGGTCGTGAGGAGGATAAAGGAGCTACTGGATCCCAACGGCATAATGAATCCTGGGAAGCTGTGGTTCTGACCTCACTCCTTCAACAGCTTCTTTATTGGTTCTATTACCTCTTTTGGAGCCGCCTCGAAGGGCTCCAAGTACCTCCTTAGGACTTTAGGTATCTCCACGACTCCGTCCTCGCGTTGGTGGTTCTCTAGTATGGCGCATATGGTTCTAGTAGTTGCTAGGGCTGTGCTGTTTAGCGTGTGCACGAATTCCCTTCTCCCCTTTCTATCCAGTTTTATCTTGAGCCTGTAGCTCTGCCAATCCACACAGTTGCTGCAGCTGACCAGCTCCCTGTACTTACCCTGAGCAGGGAACCAAGCTTCGAGGTCGTACTTCTTGGCGGCGCAGGCGCCCAAATCGCCAGCCGCTATATTTACAATCCTGTAGGGGATCTCGAGCTGCTGATATATCTCCTCCGCGTTCCTGATGAGACGCTCGTGCCACTCCCAGCTCTCCTCTGGCTTTGAATAGACGATCTGCTCCACTTTGGTGAACTGGTGTACCCTGAATATGCCCTTTGTGTCCTTGCCGTGGGTTCCGGCCTCCTTCCTGAAACAAGGGCTCACGCCCACATAGAGGCGGGGCAGTTCGTCCTCAGTGAAGGTGTCTCCAGCATGCATGGCTATGAGTGGGTGCTCAGATGTGGCTATGAGGTAGAGGTCCTCGCCCTCTATTTTGTAAATGCTGTCCTTAAACGTCTCCAGGTCCGTCACGCCTAAGTAGTACTGCTCTCTCATCATGTAGGGTGGTAACACGGGAATGAAGCCTTTCTTAGTGATGTGATCGAGTGCGAACATGACTAGGGCCAGCTCCAGCCAGACTATGTCCCTGAAGAGATAGAAGAATCTGCTTCCCGATACTTGGGCGGCCTTGAGGGTGTCTCCCTGCTTAAGCACCAGTTCCAACTCGTCAGCGTGTCCTTTGGGCTCCCAATCCACCAGCTCATATTCCACATTGAAACCCGAGGTCTCCCCCTTGAACCTCTCGAGCTTGCTCCTTGGGACCTTAGGAACCCCCCAGAACCTTATAGGGACGTTATAGGTATCATCGGGTCCCTCTGGCACGGACTCGTGCACTATGGACGGGAGGGACATTAGAATGGCGTCCCTCTCCTCAGAGAGCTTTTTTACTAGTTCTTCCAGTTCTTTGACCTTGACTCCGAGCTCCTTTGATCTCTTTATCAGCTCATGCCTCTCATCAGGACCAGCACGGGGGATAGCCCTATTTATCTCGTTCCTCCTCTCCCTTAACCTGTTGAGTTCGGTTACGGCCTCTCTCCACCTAGCATCGAGCTCCAATGCTCTGTCGACTAGATCCGTGGGCAGGTATCTCTTCTTCAGGCTTTCTTTGAGGACGTCGGGGTTCGTTCTCAGGGCTTCGAGGACGGACCAGCTCACTCAAGACACCAAGGAGGCAGGAATCCTCTGTATTAAAATAAACCGTTACAGGGTGATAAATGATAAGAGAGGGGAGACTACTCCACATGAAGGGAGAGGAAGCCCCCTATCCCTCCCAGTATGGCTCCTATTATGAGACCGACCACGAAGGTGTTTATTAATACGAGAGCCGAAAAGGTCATCATAATTCCCATGGGGAGGATTGGTCCCCAGAAGAGCAGACCCACTACGAAGTCCACCAGTGACAGTATGGCTCCCATCACGGCGCCTCTCTTTATGACCTCTCCCTGATCCTTCGGTATCTCGCCGTAGAATATGGAGAAGTACGAGTAAAGGAAACCTCCAACTAGGGGCCCCAGAACCCCTATCCCTGGAATAAGACCAACGATGAACCCCATCAGGAAGGACATGATCAAGTAGTTATCCCTCTTAATGAACGAGAGGGAATCAGCCAACGCCATGCTCACACGCCCCCTTCTCGTTGAGGTCCGGCCTCTTGCTAATTAACTTATTCCACACGGGTTACTTCAAAGTCTTCGAGTCCAAATTCCTTTTTTTATTTTGCTGTGGAGGGCCGAGAGGAGGGAAAATGGTCAGGGTGAGCCGGCCATCCACTGGTCTCTATAAGATGTTGGTGAAGTGGGTAACAGTATCCTCCATCGTGGGATTCCTAACGGGGCTGCTCGTTTCCTTGCTAGAGATATCTGTTCTCGATGCCTCCGAGCTCATGCTGAGGAGGATTGCCGAAAGTGGGTATCTATGGCTCATCCCTATAGTCCCCTTTGTCGGAATCTCAGTCACGGGAATACTAAGAGAAAAGCTGACCAAGCTACCTCACTTTCACGGGACGGAGGAGGTCTTGGAAGCTTATCATTATAGGGAGGGCGAGATGTTACTCAAAGACGCTCCTGTAAAGACGTTGGGAGCCGTTCTGACCGTGGGGTCGGGAGGTAGCGCCGGTCTGGAGGGACCCAGCATCCACATAGGAGGGGCAGTTGGGGCTGCCGTGAAGAGGTTAATGGACAGGTTGGGAATAGAGGAAGACGGAAGAATCCTGCTGTTGACAGGAGCAGCGTCTGGAATGAGCGCCATATTCAAGGCTCCCCTGACCGGACTCATGTTTGCATTAGAGGTTCCTTACAAGGATGACATGGCTCATCAGGCAGTGGTCCCCGCGCTCATATCCTCCGTGGTCTCCTACCTCACCCTCATATCAATACTGGGAGCTGAACCTATATTCAAGGCCTTCAAGCCCTTCGGCGAGGTCGATCTTTACATCATCAGTATAGGTCTCTTGGAGGGTTTAGTCATGGGCTTTTTCTCGGTTATCTTCGTGAGGACGGTCTCTCTAGTGGAAAAGATCATGGAGGGGAGGAGTTACACACTCAGGGGAGTTGTAGGAGGAGCTTCGGTCGGGCTGCTTGCAATCGCTACCCTAATTACCACGAAGACCTTATACCCATTCGGCTTGAGCTACGATCTGGTCAGGCTATCCTTCAGGGGGGGTAATGCAACTTTCTTCTTCGGGATGGCGGTACTCAAGATGATCGCCACAGCCCTAACCTTAGGGAGCGCAGGAATCGGCGGCGTTTTCATTCCATCCATAGTGATAGGCGCCACCCTCGGGTCAGCGATGAGTACCATGGATCCGAGCGTCACGAGCCTCTTCGTAGCATTAGGGATGTCCTCCTTCCTTGCCGCCGCGTTCAAGACTCCTCTAGCAGCCGTATCCTTCGTCGCTGAGACTACAGGGTCCGAGGCTTACGTGATCCCCGGGTTAGTGGCTTCTGCTGTTGCCTACATAGTATCGGGGAAGTATTCCCTCCCCAAGAACCAGAAAATAGTAGAGACCACCAAGATAGAGGAATTGGAGAGGGTTAGGGTGAAGGAGCTGATGGTCTCTCCACCGCCTGTGTTAAGGGACGACCTGACAGTCAAGGAGTTCTTCAACAGGTACTTCCTCAAGTACAGAGATCATTTCGTCTTCCCAGTAAAGGCCAAGGATGACAGGATCGTGGGAGTCATCGCGTTGAGGGACGTGAACAACATTCCCACCTCTGAGTGGGATAGGGTGAAGCTGATAGACATAGTGAGGAAGGTGGACTTCCTCAAACCCGATGATAACCTCATGATCGCCTTGGATAAGATGTACGAGTTCGGGGTTTGCTGCCTCCCCGTGATAGATCCGAAGAAGGGAAAAGTAGTGGGAATGCTCTCCGCAGACGCCATAGTTATGTTCCTAGAGCAAAAGAGGAAGTTGAAGAAGGCAGCCCTCTTCCTGAGATGACATGACTCTAACTCTTCTTTATCCTCCACTTCGTTCCTTCTGGGGTATCCTGTAGCTCTATACCTATCTCCCTAAGTCTGGCCCTTATTTCATCCGCGAGATCGTATTCTTTCCTCCTCCTGAGGACGGCCCTTACGTCTATCAGGATGCTGACGAGATTGCGGAGCATTGACTCATCGTAGCCCCTCCCCATTCTCAGCCCCAACACATCGAACATATCTGTGAAGGCCGAGATCACCTCTGTCCTGCCCACAGCTGTGATCTGGCCCCCCTCTTCGTAGTAAGAGTTCACGGCCCTCACCAGCTCGAAGAGCTGAGCCAAAGCTTCAGCTGTATTCAGGTCGTCCATCATCGCCTCGAAGAATCTACGCCTAATCCTGCCGACCTCCTCCAAGAAAATAGCTTCGCGTTCACCCGCCTCCTCCACGATATCCATGTCCATGAGGTTTCCGTATCCGTTCAATATCCTCTCGTAGCTGCTCTTCGCCTGATCCAAGAGTTCCCACCTAAAGTCGATGGGAGAGCGGTAATGCCTCGATAGGAGAAATATCCTGAGCACATTGGGATCGTACTCCTTCAGAGCCTCTCTTATGGTCACGAAATTGCCCAAAGACTTGGACATCTTCTCCCCCTCGACTGTAAGCAGACCCGTGTGGATCCAGTACTTGACGAACGGTTTAACTCCCGTATAACTCTCGGCTTGAGCTATTTCCGCCTCATGATGGGGAAAAGCCAGTTCTATAGCCCCTCCATGTATGTCATATTGCCTCCCGAAGTGCTTTATCGATATCGCCGTGTCCTCAATGTGCCATCCGGGCCTCCCATACCCCCATGGCGACTCCCACCCGAACTCTTCCCTCGGCCTATTTCTCCACAATGCGAAGTCTCCGGGGTTCCTCTTGGTTGGGTCTGGCTCTATCCTGTGAACCCTGAGCTCCTCAGGCCTCTGACCTGACAGCTTCCCATAATCGGGGAAGGTAGTTATGTCGAAGTACACGCCGGTCCCCGTCAAGTAGGCGTGGCCCTTCTCTAGGAGTACCTTGATTTGCTCGAAGATCTCAGGGAGGTAATCTGAGGCCCTCGCGTAAAGATTAACGCTCGTAACGTTCAACGCGGCCATGTCCTCGTGGTAATATCGTTCAAATTCCCTAGCTAGCTCCAATGGATGCCTACCCTCATCCCTAGCCCTGTTCACGATCTTATCGTCCACGTCGGTTATGTTCTGGAGATAGAAGAGCGAATAGTCCATCTTCCTTAGGAACCTAGCTAGTGTATCGTAGAACACGTAAGTCCTTGCGTGGCCTAAGTGTGAGTAATCGTATACTGTTGGACCGCACACGAACATGAAAACCCTTTTACCGTGAAGAGGGACGAACTTCTCGAGCGATTTGGACAAGGTGTTATAGACCCTTATCTCAGCAAAGGCCGTCACCCATGGGCAGCACCGGCCCCTTTGAATGGTCAGAAGTTAAAAAGTTTGGGTAGACATATTTTTCCCCAGCTTATGGGGAAAGTAGGGATGAGATATCCTCCGGCACATAGGAGTATTCCCCTCACCCTGCTTTTCATCGGTATAAGCATTTACTTAGCCCTATACACTGGTGCAGTGAAGTACAGACCCTCATCGGAGTTCGTAGGGATTGAGGAGAGCTATATTGCGCTTCCTGAACCAAATTTGAGCGGTGAGATGAGCTTAGAGGAGGCCATATACAAGAGGAGGTCCGTAAGGAGTTACTTAAGGGAGCCACTCACCTTGGAGGAGATTGGTCAGTTGCTTTGGGCTGCCCAAGGAGTCACCTTCACCCGGAAGGGTTTCAGGGCGGCTCCCAGTGCGGGGGCAACCTATCCTCTTGTGATCTACGTATCAGTTAAGGAGGGAGGCGTGGAAGGATTGCCCCCGGGGATCTATCGATACGAACCCTTCGGACACCTTCTCCACTTAATGAAATCAGGAGATTTCTCGAGGGATCTGGCCAAGGCAGCGTTGGGTCAGAGATGGGTCGAGGATGCTCCTGTATGCATAATCATCGCAGCTGACTTCGAGAGGACAGTGTCGGTATACGGAGAGAGGGGCATCAGATACGTTTACATGGAGGCTGGGCATGTGGGTCAGAACATATATCTGCAAGCGACCTCTCTCGGACTAGGTACGGTTGCTGTGGGAGCATTTTACGATGAAGAGGTCAGGAACATCGTCAGCTGTCCTGAAGACCCTCTATACCTGTTTCCAGTTGGGAGGAAGGTATGATGTTCGTGCTCGAGGGCCTGGTGTTCGATCACCACGGACTTGGCTACCTCGCCTTGTGGTACGGCATCGGAACGCTGATCACGGGGATGGTCCTTCTAGTAATACCAAAGAAGCTCAGGAGGTTCTCCCAGTATATCAGATTGATCCACTTGATGACTGGGTTAACGGCAGCTACCTTCGGGATTATTGCATTCCTAGCGGCTCCCTAAGGAAGCCGCTCAACTGCGGCAATAATGAAAAGAAGGGTTTACGGTTTAGTTGGAGGGTACTTGCTAGTGTCCTCATAGTACCACAGTACGGTTTCCCCGTTCGAGAGGACGTACTTGTCCGCTGCCACCGGTCCGAGAGTCCATCCCATCGATGGGTTCCATGTCCACCACATCCAGTAGTACGGTTTCTCGTTCCTAACACCGTTTATTGAGTTTATGAAGGCGCCCATCCCTGGGTAGACCGTATAATTGACATTTGCCACCACCTCCGTGGCGTCAAGCAAGGTACTCCCTGAGGGCACTTTCGTGGAGTTGTGCCATTCTATCCTCCCATCCCTGTATTTGAGACCTATGTTCACGGTAATTAGCTGATTCTCCATTTTTTCGGCGCTTATAGTTGTGCTGACGTAGAGTGTAGTGGCAACTACCGCCCATACGAGGAGGAGAAGGGATAAGACCTTCCAAGACCTCTCTCCCATCCAATCACCTTGGATGGATTATCCATCCAAAAAGTTATTTAATAAAGTTTACTGGAGTTTCTCGGATCAAATTGGGGGTATTAGATGAGCTAAAAGATGCTATCAAGCGATTATCCGGTCCAGCTCCCAATTTTAATTTAATACACGCGATAATGATGCTACTGCTCCTAGAAGAAGGGCCCATTGGGAGGAAGAGGCTCGCTGATCTCATGGATATTGGAGAGGGAAGTGTGAGAAGCCTCATAAGGAGGCTCAGGGAATCTGGGTATCTGGAAGTGGACAAGGGGGGATGTTACCTAACGGAAAAGGGTCTAAGGATAATCAAGGAACTGAGAAAGTTTCTGAAGGGCCCAACGGAGTTGTATCTCCGAGATCTCGTGAAGGGTAAGGTGATCGCATTTTTGGTGAGGCCTCCTTACGGATCTAAAATCAATGTCGTTGAGCTCAGGGATGAGGCGGTAAGGGCTGGAGGGAGGGGAGCTATCATCCTTATGACCAAGGACGGACAGCTACTCTTTCCTGAGACCATGGAGTCATTAGGCAGGTATAGATCAGCGGACGAGTTTACCCTCAAGGAAGCGTTTCATCCCTCGGAGGGGGACCTATTAGTGATCGGTTTAGGTAAATCACAAACGGAATCTAAGCTGGCAGCGCTCGCAGTCAGCTTAGCTATCCTTGAAGCCAGCAATTAGTGAGGAATCACGTTTTATTTTTTGTGAGATCATCGCACCTGCCTAATGAGGGCTCCTTTCTTGATAAATTCAATCAATGGTAATGCTAATAAGTTAGTTAACAGTTAACTAAACGGGCTGGTAATTTGTTCAGTCCTTCATTTAGGTTCATTCTGCTGTTCTCCCTAGTATTCTCCACTTCCCTGATTCCGTTGGCGGCTCAACCTCAGCACACATCCTTGAAGATCCCCGCTCTATCTGACTCCTACGTTGCGGAGGATAAATCCAACTGGAAGGCTGGGTTGGAGGACTATTTGATAATAGGGTTTTCCAAGTACCTTTCAAGATACGACTGCGAGATAGTTATAGATTACAGTTATCCTCCTAATTATAAAATAATCAAATGTAAACAGATATATAAGGTAAAGGATAAGAGGAATATACTTCTCCACTTTAACCTTAGCAGCATACCCCCGGGCTCTGAGGTAGTTGAAGCCATTCTCCAGCTACATGTCTACACTCCCTATGACAGCATACCCGTCAAAATATATGGACTGGAGGAGTGCTTCAGGGAGAGCGAGGTCTCATGGCTCAGTAGGTTGGAGGGAACTAGATGGAGGGATGCTGGAGGAACCCATGAGGAGACCCTGCTAGATCAAGGTACTTTGGGTAAGTTCCAGAAGAGCACAGGATATTATAGGTTCAACGTCACTGATTACTATAGGCGCGTTTTGAAGGGAGAGGCGCCCAATTGCGGGATACTGATAACTCCAGACCCACCTAGGTATTTCCGCGAGGAAGAGGTCGTAGCTAGCACGAATTACAGAGGGGGAGGAGCTGCTGAGGCCAAGAGCTACGAGTTCCTGAGAAAGGAAGCGCAATATTATGCGAAATTCTATAGTAAAGAGTTAACTGAAAAGAGAAATGTTCCGGAGTACACGCCAGTCCTCATGATAAACTTCACAGGCCCCTCTGTGAGCCTCAGAGCCATGACCGAATCACTTCTAACCATGCATCCAGGTGAGAACACCAGTTTTCGTATCGCTGTAGATAGCACATTCCTAGGTAAATTAGAGGTGAAAAGCGAGGTACTCGGTGGAGATGGCGTGACCGTAGACGTTCATCCTCTGGACAATGGGTCTTTTTTCGAATCTTATGTGATGGTTGGTAAGAACGCTGAGTTGGGTGAATATACTCTCAAGTTCTCTCCAGTCCCAGTCGGGTACGACGAAGAGTACTTCTCCCTCTCAGGAGCTTCGGTCAAATTAGTGGTGGAGGAAAAGAAAGAGGTTTTAAAGGACTACTTCCTCCTCATGCCTGAGACAACCAAGCTCTCCGTGAAGAGAGGTGGCTCAACAACATTTTCAATTAATCTAATTCCTAGAGGCAAGTTCTGGTCGAAAGTTCATCTGAGAGCGGAAACGCCCGAAGGCCTAAATCTCTCCTTCGATCCAGAGGATGGTGTTCCACCCTTTAAGACAGAGGTAACCGTCAGGGCTTCTGCTGACGCACCCCTAGGGGATCACACCCTCCTACTGATGGCCCAAGGTGGGGGATATGAAACCAATCTGTCGTTGGGAGTGAGGGTCTTGGAAGGTGAACAGGTTAAAGCTACCTCAAGTGCTCCTGCCACAACCAAAACCACAAGAGCTGCTGGCTCCTCGACTACTACCAAATCCAAAACTGGAGCAGCTACGTCCGGTATCCCAGTCACTAAAATAACGACTACTACTGAGACGGGAGGAGAAGGGGTTAATGCTCTACTCGTAGCCGTTCCGCTCATTGTGATCCTAGCGTTAATTACCATATTCTTAACGAGGAGGAGGCTTCATTAGCACCTCGTTAGTCCCCCCTTCAATCTTTTTTGCGGGGGGTAGCGAGATGTAGATAGAGCGCGACCGAAACCCGTTTTGTCGGCTTATAGAATTTTTTAAGGAGTTGTGATCTCTCATATCCTTCCTAGCTAGACGTAATCAGTGGTTAAATCCTTTAGTGAAGATCGATGAACTACCTTAATTTATTACCTCGGTCTGCAGTAGCTGTGAGACAAAAGGATGTGTTCATGCCTTTAGAATAACCGATAGACACAGAGTTGGAGGAGATATGTCTTCTGTTGCCACTAATTGCCCATCTTGTCTGTCTTCGTAGCAGCCGCCATACTACTCATGAAGAGAGCTGGCTGAAGATTCGCCTCCCCTTTTATTTATTCGCCCGTATCACCTACATGGATCCGTCATGGCTGAACTCTGGGAGCAGATCGGGAACACTCCGGTTGTTGAGGTAGATGGCATCCTATTCAAGCTTGAATACCTGAATCCGGGAGGCAGTCACAAGGACAGGATGGCCGTGTCTATGCTGTTAGATCTCATTGACAGGAAGGGGATAGGAGGAGCAATAGTAGAGGCCACAAGTGGGAGTACAGGTGTTGCCCTATCCTTTTACGGTAAATTGATGGGATTTGAGGTCTACATAGTGGCTAAGGAAACTGCCAGTCCCGTTAAGATATCTCTGATGAGGAGGCTAGGTGCTCACGTCACTCTCTGCCCCAACGTCCCTCCTGATGATCCTAGAAGTATATTCTCCGTCGCTGAGAGGATACAGAGGGAAAGAGATGCTCACTTCCTCATGCAAGACTCAAATCCTGCGAATCCTCGGGGACAGGAGAGCATGGCCCGCGAGATAATCGAGCAGGTTGGAAAGGTAGATGTCTTCGTCATGGGAGTGGGGACGGGTGGGACGATCACGGGCGTCGGCCGTACACTCAAGGAGGAGTATGATACAAGAATAATTGCAGTTACGCCAGTAGGTTCGGAGATCGCCAAGAAGTTCGGGATAGAGGGGGAGTTCAAGGGAGAGATCGATGGTTACGACTCCTTCCACATACCCGAAAACCTAGACCTGTCCATCGTGGATGAAGTTAGAGCTGTAAGTCCCGATGAGGCGATCTCATGGGCAAAGAGGTTGGCGGAGAAGGGGGTGCTCGGAGGAATGTCAACGGGTGCTCACTACAAGGTGGCTAAGGAGATGTTGAAGGAGTGCGGGGGGAAGGTCCTGACCGTTGCGGCCGATCACCTCTTGTTCCATCCAAATATTTTGGAATAGAATGGTTCAATTTCCATTGAACCTTTTCCCCTCCCTTTTTAGGTTGAATGAGTTGCCTATGTTCGGGGACTGTATGAATAAGAGGTATTTAGTGGCGGTGTTAATCTTTCTCACGCTGATCGTGGCGGGATATATCTACTATCCGAAAATAGAGAGGGAGTTCCAAGGAGGAAGAACCAGAGAAATGTTGAAGGGGAAGGGTGGCTACGGTCCCGTGGCTCCCCAACCAGAGACCGTCAGAACGACCGCTATTGCTGGGGAGTACGGCAAGTCCTCAGCTGGGACTGATTTCATCCCGGGAACGTTTGAGGTCGGTAGGGACATCTCTATCACGGTTTCCATGGCCTTAGAAGTAGAGGATGTGAGGAATGCGGCAAATAAGGTGGCACAACTAACCTACTCGCTGGGTGGCTACGTTAAGCACTCCAGTGTGACTAAGGACGGGGGATATCTCACCATCAAGATACCCAAGAGCAACCTGGACGACGCGCTCCCTCAGCTCAGGTCCTTGGGTGAGGTGAAACTGGAGGAGATAAACACGGTGGATCTGACGGATGCTCTCGTTGATCTGGAGGCTAGGTTGAGGAACGCTAGGGCTGAAGAGCAGAGGTTACTGGATCTTCTGAACAAGGCAGAGAATGTGAGAGATATTCTTGAGATAGAGGATCGCCTTTCAGCTGTCAGGGAGAGAATAGAGAGGCTGGAGGCGATAAGGGAGAGCATGAGGAATAGGGTGGACTACGCCACCGTTAACGTGAATCTCCAGAAGAGAGGAGCTGGCACGACGGAAAAGAGCTTCTGGGATAAGGTAATTGAGGATGCGGGCAGGGCTCTGATGGGTTCCATATATATCTTGGTGGTCGGAACCGCTTTCCTAGCGATACCCTTGCTAGTCGCGTCCTTGGCTTGGATCGGTTACAGAAGGCTCAGATCTCACTCTGATCAAGCGAAGAGTCCTTGATCCTTTGTGTTAAAATATTATGTTCCATGTTGGGAAACTATTTTTAGTTAAGGGGGTGGGATATCCTTCCAGACCCCTAAAGATCGTCAACATGTCGTAAATTGAAGCCCCTCCCAATTTCGCCTTGGCACATGTATCCAGGGGCAGATTACATTAGTTAGAGGGGAATGTGGGTGTTATAGTATCCTGAAGGTCATACCATAAAAACGGCCGTTCTAGGACTTAATGACGTCGTCTTCAAGTCATTGATGGAAATGTCAACGTAATTTTTGGATAGTGACCTTTGTCAATTTATTTTAATCCATTCAAAAGAGGAGCCTGCTTATGGCCTCATTCATACTTTTACCGTAAATTTTAAGAGTATCAGAATGGGGAATACCGCTAGGCTCCCTAAGAAGCCCTGTAAGGGGTGAGTAAATGAGTTCGAAAGCGTGGGGAGTAGTTTCTATTGTCTTATTCATCATAGGAATCCTGTTGGGCTATGTGGCCGCCCCTGGTAAGGTGAGCGTGTCCACCACTACCGTCACCGTGGGCGGTGCCGGTGCGCAGACTGTCACCAAGACAGTCACCGTGACGGGAACTGCTGCAGCGCCTGAGCAGAAGGAGTATGTAATCGGATTAGCCATCGCCGTCACTGGAGGTTACGCGGTGGACGGTCCTAGGAGGAGAAACGCGGCAATCCTAGCCATAGAGGAGATAAACGCTATGCTAGAGGAGGTTGGCTCTCCCGTCAGACTCAAATACATCCACGAGGACACCAAGACCTCTGCTGAGGGTGCTATTGCCGCCTACGAGAAGCTCGCATCCGCTGGCGTGCAGATGGTCGTTGGCCCGCTCGCTACCAGCGAGTGTAAGGCCATACTTGACTACGCCAAGTCCCACCACATGACCGCTATAAGTCCGAGCAGCACCGGAACTGCTGCTATGGTCAAGAACGATTACTGCTTCAGGATGCCGTCCCCTGACAAGTACCAAGGTCCCGCTCTGGCCAAGATAATATGGGATCAGGGAATAAAGAAGCTTGTTATAATGGCTAGGAGCGATGACTACGGCAAGGGTCTCGCCGACCTGATAGAGGAGAACTTCAAGAAGCTCGGAGGTCAGGTCGTTAAGATAATATATGACCACACTCAGCCCGACCTCTCCGCCGATGTGGAGAGGGCTAGCGCTGCTGTGGCCGACTTCGGAGCCGATGCTGAGACCGGCGTTGTCATAATAGCCTTCGACGATGACGGTATAAAGATTCTCGAGGCTGCAAGGCTCGACCCTACGCTTAGCAAGGTAAGGTGGTTCGGACCTGACTCCATGAAGAGGGCTACCTTCCTGCCTCCCAAGGCCAAGGAGGACATAGCCAAGTTCCTGCAGAGCGTGCACTTCATGGCCACCACGCCTGCTGTGGGATCCAAGGAAAACCCATTAGTGAAGGAGTTCATAGAGAAGTACACCAAGAGGTTCGGTGAGTCCCCCGAGGCCAGCACCTACGCGTTCTATGCTTATGATGCTGCCTGGGTAGCTGGCCTGACCGTGCTCGTGGCTCACAAGTACGATGGCAGGGTGTTCCAGAAGCTAGTTCCTTACATAAGCAAGCACTTCTACGGCGTGACCGGATGGAAGCTGCTCGATGAGTACGGCGATGCTGCCGTACCTATCTACGACATCGTGGCCCCAAGGATAGTGGACGGTCAGTGGACCTTCAAGACCATCGGCAAATATGATGGAACTACTAAGGCCACGACCTTCTACGAGCAGCCCTGAACTTCCTCCCTCTCCCCTTTTTGGTGATAATATATGACTGCTATCCTACAGGTTAGAGATGTCGCCAAGTATTTTGGTGGTATCAGAGCCGTTGACGGCGTAACTTTTGATTTGAATGAGGGTCAGATAGTAGGTCTGATTGGACCTAATGGGTCCGGGAAAACCACGCTTATCAACGTGATATCGGGGGTCTACAAGCCTAACAGGGGAAAGATTTTCTTCAGAGGAGAGGACATAACAGGGCTGGATCCATGGGACATCTACCATAAAGGGGTAGTTAGGAGCTTTCAAGTACCGAGGTTATTCGAAAAGATGCTCGTTGTCGAAAATGTTATGGTAGCCCACAGAAATCAGAGGGGTGAGAATCCGCTAATTGCCCCTCTGCACCATCTCTGGAGGGATCAAGAGTTAGAGTACGCAAGGAAATCCTTGAAGACGATAAAGGAGTTTGGTCTCTCTAGGGTGAGGAACAATTGGGCCACAGAGCTGAGTGGTGGACAGATGAAGCTCGTTGAGATCACTAGGTCCATGATGTCCGAGCCTAGGGTTCTTCTATTAGATGAGCCCGCGGCTGGTGTAGCTCCTAAGCTGGCTAGGGAGATCTTCAGTCACATAGTCAGAATAAGAGATGAGTACGGGCTGACCTTCCTGATCATTGAACATAGATTGGATATCCTGTTCGACTACGTAGAGAGGGTTCTAGTAATGAATTACGGAGAGCTAATATACGATGGAGATCCTGAGGGTGTTTACAAGGACCCGAGGGTGATAGACGCCTATTTGGGTGAGTGAGGATGGTTGAGTATATTGTGGAGACTCGAGACTTAACTGCGGGATATGGGAAGGCAGTAATTATTCAAGATGTAAATTTTCAAGCGGAAAAGGGCAAGATCACGGCCATAGTAGGACCTAATGGGTCCGGGAAATCTACCTTCCTCAAGACCCTCTTCGGCCTAACTAGGGTCTTCAATGGGAGCGTGATCTTCAACGGAGAGGAGATCACGAAGCTTCCCCCTGAGGTAAGAGCCAGGAAAGGATTGGGGTTCGTGTTCCAGGTGAACAACGTATTTCCGAACCTGACTGTTAAGGAGAACTTGGAGATGGGCGCTTACGCTAGAGAGGATAAGGAGGAGATAAAGAAAGATATGGAGGAGATCCTCAACATATTCCCCATCCTTAGAGAAAGGCAGAAGCAGAAAGCTGGCTCCCTGAGCGGTGGAGAGAGGCAGATGCTTGCCATGGCTATGGCTTTAATGGGTAGACCTACCCTTCTTCTCTTGGATGAGCCAGCCGCGGCATTAGCCCCTAAGGTGGTGACTCAGATCTTCATGAAGATAAGGGACATAGTCGACACTGGCGTCACCGTCATACTAGTGGAACAACATGCAAAGAGGGCGCTGAGCTTCTGCGACATTGGCTACGTTTTCTCCAGCGGTAGGATAGTGATGAAAGGCCCAGGGAAAGATCTTCTAGCGGACGAGAAGTTCGTGGAGGCTTTCCTAGGTAAAAAGTGATTTGGAGGTGATGTTATGGATTTATCTGTTCCTTTGATGAACTCCCTGACACTAGGGAGTCTCTACACCCTCATGGCCTTGGGCCTCACCATGTCCTTCTCGGTCACGAAGATAGCGAATTTCGCTCACGCCGAGCTGGTCACTGTCGGAGGTTACGTCACAGCTCTACTCGTGAACTGGATGGGTTACGGACTGGGAGAGTCTCTGATAGCTGCCTTCTTCGCCTCAGCCTTGCTTGCGGTTGCGATGGACGAGGGAGTCTTCAAACCTATGATCAAGAGGGGGTCGAAGCCTCTCTTCCTCTTAGTCGCCAGTATTGGCATAGGTCTGCTGGTCAGGTACATCCTATTCATTTACGCGGATCTCAATGCGGTGATTACCGTACAAGCGAAGGCGAATGTCCAGCTGATAGGGAGGTTCGGTAGAGCGGGCATAACAACCATACACCTATGGGTGTTCCCCATCACCATAGCGAGCGTCGTGCTCCTGCACCTCATGTTCCACTACACCAAGCCAGGGAAGGCTCTGAGGGCCATGGCCGACAATGAGGACCTTGCTAGGGTCTCTGGAGTTAAGATATACACGCTCAGGAGGCTCATGTGGTTCATCGCGGGTGGGATAACCGGTATAGCTGGCGGACTCTGGTCAGCCTACTCCGTGATAACCCCCGAAATAGGATGGTACGCCCTGCTGAGGATATTCGCGGCTTCCATACTTGGAGGGCTGGTCAGCTTCTGGGGGACCATAGCAGGAGGTCTGATAGTCGGTTTCGCCGAGAACTTCGGCATCACCTTCATGAACACGTACTTCCACGTGAGCACGGCCTACAGACCGCTGATATCCTTCGTAATACTCGTCATAGTCCTGCTACTCAAGCCGACGGGCTTCGCTGGTATCGACGTGATCGGGTGGATAAAGGAGAAGATGAGCAAGGGAGGTGAATGATGTGCAGGTAGAGTTCCTATTGTCGTACATACCCATCTTCACATCCTTCGTGGTGCTGTTCGCCATCTACCTGATAGCTGCGCTAAGCTTGAACATGGAGTACGGCTACGGCGGGATACCCAATTTCGGCCACGTATTCTTCATATCAGTTGGAGCCTACATGGCTGGCGTCCTCACGGCTAGAGTTGTTGATTACATAGCTGGGATTAAAGCAGGATACTGTTCAGGGCAAGCATCCGTACTGAGGACTGAGTACCTTAGCTCTCATCCAGCCGAAGCTATAGGTCTCTTTGTGGCCTCTCTCGTGCTGGGAGCCTTCGTGGGAGGTTTGTTCGGATATGCCGCATCCTATCCCGCGCTGAGGCTGAAGGAGGACTTTCTAGCGATAACCCTCATATTCATTGGAGACATGGGGAGAATCATAGCCAGAAACGAGGAGGGAATCGTTTGCGCCCTTACCGGCCTCACCGGGATAGCCAATCCTCTATCATTCATAAAGGACGTGCACATGAGGAGCCTCGCGTACACAGTGGTCGTGGTAGCCTTTGCCGTCCTGGCGTACGTGTATGTGCAGAGGTTGGCCAAATCTCCATTCGGAAGGCTGCTCAAATCGGTAAGGGACGATGACCTTGCAGCGATGGCTCTAGGCAAGGTGGTACCTAGGGTGAGGGGAGAGGTGATGATCATAGGAAGCGCCCTAGCAGCAATAGCTGGTGTCCTCAGGACCTTCTACATACAGGGAGTAGTTGCTGACGACTTCCAGCCTCTGATAACCTTCTTGATCCTCACCATGGTGATTCTGGGTGGCATGGCCAACAACAAGGGAGTGATCGTGGGAACCTTGATAATGACCGCCTTGGACCAGTTCATCTCACCGTCTTTCCTGAGTCTCTTGGGAATAAGGGTTGAGTTCGACGTGACCTACATGAAGTATATCATAATAGGGCTGATAATAATCCTCGTCCTGATGTTCAGGCCACAGGGCGCCATACCGGAGGGTCCGGTAGAGACACCAGCCTTAGAGCTCTCCAAATCAAGCGAGTGGGATGTGGGAGAGGAGCTGAAAATGGAGGAGGAAGCTTCTAAGAAGTAACTCGCTTCTCTCCCGCCTTCCTCCTCTTTTTGAGTGAGAACGCGAGTACAGCGAGCATAACTAATACCATTACGAGATAGATTATCCACTTATTCAACCCTGGCTCGGGGATATTGGCCTCAACCACGTATCCAGTTTGCTTTATCCCAATTATATTGGTAATATAGTAGGTGGTGAACCTAGGTTCTTTCACTGTAACGTAAACTGTTGAGTTATATGGAAGGCCGTCCTCGGTCCAACCGGAGAGAAGCACCTTATAACAAGGGAACAGACCAGCTGGGGTCTGAACATTCTCCAGAGAAAGCACCTTCACCTCGAAGTCTCCGTACCTCCTCGCGTAACCCTCCTTCAGCCTGATGGATGACAGGTCGACATATGGTTCCGTTAGCCTCTCGGGAACAAAAGGCAGTACCTTCGAGAGATTCTCGCTGCTTACCCTGAACTTCTCAGTCTTTCCACCAGATTCCTTGATCATAAGTCCTTCATTGAGCAGCACATCATAGTTCTCCATTTTCTCACCTATCAATCTTATCAAAGATCTGTGAGGAAATACCTCTTCGCCCTCCCACCAATAGGTTATCTCAACCCTCGTGTAGGACGAGTTGAATTCCTGTGGAATGTACAGGACCTCTTTCAGGGGTCTTCCCCTCTCGTCGTAGCAGAACTCGGAAGTGGAATTTATCCCCCTGTAGAAGAAGCTACCGGAGGCGTTAACGGAGAGACTAACTTTGACCAGTTTACATCTCCTGCCTCGGGAGGAAGACCAGCCCAAGACCTCGTAGGTCTTGTTACCGACGTAAACTCCCCCTAACTTGTATGTAAGCTTGGATCCTAAGGGTAACTCGGCTATCGCTATGGGTTGCGCTAAGGTGTAGGCGAGGGGAGCCAGAAATAATGGGATTAGAGCTATGGCTAGGATTTTCCTCATACCACTAGCCTGAGGCGATTCCATCAAAAACGTTTGGGAAAATAAGGAGGGGGGAGGATCAGTAGTAGTACCAGATGCTCTCGTACTCCTTTATGTCCTCCCCGACCTCCTTAAGCCTCATCAGGTAGTCGTAGATGGGGACATCCACGTAGGGCCACGGATCAACCGGAGCTATGCCCTTCTCCCACGGATGCCACACATATATCCTGCTTCCAGTCTCCGGCATTATGGCTATGAGTTCACGATCCTGCCAAGCCCTTATGTGGTTCTTTCCAAGAGCGGGGACGTTAAACACCGGCTCGTCGGTCCTATACTGACCGGGTAGGAGCCTTGCCTCCTCCTTCCTCTCTTGGGCAAGTCTTGCGACGGGAACGAGGAAATCCCTCTGCTCGAACTTGCCCTTCGGATAGAAGTTGTAATACGGATCTATACCTATTATCTTGAGGGCTATCCTCGTGAGGACATACTGGAACCTCCTAGAGGTGGCGAACTGGTAGACCTGCTGGTTGTACACGTAGATGTCGTGGTCTCTTAGGGTCTTCACAGCCTTGGCCATGTAGGGGGTGACCTCCTCTGCGCTCTCAACGTGGGTGACGAACATCACGTTCCTCTTGTTGGGTTCGATGAAACTACTCAGCATCTCCGCGTATTCCTTGGTGATTCTCATAGGCACGGTTACGACTATTCTGCTCCCTATTCTGATGCTCTTGATGTGGTCTATCTCAGCCAGACGACTGAGGATGTACTCCATGTACCTATCGTTCAGGATTGCAGGGTCACCGCCGGTGAGTAGCACATCCATCATGGACTCATGGTTGGCGAACCACTCTATGGCCTTGTCTATTAGGGCCTTCGGCGGTATGCCCACTGGACTGAAGGCCTCCTCTATCTCCCAGTTCCTCTGGCAGTAGACGCATATCTGCGGACACGTGTCAGCCACCTTCAATATGGCTATCATCGGATACCTCCTAGTAACGAGCTCCAGCGGGGAGGTATCGTGCTCCTTCATGAAGTCGAACACGTAGTTCCTGTCCTGCCTGTGCTTGATCATCTCCTCGAGGTACCACCTTGGCGGGATCACCTGAGCCCTGACTTGGGGATCCCACTTCCTGTCGGCCCTCTCGAAGTCGAAGAGGTGCAGGTAGTATGGAGTGATGCCGAAGGGTATCCTGTTCTCTATGGCCATCTTTATGTTCTCGACATCCTCCTCCGTCAGGGGAACTAGCTCCTTCAGCATGTCCACGTGCTCCAGCCTCTTGAACACATGCTTGAAGTGCCACTTGTAGTCCATCCAGTCGTCTCTGGTGGCTCCGAAGTAATCGAGGATCTTCTGGATGTTTTGCTCTCTCTTCTCTATGACTTTGGGGTCTAGGCCGAAAGTGAACCTGCCGAAATACTGCTTCACCAGCTTGGCCACTTCATCGAGGTACTCGGACCTGAGAATGGCGCCCTCCCTTCCGCCTATCCTAAGGAACTCGTGGACTATCTTGGCCTTTTCCTCGCCCAAGAGATCGTGGATCCATCCCTTGGCGTAGTTAGAGTTCCCGTGAATCGCCTTGAACAGGTACTTGAACTCGAGGATGAAGCCCATGCTTACCTTGTCGAGGAACCTCTCTCCTTCCTTCGCTAGCCGCCACAAATACTCAAGGGTGCTGAAGGTGGCTATCTTCTCGTTTTCCGGTGAGATTATGTTCCTGAAGTTCTTTATGGCTTCCAATGCAAGCCAGTAATCGATCCTATGAAGCTTTATCCTGCCTACCCTGAGCTCCCATTCGAGCGATGCCAAGTAGTCGTAGATTTTCTTCCTTGCCTCCTCTAGATCAGTGCTCTCCTCTAGTAGCTTTTTAATCTGCTCTCCTTCCTTCCACATCTCGTTCAAAGCCTGTACCTTCTCCTCAAAAGACGCGTCCTTCCAAGGGATCTTCCCCAATATATCGACGCCGGCTTCTATGATGGTCTCCAAGGATCTCACCGGCCGCCGGACATTAGGGGTATTGCTTAAAAAGGTTTTCGGTGAAACCCATGTCAACTGGCAAAATGATCAACCGATCATAAGTAACCCAGCCAGCCCCCGGATTCAGTGCAAGGACCCACTATGGTTATGGATTCGCCGCATTGGGGGCACCTCGAGTCCTCAGAAAGATTGCACTTTTCTATGGTAAATCCGTATCTTCTTATCAGTAGAGTGCCGCACCTTGGACAATAGGTGTTCTCGTCTGGATCGCCCGGGACATTCCCTGAGTAAACGAATTTAACACCCTCATCCCTAGCTATCCTGATAGCTCTCTTTATGTATTCGATCGGAGTCGGGGGAAGGTTCTTCATCCTGAAATGCGGGTAGAAACGTGAGAAGTGAACAGGAGTGTCGTCTCCGACCTCCTGAACTATCCACCTAGCGAAAGTCCTGATCTCCTCTTCACCATCATTTAGGGTGGGTATTATGAGGTAAGTCACCTCAACATGCTTTCCGGCCCTTTTAAGAGCGAGTACAGTGTCTAAGACGGGCCTCAGAAACGGGGCCTTGGTCACCTTCCTATAGAAGTCGTCGGTGAATGCCTTGACATCCACATTGGCGGCATCTATCAGGGGGATTAACCTCTCCCTAGCCTCCTCACTCCAGTAACCGTTGGTCACGCTGAGAGTTGCGAGACCGAAGTCCTTGGCCAGCTTGGCCGCGTCAACGACCCACTCCATGCTCACTATGGTGGGCTCGTTGTAGGTGAAGGCTATGCTCGAGGCACCTAGCTCCACAGCTTCCCTGACAGCCTCCTCTGGGGGCAGATCTCTGAGGTAGCGGAAGCTCTCGGGATCCGATTGGCTTATCACCCAATTCTGACAGTGTTCGCAGAAGAGATTGCAGCCCACGGTGCCTATGCTGTAGGCATAGCTGCCCGGCATGAAGTGGAAGAAGGGCTTCTTCTCTATGGGATCCATGGCCACGCTGCTGACCTTCGAGTAGTTCACCTCACAGAGCGTACCATCCACATTGAGCTTGGTCTTGCACAGGCCGTACATTCCCGGTGGGATTATGCACTTCCTTGGGCAGGCCAGGCACCTGACCCTTCCATCTCCTAGAGGCTCTTGAAGCTCGGCTACCACATGATACGGATTATCATCGGGACACTTCTTGGCCATCAATGAATCGGGAAGTTCGCGAGATTAAAGGTTCTCCTACGGGAAAGTTGACGGAGCGGGTAACTTTATCCCTAACGAGCGTGATTCCTCAGGGGGTCTCATGTCCATTAAGAGGATAGAGGTCTATACCGTAGATCTTCCCTACTTACAGCCGTTTACCATCTCGCTGGGCACTTCCACGAGCAGCACGGATGTAGTTGTAAAGGTATTCGATGATGAGGGCAGAGTTGGGTGGGGCGAGGCCTCACCAGCGAGGAGGATAATCGGTGAGAGCGAGCACACCATAGTAGCTGCCATGCACACTCTAGCCCCAGCGGTGATAGGGGAGGACCCAATGGATGTCGAGAGAATAGAGGAGAAGATGGACAAGGCAATCTTGGGTAACAATTCAGCGAAGTTCGCCCTAGAAACGGCTGTCTTCGATCTCAAGGGGAAGATCCTCGGAGTCAAGGTGAGGGACCTGCTGGGCGGGTACAGGGACAAGGTCGAGACGGACTTCACCATAGGGATAAAGAGACCGGAGGAGATGGCCGAGGAGGCTCTGAGGATAGTTGAGAGGGGGTTCAGGGTCATCAAGCTCAAGGTGGGAACCGGAGTGGAGGAGGATGTGGCCAGGGTCAGGGCGGTGAGGGACGCTGTGGGGAAGGACATAAGGCTGAGGATAGACGCTAATCAGGGATGGACCGTCAAAGAGGCCATGAGGGCCCTCACCGAGATGGACAGGTACGACTTGGAGCTGGCGGAGCAGCCCGTTAGGTGGGATGACCTCGAGGGCATGGCCGTGCTCACAAGTATGAGCCCAATCCCGATAATGGCTGACGAGTCCGTGCACACCCCTGAGGACGCGCTCGAAGTTGTGGAGATGGGAGCCGCCGACTACATCAACATAAAGCTGACGAAGGCGGGAGGCCTCCTCAAGGCTAGGAGGATAGCCGCGATAAGCGAGGCGGCAGGCATACCCAACATGATAGGGTGCATGATGGAAGGAGGGGTCAGTATAACCGCGGGAGTCCACTTCGCTGCGGCCACGAGGAACTTGGTAACGACGGATCTGGACTCCGACATATCACTCAAGGAGGACTTCGTCGAGGGTGGAGCCGGTTACGAGGACGGGCACAGGACAGTGCCGGATGGGCCCGGGTTGGGTAATCTCAAGGTGAAGGAGGAGAAGCTTAAGTTGAAGGTGGTTTTCGAGGAGGGAGGTAAGGTTCAGGCCCTCTGAACCTTCTGTATAGCCTCGTAGATGGCCCTCTTAACCGCCTGAACTGCTTCCCTCCCCAAGTCCCCTCCCTTTCCCGCCATGATCTCGAAGTACCAAGAGTGCCCGTACCACAGCACTAGGGTCTGATTGGTGCCTTGGTACTGCAAGAAGCCTCCCTCGTTGGTGACCAAGTACCTCACATTCTCCTCAGGGAGGTTCTCCTTCAGGGAGTTCAGGGCCCTTCCGCCAAACTGAACCGAGTACTGCGGATCTGGAAGTTTGGCCACAACGAATGCCACGAAGGTATTATTCTT
Source organism: Thermoproteota archaeon (assembly GCA_027491395.1). Lineage (GTDB taxonomy): Archaea > Korarchaeota > Korarchaeia > Korarchaeales > Korarchaeaceae > Korarchaeum. The sequence goes on along the minus strand of JAOZFI010000039.1, from coordinate 29,826 downwards.
GTAAGCTCCAACGTAGTAGAAGGCCGTGCTCCCCAACGGGAAGTCTAACCCCGTTCCCAAACTCGCTACGGGCTGACCTCCGAAGAAGACGAAATCGGAGATGTTCATGTTGGAGGTTATGTTCTCGAGAGGTATGTCTGCTGGGGGGAGGGGCCACTCCTCGCTCCCCAAGGGGGAGGGCGGGGAGCTCATGCTGATCACTCCGATAAGCATGATGGCGGCCATGATCACTGGTGCTATGACCTTGATGTTGAGTCTCAATGGACCACCGGGGAGGAGCTCCCCGCCAACATATAAAGGGTGAAGTGTCGGTGTAGACGGGGCGTATCGACTGGTCAGGATAATTAACTGGTACAGGTACATTTCTGTGCCGTAGGGTGAGCCCTTGAGAGTAGCCGGGATCGATGTTAGCGATGTGGCGGAGGAGTTCGGGACCCCCATTTACCTGCTGGACATGGACAGAGTTAGAGAGAACTTCCTGAGGTTGGATAACGCTCTGAAATGCCCTCACACGATTGCATACGCATATAAAGCCAATCACGAGCCGGAGCTCGTCAGGATGCTCTCCTCCTTAGGTTCTGGAGCCACCGTTCCCTCCTGTTACGGCGTGATGCTCGCCAGGTGGGCCGGTGTTCCCCCTGAGAAAGTGGTGCTCGTGGGGCCGAGTCCCTCAAGGCAGGACCTCGCGGAAGCTGCTAGTTACGGGGCTACAGTCTCACTTGAGAGTGAATCCGAGGCTAGAACCCTTAGAGATTTGGGGGGAACGGATGTCATGGTGAGGGTGAACCCCGGACTGGGAGCTGGGGCTCATCCGAGCCTCGTGACGGCAGGACCAGGAACGAAGTTCGGTCTCCCCCCTGAAAGGGCCCTCTCACTCCTCAGGTCTTTGAGAAGTGACATGAATACGAGGGGCTTTCATACACACGTAGGGAGCCAGATAATGAGCGTTGAACCCTTTATCAACGCGTTGGATGTGCTCCGATCCCTGGTTGAGCAGTTCGGTGGGGTGGAGGTGCTTGATCTGGGAGGTGGCTTGGGCATATCCTATGAAGGGTCCGGAGAGTTCCCTCTAGGAGAGTACGCTGAAATCGTGTGTGAGACATCCAGGGAATTAGGGGTTCACATATTCGTGGAATCCGGTAGGTACATAGTTGGAGACGCGGGTTATCTCGTTGCCAAGGTGAACTACGTGAAGGAGATAGGTGGGAGAAAGTGGGTTTTGTTGGATGCTGGAATGAACGACCTCCTCAGGCCCGCGCTCTATGGAGCAAAGCACAGGATTCTGGCGGAGTCCGAGGGTCCTGAGGAGAAAGTGCTGATTGCTGGTCCCGTCTGCGAGTCAGCGGACTTCTTTGGCGAGTACGACCTGCCGAGGGTCAGAGAAGGGGACCTCGTGGTAATTGCCGATGTCGGGGCCTACGGGTTCTCCATGGCTAGCAGATACAACCTCAGACCGTTACCAGCGGTCGTCGCCCTTGAGGGTGGCAGATACAGGCTACTGAGGGAGAGAGAAAACTTCGGTAGGGCCATATTCGGCTAACTCTAACCCCTCCTTCCCAGAGCCATGGCCAGGAAGGCCAAACCCATCAGAATGAGGAACACCCCTCCCAACTTATCCCAAGGTATCTCGAAGCCCAGAAGCAGCGATGTCCCACCCAAGATGAAGCCCAAGCCCACCAAAGCAAGTGCCACCGAGCCCCAAGGCCCCTTCCTCAAGTCTATCCCCTTCTCCCTAGGTTTGAGGTAGGCCATGGCCAAGAACCCCACTCCCATTCCTATGAAGAGCCCAGCAGCTGTGTTCCCAAGCAGATAACCTACGCCCATTCCTATGAACATGAAGGCCACGAACACCAAGCTAAAAGATCCCTCCTCGCTCATATCGATCTCCTACCTGAGCATGCGGAAACATAATAAAATCGGGCGGGTAAGTTCGACCAAGGGATATGTGAAAATGGCGTTATTGGATGCCGAGATAAAATCCGTCTTCTCCGAGGTCGTCAAGTCGAGTGAGTTATCCCTCTCACTAACCAAGAAGTGCGTCGAGGCTTTCCTAGGCAGGGCAGATCCTACTACCGTCCTAGAGGAGGTTGATAAGGGAGCTCAAATCCTGTCCTTCACCCACGGACAGTTGAGAATCAAGATAAGTGAGATCCTAGCCAGATTCCAGCCAATGGCGTCGGACCTGAGAACCCTCATATCCCTCATGGAGATAAGTTATGGGCTGGTTAGGCTTGGCAGGTACGCTAGGAACATAGCCCAGACCCTAGTCCTGTTCAGGGACATGAGCCAATGCGACATCCAGCTCGTGGTTGAGCCAGCTGAGATAACTGAGACCATGGTGAAGGAGGCCCTGAGGGCGGTGGAGACCAGGGATATAGAGCTAGCTAGGAGGGTTATGGAGATGGATGACAAGGTGGACGGGGCCTACGAGTCTTACCTAAAGGAGAGGGTCCTGACTGGTGTTGAGAAGGTCCCAGCTTGCGCTGTGGCCATGACACTCATCCTCAGATACCTCGAGAGGATGGCGGACCACGCGGTCCAGATAGCTGAGGAGGCCATCTACATGGCCGGAGGCTGAATTCCTTCAAGGTATTTAGGAATGAGGATCGCATATTCCTATGCTGGAAGATTTCTACCCGAAGGTATTCAAGTGCCCTCCCTCCTTTCCAATCATCGTCGAAAGAGGGTTTAAGGCGGAAATATGGACGAGAGATGGAAGGAGGTTCTTGGATTTCAGCGGAGCGGCTACCTCCCTCGGTCAAGCCCACCCCAAAGTAGTGTCGAAAGTAAAGGAGGGGGTGGAGAAGTTAACGGGTTTTTCAGGTTTACTGGCCCCGAACGAGCCTCTCCTGAAGCTCGGGGAGGAACTCAGGTCTCTCGTCCCCGTCGAGAATGCCTCCATAGCGTATGCCACCACTGGAAGCGAGGCGAGTGATTTCGCTATTCAGCTGGCCAAGTTCGCCACGGGAAAGCAGGTCATCCTCTCTTTTTACGGCGCCTATCACGGGCTCACTGGATATGCTTTGCAATCCTCTCCCACGGAGGGGATGAGGCGGGTCGCACCTAGGACCTCTGAAGCCGTATATGCGCCCTACCCCAACTGTTTCAGATGTCCTCTAAAGGCTGATGACTGCGAGGAGTGCTCTCATGCTGTACTTAATTTCATAGAGGAGGAGGTCATCGGTAGGGCAGTGGAACCCGAGGACTTGGCTGGTATCATAGTGGAACCGCTCCAGTCTCATGGGGGCGTATTATTCCCACCCTCCAGCTTCTTCAGGGGCCTCAGGGGGATTGCGGAGAGGACAGGCGCTCTACTCATAATCGACGAGGTCTACACGGGTTTCGGAAGGACGGGTAGGTGGTTCGGGGTAGAGCATCACGGGGTGGAGCCCGACATCATAGTCATGGGCAAGGGGATAGCGGGCGGTCTTCCCCTAGCGGCTATTGCCTTCAGGGGCGATCTCGTGGAGGAGTGGTATCTGTGTAGCGGCGGCAGCCTCGGCACATACGCTGGCCACTACTTGGGAGTCTTGGCCGCCTTAGCGACTATAGAGGCGATCAGAGAGGAAAATCTCTTGGAAAATGCCTTGAGAAGAGGAGAAGAGATGATGAGAGGGTTAAGGGAGTTCGTCACCAGATACAATCATGTAGTCGATGCCCGGGGGATCGGATGCGTGCAGGGAATTGAGATACTGGAGGGTGGGAGGCCCTCGAAGAGGTTAGCGTCTGAGCTGAAGGACGCCCTCTTCAGAAACGGCTTGCTGGCCATAACCGTGGGCAGGCATCACAATGTGATCAAGCTGACGCCACCGATAACGATAACGGCTGAACAGGTGGAGGAGGCCCTCTCCATAATCGAAAAGTCGTTGGAGGAGGTCAGCCGAAGAGTTGAACGATGAGGTACGAGAGGATCACCATTAGAATCCCTATCAGAATGAGGGGAAGGAGGTTGGTTGTCAAGAGGGCGATCACGAAGGCTAGGTAATCCTTCCATTCGAGCTCAACCTCCTTATCCCCATCCTCAGGCATTTAACACTCCTACCTCCCTCAACTCATCCCAGAAGTGACACGCCACCCAGTGGCCTGGCTCCACCTCCCTCAAAGGTGGTTCCTCCCTCTCGCAGATCTCCTTAGCGAACGGGCACCTAGTGTGGAACCTGCAGCCGGAGGGCGGATGCAAGGGACTCGGTATCTCGCCCCTGAGGGTCATCTTCCTCTTCTTCTTAGCTAGCTTAGGGTCGGGTACAGGGATGGCCGATATGAGGGCCTTCGTATAGGGATGAAGCGGTTTCTCGAAGAGTTCCTGCGAGGAAGCTACCTCCATGAGCTTCCCGAGGTACATCACGCCGATCCTGTTGCTCATATGCTGCACCACCGCCAAGTTGTGGCTTATCAGTAGGAAGGTGAGGTCAAACTGTTCCTTGAGATCGCTCAGCAGGTTGAGTATCTTAGCCTGAACGCTCACATCCAAGGCAGAGGTAGGTTCGTCGAGCACCATGAACTTGGGCCTCAGGATCAGGGCCCTAGCTATGACTATCCTCTGCCTCTGCCCTCCCGAGAACTCGTGCGGGTACCTGTCCATGTGCTCCACATTCAGCCCCACCAGCTTGAGCATCTCCGCTACCCTCCTCCTCACTTCCATATCGCTGGTCCCCTCGTGTATGATCAGGGGTTCACCAACTATGTCCTTCACCCTCTTCCTCGGATGCAAGGCCTTGTACGGGTCCTGGAAGACTATCTGCATCTCCCTCCTCAGGGGAATGAGATCCTTGCCCGAGAGATCGGTTATGTCCCTTCCATCGAAGATTATCCTCCCACCGGTGGGCTTGGTCAGCTTGAGGACCGTCCTGCCCAAGGTCGTCTTACCGCTCCCGGACTCGCCCACCAGGCCGAAGACTTCTCCCTTCTCTATGGATATGGAGACCCCGTCCACCGCTTTCACATGACCGATCACCCTCATCATCACGCCACCGCGTACGGGGAAGTACTTCTTGAGATCCTGAACCTCCAGCATCATTTGGACGCACCTCCGAACAGGAAGCAGGCTACCTTATGCCTTGGTTCTACCTCCATCAGCTTGGGCACCTCCTTGTCGCACGGTTCGAATCTCTTAGGGCAGCGGGGATGGAACCTGCAGCCAGGGGGTGAATTTATCAAGGGCGGTATCTCCCCCTCCATCGAGAAGAGCTTCCCCCTATATCCCGGTTTGGGTATGGATTTCAGCAGTCCCTGGGTGTAAGGATGTAGGGGATTCTCGAATATCGTTTCAGTGTCGGCCACCTCCACTATTCTGCCGGCATACATCACCGCGATCCTATCGCTTATCTCAGCAGCTAGGGCCATGTCGTGTGTTATGTAGATGACGCTGGTTCCCATCTCGTTGATCAGCTCGCGAAAGAGGTCCATTATCTGGGCCTGTATTGTCACATCCAGGGCGGAGGTGGGCTCGTCAGCTATGAGCAGCTTCGGCTTCAGGGCGAGCGCCATGGATATCACGACCCTCTGAGCCATTCCCCCGCTGAGCTCGTGGGGATAGCTCTTGTACACCCTCTCGGGATCAGGGAGGCCCACCCTCCTGAATATCCCTAGGACTCTCTCCCTCGCCTCCTTCTTGGAGATCTCCTCGTGCACTAGGAAGGACTCGGCCACCTGATCACCCACCTGCATGACCGGGTTCAGGGCGGCCTTCGGCTCTTGGAAAATCATTGAGATATCTCTCCCCCTTATCTTCAGGATCTCCTTGAGGGGCAGCTTGAGCAGGTCTCTCCCCTGAAATATTATCTCCCCTCCGGTGATCTCGGCGTTTTGCTCCAGTAACCTGAGTATACTGAGGCCCGTCACCGTCTTGCCGCTGCCAGTCTCCCCCACAAGACCCAAGACCTCGCCATGTCCCACCTCCAAGTTGACGCCATCTATGGCCTTGACTATGCCTCTCAGAGTGTGGAATTGAACGTACAGATCCCTGATCTCCAAGAGATTCTCTCCTTTCCCGTCGTCGCTCACTCAATCACCTCCTCGCCCTGACATTCAGTATATCGTTTATCCCGTCGCCCAGCAGGTTGAAGCCCAGCGTTGCCAAGAGTATCGCGAAACCGGGGAATGTGGAGACCCACCACTGTTCAGTTATGAACCTCCTCCCCTCACTTACCATGACTCCCCACTCCGGAGTGGGGGGCTGGACACCCAGTCCAAGGAAACCGAGGCCGGCTGCGGTGAGGATGGTCCCGCCCATGTCAAGGGTGGCTTGAACTACTACCGGCGCGATGACTACCGGGAGGACATGAAGGAAGAGTATCCTCCTGTCGCTGGCCCCTATCGCCCTAGCCGCCTCTATATACACCTCTTCCCTTATCTGGAGGGTGCTAGCCCTAGCCAGCCTGGCGTAGTAGACCCAAGAGACGAAGGCTATGGCGAGCATGGTGTTGAAGAGCCCAGGTCCTAGAGCGGCAGCCACGGCCAAGGCGAGTACCAGTCTGGGGAATGCCATGAACATGTCCGTGATCCTCATAAGAACCTCGTCAACCTTACCCCCGAAGTAGCCGGAGATTATGCCTATGGTAGTTCCGACGGTGAATGAGATAGCGACAACTATAAGGGCTATAAACAGGGAGATCCTTGATCCCCAGACCACCCTGCTGAATATGTCCCTTCCGAGCTGATCGGTGCCGAAAGGGTGCTCCCAGCTAGGGGGCTGAAGCCTATTCTTGAGGTCCTGCTTTATGGGATCGTAGGGTGCTATGAAGGGTGCGAAAATCGCCACCAGCACCAAGAATATGGTCAGAGCGAGTCCCAAGACCGTGAGAGGGCTCTTCTTCACCAAGATTAGAGTTATTTTAAAGTCCTCGGATCTGAAATACTCCATCAGGCCCCTGACCTTCTCTCTTAAGTTCATGAGAGCACCTCCTCAGGCATACCTTATCCTCGGATCGAGGAATGCGTAGAGTATGTCCACAACCAAGTTGGCCACTGAGTAGATCACCGCTATCAGTAAGGTGGAGCCCATAACCGCCAAGAAATCCACAGACAGGAAAGCACCTGTTGAGTACCTCCCCAATCCGGGCCAAGCGAATATGGTCTCCGTGAGTATCGCACCTTCCAGCAGGCTTCCGTAAGCCATCCCTATGACGGTGGTAGTGGGTATGAGCGCGTTCCTCAGGGCGTGCCTGAACAGCACGACCCTCTCGGGCAGGCCCTTAGCTCTGGCCGTCCTTATGAAGTCCTGGGTCATGACCTCGAGTAAGGATGTCCTAGTGATCCTAGTGATTGATGCAGAGGCGTAGTAGCCCAAGACGAACGAGGGGAGTATAAGATGCCATACGGCATTCGTGAACGCCTCGAAGTTCCCGGTAATCAAGCTATCGAGTGTTAAAATGCCAGTTATTCTGGGTGGAGCCTCTATCCCTGGATCCAGCCTACCAGGCCCTGGAAATATTCCCAGCTGGTAGTAGAGGACGAAGAGCAGGATGAGACCCAGCCAGAAGACGGGCATGCTCACCCCCATTAGAGCAAATATTCTGGAGATGTGGTCGGGCCACTTGTCCTTCTTAACGGCCGAGATTATACCGAGGGGTATCCCTATCACTATGGCAACTATCATCGCCGCCGTTGCCAGTTCGATCGTCGCGGGAAAGAACTTCATGAGGTCCTCTGCCACCGGCTTATTCGTTCTTATGGACTTGCCTAAGTTACCGTGGAGTAAGTTCACCATGTAGTCAACGAACTGCTCGGGAAGGGGCTTATCGAATCCCCACTCCCTTCTAACCTTCTCTACAAGCTCGGGAGGAGCTTGGGGTCCCAGAATGGCCCCTATAGGATCAGCAGGAATCACATGAGACACGATAAACGTAATCACAATTATTCCGAATAGGACGAACAACATTAGGGCCAGACGCCTCAATATGTACGTCTTAAGGTCCAACAGCTACCCCCCGGAAGAGAAAAAGGGAGGGAAGTCTCAGCTCCCTCCGGCCTTTGACACCTTGGAGAGGTCCTCAAGGAAGAACGTCGGATCGGGCAGATAATTCTTCACGTAGTCCCTCGCTACGTGCTGGGCGAGGGTCTGGTAGAGGATCGCGTAGGGTCCGTGGTCGAGTATGTAGTCAGTGAGCTCGAGGTACATCTGCTTCCTCTTATTGTTGTCGAACTCCACGGCCGCTTTCTCGGCGAGATCGGCGGCATGGTCATCGTACCAAGAGTTCCTCCAAGCGAGCTGTTTCACCCTGTAGTCACCGAAAGCCTTGGCGTTGTTGTCCGGATCCGGATAGTCGGACCCCCAACCTGCGAGCACAAGCTGGAGACCTTGCTTTCTGTACTTCTCGTACATCTCGGACTGGGTCATCTGCACGATCTTCACCTTGATGCCGCACTCGGCCAGGTCAGCCTGTATCTTGGTTGCTATGTCTATCTGAGGATAGGTCGGCGGCGTGGTCAGCTCTATGGTGAATCCATTGGGCACACCGGCCTTAGCTAAGAGTTCCTTGGCCTTAGCCACATCCTTCTTGTAGGGTGTCTTCGGGTTCGCTCCGAGCAGACCCTTTGGAATGACAGTCTGCCACTTTATCGCTGCTCCAAGCAGGATGTCGTTTATTATGCTGTCATAATCTATACAGTACCTGATTGCATCCCTAACCTCTTCCTTGTCCAACGGCTTCACGGCAACGTTCATTCCCAAGTAGACTATGTGGGTCCTCTCCACCTTTATCACGTTTATTCCGGGTGTACCCTCAACCTGTTTGACCTGCTCCGCAGTCAAGTCAGTTGCTATGTCAACATCCCCCTTCTTTATCAGGAGGAGCTGATCCGTGGGCTCGGGAACATGCTTTATGATCACCTTCTTCACAGCTGGCTGACCTGGCTTCCAGTAGTATGGATTGGCCTTAAGGACTATTTCGGCTTCCCTATCCCACTTCTCTAGGACGAACGGACCGCTACCGGCGCTGTGATCGGTCATCCAATCGCTTCCCATGTCCCCGTTCTTCGCATGGGCCTCGACCACCTGCTTATCTACGACTGCGGAAGTCGTGAACGTCAGGGTAGCGAGGAAGAAGCTCGGAGCTACTGGCTTATCTAAGGTTATCTTGACGGTGTAGTCATCGATCTTCTCTATCTGCTCGGGAGTGGAGACGAACTGGGTAAGAACCCAAGAAGCGGTCTGCTTAAGCTTAATTACCCTCTGGAGGGAGTAAACGACATCATCGGCGGTGAGGGGATTACCGCTAGCGAACTTAATACCCTTCCTTATATGGAAGGTCCAAACCTTGCCATCTTCGCTGACTTCCCACTTCTCAGCGACCTCAGGCTTAACATTGACCAGATCAGGAAGCTCGAAATCCACAAGCTTATCATAGAGCTGGTTGACAACGAAGCATGAGGTGAACTCATAAGCCCTAGCCGGATCCATAGAGACCGCATCGCTGGTATCCATAGCTATTATCAGGGTATCAGCGGGGGTCTTCATCTGGGCCTTGGGTTGGGTAGTGGTCGTCTTAGTCGTGGTGGGAGCTGGAGGGGCGCCAGCAGTCTGGGTCACGGTCACGGTCTTGACAGAGGTCTGTGTCACGGTGACAGTGGTTGTCTTACCAGGGCCCGCGGCAAAATACCCTATAAGGAGCCCCACGATCAGGAGGACTATCACGACTATCCAATCTTTCCCACTCATCTAGAACACCCACTATGGTTAGATAGGCCCCAAAATCTGACAAATATAAATCTTGACCTCAGATAGGGGAGCACAAGCTTGGATAGATCATGTATTTTTCCCTTTTCCAACAAAAAGATTTTTCCGGTTCGGGAGAGGGGTCGTACGCCTCAGAGAGATTCATCTTCCCATCATCTCTCGGCGATCCTCCATCAATAGGACAGATTTTCGACATAGTAACATAGAATTAGCGCAACTAGGTGTCTAAGTGTCATCCACACTCTCCGTCCCTTCAAGGAGAATCCGGGGTATCGGGAGTCCTCCAAAAAACAACGGTTAAATTTCTATACTTACTGCTTATGAGTGGAGCCATGAGAAGGTCAACGCTTACTGTATTACTGATGCTCTCACTCCTGCTTCCCCCTCTTCTGCAGGCCTCCAGTGGTGGTAGAACCCTCCTGCTGAGGGTAGAAGGTACCATCACAGAGGGTGTGGCGGAGTACATCGCGTCCGGAGTGAAGCTTGCTGAGAGCAGTGACATGGATGTGCTCATAGTCCTCAACACTGATGGAGGGTTCCTCCAGTCGACTGAGCGGATAGTAGGGACAATCAGCTCTTCACCGGTGAGGGTGGCCGTCTACATCCCATCAGGTGGAAAGGCATTCTCGGCTGGAGCCTTCATAGCACTGTCTGCGGATAAGATATGCATGGGACCCGGATCTTCCATAGGGGCGGCCGAGCCTAGACCGAGAGATGAGAAAGTGGTGAACGCCCTCTCCAGCTGGATGAAGAGCTTAGCTGAGGTTTCAGGTAAGAACTCAACGGCTGCGGAACTGTTCGTTAGGGAGAATCTAGCTCTAACCGCTGAGGAGGCCTCGAAGTATGGAATAGCGGACTGCACGGCGAAGAATTCTCTAGAAGCGCTGGAAAGGATGGGCTGGCCCAGAGAAACAGAGGAATATTACCCTGATGTGAGGGTATCCCTCCTCCTCGTCATAACGGATCCGCTGAATGCATGGGTTATATTCATTCTAGGCATAATACTCGTGCTGCTTGGACTGACGCACCCGACCTTCGTGATGGAGGCCAGTGGGACCATAATGATAGTGCTGGGCCTCTACGCGTTCGGCCTCATCGGGGCGAGTCTAGCGGCTGTAATACTCATGGTGATGGGAGCGACGACCATATTCCTCGAGTTGAAGACCGGTCACGGTTTCCTAGCCCTGACAGGCGCTGTGATCTCCGCTATTGGCCTGCTGCTTGTGTACGAATCTGGACCACTGATAGCACCCACCTTAAGTGTCGAAGCCGTGATTGTATCTCTAGTTGTTTTCTCCGGACTTGTTGGGTTCTATCTGTACAAGATAAGGGAGATCCTGTCTAAAAGAACAAGTCCCCTTAGTCCAGAAAACGTAATAGGTAAAACAGGAGTAGTTAAGGTCGCTATAAGGCCGGATAGAGATGGAGTGGTGCTCGTTGGCTCTGAGCTCTGGACTGCCGTTTCAAATGAGAGCATAGAGGAGGGGGAGAGGGTGAGGATAGTTGATATTGAAGGTTTTAAGGTCAAGGTGGTGAGAGAATGACCCAAGCTGTAGTTTTGGGTCTGTCAGAGTTCCTTATAGCTGTTGTCGTCTTTATCCTGATCCTGTTCCTAGCTTCGGCAATTAAAATAGTGCCTGAGTTCAAGAGGCTTGTAATTCTGAGGCTGGGCAGGTTTCTAGGGGTGAAAGGGCCCGGTATAGTATTCAGGGTTCCTATAATTGACCAAATAATATGGATAGACCTGAGGGAGAGCTACTTCGATGTGCCGCATCAGACCTGCATAACGAAGGACAACGCCCCCACCGATATAGACTTCATCGTCTACTACAAGGTGGTGGATCCCATGGCGAGCGTCCTCAACGTGTCGGACTTCAAGGGGGCGGCAATAGGAATAGCTACCACCACACTGAGAGCGGTCATAGGAGAAATGATGCTTGATGAGGTCCTAGCAAAGAGAGATGAGATAAACAACATCCTGAGAGTTAAGCTCGATGAGGTGACCGAGCGATGGGGCGTCAAGATAACAAACGTAGAGATCAGGGAGATATTACCTCCTAAAACGGTTCAGGAGGCTATGATAAAGCAGATGGCTGCTGAACGTAACAGGAGGGCCATGGTAACAGAGGCTGAGGGAAAGAAGGAGGCGGCAATAAAGGTAGCTGAGGGCGAGAAGCAGGCGGCCATACTGAAGGCCGAGGGTGAGAGGCAGGCCCAGATACTCAAGGCTGAGGGCTACGCCTTGGCCCTCAAGACCATAGACGAGGTCGCGAAGGCGTTGGATGAGAAGACCATGAAGCTTCAGTACTTGGATGGGCTGAAGGTGATAGGTTCCTCCGAGGCCACAAAGTTCCTGATACCCATGGAGCTGATGGAGATCGTGAAGGACTGGCTCTCCAAGGAGGGTAGAAGGGAGGGCGAACACTGAGCCCAGCCCTCCCATCTTTTGAGTTCACAGCAGTACTTCCCTCCAGCCTGAAAGCTGACTCCTCATTCCCGCAAGAGGATGTCCCGCGCAAGGGAGAGAGAAGAGAAGGGAATAGATCACGAGAGCAGTGAGATTACTCCTCAAGTTCTCTCAAAATCCTCTCAAACCTCGGCCTCAGAGGAGAGATTTCGGTCTTGACGACCTCCCAAACGATCCCCAAGTCTACTCCATGGTACTCGTGAATCAGTTTATCTCTCATACCTGCGAGGTATTTCCAAGGAATATCTGAATATTTCTCCCTGATCTTGCGTGGAATTTTCTTAGCAGCCTCTCCCATGACTTCTAAGCTTCTGATAACAGCGTTTATAGTCTTCCTGTCTCCGATAAACTCTTAGAAATCCATGCCCTCGGTAAATTCTTCGATCTCATCGATAGATGTGAGAATGTCGAGGATGTAGTCCCTATAAGACCTCTTCACACCATAACGACCTCTTCCAAGATGTATTTCCCAATGTGGGGTTTAAGCGCCTTTTTAGATATGAGATCAACCTTCATACCTATCAAATTGCTCATGTACTCCTCTAACTCGAGAAATTTGAGGAGTCCCATAGGCCTGTCGAACCCGACGAGTATATCGACATCGCTTTCCTCTCCAGCTTCTCATCTGACAAAGGATCAAAAGATGCCAATTCTTTTCACACCGTACTTCTCCCTCAGTTCGCTCTCATGCTTTTGAGGATGATCCTGATCTCATCGAGTGATCTTACCGTTTTTTCTCACTCAACCTCCTCTTTTTCCATCAATTTTAGGGCTCTTAAACCTTTCTGGAGGTTTATATATAGTGGCTGCCAAGAACGTCTGGTATGGATCCTGTTGGCCGCGAAGGTGAATCTTGAGGGTTTAATATCTGAGGTCTTACAAATGAGAGGAAACCACACGGAGCAGTCAGTGAGGGATGAGAAGTTAGGGTTCACATGCAGCTACAGCATAGGTCACCAAGGATTTCACTCTAGGGGGGAGATTCATTCTGGCGATCGATGGCCATCCTAGGAGGCCTCAACTATCCCAAAATGGCTTTACTCTCAGCTAGCTACTTCAAAAAAGGAGTGTTAAATTTTTTCTACGTGTGCAGGTGACAGGCCACGAAGTGACCCGGCTCCACCTCCATGAGCTCGGGTTCCTCCTTATTGCACGGTTCGAAGCTCATGGGACATCTCGGGTGGAATCTGCATCCAGGAGGGATGTCTATAGCTGAAGGGATCTCACCCTTCAGTCTCAGCCTCTCTTTCCTCTTGCCCGGGGTAGGGACGGGTATGGCGCTCAGCAGAGCCTTGGTGTAGGGGTGCAGGGGGTTCTTGAATAGGACCTTCGTCCTTCCTAGCTCGACTATCTTGCCAAGGTACATTATGGCTATCCTGTCAGAGATGTACTTGGCTACGGCCAAATCGTGGGTTATGAAGAGGTAGGCGACGCCGAATTCCTTCCTGAGATCCATCATCAGATCCAAGATAGAAGCCCTCAGTGAGACGTCGATCATGCTGACTGGCTCATCAGCAACCACCAGTTTGGGTCTGGTGATCATGGCCCTAGCTATGGCGACACGCTGCCTCTGTCCCCCGCTGAGGTAGGCTGGATAGGAGTTAAAGAACGTCTCCGGGGGCGTGAGTCCCACCTTCTCGAGCATCTCCAGCACCATTTCCTTGGCCTCTCTCCCCTCAGCTATCTTGTGGATGAGCAGGGGATCCATTATGGCCTCTCCGACCCTCATCCTAGGGTTGAGGGACGCGTATGGGTCCTGATATATTATCTGCATGTGCCTCCTCATCAGTCGGAGCTCCTTCTTGCCCAAGGAGGTTATGTCTCTCCCCTGGAAGATGACCCTCCCGGAGGTGGGCTCTATCAACCTCAGCACCACTTTGCCGGTGGTGGTCTTCCCGCTTCCCGACTCCCCGACTAGTGAGAAGACCTCTCCCTCCTCTATGTGAAAGCTTATCCCGTCCACCGCCCTGACGTACCTCTCTTCCCTCGTGAGGAGCCGCTCTATGAAGGTCTTAGCGACCGGGAAATACTTCTTCAGATTCTCCACCTTTAGCAGCATGCGATCACCCTCCGTACAGCCAGCACTTCACGAGCCTCCCGTCAATCGATTTGGTGGGTGGTTCCTCCTTGAAGCAGATAGGCATCGCATCAGGGCACCTAGGGTGGAACCGACATCCCTTTGGAGGATCGTGGAGATCTGGTGGGGACCCAGGGATGGACACGAGCTCCTGCTCCTCAAGTTCCACATTCGGTATTGCCTTTAGCAGCTCCCTAGCGTATGGGTTCAGGGGTTTCTTAGCTAGCTCCTCCGACTTCGAGAGCTCCATGAGCCACCCGGCGTACATCACCCCTATCTTGTCAGATACCTCCAACTCTAGAGCTAGATCGTGGGATATTAGGATTACCGCCACGCCGAACTCGTCCCTCAACTTGGAGAATAACTCCATTATCTGATCCTGCACTATGACGTCGAGGGCCGTAGTGGGCTCATCAGCTATTATCAGCTTGGGGTTCAGGGAGATGGCCATTGCTATCATCACCCTCTGCCTCATCCCTCCACTGAGCTGATGGGGATAGTCGTTGAACCTATCCCTGGAGATCCCCACCTCCTCCAGTAGTTCAAGGGCTCTCCTCTTGGCTTCCTCCTTGCTCACATCCTCGTGGGCCAAGATAGTCTCCACTATTTGATCGCCTATCCTCATAAGGGGGTCCAAGGAGGTCATTGGATCCTGAAAGACCATAGCTATCTCCTTGCCCCTGATATCCCTTAGCTCCTTCTCGCTCATCTTGGTCAGGTCCTTCCCGTCCAGCCTGATGCTCCCTCTAACTATCTTCCCTGGGGAGGGGACTAGGTTCATTATCGCCAGTCCGAGCGTGCTCTTCCCGCTTCCCGACTCACCCACTATCCCCAGTATCTCGGCCCTGTCGAGTTCGAAGGAGACCCCCTCGACCGCCCGGACCACGCCCCTCTTGGTGAAGTAGTAGACATGGAGGTCCTCTATCTCCAAGAGCACTCATCTCACCTCCTTCTGCCCAAGCATCCTGTTGAGTCCCTCACCGAGGAGACCGAAGCCCAAGGCCAGCAGTATTATCATAGTTCCTGGGAACACGACGGGCCACCACTTGCCCGATAGGAAGTACCTCTGGCCGTTCTTCAGGTCGAATCCCCAGTCAGGCGTTGGGGCCGGGACGCTAAGTCCTAGGAAGCTCAGACCCGCCTCGGTCAGGATGGCATCAGCCACGTTCAGGGAGAACACCACCGCTATGATGAAGAACACGTTGGGGAATATGTATTTGCGGAGTATCCTCCAGTCAGTCGCACCCAAGGCCCTAGCTGCCTCCACGAAGAGCTGCTCCCTCAGCGAGAGGACCTGCCCCCTCACCATCCTGAAGTAAGTGGGGATGTATACCACGGCCAGTGATATGGACGTGTTGTATATGCCGGGTCCGAGCATTGCAGCCACCGCAATGGCGAGTATGAGCCCAGGGAAGGCGTATATGCTGTCCATCACTAGGGAGAATACCCTGTCGAGTGGGCCTCCGACATATCCTGAGATGAGGCCCAGAGGTATGCCCACCGCCATAGACAGGGCGGTGGACATGAGTATCACCACCATTATGGTCCTAGAACCGTAGACGACGCGGCTAAATACGTCCCTTCCTATGGTATCGGTGCCCCAAGGGAATTCGGGGGACGGAGGGGTTACGGGCATGCCCACGGTCTTGACAGGATCGTAGGGCGCTATGAACTCGGCGAACACGGCCATCACTAAAACGGCCAGCACTATAATCAGACCGACCACCATCATGTAACCGTCCAGCCCGGCATCCCTCACCGAGCTGAGGAAGCGAGAGAGGTTGAACGTTCTCATCAAATCACCTCAGTACCTTATCCTAGGATCGACGTATGCGTACACCAGATCAACGATCAGGCTGACCAAGGCCACGAAGAGGGCGTAGAATACTATTGCCCCCTGTATGGTTGTGAAGTCCCTATACGTTATCCTCTCGACTAGGAAGGTGCCCATTCCCGGCCATGAAAACGTGGTCTCGGTGAGAACGGCGCCGGCCAGCAAGAGAGCAAATTGAAGACCCATCATGGTGAGAATTGGGATGAGCGCGTTCTTCAGCGCGTGCTTGAACAGGATGGCCCTTCCTGGGAGGCCTCTAGCCTTGCAAGCCCTTATGAAATCCTGACCCAGCACCTCCATCAGGCTGGATCTCACCAACCTAGTGTATATGCCTGAGAGGACCAGCCCTAAGGTGAGTGAGGGCAGCGCCAAGTGAGCCAACGAGTTGAGCAGGCTATTCATCTTCAGGCTTATGATCGAGTCCAAGACATACAGACCCGTTATCGATGGAGGTTCCATACCCGGATCTATCCTCCCACCTACTGGTAGCATGTGGAGCCAGACCCCGAACACGAGCTGAAGCATCATTCCCAGCAGGGGTATGAAGAGGGAATACACGACGATGCTGTAGATCCTCATGGATGCATCTACTTTTCCACCTGATCTTATCCCCGCAAGCATTCCTGTGGCTAAGCCCAATAGGACGCTGACCAAGAAGCCGCCTATCGTCAGCTCAAGAGTTGCGGGGAAGTGGTCCATTATCTCTTGGATGACGGGCCTCTTCCCCCATATCATAGACCTTCCCAAGTCTCCTCTCAGCAGGTTCCCCAAATAGTCGAGGTACTGCTGCCAAAGGGGCTTATCGAGACCCAGCTGATGCTCCAGCTTCTTTATGTACTCTGGAGAGGCCTTCATCCCGACTATGGCTATCACAGGATTTCCTGGGAGGACTCTCATTACGAGGAAGACCAACGTCAGCAGAATGAGGATCATGGGGATCGTCATAAGAATTCTAGTTATCACGTAGGCCCTTAGTGACATCTGGAATCCACCCTAGCGGGAAAGATAAAAAGGAAAGGGGAGGTTCAGCTACCAGCTTCCTTGTAGATCAGGTAGTACCTGAGAAGCATTATCGGGTCGAGCACTATACCGTGCACGTTATTCTTGGCGGCCACATACAGTTTGCCCTGGAATATGGGCACTATAGGAGCATCCTCAGCCAATATCTGCTGGGCCTGCTTGTACAGCTGCTCCCTCTCCTTCTGGTCTAGGGATACTTGGGCCTTCTCCAGTATCTTGTCAAGATCGGGGTTGCTGTACGGCTCACCGAGCCACCTGTTGGATCCGGTGTGGAGGAACGGGAACAGGTAGTTGTCGGGATCTATGTAGTCGGGATACCAGCCGTAGAGGGTCACAGGTAGCTGGCCCTTCCTAGTGAGCTCCAGATAGGTGCTCCACTCGGCGCTCTTCACGGTCACCTCGACCATTCCGGTCTTCTCCCAGGCCTCCTTTATCAGAGCAGCGACATCGGCCTCAGTATCGCCGTAGTGGGAAGGCGTGTACCACAGCTCAACCTTGAGCTTGTTGGACTCGGAGTAGCCAGCCTCCTTGAGAAGCTTCTTGGCCAGCTCTATGTTGGCCTCCCCGTACTTCTCCTTGAAAGCATCTATGTGGCTCCACATGCCCATGGGAACGAGGCTGTAGAGAGGATCCACTGTGCCCAAGAAGACCCTCTCGGCTATGGCCTTCCTGTCGAGGGCGGCGGCAAGGGCCTGTCTGACCTTCTTGTTGTCGAAGGGCTTTATCTTCGTGTTGAACACGATGTACCTTATGAAGGAGCCCTTACCCTCTATCACCTGGATGCCGGGCTTCTTCATGAGGTCCTTTATATCAGTGGGGTTTAGGGTCCTCCAAGCTATGTCTATCTCACCGCTCTCCAGCGCCAGCCTGAGGGTGGTGGCGTCCTTGTAGAACTTGACTATAACCTTGGGAGTCTTGGGCTTCTCTCCGTAGTAATAGGGGTTGGCCTCCAGTATAAGGACCTGATCCCTGACCCACTTGGTTATCTTGTAGGGACCGACGCTGCCAGCGGTGTTGTCGGAAGAAATCTCATCGGCAGGATACTTGTCCGGTGGTATGGGGAAGTAGGTGGGGACGGCCAGCACCGCTGGATAGAAGGCCACGGGCTGGTTCAGCACTATCTTTAGAGTATAGTCGTCGATTACTTCTGTCTTGTTGACGAAGTCGAGAACGAACCACGCGGGGTCTCCCTCTATCCTAGCCACCCTATCTATAGACCACTTCAGGTCCTTGGCGGTGCAGGGAGTCCCGTCTGCGAATTTCAGATTCTTCCTGAGCTTCAGTATGTAGACCTTACCTCCTTCCTGGACCTCGTAGTCCTCTATTATTCCCTTAATCAGCTCAGTGGTTCCTGGCTTGTACTTGAACGGACCCTCCCCTATGTTGTTGAACACCTCCCAAGTATAGAAGTCATATGCATTGGCCGGATCTAGGTCGGAAACCTTATCGGTCACTCCTATCACTATGGTGTCAGCGTATTTCTTGGGCGGCGTGGTCTGGGTTGTCGTGGTCTTGGGTGGAGGGGCGCCCGCTGTTTGCGTGACCGTCACGGTTTTGACAGATGTCTGTGTGACGGTGGTGGTGATCGTCTTGCCCGGTCCAACTGCGAAATAGCCTATCAGTAGGCCTACAATAAGTAGAACTATCGCTATACCCCAGTCCTTTCCGCTCATTGTGACACCCCCTTTTGGGGCGAAGGAACACTCCGATCTGATTAATATAAGCTTGTCTGGGATTTATATAGGTAAAATTAAAAGAAGCGCTACGTTGAATCGAGCTTCGGATTTTTCGGAACGAATGAGTTCTAGGACGGTCGATGGTGATCAGTTTGCAAACCGATCCACCCTGCCAGTGGAGATAGAGATGAATGTCCAGACCTTCTCGGGAATTAAAAAGAATAATAAAGACTATTATATCAGGTCGTACTCCTTCAAGGTCTCCTCTTTGGGGACTCCGTCCTTGTTCCATCCCCTGAGCTCGTAGTAATAGTCAAGGAACCTCTCCTGCTCCTCCTCAGTTATCTTCCTCTCCTCCCCCTCGTGGATGAAGGACTCCCTGAAGAGTCTCTTAGGTAGTCTGTCATCCTTCCTCCTCACGCCAAGCTTCACGTTATACATCCTCACTAGGTTTATTATGCGCCTAGCGGCAGTTTTAAGGTCAGTTATGCCTGTTTCTCTTCCGGTTATGAGCGTGTAGTACTTGGCCATTTGCTCCCAGTCTATCAAGGTTCTGGTGAACTTACATATCACGAAGGAATCCTCTAGTACGCCCTTCTCCTCAAGATCCGCTAATACTTCCGTCTTCTCCTTTGTGACAGATTTCCTGTCTCCTCCAAGTCCCTTTATGTCGGCGAAGTAGCCGGTGAGCCTCAGGTGACAGGCGCCCCTAGAGGAGACTCCGTAGCTGAGGATCATGCTCTTCAGGGTTCTGGGATCGTAGCCCGCGGGCTCCAGTCCCTTCACGTGAATCGCAAGATCTTGGAGGCCCAGCTTCTCAGCGGCAGCTCTAACTCCATCAGCCAGCAGGTCTCCCACTCCTCTCCTCTCAGCTATCATCTTGGTAAGCTCGTACAGGGATTCGGGCTCGCTGTAGTCGAGCTTGAAGCCGGGATCCAACTTGCCCCTCTTGTAGGCCTCTATTGCGAAGCCGAATATGTTGCCTATCGTGATGGTGTCCATGCCCAGCCCGTCAATTAGGTCATTCAACCACACTATAGCCTTTATGTCGGTGACGGCAGCAAGGCCGCCTATCGAGTAAACGGTCTCGTATTCCACCTCCACCTCGCTTCCAGCGTACTTCCCCTCCTTCACCTTGCTGTACCTTCCACACGGGGTCGGGCAGCCGAAGCACCCCTTTGCGTGTACGAATACCTCTCTCTCTATTGCCTCCCAGGCTATCCTATCCCATCCCTCTACGCTGCCCTTCGACCAGTAGTAGCTGGGGAAGAACCCCCACTCGTTCGCTAGCTCGACTAAGCCCGTCGTCCCCTTCTCGAAGTACGATTTCAGCTCCTCCCTAGCCCTAGGTATTATCTCCTCTGAGGTGTACTTCCTCACACCATCCGGGTCCGCAGCGTCCCACTTCATGGTATCGTAATCGATAACTATAGCCTTCAGCTTTTTTGATCCCATTACAGCTCCCCCACCGGTCCTACCGGCCTGTCTCCACTTCTCGTTACCTATCACCGCGTACTTCACCAAGTTCTCTCCGGCAGGACCTATTGACGCTACGGAGCTGCGTCCATATTCCTTCTTGAGGGTATCCTCGGTCTCGTATATGGTCTTCCCCCAGAGATGGCTGGCGTCCTTCACCTCTACACCATCTTCCCTCACGACTAGGTAGACGGGCTTCTCCGCTCTGCCCGTTATTACCAATGCGGTGTAGCCTACCCACCTGAAGGCAGCCCCGAAGGTACCTCCCACTACGGACTCTCCTATGATCCCCGTCTGGGGGGATCTGAAGATGAAGGTCCCCTTACCGGAGTAAGGAACGGCCGTCCCAGTGAAGGGACCTATTGCGAATATGAGAGGGTTGTCGGGGCTAAGCGGGTCGGTTCTCTCATCGGTCATATCGTAAAGCAACTTTGCTCCAAGACCCTTGCCACCTATAAATTTCAGAGCCAGATCATCTGAAATGGGTTCACGTCTTTGCTCTCCCGATGAGAGATCGACCCATTGTATTAGGCCGTAACCCTTCAAGCAGACCACCGAGTTAAGGGCTGCCGGATCTTAATTAAGGTTCTCAAGTCCTGCAGTTTTCCCTGCACTCCTGATCATCGACAGGGCCTTTCTCTCAAGCTCTAGAGTCCTCCCCTTAGTGGGCGCGTCCACATGATATCTGAATACAGGTTCAGTTCCAGAGGGCCTGAGGAGCATCCAGCTTCCATCGTCCAAGACCACCTTCACGCCATCTATCTTGATCATATCTCCAAGAGGTTCGACCAATGCCTCAACCTCGGAGAGTAGCCTTCCCTTAAGGTGATCAGGGCAGGGAATCGCGCCCTTCCTAGTGTACCTCTTGGGTATCCATGAGAGCGATTCCGAGAGAGACCTTCCATCCAATATCCGTAACAGCTTGGCGGTGGCATAGACGGGATCTCCATAAAGGATGTTCCCCGGCCAGATATACTTCCCCGACTCCTCGAACGCGAAACCCGCTCCCTTCCTCAGTATGGCCGAGGCCATAGCCGGCGGGCCCACTTTAGTGTAGGTAATCTCGATCCCGTACTCCCTCAGAATCTCCACTGCTCCCGTTGTGTTGACAGGGCATGCTACCTTCCTTATGCCCCTGCTCCTCGCCTCCTCCAAGGCGAACAGGATGCCCAACCTATCGGGAGGGACCACCTCTCCCCTCTCGTCGACGAATATGGCCCTATCTCCATCTCCATCTAGCGACAGTCCGAATATCGCACTCTCCTCCCTGACGATCCTTCCAAGTAGTCCCAGTGATTTCTGATCCGGTTCAGGCGGTCTGTTGGGGAAGTCCCCCCTTATCTCTCCGTTCAGGACCCTCATTTCCAAACCATCCAGCACATGTAGGAAGTCCCTGACCGCGGGTGAGTGGCCTGAGTCCAAAATTATCCTGCCCTTCAGGGTAGGGAACTCACTTCTCACGTCCTCCCTGTAGCTGGGGAGGGCATCTCCCCTCTCAACTTCACTCAAGTCCTCCAACCCGACAAATTGAAACCTCTCACCCTCGAATATCTCCTCTATCTCCCTCTCTTCATCTCCGAAGATCTCCGCCGTATCCCCCCTGAAGAGGAGGATCCCGTGTATGTCCGGAGGAGTGTGAGAACCCGTTATCATGGCGGCCCCTTCGCTCCTCCCCTTCATCCCGTGGAGTAGGGCCGGGGTCGATGTGAGACCGAAGTCGATCACGTCGCTACCGCCCGCGAGGAGACCGGACACGAAGGTCGGATGGATTATCTTGTTGCCCAGCCTAGCATCCCTTCCAACCGCTATCCTGCCACCTGAAAGGAATGAAGAGAAGGATAAAGCCAGCTTAATTACATTCAGAGGATTAAGCTTCCCGTTAACGTATCCCCTGAATCCCGATGTCCCGAAGACCCTCATTTGAAGATCAGGTTCTTATAGTGGATCTAAATTAATTCTGGTATGGTATGTAGACACTCATCTCGATTTATAAGCCGCGAGTACCCTAAGGGAGCTAATCTCCTACCCAAATAACCCTATTCAGCCCTTTGAAGTGTCTATCTCCCGTTATGACGGATCCTTCAACGATCAAGGAGGTTGAGAGTACTATTGCATCGTTTAAAGCTGGTTTTTGTCTCATACCCTGCCTCCTCGCATTATCCAGCAGCACGCCGTACGCCTCTCTTAACCCCAAGATGACTTGGTTATCTAGATCCCGGATTGTGGAGACCGATCTCACTAAGTTTATCCTCTCCTCAACCTGAGCCCTGTCCATACCCTCCCTGAAGTACTTGTGTGCGAGTTCGGCTAGGACCACGGAAGGTGTGATCACTTCCTCTGCCCTCCTTAACTCTTCTAGCACCTTTTTCCCCTTGTCTGAGCCGAGGAAGTATTCGATCCACGCGTAGCTATCCACCACAAGTGTTCTAGATCCTAGCATCCCCTCTATCCTCCTCGGTGAACCTCGAGATCTTTCCCCTGTCTATCCCGAAGTTAGCGTCCAGTTCCCTATTTCTGAGCTCTTGAATGAGCGTTATAATTAGTTCATCGTAATTTCGAGCCCTTTTTCTCCTCTTTAGATCCTCCAGCATCCTTAGCGTGGATCTGCTGATCCTGATTGTGGTAGTGGAGGGCATACGATACCTAAGGGGTTCTTGTATATAAGCATACTTGTATGCTCTTACGCCAGAAAGCGTCCAAAAATTGATCAGGACCAGTTTTAATATGATGCCATCAAATTTCCCGGTGTTCCTGTGGGAAAAGAAGGCCTAGTCAAGTCCCTGAAACTCTTCATTGCGTTCATTCTGATATGGACCCCCTACCGCTATGTGACCGGGATGCTCGGTTGGGGGGTCTTGACTCCAGAGCCGCTCCCCCTGCTTGTGGAATCCGTTGTCAAGCTTGCAGTCTCATTTGGACTGGTTTACCTCTTCCTGAGATGGTTCGATGACTCTTGGGAGGATGTAGGCGTTTCTAGGAGGGGTATAGAGGAATCCCTCTCCCTCGCTGCTCTAGGTTCCGTATCCTTGCTCTCGATACACTTGGCGATGGGGGGTAAGCCCGACCTCAACTTGCTGGGCACTCTCCACCTCTTCCTCGTCGTTGGTCCAGCGGAGGAGTTGGTGGACAGGGGATACTACTTCTCCATGATGGCCTCGGATTATGAGGGGAGATGGAAGTTTTGGACCGCTGCCTCGCTCAGCTCCCTCCTCTTTGCCCTCAGTCATCTTCCAATAGACCTTCTAGTTGCTAAATATGGTCTTAGAGAGGTAAGCTTGCACCTGCTATCGGTCTTCGCGGCGGGCATGGTGCTGGCCGCTTACTACTACTTCGGATGGAACATAGCGGGTCCTTCCATGCTGCATGCAGTGATGGATGTATGCGGCGCCTACATCCCCTTCGAGGACAGTACTTCCCAGTTCATGGCCACGGGAATCGGCATGACAGTCGTAGCCACCATTCCAGTCATCTGGTGGTTCCTTAGGAGATCACTCCGTTCCAGATCTCGATAATATATGAAAGAGGGCCTCTTTCACTCTCTCCAGCCTCCTCTCCAAATCCATGCCCCTCAAATCTATCTCCTTAGCTACTCTAGCTGGTTTTGGAGTTAGCACGTAGACCCTATCGGCTAGGGGCAGCAGCTCCTCCAGTTGATGGGAGACTATCACCGTCGAGAGTCCGTACTCGTCCCAGATCCACTTGAGGGCTTCCCTCAAGGAGGTCCTAGCCTTGACATCGAGTCCGGTGAACGGTTCATCCAAGAGGAGTATCTCCGGCTCGAGGACGAGGGCTCTAGCCAGGGCTGCCTTCCTCCTAGTGCCGCCACTGGCCTTCCTAGGGTGGAGTGACAGATCGGAGTCGGTGAGCCCCACCATGCTCGAGTACTCCCTAACCCTCTTGGCTAGTTCCTCCCCCCTCATCCCGTGATACTTCAGCCCTAGGGCCACATTCTCCCAAAGGGTCTTCCAAGGAAGGAGCCTGTCCTCCTGAAACACGATGCCGACCTTCCCCTTCCTCCTGACGCTCCCCCTGTCGGGCAACTCCAGTCCCGCCATTATCCTCAGGAGGGTCGTCTTCCCGCATCCGTTGGGTCCCACGACCCCTAAGATCTCGCCTCCATTCAGGTTAAGGCTTATATCAACTAGGACAGGTTCCGAGAAGCTCTTGTATACCGAGGAGACGTCTAACATCACTCTAGCCATCTCTTAGCCCTCCTCTCTAGGGGTTTGAGGATCAGCTGATCCAGTCCTAGGACCAGAGCAATTAGCACGATGGACCAAGCCAGTACCCCCGAGGCATCAGCCAAGTTGTAGCTCCTGATTATCATGTAGCCCACTCCGCCGCTTGATCCGAAGGCCTCGGCCACCACGCTTATCCTCAGGGCGGTCCCCAACCCGACCCTTGAGGCCGAGGCCAAGAGCGGTACGGAGCTGGGTAAGATCACCTCGAAGAATTCGTCAGAGGGCTTGGCTCCTACCGATCTGACGGCCTCCAGCAGACCCGGGTCCGCCGAGGACAGAGCCGATACCGTAGCTGTGAGTACATGGGGGAGCGTCACGGCTGCGACCACTAGTATCGGCGGGAGGGGACTTAACACGCCTAGGGTGGCCACTAGGACCAAAGACCAGACCAAGGCGGAGGTGCTGTTGAATATCTCGGAGAGGGCCTCCGAGAACCCCTTGACCAAGGAAAGCTTGTGGGACAGGAGACCTAGTACCATGGAGGCTAGGAAAGACAGGGAGAATCCGGTAATGCTGTTGTACAGCGTCTTGAGCACTTGAGGCGCAACATCTTCCAGCTTCATGCTGAGGAGGTATGCCAGCACCTCCGCGGGACAAGGGAGCATGCCCGTCGCTGACGCTGAGATCCATATCGCCAAGACGAAGAGGCCAGCGAGTATCCTTCCGGTTCTGAAAGCGATTTCCCGTCCCTTGCCGGCCTCCTTCCTTCCCTGAGTCATGGTGCCTGACCTCTCACCAACGGGAGCAACCATCGAGAAGGCTCTTAAGGATTTGGTCGGGAAAGAGGAGGGAGTCGAGGGATCAGCCTCCCCAGAAGGCCTTAGATGCGAGCTCCTTTAGAGCGTCCTCGCCTACCTTCAGGTATCCTCCCTGACGAGCCAGTTCCCAAGCAGAGATTATGCCCTCCCTCGCCCCCTCTAGACCACCAGTCCACAGCCTCACTCTAGCCATCAGAGTGTTTATCTCATTGTCGTTAAGACCATAGAGTTTTTTGAGGATCGAGGGGGCTTCCTCATCCCACCTTTGAGCCGCCCTCTCCCTCAGCTCGAGGAATGCCTTCACATCGTCGGGCCTCCTCAGGAAGTCCTCTGTGGCGACCCACACCAGCATTATTGGCTGTTTGTCCACATACCTCTCAGCGAGGTCAACGAAATCGACATACTCATAGCCTTTGGCGATGAGTTTGGAAGCCACGGGTTCCCAGACTACCGCCGCATCTATGTCGCCCCTATTCAGTGCCGCTACTAACTGGGGTGGGGGCATGTCCACCACCTCATATTCCTTCACACCCGCGAGCCTCGTGTACGCCTGAAACATCGCGTAGGTCCCGCTGGCCGTCGTGGCGCCTATCCTCTTACCCTCCAAGTCCTTCAGGTCACTCACCCCTACCACCGCCTGATTCTGCAGCATCTCAGCGGCGATTATCTTCAGATCCCTCTTGGAGGAGAGAGCGAACTTCGCGTACATCTCAGAGGTTATAACGGCCACATCGACCTCGCCCTTCGACAGGGCCTGGGCCACGTCCAAGGGTTTATCGAACCTCATCACCTTGAGCCACTCGGCCTTGCCCTCCATCAGGTCGAGTGTGCTGATTCCCCCCTGTATGGTGGCAGCTGTGACGGGGCTCCGCTGCTTGGGTATCAGAGCGTAGGCTATCAAGACGATTACGACGAGAGCTAGTAGGTAGAGGAGCCTTCTCATGTTCTCCCCATTTCCCTTCCCTTCACTTTGTCATAAAATAATGGTAGTGGCATCCGCTGCGATACGACAAATATAAGTTTGAAGCCTTATCTGACAGGAAAGGGACACGTTTGGTATTCTACGAGAAGTTCGCCAGAAAGTACTTCGAAGAAGCGGAGAAAGACCTTAAAAGAGCCTTAAGATCAATTGAGTTCGAAGACTACTCAGAGTCTGTTTTCCACCTGCAACAGTGCGTTGGGAAGGCTGTGAAGGCTATGATAGGGGCCAAAAAGAAGTACGTGTACAATCACGGGCCAATGCTGGGGACCGCATTCTCTGAAGCGTTCTCGGATGAGTGGAGGAATGAGTTCGATAGGGTCCTAGATATAATAGGGTGGTTCACCGGGTACTACACTAGGAGTAGATATTCGTTCCTCTTAAGAGGTGAGGTTGTGTCGCCCGACGAGTTCATCGATAGGGAGGTAGCTGAAGAGGCTCTCAAGAGAGCTAGGGAGGTATTGGGTGTTGCGAGGAGGTATCTCGCGAAGAAGGGGATTATATAAGGATTTGAAGGACCTCGTACTGGAGGAGCTGGGAGATAGGGTCCTAGCGGCACTTGTCTTTGGGAGCTTGATCTACTGGAGGGATGCCAAGGATGTCGATCTCTTGATAGTTGTGAAAGGATCATTGAGACCTAGGGAAAAGATGGAGCTCGAGTACAAGATATCCTCACGGGCCCTTAGGAGAGGTCTCCCCCTCTCGATGTTCATGTAATGGGTTTGAGTGATTTTAGGGATAACCTCTCTCCAGGGACATTCCTCTCAGGATTGGCCCAGGCTACAGGGTGCTGATAGACAGGATCAACGTAGATTCCTTGATAGCATCCTTCCTGAGGGAATTGAGCCGGGAGGACTATGTCCTCTACAACAGATATGGGAGGTGGAATTTGAGCGAGATGGCTAAAATACTCCTGACGAGGAAGTTAAGAGCTCAAGGAAAGGATCGGCAAACACTTAATTTAACGTGAGACTACTCCGTGGGAGTGAAAGTTGGAAGATCTCAGGAGCTTTCTGGAGGGGCTTGAGAGTAGAGGAGAGCTAAGAAGGGTAAAAGCTCCGGTCAGCGTTGAGCTGGAGATAGCGGAGATCCTGAGGAGAGTCGCACGAGGTGGACCGGCACTCCTCTTCGAGAACATCGAGGGTTTCGAGGGTTGGAGAGTCGCTGGCAACCTGTTTTCGAAGATAGAGAGGGTGAAGTTTGCTCTGGGAGTGGAGAGGCTGGAGGATGCTGGCGAGAGGTTCACTAGACTAGCTAGGGGACCGCCCCCTCTCACCTTAGGGGAGAAGGTCAGGACCTTGAGGGAAGCCGCTAGCTTCGGCAGATACCTACCTAAGATATCCAAAGCCCCTTGGAAGGACAATGAGTGGGATGAGCCCGACTTGAATAAGGTGCCAGCGATCAGGACGTGGCCGAAGGACGCGGGAAGATTCTTTACCTTCCCCATCGTCATCACTAGAGATCTGGAGACGGGGATACACCACTTCGGGGTCTACAGGATGCAGATAATGGGGAAGGACGTTACGGGGATGCACTGGCACATACACAAGAGGGGGGCTGCCTACTACGAGAAGTACGGTGAGGAGATGCCTGTTGCTGTAGCTGTGGGTGTAGATCCTGCCGTGGCCTTCGCTGCAGTGGCACCCGTGCCTGAAGGAATAGACAGCTACCTCTTCGCTGGAATCATGGCTGGGAGGTCGATACGGGTAACTAAGGGAGAGAGTGGCCTCTTAATCCCTTCCTCAGCCGAGCTGGTAATGGAGGGCTCTGTTCCACCTAGCGAAACCCGCATAGAGGGACCCTTCGGGGATCACATGGGCTATTACACTCCACCAGCCCCCTTCCCGGTCTTCAGGGTGAGGAGGATCTACACAAGGGAAGACCCGATATTTCACGCCACCGTAGTGGGCTATCCCTGGCTCGAGGACGCCGTTCTGGGAAAGGCGGTGGAGAGGACCTTCCTACCCTTCGTGAGGATGCTCATGCCTGAGGTGGTGGATCTGAACCTGCCGGAGTACGGGCTCTTTCACGGCATTGCCGTAGTGGCCATCAGGAAGAGGTACCCAGGCCATGCCAAGCAGGTGGCGATGGGGCTACTCGGCTTGGGACAGTTCTCCCTGACTAAGATGGTAGTTGTTGTGGACCACGACGTGGATGTGCACGACTTAAATCAGGTGATGTACGCGGTGGCCTCGACCGTGGATCCCCAGAGGGATGTGCAGATTGTGGAGAACGCCGTTGCCGACGAGCTCGATCATGCGAGCGTCGCTCCTAGGATGGGAGGCAAGATGATAGTGGATGCGACTAGGAAGCTGAGAGAGGAGATGGGAAGGGACTGGCCCGAGCCCGTCGCCCCAGATCCAGAGGTTGCGAGGAGAGTGGATGAGAGGTGGTCCGAGCTTGGGATTTAGGGCCTACGTGAGGATGCTGAGGATTCATCACACGCTCTTCAGCCTACCCTTCGCTTACGTCGGAGCGCTGATGTTCGGACTGAGCGACTGGCTGGACGCTTTGATTATAGGCGTCGCTCTCTTCTCAGCTAGATCCGTCGCTCTGCTGTCTAACGATCTCTTCGACAGGGACTTGGATGCCCTGAATCCCAGAACGGCCAGTAGGCCTCTCGTAACTGGAGAGGCGAGGGCTCTGACCGTGGTCCTACTTATAGTGCTGTTCTCCTCCATATTCGCCCTTAGCGCACTCTACTTCAACTGGCTAGCCTTCCTCCTAGCTTTTCCCATAATACTCGCGGAGGTAACCTACCCTTTCGCTAAGAGGATCCACTGCTTCCCTCACTTCCACCTAGGTGCCGTGCTCGGAGCGGTCCCGCTTGCGGGAGCGATAGCCATGTCGAACAGTGTGTCCAACCTGCCTTGGGGCTACGCTATCGCTTTGGCCATGTGGGTAGCGGGCTTCGACATGGTGTACGCGGTGCAGGATGTGGGTATAGATCGAAGGCTGGGGATCAAATCGGTTCCGGCGTGCTTCGGGGAGAAAGTTGCCCTCAACCTCTCACTCCTCTTACACATAGGTACGGTCTTAGTCCTGCTGGTGAGTGCAATCAATGGCGTGTTCTCTGCGATCTCAATAGGCCTCACGGCCGGGCTGCTTGGTTATCAACACTACCTCGCTAGGAGGGGGGAGTACGCCAAGGCCTTCAATGTCAACTTGGTGGTGAGCCTGCTCTTGGGATTCGGGTTCATGCTGGATCTCCTCCCCCACTGAGCTGCATTTTTATGGTGGTCCCATCCCTATCCAAGATTGAGATGGATTACGAGAGCTTCCTGATAAAAGTGGAGATGTACGCTTACCTAGATCCCAAGGATCTGGAAGGTCTGATATCGAAGTTAGTGGAAGAAATGGAGAAGCTGGGGTTTCTGCCCAGCAGGAGGGCCGAAGGTTACGCGTTCCTCCCCATGGGAAGTCCCGTGCCCACCCACCTGAGGCTGGGCGTCTACACCGGCATGGTCACCTTCTGGGTCAGGGGAGCTGGAGAGGTCGCCAAGTCGGCTGATCGATTGAGAATGAGCGCTGATGAGTTCTTCGAATCCATCTTGAGCGGTATAAGGAAAGCAGGAGAGATTTTCAGCTCCTATGAGGATAGGGGTTCTGTCAGGGTCTTCAT
>JAOZFI010000026.1 GCA_027491395.1 Thermoproteota archaeon | reverse complement strand
GAGAGATTTCCGCAAGCTCGTTCCCTCCCACGGTCCGGTCGTGGAGGGTAGGAGGGCGGAAGAGCTATTGGACTTCAACATAGAGGTGATGGAGGAGCTTCCTGATAAGGTCATGACCGAGCTGTCCCCCAAGTCCATGACTGTCGAAGAGTTGACCTCCAGACTCCTGAAGGGCGGGGGAGGCAAGGTCACGGTGAGCTCGATCATCCTCAGCGCCGTCACTATTAGGTCCCTCCTAGCTAGGCTTTACGAGGAGGGGAAGGTCTCGGCCGAGGCCAGCGAGAGCGGTGTCCTATGGAAACTCAACTTGTGAGATGGCTGTTTCCTATAGTGGTAAATTTCCATTTCATATTTCTCCTCTGATCTGATCCGAAGGGGAATGTCGGGTTTTGGGGGGTACGTGCTCAACGATAGGGATCACGAGTGGCACTCAAATGCGGAGCTGAAAGAGAGTTTTGGGGGGTACGTGCTCAACGATAGGGGGGACATGGGAGGACGTACCGGTTAAGCCTAGCCTGAAGAGGGTCGATTCAAGCGGGAGTTTCGTCACCTCGGTGATCGTACCCAATTGGGCTATGAATCTGCTAAGCGGGTAGTTGGTGTTCTCCTCAAGAGTTCCTAGGCATAACCGGAGGAGGCCCTAACAAATATATCTGCATCCTAGTTGACGACGGGATGAAGGTGTATCTCGCCACATCTATAAGGGGCGCTGGGAGGGACCTCGACCTAGCTAGGGAGCTTATCTCCTTCCTGAAGGGTAAGGGGCACGACGTGGTCAATGAGGAGATTTACCTCCCCGAATCTCCCGATGAAACTGCTGACCATTCCTACGTTTTCGAGCGGGACATGAGGATGCTGGTAGAGGCGGATATCTTGCTGGCTGATGTGACGTATCCGAGCTTGGGAGTCGGGTACGAGATATGCGAGGCATTAAAGAGAGGGAAAGAGGTAATAGCGTTCTACCGAAAGGGGACTAAGGTGTCCAAGCTGATATCTGGTAACCCTAGTCTGATCTTGCTTGAGTTCTCTGACGTTCGAGAACTCCTGTACAGGATCCTTTCGGCATTGGACCACATGGAGACGAGTTAGGCTGGGCTAGGCCGGACCGGGCTGGATCAAGAGTTAAATAATTCAGCTCATGCTGCTTATGAGCGTCCTCACCTGCTTGACGCCTCTCTTTGAGGATATCCTCTCGATCATCTTCCTGATTCTGGAGGGGTCCCCCCTGACCACTATGACCATGAGGCAGTTTTCCCTGTCCAAGTGGATGTGGGTGTTGAAGAGAACTACATCCAAGAACTCGTGCTGCACCTCCGTCAGGAACTCTTCCAGCCCTCTGACCTCGTGGTCGTAGAGGAGGTTTATCGTCCCCACGACCTCCTTCTCCTGACACTCCCAGTTCCTCTCTGATAGGAAGTTCCTCATGGCCAGCCTAATCGCCTTAGAACGCTTCATCCCTATCTTGGAGATCACTTCGTCGAACTCCCTGAGCAGGTCGGCCGGCACCGACACTCCGAACCTCACTGAGCTCTCTCCCCTCCTACCCTCCTCGCGCTTGTGTGAACCCATCGATTCTATTGGAGGGGAAGACCAGTTAATAATCCCGTGTTCCTCGAGAAAGCGCATAGCTTAAACCGCTCACAATCTCAGCGGTTCAGCGTCGATGCGAGCTCTCGGTGGATGTTCTGGAACTCCGGGAATGACCGAAGACTATATCGCGCAGCGCGATTTCCAAGGACTCTCAATCCCTTCCAGCTTGGTGCACAGTTCCGACCAAGCCTCTACCCATGTAATTCAAGCTTCGTAGCTAGGAGATCGAAACCCAATAGAACCTCCGATCGAGCTCCTTAGCAGCTCCTCTCGTATATCGCGCGATCTCAGGTGGATCAGATAGCTGGGCTATGTTGAAAGCTACTCCCGAGGAGAGAGGCTCTCTCCCTGATCTCTAAAAAGATCCATCGAACCGAGGTAACAGATCTGTTAACCTCCACTTAACGACCTCCCCAAAAGCTGCCGGCTAGGCGAGACCTCACGTAATCCTCAACCCTCCTCAAGGGAATGCCCGCCTCCCTAGAGATCCTAACCAGATCGTCGTGCTCCGGCTTCACACTGAGCACCTTTCCCCCGATGCTCGATACCTTCACCCTGATCTCATAGCTCCTTCCAAGTAACTCCAGCCTGACGGTCCTCAAATCCCTCTCCGCCACCATCCTCGGGACATCCATCAACCTCACGCCCAAGGTGCCAGTCTCCCTCATCAACAGGGTGGCCAGCTCCTCAGCCGCCCAGGGATTGGAGAGCACTCTGATCAGGTGCGCTGGTCTACCCTTCTTCCCAGTAGCCGGGAGCACGGACACATCAAGAGCCCCTTGCCTCATTAGCTCATTGATCACGTGACCCAGCACCTCTCCGGGGACGTCATCCACATTCGTCTCCAAAAGGGTGACGATTTCCACACCCCCGCCCATACTCAACTGTCCACTCTCCGATCCTCTGATCACCCTGAGGAGGTTGGGCACCCTGTCCAGCTCCCTCTCTCCAGCTCCTACCCCAACTCCCTCGATCCTCATAAGCGGCAGGGTATCCACGACCACAGAAGCCAAGTTTACTAAGAGGGCGGCTCCCGTGGGGGTAGTGAGTTCCGCTTCAACGGGAACTGATGATACCCTGTAGTTGTGCCTCCTCAGAATCTCCAAGACTGCGGGAGTTGGCACCGGCAGGTAGCCGTGGGAGACTTCCACGTAACCGCCCCCCAAGGCTGGAGGGGTGGTATACACCAACTCGTCTATTAGTTTCGATCCTTGGAGGATGCTGGCCACTCCTAGCACGTCCAAGAATGTGTCAGCTGAGCCGAGCTCGTGGAAGTGCGCCTTTTCAGGCTCGTAACCATGGGCGGAGATCTCGGCGTTCGCTAACTCGTTGATTGCATTCCTCACGAGGGCAGATGCCTTCTCACCCAAGCCCAAGTTCCTACACATATCCTCGGCATGCCTCAAAGCTTCGGAAGCCCAGAGTCTCTCAACCCTTTCTTTCAAGGTGACGATCATTCTTCTCCCCCTGAGGCCCCCCCTCCTGACATCCCTGAACTCCACCTTGATCCTGTCCACGTAATCCAGCGTCGAGGAAATGACCTCCGCCACCTCTTGCACCTCTTCTTCCATTCCCGTGAGGTCCACTAGGGCGGAGAGGAGCATGTCCCCCGATATCCCCGCCATCCTAGGGTCTATGACGAGCATGCCATCACCTCCTGCACACGGAAATGGCGGCGTAGGCCGCCGCGACGCTGTTGTCTATGTTGACCACCACCAGCCCGGGCGCGCATGACTGGAGCATGGAGAGCAAGGCCGCTTCTCCCCCGCCTCCCATCCCGTACCCGACCGAGGTGGGTAGCCCGATCACCAAGGTATCAACCAAGGAGGCCACGACCGAAGGGAGTGAGCCCTCCATCCCAGCTATGGCAACAATGACGTCAGCTCCCTCCTCCACTACGTCAGCAACTGCATCCAAAGTCCTCTTGAGGTTCGCCACCCCCGCATCGTACGCCCTCACTGTGGAGCATCCGCCCTCCTCCACCATCAACCTGACCTCTTCGGCTATGGGGACATCTGACGTGCCCGCCGCTATTATACCCACCTTCCCCTTAGGCTGAGATGACGGGAGATCCCGCCTCCTTATCACATAAACTCTTGCGTTTGGACTCCTCCTCACATGGTATTCCCGCTCGAACTCCTCTATTATCGGGATCTGCCCCTCCGATATCCTAGATACTAGGGCCCGACCCCTCGCTTCCAGCGCTCCGGATATCGCCTTCCTGAGATCCTCCTCTCCCTTCCATTGGGCCAAGATCACCTCAGGTAACCCCATCCTTACTTCCCTTCCCAAGTCAAGCTTCAGGGTCTCCCCGAGTCGCCTTACTTCCCAAGACCGGATGAGTTTCTCCGCCTCCTCTAAGCCTATTTCACCACGAGCGAGCCTCTCGAGGATTGTACGAAGCTGCATCCAGAAGAGATCCTCCAATCCGATTTAAACTTCAGGTATGTCGGGGGTCCCCACCTGAGATGGGGGGCCTCGAAGTTAGCATTCCGCTTTCATCCCGCCCCCTTCTACCTCGAGGTTGTTAAACATTTTTGCTCGTTGATTTGTTTTAAGAACGCCTTATCTCAAACCGAATAGGGCTCAGAGGGTCCCATTTAGCCTCACAAAAGTTTATTAGATTTCAATAGTTGGAAAAGGCACCTGGAGGGTGTTTTCAAGCTTGAAAGAGGTCGGTTACAGATTCGATGTTATAGTTGTAGGAGCAGGGCCAGCGGGCTCGGCCTCCGCATATACCTTGGCCAAGAAGGGATTCAAGGTCCTGCTGGTGGAGAGAGGCAGGATACCCGGTTCAAAGAACGTTTTCGGTGGCAGGGTCTATGCTGATCCCCTCAGAGAGGTGTTCGACGGATTCGATGACTCGGCTCCGATTCACAGGTGGGTTACCAAGGAGAGGATATCGATGGTCAGTGGTGATGCGATGACCTCCTTCGAATTCTACATGAGGAAGAATACGTCCTTCACCACATACCTGACCGAGCTGGCCTGCTGGATGGCCAAGAAAGTGGAAGAGGTTGGTGGAACGGTGCTCACCGAGATAACCGTAGACGAGCTGGTGGTGGAGAATGGAAAAGTGACGGGCATAAGGGTGGGTGATGAGAAGGTCTCTAGCGAAGTGGTGATAGATGCCGAGGGGATAAACAGGCTCCTGCTGGAAAGGGCGGGGCTGGTCCCCAAGCTCGAGCTGAGGCACGCTGGCTTGGGAGTCAAGGAAGTGATAAAGCTGCCGAAGAAGGAGATAGAGGATCTGTTCAGTCTTAAGGAGGGTGAAGGTTTGGCGTGGCTCATGATGGGTGACATCACAGGGGGGCTCCCAGGAGGGGCCTTCCTCTACACGAATAAGGATTCTGTTAGCTTGGGCCTCGTGGTCATGCTTGGAGAGGCGGTGAAGGAAGTGAGAGAGCACATCTCCCGCTACGTGGAGGCTTTGAGGTTGCACCCCCTCCTCGAGAGGTACTTCAGGAACGGGAGGATAATGGAGTACTCGGCTCACCTCGTGCCAGAGTACACCTGGCCCTCCCTTCCCCACAGGCTCTACGCCGATGGCCTCCTCGTCGCAGGAGATGCGGCTGGTCTGCTCTTAAATTTGGGATACAACTTCAGGGGCGTGGACTACGCAGCTTACTCCGGTTATCTAGCAGCGAAGGCCGTGGAGAAGGCCCATGAGATGGGAGGCATGACCTCAGAGAACCTGTCGGTGTATGAGAGGTTGCTTGAGGAGAGCTTCATCGTGAAGCAGCTGAGGAAGTTCAGGAACGCCCCCAAGATGAGGGAAAACCGCAGGCTCTACTCCACCTACCCCGAACTATTGAACTCGGTTATGGGCCAGCTCTTCCACTCATCTTACGAGGTTCCCAAGGTAATGGAGGCATTCAAGAGGGCTAGAAAGGGAAGGGTCGGTTGGCTGGATCTGATAAGTGACTTGCTGGAGGTGGTGAGGAGCGTATGATGAGGAAGCCCATGAGGGTCGATGACATCCTGAACAACGACGTTTGGGACGTTGACTACGAGCCCCACATAAGAGTGGACGCGACCAAGTGCAGGGAGTGCGAGGAGAAGCCTTGCCTCCTTCTCTGTCCTGCTCAGTGCTATACGCTGGCCGGGGATGAGGTGCTTTTCAGCTACGAGGGTTGCCTCGAATGTGGAACATGCAGGCTGATCTGCCCTCACGACGCGATCCAATGGGATTACCCGGTCAGCGGGAGGGGGATCCACTTCAGGTTCAGTTGAGTTGGGGGTGA
This sequence comes from Thermoproteota archaeon, assembly GCA_027491395.1. Lineage (GTDB taxonomy): Archaea > Korarchaeota > Korarchaeia > Korarchaeales > Korarchaeaceae > Korarchaeum. Next base: position 8,966 of record JAOZFI010000026.1, on the reverse strand, counting down.
TGGTATGCTTAAAGTGGTCGTGGGCATAAAGTGGGTCCCGAACACCACATCCGTCAACATAGATCCCAACACAGGCACCCTCATAAGGGAAGGTATACCGAGCGTGGTGAATCCTCACGATCTCGAGGCCGTGGAGATGGCTCTCCGCCTGAAGGACGAGTACGGCGGGAAGGTGACCGTGATTACCATGTCCCCTCCCTCAGCTATCGCCGGACTGGAGCACGTTCTGGGGATGGGCGCTGATGAGGCAATTCTCGTGTCGGACCGGGCCTTCGCTGGCGCCGATACCTTGGCTACCTCTTACGTGCTGGCCAAGGTGATAGATAGGCTCGACTACGACCTGATAATCTTCGGACAGGAGACCATAGACTCCTCGACGGCACATATCGGGGCTCAGGTCGCATCGTGGCTGGACCTCCCTTACGTCTACTACGTGACTCACGCTGAGCTCAGGGGCGGGAAGCTCGTGGTGAGGAGGAGCTTGGAGGATGCCCATGAGACTTACGAACTGGATCTGCCAGCGCTAATATCCGTCGCCATGCATTCCCTGAATCCAAGGAGGGTGAGGGTATCCAATAAGCTCAGGGTGAAGCTCGAGAACCCCATAAAAACTTGGAGTAACGAGGTGCTCGGCCTCGATCCCGAGTGCATCGGGTTGAGGGGCTCCCCAACAGCGCTGTCTAAGATTGAGATGGTCCCGAAAGTTCCTAGGAAGAATGAGGTCTTCAGGGGAGAAGCGAGAGAGGCTGCTAAATGGTTACTGGAGAAGCTGAAGGAAGAGGGATTGCTGGAGCTGGGGTGATGAAATGGTCTGCAAGGAGTGGCCCGAGATAAACTTGGAGGAGTACGAGGGCGTTTGGGTAGCGGCCTTCGCAGACAATGAGGGGAAGGAGATAGAGGAAGCAAGCCTGCAGCTTATCGGTGCCGCCAGAGAACTGGCGGACAAGCTGAACACGTATGTGGGAGTGGCCCTTATAGGTAGCGGGGTGAGAGAGCTGGCTGAGAAGCCCATCTACTACGGGGCAGACAGGGTCTATGTCGTGGATGACGAGAGGCTCTCTGTATACTACCCGACCGTGTGGGGGAAAGTACTATATGAGTTGGCCTCTAAGTACAAACCGGAAGTATTCCTCATCCCGGCAACGCTGAGGGGCAGGGAGCTGGCGCCATATGTGGCGAACTCCTTCAGGACGGGAATAACAGCGGACCTGACCTCCATGGATGTGGACGAAAGGGGTGACGTGGTGCTGATAAGGCCGCCCTTCGGCGGTTTCATGCTCGCCCACATAGTCACTAGGAACAGGAGGCCGGTGATGGGTTCAGTGAGGCCCAACATATTCCCCACCCCGGAGAGGGATGAGAGCAGGCATGGTGAGATATACGAGGAGAGGGTTGAGATACCCCCACCAAGGGGGATCAGGCTTTTGGGCAGGGAGCCCATCATGAAGAAGGAGGAGATTCCTATTGAGAAGGCCGAGGTTATAGTGGCTGGAGGTAAGGGGATTGGTTCCAAGGAGGGATTTGAACTTTTAAAGAGGCTGGCTGACCTTCTAGGCGGAGTTATAGCTGGCTCTAGTAAGGCAGTTGACGCTGGATGGATAGGCCACGACATGCAGGTGGGACAGACCGGGAAAGCCGTTAAACCGAACCTGTATATAGCAGTTGCGATAAGTGGGGCAGCCCAGCATGTGTTCGGCATAAGGGAGGCGAAGAGGGTCGTAGCCATAAACATAGATCCCGATGCTCCCATATTCGAGCATGCGGACTACGGGATAGTAGGAGATTACAGGGAGGTCGTTCCGGCGCTCATAGAGCTACTGGAGGAGATGAAAGGAAAGGGAAAGATAGAATAGTATTATTCGTTCGTTAATTCCCTAACCCCTATTCACTATCTAATTTCTCATCCTCGTATTTACCGTTTCTATTGCCACTTAGAGGGCTAACCTCTTTTAAGTTCCATCGGTTTCAAGCTCTGTGAGCAGCGAAAAGTTGATTCGCGTCTTGAAGGACTATAGGTGTCCAGCTGTTGCTTTCTCTGGAGGTAGGGACAGCACATTTCTCCTGTGGGCGCTCAAACGAGCTGGCGTGGATAGGGTAATGGCCGTGACAGTCGACTTCCCCTACATACCCAAGAGGGTTGTAGCGGCCAGTGAAGAGGTGGCCAGACTCATTGGAGTGGATCACATAATCATCAGGGATGAGAAGGTAATGAAAGAGAATGAAATATTGAGGAATGGTCCCCTCAGATGCTACTTCTGCAAATTGAGGATGATGTCCCTGATTTTAAATGTGGCTGAGCGAGAGGGGTGCGATGCGGTGCTCGATGGGACCAACGCCAGCGATGTGAGGGAGGACAGGCCAGGCTTAAGGGCCCTGAAAGAGTTGGGAGTCCAGAGTCCGCTTGTAGAGGCGGGAATTACGGAAGGAGAGGTGATCTCACTGCTGAGGGACCTGAATCTCCCCTACCTGGCCGAAACGTGCTTGTTGACTAGGACGCCGCCGGGAAGAGAGGTTAGTCTCGATCTATTGAAGAGGATCGAATATTTAGAGGACTTCGTCCTCCGAGCGGGTGTCTCCCTAGTGAGGGCCCGCGTTCAGGGAAGTGAGGTGAGGATAGAGGTCCCTCCCGGAGACATGCATAAGATTCTGGAGATCCGGGATGAGATTTTGGAGATGGCCTTATCTAGGGGTTTCCAAGCCGTCACCCTCGACCTTATGGGTTATAGGGGATCTAAGCTTGTGCTGATCTAGGAGAGCATGTTATTGATGGTGCAAGCTGCTTAGGTGCTTTTACTAATTCGAGTAGCTGCTTTCCGCAACCTAAATCTAGTGAAGATGGATCTAAGCCTCAACTAGGATGTGAATATTTCATCAACCTCCCCACGATACTTTCAGCTACATCCAGCAGGTCGGCCATCTCTCTCAGCTCTTCCTCAGTTATTCTGTAATATTCGTGGGCTATCGGGTTCCTGAGGAAAATCAGCCTCTTGAGGGCCCTCAGCTCCTCCCTAGTTATCGCTCCCTCTTCGTACATTATCTGGAATATGTCGGAGTAGGTAGCAGGATACCTGTCCAGATCCACCACGAACCTCTCGCCGTTCTCTATGAGGGAGTTCGTCGCCTGAAAGCACTCCATGGCTAGGGCCGTGTAGATCAAGTAATTGGAGAGATCCCTCTCCTTCAAAATCCCTCGCTCTTCTGTAGTGGCTCATGAACCTAGCTAGGCTGTTCGACCTCAAGGAGCATCTCCCTCATCTTTCTGTACATGCGGGAATGCTCGAGGTAGTTCCTGATGGTCCTGAATTTGATCTCCTTGGACCTTTCCTCGTCCCTCAAGTAGAGGACCTTCCCCTCCCTCAATACATGGAACTGGATGTAAGGGGGGAGCCTGTGAAACAGGACTAAGTCTATCCTCCTAGAGTAGAGGCTTCCCAGCTCCGCCTCGTCCTCCGGGGTTGGATCCTCCACGACCACGGCGATATCAACGTCTGAGGGAGGTGTGGTCTCTCCTCTAACGGTGGAACCGAAGAGTATGATCGCCAGCACCTTCTCGTGGGACTTCAGTCTCTCCAGCACTTGTTCCAGCTCCATCATCAAAGTAGGGTCACATCCTTATAGATGAATGCGCGACCGAGCAAGTTGAGAGCATACCAGCTTAAGAGAGAGCAATGCCGCGGTCGTTTTCAATTACTAGATATCCTTTTGTACTAGTAGAGTAGAGTACTGTGATGCCGAGGGTGAAGGTCACCAGGAACTACCAGGTCACAATTCCGGCTGAGGTGAGGAACGAACTTGGAATAAGGGAAGGCGATTACTTGGAAGTTTACGTAAGTGAGGAGGGCCACATAGTAATGAAGAAGGTTAGGAGAGCTAGAAAGACCCTTAGATCTGGGAGGAAGCTTACCATCGAGGAGATCGATGAGGTGATAGAGAGAGGAAGGAGGGAAACCTTTTGAGGGCCGTGATCGATACCAACGTCCTGATCTACGATACATACGAGGATTCAATGCACCATGGAGATGCTTCCCAACTACTAGATCGATTGGAGGAGTGGGTGATTCCCCTGATCGTCATCTATGAATACATTTGGTTCCTCAAGGGGATGGGAGTCGATTCATCTACGGCGCTGGATAAGCTGGAGGACTACATCTCGTCCGAGAAAAGCAGGACCTACAAGGAGGGAGAGCTCCTCATAAGGAAGGCCCTAGGATCCCTAGCCGAGGAGTGTATCTCACTCAACCGTTTCAATGATGAGGTCATCATCAGGATAGCAAGGGAGGAGGGGATCTCGCTCGCCACCTTCGATAAAAGAATGAGATCTAGGGCGAGGAAGCTCGGTGTGGATGTGGTTCCTACCCGATAGCGGACAGCGCTTGTAGGTCGAACCCCAATATCGGATACTAACCCCTACCATGGATCCAGTCCCTAACCAAGGAAGCCTTCTTCTCGATGTCATCCAACTCTTGGATGGATGCCCTGAGGAGGAAGGCCCTCGGGTACCTCTCCACCAGCACCACGCAGTTGGAGAGGGCGCTGACCCTGAAACGCGGCGGGGAGTAATCCAGCATCCTCACATCAACGTAGATCCCAGCAATATCGGTCAGCTCGAGGCTCAGCTGCTCGCAGAAATCCAGCTCCTCCTCATAGGGAATCGAGTATCCGGTGTATACGGCAACGTCTATGTCCCTGAAAGGTCTGAGTTCCAAGAACCCCCCGTGAATTACCGCAAGCAAAACCTCCTCCCTATTCAGAATCGCTTTTCTGAGCTTTTCAACTATAGATGCCTTCTCCTCATCGCTTAGCCTGTGGAACTCGAACTTCCTCCTCTCCTCAGCCCTTCTCAGATAGATAGACCTTCACCTCCCTTGCAAACGATCTAATAGCCTCCAATCCGCCTGACCTAGCCTCCCTATATATCCTGAGATCGTCCACCTCCCAGTACCTGTGAATTACCATGTTCCTGAGGGATGCCGGTCTGGCTATCACCTCAGAAGTGCCTACCGAAATTATCCCACGCAGAGCAAGCTTCTTGAATATCTCCCTGTAACTTCTAGCGCTATCACCTTCGATCTGCAGTATGAGAATGCCTAAGTCAGCGGACGCCTCCACGATTTGGACTATAGAGTATCTAGCCGTCCTACTCGCCAAAAAGGACCTTTCGTCCATTGAGGTGAGCTTCTCAAGCTCTCTTAGTGCCTCCTCGATCTCTTCGAACCTTTCCGCTACTTTCGACACAATTTGACTGGGATGCCGAGATAAATAATCTTTCTCCCTAAGCTAATTACGGGGCAGGTAGGCGCTACCGGTATACAGACCAATCAGTAGAACCTCTTAACCCAAGGACTTAACCTTACTTCCCTCGAGATATAAGGGAGGAGAGGGAGGGGTTCCCCACAGGGACGCTTCATTGAGTTCCGTTTTTCACAAGTAGAGAGCAGCTAACCGATCTCCCTTACCCATTTTTCCTCCTCTGGAAGTCTTTCGAACATTTTACCGGCCTCTAACAGTAGTTCTCCGGCTGAGGTCGGCCCCATCCTCCCCAAGAGTCCCGTCCTCCTGAGGATAACGAAGGCCTTCTTTATCTCCTCATCCGTGACGGATGTGTACTTCTTCAGGTTGTTGTACACGATCCTAGCCTCCACATTCACCACATCGACTCCCTTCCTCCATGCCTCCTTAAGCTCCTCTATGTTCTCCGAGATGACCCTCAGGACCCAGTAAACAGTGGGGGTGACCGGGAACTTCATGGTCTTCATGGTCTGGGTATTTCCGAAGGCGACCACGTCCTTCATCACCTCCCCTATGGGTGTCAGGCCGATTGTCCTGTTCTGGAGCATAACCACGAGCCCCTTGGATTCAGCCTCTGATATGGCCTTCCTGACGATTCTCTTGGCCTCCTCATCATCTTTCACCCCTAGATACTCGTTCACGGCGCTGACAAGCTCGTCCCTCCTCAAGTACTTTCCCTTGGGGACCTTCATCAGGATAGCTACATCATAGGCCGTGAGCACAGGCCTCCTCACCACCCTGCTGCTGAGATCAACCAGCAACCTACCCTTCTTGGTGAGATCCTTGTCCACGAAACCATGCCTTTTGGCCTGTCTGACCCACTCCGCCATCGGGACTTCGCCAGCAAGTGGGTAGGTTACGGCTTTCAGCGACTCGCTCGTGATGTCCTCACTGCTGTCCTTCACGAGGTTGTATGCCTGCCTCCCATGTTCAGTGAGCCAGTAAGTATCCTTCATCTCGATCTCTCTCCTCTCCACGAGTCCCTTGGACTCCAAGAGGATAAGGGCCTCTCCCACGTCAGCTATTCCCGACTTATCCTCTATCCATCCCTTGGTGGGGAGTATCTCTGGGTTCGTCTCCTTCTTCCTCTCTGCCTCCTCTATAGCCTTGAGGACCTTGATCTCCTCTATTGTGAAGTAGAACGGTGTCGTGGGCCTCCGAACTACGCCCATTTCCTTATAGGCCGCCAGCATTCCCCTTCCAGCTTCGGTTATTCCGCTGCCGTCAGCCAATCCCATCTCCACCAACCTCTCAGTAGACTCCCCTCTCTCTATCTGCTCCGCAGTCCTCTGATCGACGGTTATCTGAGTTGTTACCACGGAGATCAGCCATATGGACTCCCTAGCCCTCCTCCCTGCCGGTGTCAGCGTGTATACGGCACCGAACTCGTCGGGCGGGGATATGTACAGGAGATCCATCGCTTGAAGAGCGTTCACGACCCACTTTCCGAAGCCCAGCTCGTCCCTTATCCTTATCAGCTCCCCTAAGTCCTCCGGACCAGGCGGTATTACCTCTATGAAGTCCGATAGCTCGGCAGCTAGAAGCAAGGAGGGTCTCGACTGTACCTTAACCTCCAAGAGCTCCCTGGCCAGATCGGTAGGCCCGTTCTCCCAGAACCTCCTCTCTCTCAGCGCACTCTCCCAATTGGGGAGGATATGGCCAGTTCTAACCGCCAGCTCTACCATCTTATAAATGGGTGTGTCGACCCAGACATCGGGTAGGGACTCCACGTCGAGCTCAGCCCTTCTCATAGCCTCGATTAGCTTCCTCCCAGCTGACGTGAGGTTTATGATCCCATCCGAGATGTCCACGAGTCCTAGAACCTTCAGCTCGGTTATTCTCCTCGAGAAGACGAGTTCATCTACCCTCTTCTCTCCCCTGAATTCTAAGGCCTCCCTGCCACCCTCGCCGAGTCGGAGGAGTAGCTTCAAGTGATCCCTCCTTATCAACATGTTATCACCCCTCCAAGACACACGACCAGTAAATTAGATTTCCCCAACTGCCGAGAGGTGCTGTTCTCTCTCAACAGACCAAATTTTCAGTATCTTACATATTCCTTTAAAATTTAACGTGAATTGATGAGAATGGTTTCTATATTGTACAGGATCTTTTATATGCGAATACAAGGGTTGCTAGTTGGGGGCTGAGGGGGTAGTGAAGGGGAGGAATAGGCCCATCAACTTGGGCAGGTACGCAGTCAGTCCGGGCAGGAGGCTTGCAGCTTATTCGATGGACATAATAGAGAACAGGATCGGTATACTAAGGGATGTGGCCCAAGCAGCGGCCGAAAGAGGTGGTGACATCCTCTACCTTCACTTGCAGGTCAGCGAGGGCGGTGAGGGAACTATCTTCCTCATACTGGATGCTACAGAATCTGCTCTGGACTTCGAGGAGTTGGTGGAAGAACTGAACGAAATAGAGGGTGTGGGAAACGTTGATCTGATCCTTCCAGTGAGGGAGGGTCTGCTCATAGATACCCTGAACTTCCCAGCCTATGTCGGTGACCGCAGGGTTGCCATAATGAGGGATGTCCTCCTGAGGAGCGCCAAGGATGAGCTCACAAAAAGGATAGGGCCCGAAGCAGCGGATGCGCTGCTCTACAACATAGGGTTCGAGATGGGTTTGGGGGCTGGGGAGGATCACAAGAAGATCGCTAGATCTGTGGGCATCGAGGATCCAAAGGATGTGCTCGAGCTGGTGACTGTCCCCCTCTTTAAGACCTTAGGTTACGGCGAGGCAGAACTTCGCCTGTCCCGACAAGGCGGTGAGATAAGGCTCTACAGGAACATAGAGTGTGAGGTCGCCGGTGTAGCTGGTAGGGCGTCCTGCAGCCTGATAAGGGGAATGTGGGCCGGTGTCCTGACATCCGTCTTGGGAAGGGAGGTTTCAGTTGAGGAGGTCAGGTGCATGGCTGCAGGGGACGGGTACTGCGAGCTCAAGGTGGTACAGAGGGCGTAAACCGATGAGCCCCTCATCAGCATGTTCTGGGTGTAATTGATGATGGATGATCCCAAGCCCTTGGAGTTTAGGAATGTCCTCATCTCCTCTGGAAGGGATTTCCTAGGTCTCTCGCTCACGTTCAGGGAGGATAGACCGGGGCTACTCAGGGAGATCTCCGAGATAATAGAGGATGTGGGGCTGAGCATAAACTACATCTACGGCTATTCGGTGGGTGCCGAACCGAGAATGATCCTCGTCGTGGACATCACAGATAAGGAGGTAGATTCCCAAGAGCTCGTAGAGAGGATCTCAGGCGTTAAGGGCATAGGAGAGGTGAGGATCTTCGAACCCGTAACGAGGGGGTTGATAGCGGACACCACCTCATTTCCTCCCACGGTCTTCGGCGAGAGAATCGTCATGTTGAGGAAGTCCGCCATGAAGGAGCTGATTAGGGGGTTGATAGAGACCATAGGACCCAGGGCAGCCTCTGGCATACTCTATCAAGTGGGCGTGAGGATGGGGAGGGGGCTTTCGAGGAAGCATTTATCCCTATCAGAGGATTTGGGGATTGATGATCCCTACGAGGTGTTGAAAAAGGTCGCACTACCCCTCTTTCAATCCCTAGGGTATGGAATTGCCGAAGTGAAGAAGAGAGGCGAGAACATAGTTGTTAGACAGTACGAATGCATAGAATGCACCTCTCTCAAGGAAGTGCTGGAGGCGAATCCTGATCTAGT
>JAOZFI010000006.1 GCA_027491395.1 Thermoproteota archaeon | reverse complement strand
TAGGGGCCAACGGAGCGGGGAAGACAACCACATTGAGGGTAATAACTGGGATGCTCAAACCATTGAGAGGAGATGTGGTCTTCCAAGGAAAGAGTATAGTCGGTATGGAGCCCTATCAAATAGCCTCGTTGGGAATAATCCATGTACCTGAGGGTAGGGGTCTCTTCCCCGATATGACGGTCAGGGAGAACTTGGAGATGGGGGCGTTCATGAGGACCGATAGGGATGAGGTTGAGAGGGATTTGGAGTTCGTGTACTCGCTCTTTCCAGTGCTGAAGGAGAGGGAAAAGCAGCTCGCTGGAACCCTCAGCGGTGGGGAACAGCAGATGCTCGCTATAGGTAAGGGCCTCATGGGCCGACCCGAACTGCTACTGCTCGATGAACCCTCGTTAGGCTTGGCACCCTTGCTGGTCGATAGGATATTCGGGACGATAAGTCAGATAAACAAGGAGAAGGGAGTCACCATACTGATCGCCGAGCAAAACGCCTACATGGCATTGAGCATAGCTCACAGAGCCTATGTGATCGAGAACGGCGTTACTGTGATGGAAGGTGCTGGTGAAGAGCTTCTGGGAAATGAGCACGTGAAAAGGGCATATCTGGGGATCTAATAAACTAGCGAAGCACGCTATATCTCTCCAATATTTCTTTTAGGTCTAGGAACTCGACTTCTAGACCCCTTAGGGTCTTCAGGTATTTAGCGGCCTTGGCGGAGTTGGTGGTTACCTTCCTCACCCCCATATCCTCCAAGGGAGAGACGACCATGCAAGTGTCGGCCCATATCCTCGCGCCGAACCTGTCGAGGATGTTCTTCAGGCCAGATCTCTCTACCATTGAGAGCACGGCTCTAGATGTATAAAGCCAGAATCGGGTCGTGGCTTTCCTCCCGTCCACCATTTGAGCAATAGTCTTGAACTCTTGAAGGGAGAGATGTGGACATCCCAAAACCACTAGGTCTGTACCCCCATCGAATGTGCTCAGGTCCTCATATACTCCCCTTAACTCGCTTTTGGTCACCTCCACCTCTCGATCGACCGATCGAAGAGGGTTTGGTGTCACTCCCGGGACATGGAATATCTCTATGGAGCCTGATGCCGCCCCAGCAGCCGATAAGGCCTTCATCTCCGGTACAGATCCGCTCACGAGGTACACTGGGATGGCATTAGGGTATTCCTTACCAACGAGGAAGGCTAGAGCGTAGTAATCCGAGAGACCCTCCATTTCAGGGGGCTTAACTCTGAAATCGGGCCTCCTATTGATCTCTAGATGCCTGTTGTAGAGGGAAGTGTACCCGGTCGCGGCCGAGACTATCGTCTTGGTTCCTCCTTCTCTGTTAGTCTTGGCCCCGAGTACGCTGTTTGCATAGGCGACCGCGCTAGATTCCCCCCAAGATATGTGCTCCCCGAAGTGGGGTAGGTTTCCCACCAAGTAGGGGGTGCATGTAAAGGACGGGATCGCCCCCATCTGCAGAAGGGATTCTACTATGCTCAACTGACCACTTGCGAAGCTCTCTGGAATCCCCATCTCTCTCCATCTTGTCAGATCCATTCCTAGAGGATTAGTTGTCGCTAGAACCCTGAATCCCACCCTTTCCTTCATCTCCTCCAGCCACTCCCTCCCCGCATCGCCTATAGTTGCATATGAGACCCCGGATATGTGCACCGAGCTCACTCTGACGAAACCCTCGGCGCCGGAGATGGAGGCCTCCTTCTCCAAGTATCTCCTGAACTCATCGGGGACCTCCGGGTCCTCAAGCCTGAGCTCTCTTCCTCCCTTCAATTCAACAGGTATCCCAGCCAGTTCCGCACTGATGGTTATGCTATCCGGCTCTTCCAAGATTATCTTGAGAGGAGCCGTCCCGTACTTCCTCAGGCTGAAGAAGACGTATGCTCCCACGGTGGACCCAATGGAGTGGGGTATGTACAGCACCTTTCCCGCGATGCTTTCCCCTCTCTGGGGGTGATCCTGTTGAATTATCTTACCAGTCCTCAGGTCTATTCCATCGAGCCAAGAAATTGGGTGGGTGAGTCTCAGCTCCTTCAAATTCCCGTGAACCTCCTCACAGCCTCCTCATCCATTCTTCTGATCAGGGCCACCAGTAGCTTTATGGCGGACTCCACATCGTCCGGAGACATTATCGAGCTGTGAGAATGAATGTGCCTCGTGGGAACCCCTAGCACGATTGATGGGACTCCGTACTTATGCAGGTGCACTCTTCCAGCGTCGGTACCTCCTCTAACGGCAGAGAGCTGGTAGGGTATATTTTCCTCCTCCGCTACTTCTATCACGAACTCCTTTAAGCGGGAGTTGGGGATCATGCTCCTGTCCCAAGTCAGTATCGAGACTCCTTCGCCCATCTTAGCTGGAGCCTCACTCGGAGACACGCCAGGTGAGTCACCTGCTATGTCCACGTCAACAGCGATGAAGACATCCGGGTCCACCACATCCGCTGCAGTCTCAGCTCCCCTCAGACCAACTTCTTCTTGGACAGTTGCCACCGCGTAATAGGTATTGGGATGCTGGACTCCACCCTCTCTAAGCCTCTTGAGGGCCTCCATTACTATGAATGCTCCCACTCTATCGTCGAACGCCTTACCCAACCATGCCTTGCCGCCCCTTAGCACCTCGAACGGAGCTAGAGGCGCCACGGGATCCCCTATCCTTATCCCCATCTCCTGTACCTGGTCCTTATTCTTGGCGCCGACATCGATATAGAGGTCCTTTATCTCTAAGGGCTTCTTTCTCTCCTCTGGAGTCATGAGATGAGGGGGCTTGCTCGTTATCACTCCCACGTAATCCCCTTTCTTCGTCCTTATGACCACCCTATGAGCGGGTAAAGTTGTGGGGACCCAGCCCCCCAGGGGCTCGAACTTGAGGAAACCGTTATCCTCGATGGAGACTATTATGAAGCCAACCTCATCACTATGGCCCGCTGCCATTATCCGAGGCCTGTCGCTCGTTCCGGTCTTCTTCATTATGAGCGAACCCAACCTGTCGGTCAGCACCTCGTCGGCATACGATGAATACCTGTCCTTGAGCATTCTCAGGGGTTCTATCTCGAATCCAGAGGGACCAAAAGCCTCGGAAAATCTAGAAAAGAAGGAGATCGTTTCCTCGTCCATATGACCTACCCCTACTAGCAGGTAAATAACTTTATCCCTAGCCGAAGCGCTTCATCGCGATGGAAGGGAAAAGACCGGGTCAGTACATGATATCTGAAATCTTAGAGCAACCAGGGGCAATAAGGCGTACATTAGACGAGGCTAAGAGTGAGGCAATGGAGGCGGCCCTTCACCTGAAGGGGAGATTCGTCTACACGACGGGGAGTGGTTCAAGCTACCACGCGTCCTTGGTTCTAGGGAGAACGCTGATGAAGGTATCTGGTTCACGAGTGATCTCCATTCAAGCCTCTGAACTGCCTGATTGGCTACCCAATGACCTAGAGGGTTCCGCCTTAGTCGCCTTCTCCCAGAGTGGGGAGAGTAAGGATGTGCTGACGGCAGTTAGGAGATTTAGGGAGTTGAATCCGGTCGAGCCTATAATTGGGATAACCAATACTCCGGCTAGCACCCTAGCTAAGCTATCGGACCAAGTGATCCTGACCCGGGCCGGTGAGGAGAGAGCTATCGCAGCTACTAAGAGCTATACCACTCAGCTAGCGGCATCCTTCCTGCTCTCCGTCAGCTTGGCCTCGATCCAAGGTAGGGAGGTAGATCGCCTCGTCACTGAGCTCGAACTCCTTCCGGAGAAAGTAAATCGCTCCATAGATGCGTCAAGATCACCTGCTCACGATCTGGCACCCAAGATAGCCGGGAAGCCCGTGGGTTTCGTCCTCGGCAGGGGTCCCAACTACCCTACAGCACTGGAGGCGGCACTGAAACTCAGAGAGACTTCCAACCTGCACTACGTCGGATATGCCGCTAGGGAGTTCCTTCATGGGCCCATTCAGCTGGTAGATAGAGGCACACCAGTCATATTCCTCAATTGGAGGGAAGTTAGAGAGGTCGTGCAGAAGGTATCCTCCTTCGGAGGTGAACCCCTATTGGTTGGTGAGGATGGGGATTTCTCCTTACCGCCCACCGAGTACGAATTCTCGCCCGTGTTGATGGTCATACCGATACAGCTCCTCTCCTATGAGGTATCCATTTTAAGGGGCCTAGATCCTGATAGGCCTGAGAAGCTTTCAAAGGTGGTGAGGGAATGAAGCTCCTTCTACTCGAGATTGACAATGTCCTCTATGACTCTAACTTACTAAAGGGAATCGCTAGGGAGTGGGCTGTTACCGCAATGAAGGAAGCCGGCCTTCCTGTGGACTTAGACACGGCGATGGAGACCCTAATGGAAGTTGTAAGGGAGAGAGGTGAGGATTATCCTTTCCACTTTAATGAGATGATGGTCAAGCTAGGGCTGAAGGAGGATTACAGGGTCATCGCTGCCGGAGTCATAGCTTACCATGACGTTAAAAGAGCATTTTTGAAGCCAATTCCGGGAATAATAGACGCCATTTTAGCTGCAAGAGAGAGCGGTTTTAGGATTGGGGTTTTCTCTAGGGGAGATCCGGTGAAGGAGTGGGAGAAGATCTTGAGACTGAACATACACCATCTAATCCACGAGTCTTGGGTTGGGGGGGATTATACGCTGGAGAACGTGTTCTCCAGAGATTTCGATCCATACAAAACGATATATGTCTTGAATTCGGAGGAGTCATTAAGCGAGGCCATCAAAGCGCGTGTTAGGTTTGTAGTTCGGATGACCGAGAACGGCGCCGAGGTGTTGGAGGACGGGAGGACCGAGGAGGTATATGAGGTATGGAAGGTAGGAAATGCTGTGAGAAGCCTTTTAGGAAGGCTATAGTCGGTGGGGCATTCGATAGACTTCATAAGGGCCACAGAGCTTTACTAGATACTGCCGTTAAGCTGGCCGATAGCTTGATGGTCGGTCTGGCTGACGGTCCCCTACTGGCGGGGAAGGCTTTCAGGGAGAGGATACTGCCCTTCGATGAGAGAAGGGCCCTGCTGAGCAGCTATCTCACTGGGAAAAATATACCCTTCCAAATAGTTAAAATCGTTGAACCGATAGGTCCGGCAGGGACCGATGAGGAGGCCGATCTAATAGTTGTATCACCAGAGACATATGAAAGAGCTCTCATGATAAATGAAGAGAGGAGAAGAAATGGGCTGAGAGAACTCTTTATAGTTGTAGTGCCGACCGTTCTGGCTGAGGATGGCGCTCCTCTGAAATCTCATAGAATTAGAGCAGGAGAGATAGATCCTGAGGGCAGGCTTATTAAGGGGTAAATGCGCTATATTTTTCTTCTACTCAATAGGGGCTACGGCCGGTGTTAGGGTTGTATGTCGAGCCTGGAACCCATCTAATGCAGGGTGATGAAGCGATAGTAGAGGGCGCACTAATTGCAGGATGCCGGTTTTTTGCCGGTTATCCGATTACGCCAGCCACAGAGATCGCTGAAAGGATGTCTAGGCGTATGCCCCAAGTCGGTGGAGTGTTCATGCAGATGGAGGATGAATTGGCATCTATAATGGCGATCATCGGCGCTTCTTGGGCGGGAAGGAAGTCCATGACCGCTACCAGCGGGCCAGGATACTCCCTAATGCAAGAGGGTCTCGGTTACGCGATAATCACGGAGACTCCCATTGTGATAGTGGATGTCCAGAGGGGTGGGCCCTCTACTGGGCTCGTGACCCTGCCCTCTCAAGGAGATGTGATGCAGGCCAGATGGGGTAGCCACGGCGATTACGCCACCATAGCCCTAGCCCCGTCTAGCGCTCAAGACATGTTCGATTTAGCCATCAAAGCCTTCAACCTATCTGAGACTTACAGGAACCCTGTGATAATACTCGCAGATGAGGTTATCGCACACGTCAGGGAACCTGTCAAGGTCCCCCCGTACGAGGAGATAGAGGTAGTCGAGAGAAGGAGACCTAATGTCCCTCCGGAGGACTATATACCTTATCTCCCGGATCCGGGCGAGTGGGTGGCTCCCATGCCTGCATTTGGAGAAGGTTATAACGTACTGGTAGAGAGCGTGATGCACGATGAATTCGGCCACAGGATAGGGACTGATCATGTGGCCGCTGAGAGAACGATAAAGAGGATCTATTACAAGATAGAGAAGAACGTAGACAAGATATCGATGTACGAGAAGAGATACATGGAGGATGCAGAGGTTGCCGTCGTTGCCTACGGTTCTACGGCGAGAACTGCCCTTAGAGCTGTCAGAGAAGCCAGAAACCAAGGTATAAAGGCTGGTCTGATAAGGATGATCACGCTATGGCCCTTCTATGATCGTCTCATAGAGGAGACCGCCAGTCAGGTTAAGGCCATAATTGTGCCTGAGATGAACATGGGAAAGATCGTAAGAGAGGTGGACAGGGCCTCCAAAGGACAGGCAAAAGTGATGTCAGTGCCCAAGGTGGGAGGAGTACTCCATCATCCAGATGAAATTTTAGCTGCGATAAAGAGTGCTGTGAGGTGATGTTATGCTTCCTGAAGCGGAATTCGAGCATGTTCTAGCTAAGAAGTATATGAGAACTGAAATCATGCCCCACGCCTTCTGCCCCGGTTGCGGCTTGGGCATCATTGAAAGGATGATCCTGATGGCTTTCGAGGAGTTGGGACAGGGGGAGTGGGATAGGACTGTTTTCGTGTCGGGTATAGGGTGCTCCGGTTGGACCCCTCTTTATTTCAGGAGGGACGCGGCTCACACCCTGCACGGTAGGGCGCTGGCTTTCGCTACTGCATTGAAGGCGTCTAGGCCGGATCTAAACGTCGTTGTGGTAATGGGGGATGGAGATAGCATGGGAATAGGAGGTAATCACCTGATCCATGCGGCAAGGAGGAACATAGGAATCACCGCAATCATAGCTACAAACATGCTGTACTCCCTTACAGGAGGTCAGATGTCTCCAACCACTCCCGAAGGAGCTAGGACGAATACCACACCTTACGGTAACATAGAGCCCAACTTTGACCTGATGGAACTTTTAAAGGCTGCTGGAGCCACGTATCTGGCTAGATGGACGACGTACCACTTCATTCAGGCTAAAAACAGTATAAAGAAGGCGGTAAAGCACAAAGGTTTCGCTGCTATAGAGATAGTGTTCCAGTGCCCCACCTACGCTGGCAGGTACATACTGAACCGTCCCGATCCAAGGGACATGATGCAGTGGTTTAAGGAGAACTCCATCCCCTTGGGAGTTGCGAAGAACAAGAGCCCTGAGGAGCTGAGGGGCAAGATCATAGTAGGGGAGTACTTGCACAGGACCGACAGAAAGGAGTACACTGAGAAACTGAGGGAGCTAGAGGAGAGGGCAAAGGGCAGGGGGAGGTGAGCTCGATGGCATCTCCGGTGAAGGTGCAACAGATAGCAGTGAGCGATAAACTCTGCAAAGGCTGTTACCTCTGCATCTGGGCCTGCCCATGGGATGTCCTAGAGGTAAGCGAGGAAAGAAATTGGAGGGGAGTAAAAAAGCCCTATGCCGCTAGGATAGACCAATGCAGGGCCTGCAGGCTCTGTGAATGGTACTGCCCCGACTTCGCACTCCAAGTCATAGTGGATGAGAAGGAGGAGAAGGAGCTTTTAGAGGTGGAAGAGAAGTATGAGAATCCTTGGTTGAAAAGGGTTAGGAAGAGGGATGATATCGTCAGAAAGGGGGTGTGGTGGCTTGAGGATTGAAGTAATGATCTCAGGCTTCGGTGGTCAGGGCGTTGTGCTATCCGGTGCTGTTTTATCCCAAGCCTCTGTGCTGAGCAACTACTACGCGGCTGCCACCTATACATACGGACCCGAGGCGAGGTTAGGATCCACGAGATCTGAGGTAGTTATTTCTGACGAGGAAATTGATTATCCTAAGATAATAAGCCCGGACTATTGGGTAGCGATGAATCAGATGTCCCTTAACACCTTCTCCAAGAGATATCCCTTGGACAAGACCATAATATTAGCGGACTCCTCAATGATCAAATATTTCGATCCGGTGGAGGGTAAGGTGAGGGTCATCTACAAGATCCCCGCCACTGATGAGGCTGAGAGGCTGGGCAACAGGCTCGTGGCGAACATGCTCATGCTTGGAGTTTTCGTCACGGTCTCCGGGATCATACCCTTGGAGAACTTGAAAGAAGCAATAAGGAGGATGGTGAAGCCACAATTCATAGATTTGAACTTGAAAGCAGTGGATAGAGGTAAGGAGATCGGTGAATCTCTCCTCAAGGGGGTGAAAGTTTAAGCCTTTTTCCCCCAATTTTCCCAAGGGCCATGATGAGTATTCGGCAAGAGGGTGTATATGGCCCAGAAGAGGGTCAGCTGAGCCCTTTGGGAGGATGATCTCTTGTTCCCCTTCAAGGATGAGAATCCCAGTCCGATAACCCCTTGGGTTACCTACGGATTGATCCTATTCAATGCGCTGGTCTTCCTATGGGAAATAGCTGGCGGACCCGCGAGGTTCGAGTTGTTGATCTACGAGTACGGGTTTATCCCTAGGTTCTTCCTTGAGGACCCCGCTTCCAACGCGTACAGGCTCTTCACCTCGATGTTCATGCATGGAGGTTGGCTCCACTTGTTGGGGAATATGCTCTATCTCTATATATTCGGGGATAATGTGGAGGCCGCCTTCGGCCACTTCAAGTATATCATTTTCTACCTTATATCTGGAGTTGCTGCGAGTTTCCTCCACATGGCAGTATTCCCCCTATCAGAGATACCTGCTGTGGGCGCCAGTGGGGCGATAAGCGGTGTACTAGGGGCCTACCTCGTCTTCTTCCCCCAAGCTAGGATAATGACAGCCATCCTCATCTGGTACTTCATAACGGTTGAACCTATACCAGCCAAGTATTACATAACATTCTGGTTCATATGGCAGCTCATTCCCGGTCTATTAGCTGGAGAAGCCACCGGGGTTGCCTATTGGGCCCATGTGGGTGGATTCATAGCAGGGGTCCTAATGGCGTATCCCTACAGGCATAGGGTGAGGTACCTGAGGAGGCTCTGGATGATGGAGAGGTACCATCATGGACCTTACTGGTAGGGCCTCAGAACTGGCTGAAGTCATGAAGTTGGCTTATGAGAGGGGTTATACTACTGGGGCAGGAGGAAATGCGAGCGCACGTGTGGACGAGGGGATACTCATAACCCCGTCGGGTGAATTCAAGGGAAGGTTGAGGGCCGAGGACATAATACTGATTGATCGCCAGGGGAGAGTCCTAGAGGGTAAAGGGAGGCCCAGCTCGGAGTGGAAGCTACATCTAAAGGTCTACGAGATCAGACCGGATGTGGGAGCCATTCTCCACTGCCATCACGCGGTAGTAACTGGGCTGGCGATGTCTATGGTGAGTTCGAAGATCGATGGAGAGGTTCTAGCCCCGTTGAGGGAGTCTGATTGGACAGAAGAAGCGAAGATCATGCTGAGGGACGTTAAAATACTCCCTTGGAGGCCATACGGTACTGAGGAATTGGCTGAGATTGTATCTAATGCATTGAAAGACGTCAATGCCGTTATAGTACTGAGGCATGGCGCATTTGTCGTTTCTAAAGATCCTTGGCTTGCACTGTCAGCCATGGATTCACTAGTCGAAGTTTTCACGATAAACTTGGTGAGGCGGCTAGTAGGCTAGCCTTCCCTCCAAGGCCTCCCCACCCCCACATACAAGACCCCGGAGGGCAAAGAGTCTACCTCGATCACATGCCTCCCATCCACTATCAACCTCAACTTATTTGACAGCTGAAACAGCTCGCTGGATTTCATTCGGTAGGCGGAGTGATCGGTCGATATCACTGCAATATCGGCTCTCCCCAGTGCCTCGATTAAGTCGTTCGTTAGAGGTACTCCCATTTCATCAAGCTTGGCATCCTCTCTTATTATAGGATCGTGAACAACTATTTCCCTGACTCCCATTGAGAGCAGGTGATTTATCAGATCGTAGGTTGGGGAGAGACGCGAGTCGGGTACATCACCTCTAAAAGCCAGCCCCAAGATAGCTAATTTAGGGTTCGATATACCGAGCCTTTTCATACCCTCTCCGACGAGACTGGATACCTCTGCAGGCATGTTCTCATTTATAGTTCTGGCGATAGCGGTTAAAGGAAGTTCCATATCTAGATCCTTAGCCTTCCAAATGAGGAATCTCGGGTACACAGGGATACACAGGCCTCCAACTCCCGTACCCGGCCTATGTAGGTGGGAATAGGGTTGACTGTTGGCGGCCAACCTTACCTCATCGTAATCCACGCCCAATCCCCTGCAAAGGGCTGCTATCTCATTGGCCAAAGCTATATTTACATCTCTATAGATCCCCTCGGCCAACTTCTCGAGCTCCGCAGCTAAATCACTTGACAGCTTTATCACCCCTCTTTTAACCACCAGAGAGTAGAGATTAGCCGCTACTTCCGTGCTTTTGGCATCGATACCCCCTACCACCTTGGGATAGGACTCGACTATGTCCCTCAACGCCCTCCCTTCTGATATCCTCTCCGGACTGTAAGCAAGCCCGAAATCCTCTCCAGCTTGAAGCCCGCTTAGCTCCTCTAAAATGGGTTTGAGAACTCCTCTAGTGGTTCCGGGGGGTACGCTACTCTCAAGTATAACTAGGTTCCCTTCTTTAAGTCCCGAGGCTATGGACTTGGCTGCGGACCTGATAGCATCGAGTTTAGGATTTCCCTCACCATCTATCAGAGTCGGAACAGCAATTATCTTGACGTGAGTTTCCCTAGATGCCCATTCGCCATCACTCGTCGCCTTTAACCTCCCCTCATTCAAGGCCTTTCTGAAGACATCTGTGAGACAGGGCTCATCGACTGGAGACTCCCCTCTGCTGAGTTTGAGTACCTTTCCCTCGTCCACATCCACTCCAATACCGCTAGCGCCCGCTTGGAGCCACGCCGCTAGTATGGGGGAGCCGACATGACCCAATCCGTAAACTGAGACTTTTATCCTACCATCGCGGAGTGCTCTCCTAATCTCACCTTCTTCCATGTCGAGCAAGTTCATTTTCCCATCGGGAGTTGACATTATTACTTACTTTAAAGTAGTTAGAACCGGGTGAGCTCATGAGGAGGGTAAAGACCGGCATACCCGGCATGGACGAGCTCCTCAATGGGGGCATACCTGAGAGGAACGTTGTACTCCTTTCAGGCGGGCCGGGCACGGGAAAGACGATCTTCGGGATGCAGTACCTGTACAATGGATTGAAGAATGGAGAGGCTGGCGTTTACGTGGCTCTGGAAGAGCACCCGGTGCAGGTCAGGATTAACATGTCCGCATTCGGGTGGGATCCCAAGCCTTACGAGGAGGCGGGCAGGTTCGCTATAGTGGATGCATACACCGGTGGCATAGGGGGAGCAGCCAAGAGGGAGAAGTACGTTGTTACTGACCCGGAGGATGTTCACAGTCTCATAGATGAGATGAAGGCCGCTATCAGTGAAGTAAGTGCGGTCAGGGTCGTTGTGGATTCGGTGACCGCGCTCTACCTGACAAAGCCCGTGGTGGCGAGGAAAACAGTTCTTCTCCTGAAGAAGGTGTTATCGGGAATGGGAACTACATCCATATTGATAAGCCAAGTGGGAGTCACCGAGAGAGGGTTCGGCGGCCCCGGAGTTGAACACGCGGCCGATGGCATCATTAGACTGGACTTGGATGAGTGGGATGGCGAGCTCATCAGGAGCCTCATAATATGGAAGATGAGGGGGACCGCCCACTCCATGAGGAGGCACCCCTTCGAGATTACGGATAATGGAATAGTTGTGCACCCCGATAAGGTGGTCAAGAGGAGGAGCATTATTTTAGAGGAGTGATGCAGCAGCCACTACTGAGGTGAGCGCGTATAGCGTTAAAGGACCGCATAAAATCATCGCTGGAACACTACGTCAGTGAGGCTAGAATTGCCATCGACGAGATATTGGATAAAGAGTCAAACACCCCTTTCTTCCTTCCCTTAAAGGAATTCCTGAGCGGAGGGAAAAAGGTAAGACCCGCTCTCCTCCTGATCGTCCATGACGCCTGTAGTGGAAGCGGAAATCCGGGCCCTGCGGCTGCCGCGATAGAGCTCATACACGCGGCTTCCCTGATACACGACGATATAATAGATAAGAGCACTCAGAGGAGGGGTGAGTTCTCCTTCCACATGAAGTACGGGTTCGAGATGTCCATTCTCGTGGCTGACTTCATACTATCGCTGGTCCTAGATATAGCCAGCATGTACGAGGATAGGAGAGTGGGTGAGATCCTATCTAGGGCGTCTAAACTCATGTCTGTGGGAGAGATGAGGGAAGTACAGGTGTTGGAGGCTGGAGATCCCCTCTCCTTGGACGAATACCTCGAGATACTCAAGTACAAAACCGCCGTCCTTTTCGAGGCGGCCACATCATTGGGCGCTGTGATTGCCGGTAGGCCCGACATCTCCGGTGATCTGGGTTTATATGGGCTCTACATGGGGATGGCTTACCAGATAAAGGATGATTTATTGGACTGGGGATCTCCCGGGGAACTTACCTCCCTTCTTAAGGAGGAAGGATTGAGGGAGCTCTTGGAGGAGATGGCTAACGGTCTAGCCGCCGAGGCCATAGAGAAATTAGAGGTGTTGGGGGATACCCCCCAAAGAGACTTGCTCAGGGATCTGGCCCTTTATTCAATAAATAGGGAGGAGTGAAGGTTAGACTATAGGAGACTCAGGAACACCGTGAAGTTGAGAACTACCCACAGTATTACCGCGGTAAGCAGGGATCTTCCCTTGTTCATCTTGAAACCGTATCTGCAAGCCAGATAAATAACAACTACCATCCACAAGGAGACTAGCATGTTTATGGCCTGCTGTTGAACCTCTAGTCCCTGAGGCATCGCACCACCGAACCCTCCTACGTTTCCAGTAGAGAGGTCTATCTCCCATCTCATGGGGGGCATGATATAGCCTAAGTATGCCATCAGGAGCCCAGAGAGTATAGAAGGTATGTTCTTAAGGCCCGCCACCATCAGCGATGAGGAGAAACCCCCCTCACCCGACATGAGCTTCACTAGCACGAAGAGGACCACAGCGGTTACTAACTGGATGAAGAGTTCCGAGAGAAGGGCTTCTAAGTAGACGATTGCCGGATTCTTTATGAATACATTCATCATCTCCTTGGCCGCCTCTAA
Organism: Thermoproteota archaeon; assembly: GCA_027491395.1. GTDB lineage: Archaea > Korarchaeota > Korarchaeia > Korarchaeales > Korarchaeaceae > Korarchaeum. The sequence continues at coordinate 132,245 of JAOZFI010000006.1, read as the reverse complement.
AGCCTCCTCCGGTATGTTCCCCCCGCCCACCAAGCTGATCTCTATTTTCTGAAATATCATCCATATGCCCAATCCAGTGAAGACGGAGCCTATCAGTAGAGCCACTAGCCAATACTTGAGCTTCGGCTTGATCACCATCGCCCTAAAGACGGTTGAAGAAAGCCTCATCGGTTGAAGGAGGTAGTCGGTGAGTGAGTAGGGGATCTCTTCTTCAAACTCTTCAGATATTTCAAAGCCCACGCCCATCACCGGGTTATACGATTCGCTTACGCGTTAAAAATATCTCCATAACCTTAAAATGTGGGGTACCCCACTCTACATGGCCCACGCGATGAGGAGAGCGAACATCAACGAATCCTCAGTGGAGATGGAGTTCCCAGCTCACACCGAGCGTGGGCCCCCTGTGAACATGAACGATCGTGTGTAGATCACGCCACCGATGAGGGACAATTTTTATTAGTGCGGTGGTCCATCCACTCCATTGGAGCCGGGGTAGCTCAGCCTGGTTAGAGCACCGGACTCATAAGTTGGGTTGGGCCCACGGTGCTCCCGCTGGGAAATCCGGGGGTCCCGGGTTCAAATCCCGGCCCCGGCACCACCTATTCACGGAATAACCTGAACACCCCTTTCTTCCGCTTTACCTCTCATATTACTATCGAAGGTAGCCAGAGGAATGCCTTCCCTCTCGGCTATGGATAGTATGAGTTCGTCTTCCCAGTCCAAGGGATCATCGCATGACAGAGAGTCGAGGATCTCATCCAGCTCGTTGTGCGCCAGCTCGGCCCGTTTATCCGCTAAATACGTTAGTATCAAATCCCTCGTTCTTTTAGAATCGAGACCAGCTCCTCTGCTGAACCAGAACAGTTCCACCACAACTATGAGTGGGATTATCCACTTGTCTAGGGAAAAGAGGAGTTTTCTAGCTTCATCGTGTTTCTCCGCATCACTGAAGTAGGCATAAATCAGCACATTGGTATCCACCACGGCCCTCAAAGGGTTGCCCCCCTAGAGATAAGGTAATTAACTGTCTCATCGTCTAGCTTCATTCCCAGAGTTCCTCTAGTCACTGGCGAGATTCGACGAATCGAGATGCTATCCTTCCTTATATCAACTGAGTAAGCGGTATCCTCTAGGTAGGACGACAGGAACTTGAGCAGGCCTCTCTTGGTGAAAATCTTCACCATCATCATAATCCCCGTAAATGGGGCCGCCGGGATTTGAACCCGGGACCTCCGGCTCCCAAGGCCGGCATCCTACCAAGCTAGACCACGGCCCCATTTATCAGGAAGCTCATCGAATAAAACTATTTCACGGCTGGGATCGCCTCCTTTCTCCACACGATAGGCTGGAAATGACTCCCCTATCTAGCAGAACAGACACTTTAGAACCCTTGGGAAGTTCTAGTCGGAGATCCAAGGTTTCGCCCTGACCTAGAACTGTGTCCACTCGTCTAAGCTCAACCACACGGTCTCCCCGTACCACGCTCACGTAGTAAACCTTGACCCTTACACCCCCGTTCACCACCTCTAAAATTGCCTCCTCACCGCTGCAGGTGAGGCTTCCAATGGCATCAGTCCTGAACGAGGAGATCGAGATGTATGAGAGGGAGACAGCGATTATTGATATCAAGCCCAAGGAAACAAGTGCTGCGGCGAGAGGTCTACTTCTGCTCATTTGAGAACCTCTCTGAGAACCACTTAGGTTCCTTTACGAGCTTCACCAAGGGAAAGGCCATACTACCAGCCGAGGAAATTCCGTTCGAGAAATTGTACTGCTCTCCCGTCTCATCAGCTTTGTATACTAGGAAACTCCCTTTATTCTCTTCTTCGTAGAGGACATAGGAGAATATGTCTGGTTTTGTAGTTCCGTAGTTGTTTGCGAAGGTGCCTATAACTCTCTTACCAAGAGTCTCGCTCCTGAACTCTAGAAGAACTGTAATGGAGTTGGATGCCGCCGCTAACCTCAGGAGGTCGAGTAAGGAGTTTAGCTGCAGCAATTCGAGCTCCCAATCGCAACCCTCCTTCTCCTCGGGGTCCATCCCATCCCCCCACACGTTGACAAGTTGGGATTTAACCCTTATTTAAAGACAGGTGAGGCCAAGTATAGCGCCCTCAACAGGACCGTAAGAGCCTTTACTATCCTTGGATCTGTTGAAATAAATCCGTTTGTTGTATTTTCATTGGATATGAGTCCAGATTTCTCGGTGGCAAACGCGAAAAGTTCTGGGTTTGCTATTCTTATGTTTCTCGTCTTAAGACCCTTGCTTCTCAGTTTCTCGTAGGTGTCTGGACTGTCCACGACTAGACTGATGTTCCTGCACCTCAAACCATGGGGGACAAGTTCCACAGATTTCTCATTGGTTACCAAAATTAGGAAGTCCTTGGAATCTCTCAGTAGTATGTTAGATACCCTCCTTAAGGTATCTCTACCTCCCACCGGCAGGTTGATTTCGCCGAGGATCCAGAGGCCCTCGCTGAACTCCACATTGAACATCTTATTGAGTAGGGAGATCTTTCGAAGTGCTTCCTCTAACACTATCTCGAAGAGGAGGGTGGGTAAAAGCTCGAGAGGAGGGGATGAAGCCTTCAACGGCCTAGTAGGGGTCACTTTTACTAAACCCAGATCCTCCAGGGATTCCAAGACCGCATATACCTTAGTTCTGGGTATTCCTGTAGCCTTACTCAGGTCGCTCGCCTTGATCTGTTCCCTCGAGACGACTAGGTAGGCCAATGCCTTGGATTCATACGAGGAGAGACCCAGCTCTCTTAGAAGCCTCTCCAGACTAGATATCGTTTTGTCTCCGCTGTTCATCTAGTGGACTTCTACCATCTCAGCTATTATCTTACCACCGGAGATCTTCCTTATCCTAGCTATTACGGTGATTCCTGGATCTGCAGCGCCAACTATCACCACAGGTCTTCCCCTGTAGACCCCTTCTCCTTCACCCCTCCTGTTGACGGACTGTACCAGCACTTCTATTAAGTCTCCTGGCTTCAGAGAGGAGGATTTCTCCTCTGGCTTATCGAATCTGGTCACGTACAAGCTTCCCTTAGCCTTCCTGCCTAACCTCCCCTTCCAACCTCGGGAGGAGTCGTTTCCTTTCGGGTTCCTTCTCGGCATGTTATCCCCACGGATTCGCTAGGTAGGTGGGATTTCCCCACTTAAAAATCATTGTTGAAGGCTTCACTCCTGAACCACCAGCCCCATGACATCCATCACATTCGTCATGGTTGGTCCCGTGAAGATGGCATCGCCTAGCCATGAGAAGAACGTGTGGGAGTCGTTATTTTTCAGGAAGACTTCAGGTCTTAGCCCCTCCGATAGTGCCCTCCCCAGAGTCTGGCCGTCAGCTATCGCTCCCGCCGCATCAGACACTCCATCTACTCCATCGGTACCCACGGATCCCAGCACGACCCCCTCGAGGCCCGATATAGTTCTAACTCCTCCTAAAACTAGTTCCTGATTCCTACCTCCAATTCCCTGCCCCGTCACCTTCACGGTAGTCTCCCCACCCAAGATGACGGCTGCAGGTGGGGAGAGAGGCAGTCCTTCCTTTACTATGGAGACTGCGAGCCCTGCTAGGAACTTACCTATGTGCCTAGCCTCTCCTTGTGCCCTAGAGCCGAGTACTAGGACGTTGTAGCCCATCTCAACCAGCGCCCTCTCAGCTGCCTGGACGGCCTTCAGATTATTGGCCACTATCAGATTCACGACCTTATCGAATACCTCGTCGCCCGGCTTGGGGGTCTCAGGTATCTCGCCCTTTAACCCTCGCTTCAACACCTCTATCACAGATTCTGGCATCCTGTCGATAAGCGAATAGTTTTCGAGCACTTGCCAAGCGTCCTCAAAAGTCGTCTCATCAGGCGCAGTTGGACCGGAGGCTATGACATCCAGAGGATCCCCTATAACGTCAGATATTATCAACGATACGACGGTAGCTGGATATGCGGCCTTAGCGAGCCTACCACCCTTTATCTGAGATACATGCTTCCTAACTGCGTTTATTTCCCTGATATCTGCCCCAGAAAGTACGAGCAACCTGTTCATCTCCCGGAGGTCATTCAGAGAGATACCTTCCACGGGATACTCCATTAGAGCCGAACCGCCGCCAGATATCAGGGAGAGAACTAGGTCCCTCTCCCCAGCCTTTCTAGCTATATCTAAGATCTCTTTCGCTCCTTTCAGGCTACCATCATCTGGGATGGGATGACCAGCGGGATTCAACCTGATCTTCGAGAGGGAAACGGTCTTCTCAGTCTTAGCAGGGACATTTACCCAACCAAATGATATGCGTTTCCCAATTCTGTCCTCCACGGCTTTAGCCATCATGCTCCCAGCTTTTCCCGCTCCCACCACGTATACATCCTTAAAAGATCCTATGTCGATGGATGAGGTACCGAACACTATCTCCTGATCCGAGAATCTGGAAAATACCGCTTTGTAAGCGTCAGCTGCCGTTATCGCCTTATCAAAAGCCAGCAACAGGGCCCTTCTAGCGTCCTTGTCCTTCCTAGTTGCCCCGTTATCAACAAGCTCATCGAGATTTTTTATGTAGGAGGAGCTCATGGAACGTTCATCCCCCTTGAGCCGAGTTCCTCGCCCTCAGCATTAAACCTGATGTATCCCAGTGCAATTCCATCTAGTGGTCCCTCATACTTGGTTAAGACGCTCATCCAACCCTCCCTAATGTCCATTGATTGTATTATGCCGACGCCCTTGCACCCCCTCCCTCGGATAAGGCCCACGTAAAGTCCCTTGTATACAATCATTGGGCCTATTCTCACCTCCTTGTTCAAGAGCCCTGAGAGCATCGCAATTTTCCTCCTATCTACTTCGCTTTCCGTGATCGCTATGAGCATGTCGGGGGACTCCTCCATCCAATGAACTCTCGCTCCTAAGATGCGCTCCAAAAATGGGATGTACTCGTCCTTCGCCTTGCCGGTCATGAGGAATGTATTCATCAGCTCAATCTCCCGGAGGTCAAACTTTCTCGTAGCGGCGCCAGATAGGTATCTCCTGAGTAGAGCCCTCCTTACGGCGATCCTGTAATTCCTGCTTTTGGCCAGATCTCCTACTGGTGATCTAACCTTTAGAACCTTTACATCTTTGGGAATTGTCTTAGCAATGTGATTCAAGTCCCCTTCTTCCTTCTCTATCAGCACTACGATATCTGGATCTAAGAACTCGACTTTGAACCTCTTTAGAGCCCTAGCTGCCCCTCCATCCACGAAACCCGTGGTGTTTATTAGAACTGTATCGCTCCTAGATCTATTCAAAGCTTCTAGAAGTCCCTTCACCATCGGGAGGAAATGACCGCTTGGTGTCTTGTCGCCGATGAAGTACATGAAGTCAGGTTCCAGTAACTTGGTGTGGATGACGGGCTTTCCCACATCCTTGCTGGAGATCACCCCAGGTGGTCCCAGATCAGACTGGCCAACGTCTGAATCGATTATGGAGACTGCGCTACCGCTCCCTACTATCCTGTTGATCGTAAAAACTACCGTGGAACTCTTGCCGGAGTCTACTCTTCCTATGAACATGGTATTTTTGCCTGCTACGGTTTCAGGAAGCTCTTCCCACCAGTCCGGGATGGGGTTCTCTAACTTCACGTAGTGTCCATCTATAGCCACTTTCGAATCGATTGAGGATGTGATTAGTAGCTCTACACCGTCCATCTGAACCGATATCTCATCGAACTCGGCACCCCAAACTTCAATGTTGCCGCTTAGAGGTTTAATATAGGCTGGTGACCTCACTAACACTCCCTTACCCCTCGGCACTTCCACCTCTTCCGGCATCGGACATACCTACACCGGAATCATTTAAGGGAACCCCGGGTAATGACCGAATGTGGGTGAAAAGGTCTTGATCTTGGAACTCAAGTGTAAAAAGTCCTTGGAAGAGACGTCTGTACCAACAGACTTAGAAGGAGAGGTAGAGGCGAGGGTAAAGCTGGAGGAGGTAGGGAAGTACCGATACATCATCGAGCTACCCGAGGAATTGGTGGGCGGGGATCTCCTCCTTCCATCCGTATACTATGCGGTGGGATCGCTATTGGAGCATCTCCCCCTGATCTGTGAGGTGAAGAGCGTTGAATTTCCTCTCGACAGAGTGAGACCCCCTATTCCCGGTAAATCTGGACTGAAGAAGTATTTGGGGCTGAGAGGACCTGGTGTGGCGGCCTCAGTAGGAAAAAATATTGTTTTGCATCCTCTCTCGCATGCGAGATTATTTAGGGAGATGTGTAAAGCTGGTCTTCACGTGGGCTTCGATCCTCTCAATTTAATGGACAAGGAGGCTTCTCCCTACCTAGATAGGGCTCATCAAATAGTCGAAATCACCGATAGAATAAAAGAGGAGAAAGGAAGGCGGGTGTTGTACTTCATGAGACTTCCTACATCTTCGGAAGACCTAGAGCGCGCCATCTCCTTGGGGATGAGGGGATTTTACGTTCATCTGTGCTGGGATTTAGGCAGGCTTGAGCTTGCGATCGAGTTCCTAGATGACATATTTTTAGCAGCGAGGGGGGTGAACTGCCTCATTAGAGAGGTAGGTCTGGGAATTAAAGCCACTTACGAGCTCCTAAGGGTTAGTGGCTTTGATCTGATTGAGAGACCCGTGGCGTGGAAGCGGGAAGATTTGGGAATCGTTATGGAGCTAGACGAAATCATAGGAGGTGGGAAGGACGCCGCGATGCCGTTGACTGCTCCCCAAGTCCATCAGGGAATAGCCATCGCTAACGTACCTGAGGACCTGCAGGTGATCCTCAACGGGGATCTAGGAATATATGATCACCCCAGAGGGATCTTAGCTGGAGTTAGATCCATGAGGGAGGTGCTAGACTCTTTCATGAGGGGTGAAAACCTCTTATCAGTAATTAGAAGGGATAGGGATGTGGAGGCGATAGTGGAGAAATGGGGATATCTGTTACCGTGAAGGTGGGTTGCTGCGGGTTTCAGGTCTCTAGGAAGAAGTACTACGAGAAACTCAGGTTGGTGGAGATCCAAAAGACATTTTATAAACCTCCAAAGGTTGAAACTTTAAGAAAATGGCGTGGAGAATCCCCTAAAGACTTTGAATTCACCGTAAAGGCCTGGATGGCCTTCACCCACGATCCCAAGAGCAGGATATGGGATAAGACGGGCCTTCCTAAGGAAGACTCTTACGGGTCGCTAAAGCCCACCAAGGAGAACTTCGACCTTTGGGAGGAATTCAGGACTCTAGTGAAGGAGCTCGGAGCTAATATTGTAGTTTTTCAAAGCCCGCCCTCCTTCGAATTCAACGAGGTCAATCTCACCAACGCGCGAGAGTTCTTCTCAGCCATATCAGGGGATTTCCTGCTGACATGGGAGGTCAGAGAGGCTGGTTGGTTCAAGAGCCCGGAGTTCAGGGATCTGCTGGAGGACCTAGGTATCTCCCATGTTGTAGACCCCATGTACGAAGTTCCTGTTTACGGTAAGATTCGGTATTATAGACTGCATGGGAGGAAGGAGGGAAAGAAGATTGTTTACTCTCACAAGTACGGTCAGGAGGAATTAGAGAAGCTTAGGGAGATCGTGGAGAAGTGGTCCTTGAGGGAGAACTACGTACTATTCAATAACTCCTATTTTAGCTTCGAGAATGCCATCCAATTCCAAGAGATGGTTCATTCCACGTAGAACCAGCCCTCCATTTTTCCCCAGTCCCACTTTATTCCTTCCCCGACTGCCAATCCGTAGACTACGGCTCCTCTCCACACGCTGAACTGAGGGTCTGAGACCATCTTGGGACCGGTTTCCAGACCCACGGATTTCATCATCACCTTAAGCTTGGTCGGCGAGTCCGTAGCTATCCCTTCCAATCCTTTGGGGACTTGCCAGTTGAAGGCCCCTCCCGATAGTATAACGTGCCTAACTATGGACGATTGTAGTTCAACAGGGGTCTTGGAAATGGCTTCCCTCAGGGCTTCGGCGAGGCTCACATCCCCTGGGATTACTTCACCTCCCACTAGAGTGTCCTTGGGGGGAGTAAAGCCCCTAGAGTAGTAGCTCTCGAAGATCTCGTGTCCGGGATTGAAGAAGAACTCGCCGATGAGGAACCTCTGCCACGCTTTATCTCCCATGTCCACCTCCACGGTAGTACCGGGAATGCGGAAGACCGACTGCAACGCGCTGGGATGATCCTTCGCCCAGGATACGGCTTTATCTACGTCTAAGGGAAGGAGGCCCACTGATTCCTTGAATATACGGACGAATTTCTCCTCCCTAGCTAAGTCGGAGTAACCGAGATCCTTCAGTATCTGGGCCGCGATCCTGTCCGAGTCGCTTCCTCCCCTGTTGAGGGGAATCAAGGCGGCCTTGATTACGTCCCTGCTTATGGGCGTTATCTGGGTGTTTCCATGTCCAGCTTCAACCACGATGCATGTTACCGCCTTCTCCGCTATAGCAACAGCTAGCGGCTGTGGTATTATAGTGACCGCCCTCACGAGGCCACCTCCTTCCTCGGCGTTCACCTCCCTATGGATCTCAAACATCCTCTCGTACATGTAGGTGGGTGCTTGGGCAGCTAGCGATGCGACTACGAAGAAGCCATGGAAGGGAACTCCAGTAGAATCCGTTCTTCCGGGATGGTATTTGAGAAGCCCGTATCTCACGAGCTCCTTTATAACCTTCCAGCCCCTCTCATCCCCTCTCTCCACTATGCCATTTCTCATGGGATAATATAGCCTAGATAGGTCAGCTCTAGACTCCAAGTACTCTGCTACCTCGTTACCCACCACTACTTCCCTAGACTTTATGCCCCTGACCTCGGCCGAGAGCTTCGATATCCTCGGAAAGTACCCCCTGTTCTCTACCATGTCGGGACCGGTCTTCATGAGCCACCAAGGCCCGAACTTGTAGTATGAAGTACCGAAGTCAGATGCGAAGACGTGTTTGGTGGTAACTGACAATTCCCTGCACCTCCTTAAGGGACAGTAAATCCTCGGATCTGATCACCCTTGAGGGATCTACCTTACCTGTGTCGAAGTCCACCTTCACACCTTCTGCAATTAACAGTGATGCTTTAAGTATGGGACCGTAGCTGTAGCCCCCTATCCTCATGTCGCTCCTTATCACCCTGTGGCAGGGAACTATGAGCGGAAACGGGTTTCGAGAGGCATAGTTTCCAGCGGCCCTCGGCGACGTGCCCAAGGCCCTCGCCAGCTCCCCGTAGGTTGTTACCATGCCCCTCGGTATTGAGCTCATCAGCAAGATAGCGTTCCAAAATTTGTCCCGGGGATGGCGGGCCAGTCTGATTCCGGAGAGATCTGTACTCTCGCCGGAGAACAGCTTACTTATAAGGAGGGCCAATCCGTAAGCTGAGGGTATGTGATACTCTGGCACTAGATCCAATGAATCCCCCCACGCCGAGTAGCAGGTAGCTCTCAGGTCGGCCTCTGCCTCCTCTTTGGAGGGGAGGGGGATCGTATTGCAGTAGAGCTCCCTTCCACCAACTCCAATTCCCACGTATCTACCGTCCACCTCCTCTATGACGAACTTAATCTTCGTCCCCGCCATCCCCTTTCACCGATCTAAAGGACTAGGGAATGCTATTTAAAGGGGAACACAGGGCCTTCCCATCTGTATGGAGCTGATAAGGATAGATGGAAGTTACGGAGAAGGTGGGGGATCCATACTAAGATACGCCTTATCCCTGTCTGCCGTCACGCTCAAGCCTGTTGAGGTGTACAATATAAGGGCCAAGAGGAAGAAACCAGGCCTCAGACCGCAGCATCTCAATGCCGTGATGGCCCTCGCTAAGCTAACGGAAGCTCACGTGGAAGGAGCTAGGGTGGGTTCCACTAGAGTGCTCTTCGTACCCAAGAATAAGAGAGGGGGATCATTTGAGGTAGACATAGGTACAGCTGGAAGCGTGACTCTCGTGATTCAAGCGTTGTTGCCAGCTTGCCTGACATCTGACAGTGATGTGAGGTTCCTCATTAGGGGGGGAACGGATGTCCCCATGGCACCTCCCATCGACTATATGAGAGAGGTCTTTCTCCCGAATCTCACCATGATGGGAGCTCATGCAGAAATTAGACTGATCAGGAGGGGCCACTATCCAAAGGGCGGCGGACTGGTGGAGCTGAGGGTGTGGCCATCGGACCTCTCAGGTCTCAGTAGGGTGAAGAGGGATGACATCTCTCTAATCAGAGGAAGAGCGCACGCGGTCAAGCTACCTAATCATATCACGAAGAGGATGATCAGGGCAGCGAGCGAGTTATTGGAGGGCAAGGGGTTCAAGGTGTTCATAGAGGAGGATTGGTCTCAAGACAGGCATCTCGGTCCGGGTGCCGGCATAGTCCTCTGGACCGAAAGTAAGCCAGTTATAGGCGCTGACGATCTTGGAGAGAGGGGTAAGCCGAGTGAGGCAGTCGGGAAGAACGCTGCAACCAAGTTGCTGGAGGAGTTAGATACCGGGATGGCTTTTGACAATCATTCAGGTGATATGATAATCCCCTACTTGGCAATAGCCTCGGGAAGGTCGAGAATAGGCATCTCAAGGTTGACCCTGCATGCTGAAAGTAATATATGGCTGGTGGAGAAATTCCTACCGGTTAAGTTTAGAGTGGAGGGTGGGTTAGATAGACCGTCGATTGTTGAGGTGGAGAGCTCGGGTGTTTGAGGTTGGATGCTGGACGCGATGAGGGCTTTGACGAGGAGTTCATGGAGAAAGTGAGGTTAGTGGCTTCCAAGGCAGGCCTTACAGTGGAAGAGGTGCTGGAGAGGGTAAGGAAGTACGTGGAGGAGATGAAGGGTCTCGTTAAGCCCGATGGTGCCCTCTCCCTCATAGCCGTTGAGCTCGATGTGGGTCAAGTAACCAAAGACGAGCAGGTCCACTACCCAACAATCAAGATCAGCAAGCTAGTTCCCGGTATGAGGAAAGCCACCGTCCAAGGAAAGATAGTGAGAATGTACGGTATACTCAGCTACATCAACAGAAGAGGAGAGCCATCTGAGAGGGCGGAGTTCAAACTGGCAGATGAGACCGGGCATATAGATGTCATCGTTTGGTCAAAGAGCTTGGTCGACAGGATACGTAAAGGGGAGATAGGGGAGGGCGATGTTATCAAGGTGACTAACGCGCGGGTCTCGGAGAGGTTCGGTAGGGTGGCCCTGCATCTCGATTCCGGGTCAGATATAGAGGTCCTACCCGGCGGTTATGAGGATCTTCCAGTAGAGGAGAGGAAAATCCTGAAGGTGAGGGAGCTCTACGATAAAGATGGTGATGTTGTTGATTTCAAGGGGACGGTTGTTAGGGTCTATCCTGTCTCAGAATTCACCAGAAGCGATGGTAGTATCGGGAGGAGGAGTTCCTTCTTACTAAGGGATGAGGAAGGAGATATGGTTAGGGTTGTTCTCTGGGGAGATAAGGCCTCCCTGACGGATGGGATCGTGGAGGGATCTACCGTTATTCTCACAGGTGCTAGAGTAGTCATGAGGGACGACTCACTAGAGCTTCACTCCACGCCGCTCACTAAATTGGAAGTGTCAGAAGAGGGTAGCAGCGGAATGCTGGAGGGCACGGTTCTCTTCTCATTCCCCTTGGAGGAGATAGGAACCAAGGGTAGGAAATTCCTCGACTTACTGGTCGAGGTCGATGGTTCTTTAGAGATCCTCAGAGTATGGGGAGATTGGGCTGACCTGCTGGCCGAGGAGGCCCCTCCCTTTAGGCTCAGGTTTGGGCCAGTATACACTGACAATGATGGAATAGTCGTCCTCAGTAGATCCGGAACGGTTGAAATTCTCGAGAAGATTGCGCAGCCAATTCCTCCCAAACTGGAAAAGGCAGCTAAGAGGATAAAGTATAGGAGGATGTGGATAGGCGAATCATCTGATGGCCTAAGGGAGTTCAGGGGGACAATCATCTCGTTCTCCGACACTGCTAGAGTGACTTGGCACTGTCCTAACTGCGGTGCGCGTGTAGAGTTTGAGTATGGTAGATTTCACTGTCCCAATTGCGGTGAGTTGGAGAGAGCCACCCCGCTGCTCTACCTCACATTCACAATAGATGATGGGACGGGAATAGCAAGGGTCGTGGCCTTCAGGGACAGGGCCGAGAGGATACTGGGAATGAGCACTGAGGATGTGATAAAGGCAGCTGATGAGTTGGGGGAGCCCTCTCACTCCGTACCAACTGATAAAATAGCGAGAGAGATGATAGGTCGGGAAGTGATAGTCAGGGGAAGGGCCACCTACTTGGAGAGCGGTGCCGTTAGGATGGTATTAGATGAGCTGGAGGGCTCTGACTCAGCTGAGGAGAGTAGGGAACTAATTAAGGAGATAAGGGGCGTATGGCTCAGCGGTGAGGACATTGAGGATAATCATGGATGATAGAGAGCCAGAACTAATAGAGAAACTGCTTAGAAAGCAAGGGGTGGTCGTTGAGAGGAGGAGAATAGAGGTATCGGATTATCTGATTGGCACCAACGTCTGCGTCGAAAGAAAATCACTGAACGATTTCATCAAGTCCATCTACGACGGTAGACTATTCGATCAGGTTGAGCAAATGAGAACTAACTGTGAGATCATCGTAATAGTCATAGAGGAGCCCTATTTCCATATCAGACGAAATGCTGTCCCTCATTACTTGGGGGCTCTCTCCTCCTTAGCCCTGAGAGGCGTCTCAGTCATCCACGTCACATCCCCCGAGGATACGGCTAAGTTTCTGGCCTACCTATCCAAGAAGGTTGAGGGGGACAGACCCTCTATAATACCCGTCAAAAAGAGGAGGAAGCCGAAGTCTTGGGAGGAGGCCTACGCGATCCTCGTGAGCTTTCCCTCTATAGGTCCTAAATCAGCCGAGAAGTTGTTAAACGAGTTTGGAACGCTAAGAGACGTTTTTAGTGCTGATTTCCATAGGTTGAGGAGGGTGGTGGGCGAGGCCAAGGCTAGGAAACTCCAAGAGGTCCTGAACACGCCTTTCAAGCGGGTGAAAGAGGCGAAGTTGGAGGATGTGGAGGATCAGGGATAGAGCCTTGTCGGAGTCCTCGGGAAGGGTATCGCATCCCTTATGTGTGGTAGGCCGGCTATCCACCTTATCGTCCTCTCTATTCCTAGGCCGAAGCCAGAGTGAGGTACGCTGCCGTACTTCCTGAGGTCTATGTACCATTTGTAGTCTGAAGGATTCAACCCCTCCTCTCTAATCCTCTTGAGGAGCTCTTCCTCGGATTCTATCCTCTGACCTCCTCCCACTATTTCACCTATTCCCTCTGGTGCCAATAGGTCAGCGCAGAGGACCACTTCAGGCCTCTCAGGATCTGGTTTGTGGTAGAAGGCCTTGGCCTGCTTCGGATAGTGGGTCACGAATACAGGTAGATCGAATTCGAGCGAGATGGCCCTCTCCACCTCGGTCCCGAAATCCTCCCCCCATTCTATGGATGCGCCCTTTCTTTTGGCTATGTCCAATGCCTCATCGTACGTGATTCTCGGGAAGTTTCCTTCCAAAGGTTCGAATCTCCTGCCTAGGGCTTCTAACACATGACCAGCTCTCTCCACCACCTTCTGGGAGACATATTTGAGCAGTGATTCGACCACATCCATCATGCCCTTGAGATCGGCCCAAGCCATCTCCGCCTCGGCGTGCCAGAACTCGGTCAGATGCCTCCTAGTTCTGGACTTCTCTGCTCTGAAGCTAGGCTGTACTGTATACACGTTCTCGAACGCGAATATGGCGGCCTCTAGGTAGAATTGAGAGCTTTGGGTTAAATATGCCTTCCTGTTGAAGTAAGGTACCTCGAACAGTGTGGCCCCTCCTTCAACCGCAGCTCCCACGAAGGTCGGGCCCTCAACCCTGACGAAGCCGTTGGTTATGAACCACTCCTCAACGGCTCTCATGACCTCCCTTCTGATCAAAAGGGCGTTCCTCATTTTAGTAGTCCTGAGATGGAGATGCCTGTTATCTAGCAGGAACTCCTCACCAGAGTCAGGTTTTATCGGGAAGTCGTGAGAGGAGCCGACTATCTTGATGCTGGAGGCTAGAAGTTCGACCCCCGTGGGGGACCTCGGATCCCTCTTCACCTTGCCCTCCACAACCAAGGATGCCTCGATGCCCGCGCTCCTGGCGCGCTCTAGATCGTCTTGCCCAACTTCTCCCTCTTTCACCACCACTTGGACAACACCTGTGGAGTCTCGAAGTCGTATGAACACCACGCCTCCCAGCTCGCTCTTTCTGTACACCCAGCCCGCTATCCTAACGCGTTCTCCCTCAGGAAGATCTCGGAGCTCTCTTATGAAGTGAGTCTTTTCACCGAATTTCCACATGGGGAAGGACACCTCGGTGGGAATCCGGAGTAGGGAATAAAAAGATGTTAGGGTCGGGTAGGGGGAGGCTTATGGATCTCAGGCTTGCCTTGAAAAGACTGGAGGAAAGAGATCTTCTGCACATAATCGACAAGGAAACCTCCGTAGAGTATGAGATGGCAGCTCACCTGAAGAAATGGGATGGCAGGAAGGCGGTCCTCTTCAAAAATCCTCTGTTAGTTGATGGGAGAAGGAGCGCTTTCCGGGTAGTGGGTGGTGTGGCGACGTCAAGGGAGACCCTCCTTACTTCCTTCAAAATCTCTGATATGAGGGAGATGAGAGGCAGGATAAGGAGGGCCCTCAAGAATCCCATCCCACCAGTGGAAGGGGATCCTGAATGGGTTAGGGCAGGTATAACCCTATCAGAGCTTCCCATACTGAAGCACTACACAGGTGAACCCGGTCCTTACATGACGGCCTCTATTGTCGTATTCAAGGATGAAGATGGTCTCTTCTCATCATCTTACCACAGGATGATGCCTATCGGAGATAAAAAGCTCGTTTTGAGGGCTGTTGAGGGCAGAAAGCTCAGCAGAACCATAGAGAGATTTTCGGAGAAGGGTGAGGACTTACCGGCGGCGATCTCCATTGGAAGCCCTCTTGAGGTAATGCTGGCCTCGGCGGTGCCAGCGGAGAGCATAGACAAAATAGCATTGGCTGGGGGGATAGCTGGAGAGCCCGTAAGCATTTCCCAATGCGAAGAGGTTGAAGCGCGGGCCCCCTCCAGATCAGAGATAGTCATCTGTGGAAAGATTCTGGCCAAGAAGAGGGCTCCCGAGGGTCCCTTCTACGAGATATTGGGAAAGGACATCGTTAGACAGCAGCCGGTCTTTGAAGTGGAGGAAATCTATACGAGGCCTGATGGATTCTACCAAGCGATACTTCCAGCTGGGAGTGAGCATCAGCTCCTGATGGGCCTTCCTGTGGAACCGCTCATCGAGGACAGGGTCTCCGAGGTGGCGGATGTGGTGGATGTGGCCATTACCCCCGGTGGAGCCGGATGGATCGAGGCTGCGATTTCCATAAGGAAGAGCTCTCCTGATCAGCCTGCCTTAGCGGGGTTGATGGCCATTGCGGCTCATAAAAGCCTGAAGAGGGTCATCGTGGTCGATGATGATGTGGATGTATCGGACTACGTTGAGGTCATGAGGGCCGTGCTGCAGAGGGCGCACATACCAGACGATTTCAAGGTGATCTCCGGGATTAAGGGGTCCTCCCTAGATCACAGCAACCTGAGGGAGATAGAATTGAATGGCGAAAAGAGACTCATCAAGCTCCCTCAAGGCAAGATGATAATAGATGCCACTGTTAAGGGTCCGAAGGAGCTTACAGAGAGACCTCGTAACCCATACCTGTAGCCTCGAGAGCGAACAGTTTATTTACTCGATACCAAGATGCACAGAGAGGGGAGGAAAGAGTAGGTGGCCGGATACAGGGCCGTAACGGGAATGGTCAAGACTAACGTCCACGACCATCACATGTACAAGATAAGGATAGGTGAGCTGGAGTCCCTACTTAGGGCTCTCGGTTACAGTATAGTGGAGAGAATAATTCAGGTGAGACCCAAGGAGACCGTGGACTATGTATTCGGGAAGGGAAAGGTCGAGGAGATACGTGAAAGGATCAAGAGGATAGATCCTGACGTATTTGTGATCTACAACACCCTAACCAGCAAGCAGAAGTGGAATTTGGAGAGGAAACTGGGCGTTGAGGTCATAGACAGGTACGATGTCACCCTGATGATATTCAGAGAGGCCGCCAGTGACATACTATCGAAGCTCCAGATAGAGCTAGCCACCCTAGAGAAGGCATTCCCCTACGTAAAGCTGTCGGCATCGATAAAGTACAAGAAGATGAGGGCAGGTTTCAGGGGAGGAGGTGAGTACGCCTACCACAAGCAGATCAGGGCCATACAGAAGAGGATGAAGATCTTGAGGAGGAAGATAGACAAGCTCAGCAGGCAGAAGGAGCTCGAAATAATGAAGAGGATCGAGGGAGGGGCGAGGATCGCCGTATTGACCGGCTACTACAACGCGGGGAAGACGAGCTTATTCAATGCTTTGACGGGATTCGAGAAGCCCGTCAGCGACATGCCCTTCACCACCCTGTCGTCCAAGTACGGGGGAATAGAGGGAGAGAATACATATTTAGTGGATACCATAGGGTTCGTTCTAGATCTGGACCCGCGACTGATAGCTTCCTTCCAGTTGAACCTCTTGGACATAACTCATTCCCATAAGCAGGTGCTGGTGGTGGACGTATCCGACAAGCTGGACCTCATGAGGGTCAAGCTCGCTGAGAGTCTGAAGATTCTATCTGAACTAGGTAAAGGAAGGGAGACTTTTGTGGTAGCTGCTAACAAGGTGGACAGGCTAGAGGACTACGAGTACGATGAGAGAGAGGAAGTCATTAGGGAAATGCTAGGTGATGGAGTCCCCATAATCCCAGTATCGGCTAAGAGTGGGGAAGGACTCCGAGAACTCGTTAGAGCGATAGTCCGGGCCCCGGAGTTAGAGGTAGCGGGGTGATTTCATTTTAGAAATATTTTTATTTTTGAAAATATAGCCGCACCGGTGGCTACCTTGGCGGTCCATGATACGAGTAAGAGAATAGCCGCTGTATCGATGTTTGGAGCTTTAGGGAACGTGCTTGCCCTATTTTCGACGGTTTTAGGTAATTTACATCCTCAGATAGCGGTGGACTTATCGCATATCGCTACCGTATTTTCTGCCTATATGCTAGGCCCCGCTGAAGCTACCCTAGTGGGGGCAACAATCTCCCTAGTGCCCTTCGTCAGATTCGGACTGCTAGGTGGGTTGGGACCTTTAGCTGGATCCCTGATATTCCCGGGGAAGGCCCTGACTGGTCTGTTCACTGGACTACTAGCCAAGAAAACGAGTCACCCACTCCTAGCCCTATTGGTGGGGTATATCCCAGAGTCCCTCTTCACATGGGCCAGCTTCAAGCTGTGGATCCCGGTGATAGCCCCCCAAGTATCGGGATGGATCACCGACGCGGTGATCTATGGGATTCTAATAAAGGCGTGGATAGAGATCCTACTCATCGGCGCTGCATCTGAGGTTCTGCTTCCCAGAGTAAAGGACATGATATCCTATGGACTTGTAGACTAACCTAGCCACGGTGTAAGCATCGGACCTCATGCCCGGGCACGGGGAGAATTCTACGAAGTCCATCGCCACGACATTCGCCCTCCTGAAGACCTCCCTGAGGACCATTACTACGTCTCTATAGCTCATCCCCCCGGGCTCCGGTGTTCCCAAGCATGGAAGTGCAGATGGGTCGAGCACATCCACATCCACGCTCAGATACACATTTTTCCCTTCTATCCCTCTGAGGAGTGCACCCATAGCTTCACCATCACGAGCGAGTAGAGGGATTAGGGTTACATTGTCTAAGGAGTCTAGTTCCTCCCTCTCCTCCCATCCTAAGGTCCTTACCCCGTAAATGATTACATCCCCTACGAGTTCGCTGATCCTCTTAGAGACTGTTGCGTGAGATATTCTTCGCCCCTCGTACTCGTCGTAAAAGTCTGCGTGAGCATCTAGTGTCACATAAACCTCGATCCTATCCTTAACCCCCTGTATGGCTCCTAAGCTCAGGGTATGTTCTCCTCCTAGTAAAATGGGGACTTTCTCATCATCGATCACCCTGCCTACCGCCCCTCTAACTGTGCTCACCATGGATTCTGGGGTTGATTCCATCACTGAGAGCTCTGGAATGGTGTGCAGACCAGCTTCAGCTGGTATGCATCCCAGCTCCATGTCGTAAGGGTCCATATAGCGAGATGCCTCGATTATGGCTAGGGGTCCTGCTCTGGAACCGGGCATCCAAGATGAGGTCGCATCATAAGGGACGCCCACTATAACATAACTCGAATCCTCGTAGCTCTCCTGAATTCCTAGGAAGCTATACGGGACAATACTACCCTCTAGACCGCTCAGGGAAACCACCTGTCCGACAGGATAACTCTCGCAGTTATATTTTTAAATGGACAGTAGCACGAGGGAGTAGACTGGCCCCATAACGGGCAGTGCGAGAGGTGAGCAATATGGTAACGAGAAGGGTTGGAGTTCCCATGACGGACCGGATACTTGAATTCCTTGAGGAGAAGAGGCCTGGACTCAAGGCCAACGTCTGGAAGATCTTTTACCCCATGAGAGACGAGCAGCCCATTGAGGTGAGCGTGAAGCCCGGTGCTCTTGCTGGGGAGACCCTCGAGCTCGAGTTCGAGGGCAAGAGGCTCATAGTAAAGGAGGAGGCCGTCGAGAGGAGGCCTGCTAGAGCCGGTGCGGGGGCTTACTGAGCCCCTACAAATTCCTTATTTTAGTAGAGGCTCCCCTTGACCGTTCTATGCTTAACAATGTTTATAGGGGTTTTCTTGTAGGAGTCCTTGGTGCCTGTTAGATGGGCCTAGGTGTCCCGATCATTATCCCAGTGTCCAAGCCGTCTAAAGGAGCGGCTGGTAAAACTGGTCTCTGGAGGGTCGAGAAGCCCGTAGTTGACGAGGATAAGTGCATAAAGTGCTGGCTGTGCTGGCTTTACTGCCCTGAGGATGTGATAACCGAGGGGCCCAACGGGTTCCCACAGATAGACTATACTTTCTGCAAAGGATGCGGCGTATGCGCTGACGTGTGCCCCACGAAGGCCATACAAATGATCAAGGAGGAGGAGTAATATGGCGATCGAGGGAACTTGGGAGATAATAACTGGTAATCAGGCCGCAGCCATAGCAGCTAAGCTGGCTCGTGTTAAGGTCGTTCCAGCGTACCCCATTACCCCTCAGACAACCATAGTTGAGTACATAGCTTCATTCATAGAATCTGGGCACATGGATGCTGAGTACATAAGGGTTGAGAGCGAGCACAGTGCCATGGCCGCAGCCATAGGGGCGTCGGCGGCTGGGGTGAGGGCCTTCACGGCCACCGCCAGTCAAGGGTTACTGCTGATGTCAGAGGTCCTCCACTGGGCAGCTGGCTCCAGGCTGCCGATAGGAATGGCCGTCGTCAATAGGGCGGTGGGTCCCCCTTGGAACATTCATGTCGATCACCAAGACGCCATGTCCCAGAGGGATACCGGCTGGCTCCAAGTCTACATATCGTCCAATCAGGAAGTGTTGGACACCATACTCATGATGTACAAGGTGGCTGAACATCCTGATGTCCTCCTGCCATTCATGGTGTGTTTGGATGGGTTCGTGCTCAGTCACACCTACATGCCTGTCAATATCCCGAGGCAGGAGGATGTCGATGAGTTTCTCCCAGAGTACAGCCCACCTCACTGGAAGCTGGATCCTGAGAATCCTATAACATTCGGCAATCTGGCGCTTCCTGACGAGTATCAGGAGATGAGGTGGTCCATGGATCTCTCAATGAGGAGAGCCCTCGATCTCATCGAGGATGTCGCTGAAGAGTTCTTCCAGAAGTTCGGCAGGTACCACGGAGGGGCCACTTGGAAGTACAAGGTGGAGGACGCCGACTACATCGTAGTGACGGCTGGCACTATGGCCTCTGAGGCTGAAGTGGCGGTGGATGAGCTCAGGGAGGAGGGAATGAGGGTCGGACTCCTGAAGGTAAGGGCGTTCAGGCCGTTCCCTCACAGAGACGTGGCTGAGGTTCTGCAGGACAGGAAGGGAGTGATCATCATAGACAGGAGCATCGCCTTCAGCTCTGGCGGTCCCATTGGGATAGAGGTAAGATCTTCGCTCTACAACATATCTGGCAGTCCTCCCATAGTCAACTACGTTACGGGTTTAGGAGGCAGGGATGTAACTTACGAGGACATAGTTAAGATGACCAAGGATGGGATCGGGAGGATAACCTCCGATCGACTGAGGAGACCCTACTACTGGTACAAGCTCAAGCCGGAGTATGAGAAGATAGAACTCTCGGAGGAGGTGAGGTTATGACCTTGACCATACACGATCTAAGGAAGGAATCTGGTTCCTATCTTCCGGGATCTGCAGCCTGTCCCGGCTGTGGGGCGACTTTAGCGTTCAGAATAGCTTCTAGGGTGCTGGGACCTAACACCGTGTACGTGGTTCCTGCCTCGTGCTTCAGTGTCATTCAGTCGCCGTTCCCCAAGAGCGCTATCTCAGCACCTCTCTACAATATAGCATTCCCAGCAGCTGCTGCCACGGCATCCGGAGTGTACAGGGCTTATAAGATGCTTGGGAGGGATGTGAATGTTGTCGTCTGGGCGGGAGACGGAGGGACTGTCGATATAGGTATACAGGCCCTATCAGGGGCTGCTGAGAGGGGAGAAAACATAATCTACGTATGTTACGATAACGAAGCATACATGAATACGGGCATTCAGAGGTCAGGAGCCACCCCCTTTAGGGCTTGGACCAAGACCACTCCGACCGGCAAGAGGGAGATGCCCAAGGACATGCCCATGATAGTGGCGGCGCATAGGGTTCCTTACGTAGCCACCGCCAGTGTCGGATATCCCTTTGATCTAGCGAACAAGTTCGAGAAGGCCAAGAAGATAAAGGGATTCAGATACATTCACATATTCTCTACCTGTCCGCCTGGCTGGAATTCCCCAGTAAGTAAAACCGCTGAAGTGGCCAAGCTCGCGGTAGATACCTACTTCTGGCCTCTATACGAGATAGAGAATGGGAAATTGAGAATAACGGTTAAACCGAGGAAGAGGCCCCTTAAGGAGTTCTTGGAGCTTCAGGACAGATTCAGGGGGTTAAGTGATGAGGAAATTGAGGAGTTGGAGAAAATAGTCATGGAGAAGTGGAATTTTCTGCTCCACCTTGAGAAGTCGGAGAGGGTGTTCTGAGACCCTCCTCGCCCCCCTCCTTTTCGTTCGTGATTGACCCCTGTTCATAAGGAATTTTCCCGCCTCTTAGAAGGAATGTAATGCCTGAGATTATCACCGCGGCTGTCAAGGCCTCGGTGACAAGTCCGAGCGCCACCATCGCCATTGCCTGTATGGCCGCCTCTTTGGTCCTGCTCTCGCTCAGTACCTCGAGTGCCTCCTTTGAAAACGGGTTGAACCACGAGGTGGCCTCCGCATACTCCCTAGCTGTTTTCATTAGGGCTAAGGTCCTCTCATCTATCGATTCTACGTCTATGCCGAATGACTTGAGGAAGTCGGAGATGTCCTGACCGGCTGCCTCGCTGAGGTACCTGACGAAATCCCCTAGCTCCTTGACGATGACCCTGTCTCTCCTGATGAGCTGGAAGAACCTCTTGTAGAGGTCGGGTCCTCCGTACTTGTCCGCCAGCCTCCTTATCAGGACCTCACTAGCCGCGTAGTATAGACCGGGGTTGCCTGGGAGACCCCCTCCCTTCCATCCTAAGATGAAACTTAGGTCTCCACCGGTTTGCATCATCACGGCTCTTTCGGCTTCCTTATCGTAGGGAACATGGAATCTAAGCGCCTTCTCCACTATCACGGAGCTTAGATATTGGGCCAGACCTTCGTGGGCCCATCTCAGGTCCACACTGAGTCCTGCTGCCTGCATGTACTGATGGAGGAGTTCGTGCACGAAGGTGTTCGGCAGCTCGTAATCGGGCATTCTGACCAGCATCATGTTCAGATTTATCTCTCCCTGAGTTATCACATCAGATGTGAACCTAGGCCCCGTGTATCCCAAGGTTGTTATCTCCTCCATGGTCCCTGGAACGAACAGATTGACTTTTACAGGTATCTCCTCTCTAACAGATGTGTACTCCTCTATTAAGGGTAGAGTGGCCTCGTAGTACTTGGTTATGTTGTCGACGACATCCTCGTATCTGGGGGGGTAGCTTATGGTGAGCTTGCCGACCTCCCTTTTACTGAACTCCTGACCGTCCTTCACCTTGAACGATATGAGGACCCTCATCGTATTGTTCTTGCTCCCGTCTACGTCATACTTCACCACATTGTACTCCCCCTCTCTCCGAAGCTCGTATCCCTTCGGCTCGATCCCCTGGGGGATGAAGCCCTTTGGAAGCTTCACCAGTATGGTTGCATCATCCTCCCGAGAGAAGGCTATCTGTGTGGAGAAGAACGCTCCGTTGGGTTCCACGATGAGAGCGCCAAATCTATAACTCCACGAGATCTCCACATTAGTTTCTGGTGTGTATGAGAACGTGAGGTTCGAGTAGAAGTAGTAGGACGTGTCCCTTATTAGCTCCTTATCCTTGATGGACCCTGAGAGGACCGTGAAGTTGTAGTCCCTGAATTTCGGCACAAGGACCCAGGTACTTCCCTCCCCCGTCGAGTTGAACCGAGTCACTATATCTATCCAACCGCTCTCCTTGACCGTGTATATGTAAGTGTAATGTCCACTCCCCTCCTCCTGCTGAGCCGAGGGGATCATCTCAGGAAACATTAGAACAATCGTCAATAGGACAAGAGCCTTCCACTTCATTTAAGATACCAAGCTGGAATCCAGTAACGTCTATTTAATTTATCCGGCTGCTGATGAGGGGGATTCCCTTGGAAGTGCTCATCAAGGGGCTGGAGTACGTGGTTACTCAGGACGATAAGAGGAGGGTCCTGAGGGGGGCAAGCATCCTGATAAAGGACGGGGAGATTGAGGATGTGGGTGATGTGAAGGGACCTGTTGATGAGGTGATCGATGGGAGCAGCATGGTGGCGATTCCCGGGTTGATTAATACGCACTCCCACATACCGATGACCCTTCTAAGAGGAGTGGCTGACGACATGGACCTCTTCCCGTGGTTGCAGGAGAAGATCTGGCCCATGGAATCTCACCTGAGACCAGATCACATAAGGGCCGGAACCGCTCTAGGAGTGCTAGAAGCGGTGCGAACCGGTACCACGACGATCTTCGATATGTACTTCTTCGAGGACGTCGTAGCTGAGGTTCTCAGCGATCTAGGGATGAGAGGTGCGCTGAGCGAGGCGATAATAGACTTTGGAACTCCGGAATGCAAGAATGTAGACGAGTGTATGGTTTTAGCAGATCGGTTCGTCCAGAAGTGGCGAGATCACCCATTGATCGAGCCGGGCTATGGACCTCACGCTCCCTACACGGTCTCGCCGGAGAGGATGAGGGAAATTTCGGAGAAGGCGGAGGATAATGGGTCCACCATCCAGATTCACCTAGCGGAGACCGAGAAGGAGGTGTCTGATATTAAAGAGAAGTACGGGAAGGGGGCGATAGAGCTGGCCCATGAATACGGTATATTGGGTGATAGAACGGTCGCTGCGCACGTAGTTTGGCCTAGCAAGATGGAGATCGCTCTCCTTAGGGAGACATCCACCTTAGTATCTCACAATCCCGTGAGCAATCTTAAGTTGGCCTCAGGAATCTCCCCAGTACCCGACCTAGTCGAGAAAGGGGTTAGGGTTTCCCTTGGAACCGACGGACCGGCCAGCAACAACACCTTAGATATGTTCGAGACCATGAAGGTGACCGCCCTCATTCACAAGGTCTCGAAGAGGGATCCTAAGGCAATACCGGCTCAGACGGCGCTGGACATGGCCACTAGAATACCCGGAGATTTCCTCCGATGGAAGATCGGGAGGATCTGCAAGGGATACAGGGGAGATATTGTTCTTTTGAACGTCAAAGTACCTTGGTGGGTGCCTCTCCACTCCGTGGTGTCCCATCTGGTCTACTCCGCCAGATCTACAGATGTGAGGCACGTCCTGATAGATGGTAAGGTGATCTTGAGGGACGGCAAATTCACCAAGAGGGACGAGGAGGATATCTTTGCTGAGGCAGAGAGGGCTTCCCTGGACTTGCTTGAGAAATCAGGCGTGAAATCACTGCTTAAGGGCGTGGATTAGATCAGCGTAGCTGGGTATGACTGCTCTGCACTCTATGCCGAGTATTCGAACTAGATCCATTGCGTCGTCTCCCTCTACCTCCACGAACTCTCCTAAATCTCTCACGTAGTCCAGCGTGACCTCTACATCGAATCCATCCAATAGAACGGGCGTCCTTCTCTTCCATACCACGATCTTCACCTCATAACCTCTACTGGAGAGCAAGTTCATCAGCTCGTTGAGTTCGGGTGGGCAATTTACGTTTATTCCTACTTTGGAGAGGGCTTCCCCGCATTTCTCATCCCCCAATTCCCCTTCAATCTCCTCCCTGACCTTCTCTATACCTCCACCCTTCCTCCTCCCCTTGTAGGTGATTCTGACTAGATTACCAATGATCCTCACCCTCAATACCCTTCCTGAGGTGAGGAGGCCACAGGAGCGAGTGTCCATATAGAAGTCCTCCTGCTCTATCGCTTCCAGTATCTTGAAGGAGATTTTCTTCCCCCTCAAGAGACTCAGAAATTCGCTATGGGGGATCTTCAGCTTGACCTCCCTTTCCACTCCCAAGCAGATGCTCACCTCATGAGGGGTGAAAGGCGGCGGGGCCCTGGTGCGGGGGGTGGGATTCGAACCCACGCGGGCCTGACGCCCAGCGGATCTTAAGTCCGCCGCCTTGGTCCGAGCTCGGCCACCCCCGCTAGGGTAAGCGGGCTATATGGCTTTTTATAATTTTCCAACTTTCGGGCATGGGGTGCTTCAGTGAGCGAACGGACGAGGATTGCCAGCTCCCCTATAGCTGTAACGGACGACGAAGTGCTCGCGCTGGGATTCGAGATGGTCGGAGTGCCCGCGAAGGTAATCAGGGGTCGCAGGAATCTGATAAAATTTTTCAGGGACAATGAGAGCGAGTTACCTCATGTGGTATTCATCAACGAGAGGGTAGCTGAGGAGATCAGAGATTACAGGGAGGATCTACTCAGAAGGGGTAAGGTGAGCCCTGTGTTCGCGGTAGTGCCCGATATGGAAGGTGCGAGGGGGGTGAGGTTGAAGGAGCTGGCATCCTTGCTGGCTAGAGCTTTAGGTAGCGAGGAGCTGAAGTTCTGATTATGAGGTGAGAGAAATGCCGAGATTGGTTGAGGCCATTATGGAGGCCGAGAAGGAGGCTGCCAAGATCATTCAGGAGGCCGAGGAGGAAGCCAAGAGAATGATCGAGGAAGCCGAGGAAGAGGCAAAGAAAATAATCGAGGAGGCCAGGAACACTCCGGTGGAGGTGGCGGTAATGGAAGATATCGGGAGGGAAGTTAAGGAGATTGTTGATAGGGCTAAGATGAAAGCTGAGGAGCTAAGGAGGGTGGCATCCGAGAGGATGAGTTCCCTCGTCGATGAAGTCGTTAGGGAGGTGCTCGAGGGTGAGTGGGGAGGAAGTAGTTAGCGTGGATAAGGACTCCGAGGCTATCGTCAGGGCTATCCTCAAGATGGCTGAGGATAGGGCTGATGCCATCAGGAAGGAGGCCGAGAAGAGAGCTAAGGAGATAATCGAGTCAGCCCGGAGAGAGGCGGAGGAGATACTGAGATCCAAGAGGGAGAGGGCAGAGAGGGAGATGAGGGAGGAGATTGCGAGGAAGAGAAGCGCTGCTGAGGTAGAGGCTAATCAAATAGTTCTCATGACCAAATCCGAGCTGCTGAGTGAATTCTTCAGGAGAGTGCACGAGAAGCTGGCCGCTATAGCCGATGGCCAAGAGCCGGGATGGAACTACGAGGAGATACTGACGAGATACTCGCTGGAGGGGGCGAAGGTCCTAGGAGAGAAGGAGGTATTCCTCATGGGTAGGGAGAAGGATATATCCCTGCTCGAAAAGGTGGCTAGGAAGTTGGAGAAGGAAGATATAAAGGCCTCCGTTGACGAGAGAACGGTCCCGGTCATCGGAGGGGTCGTGGTGAGGGACAGCAGGGATGAGAGGAGGTACTACAACACCTTCGATGGTAGGCTGAGGGCCTACAGAGAGACCAAGGAGATAGAGATAATAGGGAGATTGTTTGAGGGGGTGTAAGCTTGTCCGAGTTAGTTTATGAGAGTAAAGGTATTATCGTTCACATAAAGGGTCCCGTAGTAGAAGCCGAGGGAATGAGGGGTGCTAAGATCAGGGAGGTCGTTTACGTCGGAGAGGAGAGACTCATAGGTGAGATAGTCAGGATAGAGGGGGACAAGGCGATAATACAAGTCTACGAGCCTACTGGTGGAGTGAAGGCGGGTGAACCCGTCGAGAGGACTGGAGAGCCCCTCTCAGCTGAATTAGGGCCGGGACTACTGGGGCAGGTCCTCGACGGGCTGGGCAGGCCCTTGGAAGTCATAGCCGAGAAAGCTGGCGGTCCATTCATCACTAGGGGAATTAAGGCGCCCACCCTCCCTAGAGATAAAAAGTGGCAGTGGACTCCCTTGGTCAAGCCTGGGGACGATGTCGTCGCTGGAGACGTCCTAGGAACCGTCCCAGAGGGCTCCGTCACTCACAAGATAATGCTCCCACCGACCATAGAGAAAGCTAAGGTCATAGAGGTCCTCCCTGAGGGAGACTACACTATAGAGGAGCCTGTAGTCGTGGTAGAGCACATAGGCGGTAAGGAAGAGGTCAAGATGTATCATAAATGGCCTGTCAGGACGCCCAGACCTTTCAAGGAGAAGCTAGCCCCCGTAGAGCTTCTAGTAACCGGGCAGAGGGTGATAGATACCTTTTTCCCCATAGTCAAGGGAGGCACTTCCGCCGTGCCTGGTGGCTTTGGCACCGGTAAGACGGTGACCCTTCACCAAATCTCGAAGTGGGCAGACGCAGATGTCGTGGTATACGTGGGTTGTGGGGAGAGAGGTAATGAGATGACCGATCTGCTCCACACTTTCCCAAAGCTGGTCGACCCCAAGAGCGGGAAGCCTCTGCTGGAGAGGAGCGTCCTCATTGCCAACACCAGCAACATGCCAGTCCCCGCTAGGGAGGCCAGTATCTTCATGGGAATCACCTACGCCGAGTACTACAGGGATATGGGGCTTCACGTGGTTCTCACGGCAGATTCGACCTCCAGGTGGGCTGAAGCGTTAAGGGAGCTCAGCTCTAGGCTTGAGGAGATACCATCCGAGAGAGGGTATCCAGCCTATCTACCCGACTACATAGCCTCGTTCTACGAGAGGGCTGGTAGGATTAAGGTCCGAGGTAGGAGAGACGAATTAGGGTCCGTCGCCGTTATAGGGGCCGTGAGTCCCTCCGGAGGGGACCTCAACGAGCCCGTCACTCAGCACACCATGAGGTACGTGGGCGCCTTCTGGGCTTTGGACAAGGACTTAGCGTTCAAGAGGCACTTCCCGTCCATAAACTGGCTGAGGAGCTTCTCAAAGTATACTGGTGGATTGAAGGAGTGGTGGATCAAGAACACCGGACATGACATGATGGCTTACAGGGACAAGGCCATGGACCTTCTGCAGAGGGCCTCCAGCTTGGAGGAGGTGGCCAGAGTAGTGGGGGAGGCTGCTCTCTCCGATGAGAACAGGCTCGTCCTCCTGTCTGCAGAGCTCATCAAGGAGGGATTCTTGGTGCAGAACGCCTACCACGAGGTAGATACCTACTGCTCCCCGAAGAAGCAGGCCCTCCTCCTGAAGACGCTACTGGAGTTCTACGATAGAGCCAGACCCATTATAGATGCGGGCGTTCCCATATCTAGGATAGCTGAAATGAAATCACTGGGTCTCCTCAGGAGGCTCAAGTTCGTGCCTGAGGAGGAATTCGAGAACGCTGTCAAGGAGGCTATAGCGCAACTTGAGGCTGAGATATCCTCCCTTCTCGCGGAGGTGAGATGAGATGTCCGTGTACGGTCTGACCTTCAAGGGGATTGATCAGGTGAAGGGACCCCTCGTCATAATGAGGGGTGTCCCTGGGGCTGCTTACGAGGAAGTGGTCAGAATATACTCCGAAGATGGCAGGGAGTGGTTCGGTCAGGTGCTGGAGGCCGGTAGGGATAAGGTCGTCATACAGGTGCTGGGAGACACTGAAGGGCTTGATTCCAACGCTATGGTCAAGTTCACCGGCTCGACCTTAAAGATCCCTGTATCGGATGAGATGCTCGGTAGAGTGTTCAACGGCGCAGGTGAGCCGATAGATGGAGGCCCTAAGATAAGGGCTGATGACTACAGGGACATAAACGGCGCTCCCATAAATCCGGCCAAGAGGGACTACCCGGACGAGTTCATCGAGACCGGTATATCCGCCATTGACGGAATGTTGAGCTTGGTCAGGGGCCAGAAGCTTCCGATATTCTCCGAGTCCGGACTACCTCACAACGAGGTAGCCGCTCAGGTGGCGAGGCAGGCGATCGTCCCTGGAAAGGCTGAGAGATTCTCCATAGTCTTCGCGGCAGTTGGTCTGAAGTACGATGACGTTCTCTTCTTCAGGAGGCAGTTCGAGGAATTCGGAGCGCTGAGCAGGTCCGTGCTCTTCCTAAACCTAGCTAATGATCCGGTCATAGAGAGGATAACCACCCCGAGGGTTGCCTTGACCGCTGCTGAGTACCTAGCGTTCGACTTGGGTATGGATGTCTTAGTCATAATCACGGACATGACCAACTATTGCGAGGCGCTGAGGGAGCTCAGCTCCGCTAGGGAGGAGGTACCAAGTAGGAAGGGATATCCCGGATACATGTACAGCGACCTAGCAAGCATCTACGAGAGGGCAGGCAGGATAATCGGCAGACCTGGCTCCATAACCTTCATGCCCATACTGACGATGCCCGGTGGGGACCTCACCCACCCCATACCAGATCTCACTGGCTACATCACCGAGGGCCAGATATTCTTGGACTTGGATCTCCACAACAGGGGCATCTATCCTCCGATCAACGTTCTGCCGAGCCTTAGCAGGCTCATGAAGGATGGTATAGGTCCAGGAAAGACGAGAGAGGACCACAAGGAGGTCTCAGACCAGCTTTACGCTGCCTATAGTCAGGGTACCAAGGCTAGAGAACTCGTTCAGATCGTGGGTGAGGCGGGATTGAGCCCAAGGGAAAAGTTGTACTTGGAGTTCGCTAGGAGATTCGAGAGGGAATTCGTGGCTCAGGGATTCAGGGAGAGAAGAAACATAGAGGAGACGTTGAACATAGCATGGGACATATTGTCCATACTGCCTGAAGCCGAACTGACGAGGATAAGCGAGAAGACCCTCAACAAGTTCCATCCTAAGAGGAGGATCGCAGCCCAGGCAGAGGGTGAGTGAGATTGAGCTTCCGCTCTGTGGGGAGGGTCCTCCCCACCAAGGGATTTTTGATCCGCTTAAGGGAGAGAACGCGCCTCCTCCGCTCGGGAGTCGACGCTCTCAAGATGAAGAGGGATCAGCTGGTCAAGGAGAGTCAGAACTTACTTCCGGACCTTAGGAGGAGGAGCGAGGTCGAGAAGAAGTTAGAGGAGGCCTACAAGCTTCTAAGGCTGGCTTATGCCGCCGCCGGACCCGATGAGATGAGGAAAGCGGCCTTGCTGACTATGCCCCTCCTCACGGAAATGAAGGTGCGGAGCGTCATAGGCGTGGAGATACCTGAGATAGAGATAAGGGAGTTCGCTTTGGCTACTTCCCCCTCCTTAAACGCAGTGGTGATAGCCGCCGCTAGAAAGTTCTCAGAGGCAATAAAGGAGTTGATGCCGCTAGTAAACTCCGAGGCCAAGTTCGAGAGGCTAGCTGCGGCTCTAGCAGATACAATGAGGAAAGTGAATGCTCTGGAGAAGATAATAATACCTGACCACGAGGCCGCCATCAAGTACATCGAGGAAGCCCTGGAGGAGGACGCTCTGGAGGAGTTCCTTCGTGTAAAGAAGTATAGACAGCTGAAAAGAGGTGTTTGAAATGTTAAAAGGTGCGAAGAGGAAGTATCTAGTTGTAAGAACGCACGGTTTAGCCTCTCACTTGACTGATCCGGAGGACATAAGGTCTTGGGTGTTTTTAGAGGATGAAAGGGCTCTCTTCGATAAGCTATCTCCTACTGCTTACGGAAGTTTTTTCGAGGGACCCGAAGATTTGCTCGACGTGTCAAGGGTAGAAGAAGCATGCTTGAGAGTTAACTCAATAAGAGCTAGGAGATTGATCTCCTTATCTAGAGGGACACCCATTGAGGGTCTCATCAGGACATTCATGAGTAAGTACGACATAGAGAACTTGAGGAGGATAGTTTTCTCACTGCTATTCGGAGGTAGAGGTAAGGAGCTGAGGCTTCTGCCCGTGGAACACTATGTAATTGATGTGGAAAAGCTGTCTAAGGCAGATAGATTTGAGACATTATTGGAGATGCTGGAGGATAGAGGACTAGTTAGGCTACTATCCTCGTGGCTCTCCTCCAGTGAGAGAGATGTCACCGAGGTGGATCTGGCCTTAGATAGGTACTACATGGGCCGCCTTGAGGCCCAACTTAAGACTATGAAGGCAGGTAAAAGATCCCCTCTCTCCTTGCTACTCTATTCCTATATGGAAAATATGCTCCTGAGAGACTTATTGAAGGCGAAGTATCTAGGAGTTAAGAAAGATGTACTCACTAAGATATTCTCCAAGCTCCCCTTCAGAAAATTACTTTATATCGCCACTAAAACAGACAGCTTGAATGAATTTCTAGATGAACTAGTGAACTTAGCTCCATATAGGCCCGTTTCCATCGAGATAGAAAGAGCTATGAAGCAGATCGGAGAGCCTTGGGTAATAGAGCATGTCTTAACTAAGAAGACTTACATAGACTCGCTCAGAATAGCTTTGAAGGGATCGATGACGGAAGCGTATATACTCATGTATTTGATAGGCTCTGAGTGGGAGTCTCAGAGCATAAAGACGGTCCTACTCGGGAGGATGAGTGGAGTAAGCCCCGAAGTGCTGTATGAGCTGCTAGCTCCTCCCATCGAGTGATGATTCCTATTTCCCCTTTTCCTTCTTTAAAGCTTCTCAAGACCCTTTTAAGGCTGACGCTACGTTGATCTCTAGTTAGGAGAGAGAAAGAGGCTTTCACATAAATAAAGGGGGAGGACTTAGCCTCCCAGTATGAGGAAGGCTACTAGCAGACCGTAAACTGCCACTCCCTCTGCCAGACCCCCTAGTATAAGGACTTGAGTGAATGCGTTCGGGTTCTCAGCAAGGAGAGCGCTGCCACCTATAGCTACACCGTACAGAGCTATTCCAGCGGCGATTGTGCTTCCAAGAATGGCAACGGCGGCTCCTATAAACTTTAGACCACCGGCTCCAGCCGCAGCCTCCTCAGGAGATGCAGCAGCGGCGCCAACAATTGACAGGGGCAGGAGCAATAGGGGAAGTCCTAATATCACATAGGACAGCAATTTCTTCTTCCTCATGTTGACCATACGATCACCCGTAGCATATCTCGATCTGTGGAGACCTCTGAGCTCATGATTACCATTAATAAAAAATTTGTTATGATGAGAGAGTGGGTCCGAGAAGCTCGGAGACGCACTTGAACTCCCTCCCAGCCGCTTTGTAGAATTTCGAGAAGAACTCATAGAATGTCAACCTAGTGGCTTGTATGAATGAGAGCATCCCTTCGAGCCCCATAACGGCTATGTTCATGAACACGAATCCTATTAGGGCCCCTGGAGCTATTAAAGATCCCAGATCGGCTATAGTAGCGATCTCCTTACCGAGTATAAGCTGCGCCGTTAGGACCCCGAAGACCTCGTGAATCACCGCGAAGGCAGCCAACCTGATGTAGGACAGTGAGTTGCTGAAGAGAGCTAGCACACTCTCTAATAATGTTGCGATCATTTCGGACATCCCTTCGCCTATACCGTGTCCTTCCCTCGCAGCCCTTATTACAGGAGCTATAGCTGTTATAAGGAGAGGCACTACCATTGATATGAATAGTGGATCAGTTATTGTACCTACTATGTCGGCATTGTTCCTCACAACTGCGTAGACAGCGCCTGCATACATGATTAGCGTCGTAACTCCTTTATATTCAAATAGTGCAGCAAATATATCCTTCTCCAGCAATTTGTTAATGGTGTTCATGATGAAGCCGACCATTAGTTCAAAAGCACCGAATAGAAGAGCGACAGCCATCAGCCTCATGGTATCGTGAAGAGGGCTGAGTATAGGATGTTCGGTGAATTCTATGAAGTAAATCATGCCATATAGATAGCCAAAGAATGCTGCCGCCATTCCAGAGTAGATTAACAGACCAGCCAGTTCCTTCATTGCTCCTCTAGATCTACTCCATAGCAGAGCACCAAAGAGGGCTAAAGTGAGACCATGACCTACGTCACCGTACATCATCCCGAACATCAGCGGGAAGAATATCGCAGTTATTGGCGTCGGATCCAGCTCCCTTATCGATGGTAATCCGTAAAGCCTGTGAGTTAGTAGACGGACAGGTCTTAGTATTGTAGGCAATTTGACCTTGGAAGGGACTCCTTCTCCCTTTTTCGGCTCTTCGAACTCCAGAGCCACGTAATTACCCAGCTTATCCTTAATGCTCCTCTCGAAGTCATCGATTTTAGATGAAGGGACCCATCCTGATATCACCGCTATCTCCTCACCTAGGTAGGTCATTTTCTTCAGTTTCTGTAGAATCGCCCTCGGTTTCACCGAGAGTGCCTTCGAGGCGAGCTTGGCTGCGGTTTCCCTCACTTTTAAGAGTAGTTTTTCTGCCTCCTCCTTCAGTTTGCCCACCTCTTCTTTGTTGCTGAGTACTTCTAGTTTCTTGATCTCCTCCTCTAACTTACCTTTCTCAGAGATTATCGGTTTAGCCCCCTCTATGAGCTCAGATACCCTTTGTTCAGCTTCTCCTGCTGCTACCGCCTTAATAGTAAGCATCCTATCTCTAAGCCTGATAAAGGCCTCTCTCACATTAGCGATGAGTTTCTTAGCTAACTGAAGCTTCTCCCTTATAATGCCCTCCCTTCTACCTATCTCGTTTTCTAGATCAGCTATCTGCTGTGTAACCTTAGCTATCGCTGGTTCTCTCTCAACCAATAGAGGGCTCAGCTCCGGAACCTTCCTTATGGTATCTCTCATCCTATTCCAAAGACTTTCCACAGCTTTGAGTTCGGATAATTTGTCTTTCCTCCTCATGTATCCTTCTATCTCTCTATTTAGTTCTTCAAGAATCTCCTTGAGATCTTGTATGCCTCGTTTAACTTCCTCTATCTCTTTCTCTTCCTTCAATTCATCTTGTACCGCCAATAATCTTGCCTCTAACTCGGATAAGGACTCCAGTAGATTCCTCAGGATCTCTCTTATATCGTTTATGGACATGGAGGGGTTTAGGGCCGCATTTACTAGCGAAGAAGTCCTCAGGAGATCCCTATCTATTTCTAGCAGCATTCTTCCCAGTCGCAGCTTTGTGGGATCTTCCTCAGTTATCTCAAGAGCTGCCGCGTAGTACTCCTTTATTTTCATCTCGAGCTCCTCGAGCTTCTCCTCTAGCTCCCTCAATCTATTAGTCCTTTCTTTGAGCAAGGATTTCGCCTTCTTTGCTAGCTCAAGCTCTTTCCTCAAGGAGAGGTACTTTCCCACCAATTCATCCAGTTCCGAGATCAGCTCCTTGTGATCAACGGTCTCTGGAATTTTATTAGAAGTAGCCTGATTCAAGATATCCTCTAGAGATATTCCAGTTAACGCGCTCGCTCTTTCTAAAGCCCTGATTATTTCTTCGTAAGCATCTAAATCTGGAGTTTCTAGGCCCTCCGGAGGTTTGACGCCGGGAAGTCCCTCTGGGGGTTCTACGTGGACATCATCGAACTCCATGAGGGCCTCTGCCATATCGTCCACATGCAGTTTAGTTGTGTAAGCGTAGAATCGGACTACCTTTTCCGGCTTGAGCATGTAGATCACCTTTCAGGTGTCTGGTAGGTCCACCTCCGTTTATTAAAAATGATTACAGGTCATGGAGAAGCGAAGGGATATGAGGTTGCTTCTGTCGGTGGGCACTAGACCCGAGATCATCAAGATGGCGCCTGTATACGAGGCTCTATCGCGTATAAAGGGTGTAGAGCTGTTTCTAGTGCACACTGGGCAGCATTACGATTGGGAAATGAGCGATGTATTCTTCTCCGAGCTTGGACTCGACGAGCCAGACCTCAACTTGGGCATAGGATCGGGAGATCAGGTGGATCAGACTGCTAGGGTTCTACATGAGATGGGAAAGGTTGTGGAGAACTACGAACCGGATGCTGTCCTATCGGTAGGTGATACGAACTCCGTACTTGGAACCGCTCTGGCTGCTTCCAAACTAGAGGTTCCCTTCATACACATAGAATCGGGGCTCAGGAGCTACGATTTCACGATGCCGGAGGAGATAAACAGGAGGGTCGCTGATCACCTCGCGTCGCTGAACTTCGCCCCCACCCCCAGAGCATTCTCCAATCTCAATGAGGAGGGCTATCCCCCCGAGAGGATTGTATTGAGCGGTAATACCATAGTTGACGTCGTCGAGAAGATGTGGAGCACCATTAGACGATCTAACATCCTAAAGGAATTGGGTGTAGTAGAGGGTGAGCCTCTCATGACCATCACAGTTCATAGAAAGGAGAATGCCGACAAGGAGTATAGAATGCTGGGGATAGTGAAAGCCCTGAGGGAATTGGATGAGCTGACCATAGTGTGGCCCCTGCATCCGAGAACTTACAAGAGGCTGAAGGCTTTCGGTCTGTTGAGCGAATTGAGGACGTTAGAGCACGTGATGTTGATCGAGCCTCTAGGCTACATAGATTTTTTGAGACTTCTCTCGGCCTCGGATGTGGTGGCTACCGATTCCGGTGGGGTTCAGGAGGAGTCGGCCACCCTGAAGAAGCCCTGCATCATATTGAGGGATAACACGGAGAGGCCTGAGATAGTTGAACTGGGATTCGGCGAGGTAGCGGGCGCCAATCCCTCCTCCATAGTGTCATCGGTTAGAAGGTTCCTCTACGAGGAGGAGGTTAGGAGGAGGATAGAGGGCCTTCCCAATCCGTTTGGGAACGGTACGGCATCCAAGATGATAGCCGAGGTCCTCTGGAGGATCTGGGATCTAAGGTCCTTGAGGCACGAATCACCCCACTTCAAGGGAGGTTCACCGCACTATGTGGCTTTTAAGGTAGAGGGGAGATCCAAGTCCAGAGGAATGACCGTTTCCCAATTCATAGAGGTTACTGGATACGAGGTCATTGCCATATACGATCCATCCGGTTCCTCCCTTCCCTTTAGCCCAAGTACGCCTTTAATGGATGGGGAGATAGTTAGGGTCAGGGGGGATCCGTCCAATTATCCCAAGCTCGCTAAGTTGATTGGGGGATGAGATCTTGAGTCCTCTAGACCTCATGGGAATTCTCCTAATAGTTATGGGGCTTGTGTTAATCGCGTTGGCGCTGCTACTGCCATCCCGGAAGTTCGGAGACTACAGCGTCGGTGGGGTGATACTGATAGGGCCTATCCCCATAGTGTTCGGTAGGAACATTAAGACATCGCTCCTCATCGTACTAGTAGCTATATCCGTCCTGCTGATGCTGACCATGATCGTCCTCATGGGGGCTTGGTCATGAGCGAGATAGATGAGAAGATTTTCGTCAGAGTGTTCTTGATCTTCATGGGAGTGTCCCTCATCATAATGGGCTTCATGGCCTTGATGATCTCCCACTCCACCGAAGCTGGTTCCGGTGGAGGTTTCGTGGTGATAATAGGTCCCTTCATCTTCGCCGCTGGAGAGAACATTCCCCTGCATATCACTGTGGCACTGATCCTGATCTCGCTAGTTTTAATTCTGGCACTCATTTACGTGGTCAGGAGATGGATGGGGGGCTCGGAATGGTAGAGGTGTTCCTGTCAATCGACCTGACATCCTTGGACGAGGCTATTAGGATAGCTGAGCTGGCGGTGGGGGCCGGCTTCAGGGAGATTGAGGTTGGAACTCCACTGATAAAGGCTGAAGGAATGAGATCCGTGAGAAAGCTCAGGGAGAGATTTCCTGAGATCAAGCTGTTCGCTGACACTAAGACCATGGACACGGGGTACCTAGAGGCGGATCTGGCCTTCTCCTCCGGCGCCGATCTGATGAGCGTAATGGCTGTGTCACCGGATGAAACCATAAAGGAAGCGGTCAGGAGAGCAGAAGAATCCGGGGGAGAGGTACTGGTGGACACTTTAGGCCTAAGAGATGTGGTGCCCCGTTTGAAAGAGATCATAGAGTTCGGAATACACAGGATATGCCTGCACAGGGGGGTTGATGAGGGGGTATTCTCCGAATACGAGTTGCTAGACTCCGCTAAAGAGCTGGGAGTCAAGATAGGTGTCGCCGGTGGTATAAATGAGTCTACCATAGGGGAAGTAGCTAAAAGAGCCGATTTCGTCATGGTGGGAAGGGCAATAACGAAGTCGAGCGATCCGAGGAGTGCCGCCATTAGAATCCTGAGGGGTGCGGGCCTCCTGACTTGACAACCTAACCAGACCTCTTCCTCCTTCTCCTCTTCTTCCCGGTCAACCTCCTCTTTACGGCCTCAGTCTCAACTTTAGCGAGTTCGGCCATGAAATCCTCGTCCAACTCGGTACGCCTCGATACCAGCCACTCGATGTCCATTGGATCCACCCCCCTAGCGGCCATCGCGACTACGGCTGGTAGCCCGTACCTCTCGGTGAGTGAGCCGAGTTCATAGACCCTGTTAGCGAGCTCCCAGTTGGGTACAGAGGGCCTCCCCCTCCTCTTAGATTCCTCCACATATTCCTTGGCTTCGGATGCCCAGTATCCGGAGAGGGCCGCTACCCTATCACTTCCACACACAGGACATTTGGGCACTTTCCCCAAATCTAGGAGGCTCAATACCGTGGTGTCCATGCTCCATCTCCAACAGTTGGAGCAGACCAGCGTGATCTGCTGTGAAAGTATCCTGTACTTGAAGCTCTCCAGCAGCCTCCTGCTCAATTCCGATGGAGGAATTATCTCTAGGGGTAGACCTGATCTCTCCAATCCTAGCAGAGATAGGGGACTCGGACCCTGCTTCTCAGATATGACCACTTCTATCTTTCCTAAGAATATCGACCTGAGTAGGTCCAGCGTCCCATCAACATCGAAATCCTTCGTGAGGGACTCCCTTAAAGCTTCCTCGTAGACGGGAGTACCTTCGTATGCCTTGGCCAGCCTGACCAAGCTCACGATCCTAGAGTTCGCCGTATCTCTTATCAGGCCCATCCTCTTAGCCACATGGAGTAACCTGATCCTGAAGAATGAACTGTTGGCTACGGCCTTCACCAGAGTGTCCCTACCCTCCCTAGAGAGGCGATGTAGGGACTCAGCCACTGCCTCTTTACCAACACCCATTATCACTATCCTGTAGGGATCCTCAGTCACTCTTACAGCGACCTTGAAGTCCCTGGAGATGACGAAGGACAGGCCTCTCCCTAATGTCCTGTTAACCAAGCTACCCTGAGTGGAGTGGATCACGACGCCTGAGCCAGTTATACCCTCTATCACGATCCTCCGATCTGTAGGAAGCGGATAACCCTGTTTCACGTGATCCACTACTGTGGCTAGAGCTCTTCTGAGATCCTCAGACTTTGTGAAGGGGTACCCCCTCACCAGATTATTTACGAGCTCGTCCAATGCGTCCTCGGATATGGCCTCCTCCACGAGTCCCCTGATAGCTCCCACCTCAATTGCAGTCTCCCTTGCCACGGGTAACTGTTCCCCTATCCAGCTGGGTATGGCACCGACCGGGTCGAAGACCTGTTCCACGAAAATGCGACCGCCTTCTATCCTCTTGACCTTCCAGACCGATCCCCTGAAGACGAACTTAACGCCGGGAAGCAGGTACTCCAAGACGAAGGTCTCATCCAGCTGGCCTATGTAGAATCCCGTGGTGTCATCTATGACAGGGTATGATGTGGTGTCGGGTATCGTGGAGATGTTCGAGAAGAAGTACTCATGGGCTAGCCCGCCTCCATACCTCTTGACGCTATCCCCTACTTCATCGTACCAGATGATTCTGGGCCAAGCCTTGGACATGAAGGAGAATATTCCCCTAACCTCGTCGATGGTTATCTCCCTGTACGGCCATGATCGCTTGGCCATGTCCACCAGATCCTGCAGTGAGACGGATCTCTCTCCCAAGAGCAGTCCGATGGTGCTGTGGTAGAGCACATCATAGGACTTCTCCAAAGGCCTTAGCTCCTCCAAATCGCCCGAGAGGGCCCTCTTAGCCAGTACTATCGACTCCAGATAGTCGTCAGAGTCCTGGGCAACTACTACACCTCTAGCCACCCTGCCTGGACCGTGCCCAGATCTGCCGACCCTCTGAAGCAACTTCATCGCCTGCCTAGGGGAACCGTACTGTACTACCAAATCTACGTACCCTACATCTATTCCTAGCTCCAACGAGCTCGTGCTGATCACCGCAGAGAGTTCTCCCCTCTTGAGGAGTGATTCGCTCTCCACCCTAGCGTCCTTCGATAAAGAGCTATGATGGACATGTATCTTCAGCTCCTCGAATGCTTTCCTCATCCTGTAGCCAAGGGCCTCCGCCATGGACCTAGTGTTCGTGAAGACTATGGCCGATCTGGCCTCCCTTATCAAATCCGCCAGTATTCTGATCCTAGCTATCACCCCCGGTTCTAGGAGCATGGCCTTAGATAGCTCGATGTCCCTTTGAGAAGGCTCCGGATAGGCTACTGATATTTTCATTAAGCGGCTCTCTCGCGAATATGAGATCTCCCCGTCCCTTCTATAGGAGAAATATTCTAGGGCCATCGCGGGGTTGCCTAGGGAGGCTGAGAGCATTATCCTCTGGAATGCCCTCCCCCGTATCCTCTCAAGCCTCTCTAGGGATAAGGAGAGTTGCGTGCCCCTCTTGTCGTCCAGTAGCTCGTGAACCTCGTCTATAATGACATACCTCACGTTTTTAAGCCACTTAGAGATCTTAGGTCCGGACATTATAATCAGGAGGGTCTCTGGTGTCGTTATGAGGATATGAGGAGGAGATCTCGATTGTCTAGTCCTCTCCGCCTTGGAGGTATCACCATGCCTCACTCCAACATCGAAGCCACATCTAGAGGACCAGTAGGTTATCCTTTCCTCTAGGTCCCTGTTCAGGGCCCTTAAGGGGGTCACATAAAGCGTGATAAATCCCTCTCCTATTCCTTCACTCTTCATCATTGTGAGGATGGGCCAAAGGGCTGCTTCAGTCTTTCCAGAACCCGTTGGAGCTATCAGAAGGGCATTTTTACCTGAGAGGATGAGTGGAATGGCCATCTCCTGTATCTCCGTTAGCCTCCCAATTCCTCTATCTTTCATAGCTGATCTCAGGCAACTAGGCAATAGATTGAAGAGATCCTCGTCTATCATTCAAATATTTCACCATTTTTACTCTCTCTTGGAGCTCCTCAAGTTAACGGGAGGGCTGGATAGATTGATAAGCTTTTTTAACTCGGTTATCGACCCTAACATGGGTAATCCCAGCGACAAGTTCTGAGAGACCCAGTAAAAGAGGTGATATGTATGGCCGTTCAAGGTGGCGAGGGAGCTGGAGCAATCCCCGTTCTGATATTGAAAGAAGGAACCTCAAGGACCAAGGGTAGGGAAGCCCTGAGGTTGAATATAACCGTTGCAAAGGCCATAGCTGATACCATAAGGACTTCCCTCAGTCCTAAGGGCATGCAGAAGATGCTCGTCGACCCCTTTGGGGATGTGATAATCACACACGACGGTGCCACCATAATGAAGGAGATAGAGGTCGAGCATCCCACTGCTAAGATGATGGTGGACTTAGCGAAATCCCAAGAGCAGGAAGCTGGAGACGGTACAACTACCGTAGTTCTCCTAGCCGGTGAATTACTGGCCAAGGCGGAGGACCTATTGGATCTAGGCATACATCCTACAGTAGTAATCTCCGGGTACAGGAAGGCCGCGGAAAAGGCGGTGGAGTACTTGAATGAGATAGCGATCAAGGTCCCGTGGAACGACAAAGAGTTGCTGAAGAAGATAGCTAAGATAGCCATGAGCAGCAAGTCCGCCCGGGTGGCACAGGACTATCTGGCCGATCTCGTCGTCGATGCCGCTCTACAGGTCGTGGAGGAGAGAGACGGTAAGAGAATTGTTGATCTCGATAACATAAAGCTGGAGAAGAAGGAGGGCGGTTCCCTGTTTGACACAAAGCTCATCAGGGGTATAGTGATCGACAAGGAGGTCGTACATCCTAGGATGCCTAGGAGGATAGAGAACGCCAAGATAGCTCTCATAGAGAGCGCCCTTGAGATAAAGAAGCCTGAGCTCTCCTCTAAGATCAGGGTAACCTCACCGACTCAGGTTAAGGAGTTCTTGGACCAGGAGAAGCAGATGCTGGCCGAGTTGGTTGAGAAGATAGCCGCCACCGGAGCGAACGTGGTGTTCTGCCAGAAGGGCATCGATGACGTCGCCCAGCACTTCTTAGCGAAGCACGGCATACTAGCTGTCAGGAGGGTGAGGAAATCCGATATGGAGAAGCTCGCCAAGGCCACTGGAGCCAAGATAATCGTTAACGTTAAGGAGATATCTGAAAAGGACCTCGGTTACGCGGAGCTAGTTGAGGAGAGGAGGGTCGGAGAGGACAAGATGGTCTTCGTCGAGGGATGCAAGGATCCCAGGGCCGTTAGCATACTGATAAGGGGTGGAGAGAAGCAGGTCATAGATGAGGCTGAGAGGAACCTGCATGACGCTTTAAGCGTGGTCAGAAACGTCATAGAGGATGAGAAAATAGTTGTGGGCGCTGGTGCCGCTTGGACGGATCTAGTGCTCAAGCTCAAGGACTACGCGGTCCAGCTCGGTGGAAAGGAGCAGAACGTGGTGGAGAAGTTCGCTGAGGCCCTCGAGTCCATACCTAAGACTCTGATAGAGAACGCTGGCCACGACCCGATAGTCAAGCTGGCCGAACTGAGGAAGGCGCACGCCGAGGGTAAGAGGGAGTATGGCTTCAACATATACACCGGAGAGGTGGAGAACATGTACGAGAAGGACATAATAGAGCCTGAGAGGGTGATCAGGAGGGCCGTAGAGTCCGCAGCTGAGTTCGCGACCACTGTGCTCAAGATCGATGATATAATAGCTGCTGCCGGCAAGAAATTCGAAGGTGGAAAGGGCAAAGGTGAGGAGTAAGGTGTCAGCTAATAGCGATCTGTTGGGCCCCAAGAGGCTCACCAAGTTCGAGCGCATAAGGATAATATCCATTAGGGCCCAGCAGATCGCGGCTGGCTCTCCCCTCTTTTTAGATGAGAACGAGATACCTGAAGGTCTGACCGATCCCGTCGAGCTAGCTAAATTGGAGCTGGAGAAAGGAAAGTTGCCTCTCATCTTGGAGAGGAGGGAAGGAGAGAAGATCTCCCTCCTAGATGTTAGGAAGCTCCTGAAGCGAGAGTAACTTTTTTAATTGCTGAGTGGTGAGTCAGACACAGCTCGCCCTCCAGGCTCCCCAGTGAAAGAGGCGGGCCTACAGAGGATAGAGAGGTGATACGCATGGTGGCTGAAGAGGGAATCGTCTATGTTGGTAAGAAGCCTGCTATCAACTACGTTATGGCTACCACCCTTCAGATAAACAGGGGTGTGAAGAAGATCGTGCTGAAGGCCAGGGGTAGGTCTATATCCAGGGCCGTCGATGTGGCTGAGATAACTAGGCTTAAGTACTTCCCTGGCAAGATCAAGATAACCGACCTCAGGACTGGCACTGAGGAAATCATCGACGAGAACGGTAGCAGGAGGGACATAAGCGTAATAGAGATCGAGCTCACCCAAGTGTGAGCCCGGGGGGAGAAAACCCCCTCTAATTTTTGGGTAAATTTCTTATTGCTCACAGACCGGTAGGACCGATCTACATGGGTTCGGAGAGGAGGCCTCATTTCTGGCTGGATAAAATAGCTAAGGACATAATAGAGAGAGAGGAGGGGCTCGGAAGGAAGATAGATGTTTTGAGGGTTGAATCGGGGATAGGGGCAAGCGGCTTCCCTCACATAGGTTCTGTGGGAGATTCGCTCAGGGCCTACGGGGTCAAGCTGGCTCTGGAGGAGCTGGGATACAAGAGTGAATTGATAGCGTACAGCGATGATAGAGATGGGTTGAGAAAGGTACCTGCAGGAGTGCCCGAGGAATACTCCAAGTATTTGGGAATGCCGGTGAGCGAGATCCCCGATCCTTGGGGATGCCATTCCAGCTACGGGGAACACATGAGCTCTATGTTGATAGATGCCTTGGAGAAGTTGGGCATAGAGTTCACATTTATCTCCGGGACCGAGGCCTATAAATCCGGATTGTTAGACGAGCAGGTCTCTAAACTATTGGAGAACAACGATAAGGTCGACAGGATAATCAGAGAGGAGGTGGGATCGAGTAAACCCGAGGGATGGATTCATTACTGGCCTAGATGCGAGAGATGCGGTAGGATATATACAACTAGGGTGCTGAAGGTCATTCCTGAGGAGGGCAAGGTCATTTACGCCTGTGATCAGGAGTTCAAGGGGATGAAGGGGTGCGGGTACATCGGTGAGGCCTCATATCTGAAGGGAGAGGGTAAGCTCTCTTGGAAGGGAGAGTTCGCAGCTAGGTGGGCCGCGTTAGGGATAGTGTTTGAACCTCACGGGAAGGACATAACCGACTCGTTCAGGGTGAACGAGAGGATAGCTAGGGAAGTCTTAGGGTACGAGCCACCGCTTACGGTGATGTACGAGATGTTCCTAGATTCTACTAAGAGGAAGATAAGTAAGAGCGCTGGGAACGTCATAACGCCCCAGATGTGGATGGAGTTCTCTCCCCCTGAGGCCTTGAGGATGCTCATGTTCAAGAGATACCACGGAACTAGGAGCATATCCCTGCAGAGCTCTCCTCTCTACATAAACGAGCTGGAAAACAACGTGAGGAAGTATCACAACTTGGAGAGAATAAGGAGTGAAAGGGATCGCATCACCTTGAAGAGACTCATGGAGTTCACCTATCTGATGGAGGGCGTCCCCGAGCCGTGGCCTTACAGGTACTCCGCGGTCCTCAATGTCGTATCGATGCTTCCGAGAAATATGGGCTTCGAGGAGTTGCTGAGGCTGGCTGCAGACCTTATCTCAAAGTATTACGGCGTGGATCCAGATTCCCTGCTGAACGATGATATCTTCAGAAGATACGTGTACTATGCCAAGAACTACGTGGAGAACTTCGGCAGCAGAGAGCTCGGAATCGTGGAGATAAATGGTAAAGTTCTCGAAGCCGTGAACTCCTTTGTGGAGAGTCTTTCTGAGGATATGGTCGATGAGGACATACAGAACCTAGCATTCGAGACCGCTAGGGGCAAGGGTGTACCAGTAAGAGAGTTCTTCAGGGCCCTATACATGATACTGCTGGGTCAGCCACAGGGTCCCAAGTTGGGCCCACTCATCTCGAGGGTCGGCGTGAACAGATTTAAGGACTTGTACAGGAAATCTTTGGAGGAAGGTAGGATTGTCCGAAAGGAGTGAGAGGATAAAGAATTTACTCAAGCTCAGGGAGTTCCTGAAGAGGAGGATAGAGAAGTTGGAGAGGGAAGTCCTTCAGTTGAGGGAAATGGTCGAGGCCCTTGATCAGGTCCTGTTAGAGCAGACCCTAGTGACTGCAGATCAACTCAAGTCGGAACCTGAGATTCAGCAGCCTAGGGATGTAGAGGAGAGGAGGCTCACCTCGGAGGACGGCACTTTGATCGGTATCGCCAGGGTTAACAAGAGAACGGGCAGTATTGCGTTCGTGCCGACCGAAAACGTGGTAGTAGATGCCAGGGAGAGGCCCATAAGCTCGTTCCTCATGAGAAAAGTGGAGGAGTACGGGGGGAGATGCGAGATCGACGAATATCCTGACGGCAGACTCAGAGCAATAAGGATCCAAGTCGATGAACTGAATAACTTGGAGAGAATCTTTAGAGCACTGAGATGGGCGGTAACCAAATCTTTAGTTCAGTAGAGAACTGACTCTATTATCCCAGCTGCCCTATCTAGGAAATTCCAGTCTTTAAATCTCTCCCTGAACCTCTTAACCCTCCTCTCATACTCTTGCTTAAGCAGGGATCTCAACACCTCAAAGAACTTAGCCTCCACCTCTGACTGCCTGACCATCCTGCCCAGACCCATCTCTTCTATGGAGCGGGCGTTCTCCATTTTTTCCGTCTGTCCCGGAACGGGTATCAACAGGAGGGGCTTCCCGCACATGAGCGCCTCAGTGATAGTCGTATGCCCAGCTCTGGAAACCACCAGCCTAGCCCTCTCCAAGACGCTCCACTTGTCAGGCAGCCACTTGTATATCTTCACGTTGTCCCGGACCTCCTCGTCTCCGGAATTGGACGGCTCACCCAAGGATACTATGAATTCGTAGTCCCTGAGATCCTTCGGTATGTCATTCAGGAGTTTCAGTATAACATCAGCCAAGGACTTTCTCTCGGCGCCTGGTCCAGATATCATTATCAGGATCACGTCCTCTTTCCTGCCCGGTCTGCAGTTAGGCTCTATCAGGGGGCCTGAGAAGACTATCCTGTCCATGAGAGGTTTCGGGAGATCTGAGGTATGGTACTTGGATATGCTGAAGGGTGGAGGAAAATCCGCTATTATTGATGCTTGGGAGAGCCCCCAGAACCTAGTTATCGCCGTGTTGAGTAGCTTCTCCACCACTGTGGATAGTACGCTGTAACCCTCGCTATCACTTAGATCATCTGGAGG
Source organism: Thermoproteota archaeon (assembly GCA_027491395.1). Lineage (GTDB taxonomy): Archaea > Korarchaeota > Korarchaeia > Korarchaeales > Korarchaeaceae > Korarchaeum. Next base: position 87,496 of record JAOZFI010000006.1, on the reverse strand, counting down.
AGTGTTTCTCCTCATGAGGGGCGAGAGGAGTAATTTAGGTTGGTTGAGCACCACGACGCTGGGCACTCCAAGGTACTGAGCTGCGATCAATGTGGATATTCTGGAGTCGGATACTACGACATCTGGAGATGCTGCCTCTATGTTCTCCTTCTCGGTCTTTATGTGGTGAAGGAAGTTCCTCAGTTCAGATAAACTCTTGAGCGTCCCCCAGAGGTCAGGGCTTCCATCCGGCTTCTGCTTCCATAGCATTTCCTCACCGCAATACACAACCTCCACTTCCTCCGCCCCCATCAGATAAGAGGAGGCATCTCCGTATGCTGAGAAGAAGATGGAGAATCCCTCTTTCTTAAGCCTTCTAGCTAGGTTCAAGGATCTAGACGCGTGTCCGTATCCTATACCTAAGGGTGAGAAGTAGGCCCTCGGCATGCGATCGAACCTTCTTATCCTATCTCTCTCCTGATGATCCGTCTCCTGGGTTTCTCTTCCTCAAAGATCTCCGCAGTGAACCTATATACTTCAGTTCCCTCCTTGAGCCAGCAGTCCACCCACATTCCGGCTTTGATACAAGTCTGGCTTAGAAATTCTTCGGAGTCCCAAGAGTATTCCACGGCGACCTGTGGAAGCAAGAGGCCGGAATACACACCGCGGCGAACTATCAGTCCATGTTTCCCCACTTTCACCATCCTCCGTAGATCGAACCTGCTCTCCACTTTGTCGTCTATCCTCTCGGGAGGGGTCAGTATTGAGACCTCGACTGCGACCCTATCAAGCTCCTCCTTAGCTAGAGGAGGGAACCTAGGATCCTCGAAAGCCGCCGCTATGGCTGCCCTTATGACGGCCTTGTAAAGGGGCAGAATAGGTTCCGGATAACCTATGCAGCCTCTAAGATTTCTCTCAGGATATGTGCTCAGGGTTACGAAGGCTCCGTAAGGGATCTTCAGCTTGGAATAGGGAGGATCGACCTCGAGAACTGATCTCCTTTCCATGTAGTGCTCTATAGATTTTCTAGCTAGCCTGACTAGGTATTCTCCCTCCCCCATAGAGAACTCCGCCATCCTATCACCTCATTATGGCTACTGGGCTCCCCAGCTTTCCACCAGCATGTTCTGCAACGGCCTCGCATTTTAGTGTGAGCAAGTGTAATACCTTTACACCTAAGTCCACCTCGGTGAGGGTCTCGTAGCTGGCCATCCCCTTGGCTATGATAAGCTTCGAGGATCTAAGGATGTTCATGTTAACCTCCGTCTCCCTTTCAGGCATGACTCCAAGCGGGGAACTCAAACCGAAGATGTAGGGTGACTTGTGCAGTGATCGTAGTTCCTCCACAGTCAGATCGTCAGCCATGGGAGACTTTTTCGCAAACAGATATACGGTCTTGCCCATCTGTTCTAGATACTTGACTAGGATTAAGTCTATTGGGGCTTCGTGGGCGTTGTCGAAGATGAAGGATATTATGTCCCCCGGACCGGCTTTAGTTATTATATCGAACGCCTCCTCAGTGCCGTCTATCTCTAGGTCCCTAGCTACCACCTTGGTGAACCTCTCTACGAGGTCTTTTCCCCCCATTAGTGGGACTTCGTATCCGTTCGCCGATGCGGAGTTCAGGGCAAGCCATCTGAACCTGTGGTAGCCCTCAGGTAGGTTAACTAGCTCTTCCTCTATCAGGGGAACTAGATCCTTTAGGACTAGTTCTATTAGCTCCCCCTTTCTGGTCGCATAGGGATCTTCCGATCCAGAGTATGATTTGAGGAGTTTCTCCCTCTCGGCCGCTATGTGAGCGGGAGTAGGAGCCTCGTCCATCATAGAGTGGAGGGCCCGCACTACATCCCTGACAAAGGGAAGTCTCCTATCGGTCGGTACATACCTAGCCTCTCTAGCTGCCACCTTAAATATACAGGCGGGGCACCTGTAATCCAGCTTCATTTCAATCGGGATCCCCACCTAACAAAAAGCTGATTAAGATTTGGGAGAGCAACTAAATTATGACAGAGGTTCCTAGGCTGCTGGTTAACCTGAAGACATACTCACAGGCTTCGGGAGTGAAGGCCGTGGAGATAGCTAGACAAGCGGAGAAGGTCTGGAGGGAAACAGGGGTTCTTATCGGCATTGCTCCGAATGTACTGGATTTGAAAGTAGTGGCGGAAAGCGTTGATATCCCAGTGTACTCCCAGCATGTGGATCCCATAGACCCGGGGGCCCACACGGGTCATATTCCGCCTGAACTCGTAAAAAAGTCTGGTGCTAGAGGTTCCCTGTTGAACCATTCTGAGAAGCAGATAGAGCTCCATCATATAAGTGTGGCCGTTACAAAGCTGAAAGAATTGGGTCTCTCTCCCATAGTGTGCGCTCCAACGCCTCAAGAGTCGGCAGCCGTCGCGGCCTTATCCCCAGACGCGGTCGCCATAGAACCTCCTGAACTCATCGGAACGGGCATTCCGGTATCAAAGGCCAAACCGGAGGTCGTTCAGAACTCGCTTAAGGCCGTGATAGATGTCAATCCTAACGTTGATCTCCTCTGCGGTGCAGGAATCACCAGTGGAGAAGATGTAAGAGCTGCGATAAGGCTCGGTAGCTATGGTGTGCTTGTTGCCTCCGCTGTAGCCAAAAGTCCAAATCCTTACGAAAAAATGGAAGAGTTGGTGGAGCCTTTCGTGGAAATCACTCGGGCCTGAACCTGTCCTTCAATTTCTCAAGTACCTTGGGCAATGTCGTGTACTCCATCTCCTCGGGTCCGAGTCTATGTGGCATGAAGGGACCGTGCCTCCTCATGTAGTCAGTTATCATGTTGGCCATTCTCCTAGCTTCATCAAAGGCCACATCAGAGAAGAGATCGCTCGGTCCTATTAGCTTGGAGTCCTGCACTTGGAATCCTAAGGCGACTATTCTGGGAGGGCCATCGAATCTACTGGGCCTCGCGTCGGCCTCGGAGACGGGCATGAGGGGACCGTGGTGAGATCCTCTCATCCAGCCAGCTACCAAGAAGGGGAACGAGAAGGGTTCGAGCACCTCTCCTAGCGCCGGAAATCCGCTTTGCGCCCTAACTATAGCTACGGGATCGTCCTTACCCACATACTTGCCAGCGATCAGGTTCAGCCTAGTTGTACTGACCACGGCTGCTATCTCTCTATCGGACTTCCTAAACACCCTGCGTATCACATATCTGCCTGGAGTACCGATTAGGGAGAGGATGTCGTACATCTCCTCCGGAGAGGACATCTCCACGACCTTGCTCTCCATCACATCCATTATCTCGAATATGAAACCGTCGTGGAGCCTAGGGTCTATAACCAAGCCGGCTGTGTTGAAGGGATCCGCGAATATCCGGAACATGGGGAGGTTGAAGGCGCCCGGTTCGGTCTTATCCGCCATGAACACAATTAAAGGATCAGATGGCCTCTCTTCGAACTCCATTTCAGCCACTCCAGGTCCCATGCCCTTTAGATTTCCTGAGAACGCATCCTTTAGGAGGTCCTGTCCCGCACCATAGAGTCCTAACTCCTTCGCCACCTCAGTACCTTTCTTGAAAACATTCCAAGCCAGTTCGTGGATTTCGGGGTTCTCTACTCCTTTCCTGTGTGTCATTATCAGTTGAAGGTCATCCCCTACTGCCGTCACGTAGAAATCCTCTATAAGCCTAGAGTCTTTGGCTTTAGACAGCTCCTGAGCAGCTACTTCCTTGAGCTTGGGGTGAACCACGTGATGCCCGGCCAGACCACCTATATCGGCTTTGATGACTGAGACTGTCGTCTTTACCATGGACCCACCCCCACAGTTAGCGCCTGACTAAAATAAAAAGAGCTGGAGTCGAGAGAACCGGCATTCAATCGAAAACTAGATATCCGCCTTCAGCTAGGATCCTCCTCAATTTATAGACTGCCCTCTTTACATCAGACTCCTTCTTCGCACCGGTACAAACTAGGCTTCCAGAGGCGAATATCAGGAAAACTACATCGGGATCCTTCATCCTGAATATCAGACCTGGGAACTGTTCTGGCTCGTAGAGAGTGTTAGGAAGCTCCAAAGCCAGTTTCTCTATGTCTACCTTGACGAAGAGCTTTGCGGAAGCAACTATGTTCTCTGCCTTGATGAGAGGCCTCCTTTTGACCTCTATCCCATGCTTCTTGAGGACCTCTATCGCCGCATTTATGGCTCTAGCCGATTCCTCTACGGACTTAGTACCAGTGCATACGAACTTCCCACTGCTGAAGAGCAGGAGGGCGGCCTTGGGTTCATCTAGCTTGAGCACTAGTCCGGGGAACTTCTCCGGATCATACCTTGATTTCTTTATCTTCTTGGCAATCTCGTGTAGATCGAGTCTCTGCCTTATGTCAGCTGATGACACGACGTTCTGGATGGTTATCTCGGGCTCCCTCAGCCTTCTTAAAATTTCTTCCACATCTTCCTTTTTTGTGGATTTTTCTTCCATTACTTCGCTTTCACTATCGTCGAATGACATAGTTTTCCCCGTTTCACTACTATCCGAGTGGCCCATTATATATAAAGGAGAGGCAGCTACCTTCCCCCACTTGGGCCTCCTTTATTCCCCCACTTGATCTACCACTAGATACCTCTAATCACTAGAATTTCAGGTTTCTTCCCATTTATCGTCTTGTTCGGTTGTGTAAAGCTCATAAGGCTCATTATCGGTACTCTCCTTTCCTAATACCTTGGAATACTCATAGAGGAGATAGGCTGCAATAATTCCGACAATCGCCAGCTTGGCTGGAAGCGACTGGAGCAGCTCCAGAGCGGAACCCAAGTAGGGAATTCTGAGAACCACTTTGCCGTATATGTCCCTAGAGGTCCTGAAACCCGGATCAGGAAGCGCGTTGTTATCTCCCTTAGTGTAAAAGACTGGCCCGTTCATGCTCATGTCTATTCTGATTATCCTGTGGACTATGAGCGAGCTCGACCAAGGGACTCTGAACACTATTATGTCCCCTACCTTTAGATTGTAAGGGTCAGCGCCCACCACTATGAGTAGATCCCCCACTTCCAAGGTGGGTCTCATCGATCCCGATGTCACCACGGTAAATGGGGAGTCCACACCTGTCAGCAGGGGTAGGACTACCTTGAAGAATGCTAAAAAGATCAGGAATAATACGGCCAGCGTGAGTATTTCCTTTGTTAACCACTTGTTCGCCTCATCGGCTGGCAACTCAGATCGCCTTCACCACCTTGGGTTCCTCTTTCCTCACTTTCCTTAGGATCCTGTACCCGCATCTAGGGCATTTAAAGTCCTTGAAGTATTCCTCCATCTCCTCCTTAGTGAAGATGTAGCCGCACCTTAGGCACTGATACATTCCAACTCACCATGGAGCCGTTGAAGGGGAATAAAAAGATTATTCTTTCACCTGTGAGGCTGCTTTCACCTTCTCGGCTATTCTCTTCTTTATTTCATTCAATCTTTCCTCTCCTATCTCATCTAACCATTCTTTGCGGGCCTTCTGGATGAGTTCCTTGTACCTATTCCTCACGGTGACCTCAGTAACGTTAGCTGCCTGAGCTAGCTCTCTCTGAGTCCTGTGTATGCCTAACTCTTGGCAGGCCATGTAGACTGCTGCTGCGGCCACGCCTACCGGCTCTCTTCCCATCGTAGCTCCGTTCTTCTTGGCTATCTTGATTATCCTTATTGCTTGCGTCGCGATCTCTTCAGGGAGGTTCAGCTTGGAGCATATGAGATATACAAAATTCTCCGGTTTCGGTGGAGGTATCTGTATCCCTAGCTTCCTGAACAGGAACCTGAAGCTCCTCCCAACCTCTTTCTCCTCCAGAGAGAAGTATCTCGATACCTCCTCTAAGGTCCTAGGTACATCTGTTCTCCTACAGGCGGCATAGATGACCGCGGCTACCATGGCATCCATGCTTCTCCCTTTAACCAGTCCAGCCCGTGCGGCCATCCTGTAGAGAGTGGCTGCATCCTCGACAGTCTCTTGCGGTAGGTTTAGAGACTCAGCAGCATCTCTTATCTTCCTTAGGGCAGGTTCCACGGTCTTCTCCTTGGAGTCCGCCACATGCTTCTGGGTCCTCTTCAATTGGTTCACGGATTTCTTGCTTAGTCCTCTAGTAAGAGTTATCTCGGTGTCGAGACCGAAGCCCGGTCTTAATGGAGTAACCGGGGCACCGGCGTGAGCCCTCTCCATGTATTCATCTGAATCGAAGGCCCGCCAGTCCTTCGAGAAGTTCAGGACGCTTGAATCTATAATGAGGCCGCAATCTTGACAAACCAGGTCCCCAGTTTCAGGATCCTCCACTATGTTAGTGCTCCCGCATCTAGGGCACCTTAGCTCCTCCTCTTCTTGAGAGGAAGGTTCGGCGGCCTTAGGATAATCTCTCTTCTCCCGAGACAGGAAAACCCACCACCCCATTAGTAAATTGCCGAAGTGTAGACCCCTATATGCATATATAAAAGTTTCGCTAAACTTATCAATGAGCGGGTCCCTAGCCCTACTCATCCTCTAAGATCGCTGCGTTATAATAAACTACTGTGGACGGATTCTTCTAGTTTCGGTATGGCATAACCAGTTATCATCAATAAATATATTTACTAATTCGTTTCGCAACTCCCCCAGCGCGGGTGCTGAGCTAAAGTTTTTAGATCCAGAAGGCAGCATAGACAGCTGGCGGCCGTAGTCTAGCCTGGACAGGATGCCGGCCCTCCAAGCCGGAGACCCGGGTTCAAATCCCGGCGGCCGCACCATAACATACAGGTGTCGCGTCTTGGCAGCGGACGAACTGGAGGAGGTCATCTCTTCTGCAGTAAGGGAGCTTGCGAGGAGGGAAGGGTTCAAGTCAGATAAGTCGTTAGATTTAGCGGTTGACCTCACTCTCGCCTTCATTAGATCTGTGCTCTCCTCTAAGAGGAGGCTCAGGTCCCTAGCAGATCTTCTAGATGACGAGGACCAAGAGTGGAAATACATAGCGTATTATGTGAAGAGAACTCCGGTTTGCTCCATCCCATGTCGTTTCTCCTCGGACTTGGAAAGGGTACTTCAAAACTACGGGTTTACCAGTTTGCAGTATCAGATACTGTTCAAGAAGGAATGCGGGGGTAATGATTGAGATCTTTTCTTCTCATCATCGTTTCACTGATGGTAATGTCGGATGTTTCGATCCTAACACCCGCTCAAGCCGGCAGCCTTCCCCTAGTTCATGTCTTCGAGGATTACGGATCAGCTTCAGCATTCTTCCTCTCGATGGGCCCGCAGGAGAGGATAGTAGTCGCCCGGAACGCCTCCTATATGAGCGATCGGCTCAGGGAGATGGGATTCCCTGCAAAAGTTGGATCATATGGAGCCATCCTTAGAGAGATGACCCCTCACGAACTCGCTTATTTCCTACTTTACTCCAAAGAGAAGGGTATTCAAGGGGCTGACTTTGAACCCCTCCTAAAGAAATTGGATCTCATATCCCAAGAGCTATCTTCTATGGAGAGTGAAGTTGCAGTCCTGTTCTACAGCTCGGATGGGCCGGATTACTCTTTACTGGCGGCCTATGCAGCCTTTCTCAAAAAGGCTAAATTAATTGATTTGGATTCGGCTCAACTGAGCCGGGAACTCTTGAAGGGGGTTAGGTACGTCATCTTATTGACCAAGCCCCTCACCTCCCGAAACTATGAGAGGTATCTGAATGTTATAGACTTCCTAACCTGTATAGACGATGATCCGTATCTAGACGCCTCCTTAGGAGTCCTTACCGGTCCCGATGTGGCTGCACCCTTCCTGATGCTGCTCGCGGACGATGCTGCTTCAATGGGTTTGATCAACAGACTTAGAGGTATCTCCCTCATTGAGGATCTCCCTTTAGCTAGGAAAGTGGAATTCATAGCATCATCCTACGGATTGAGCACGAAGGTGTTGCACCCCGATGTGGAGTATTCCAATCTGACGGTGAAGGACTCCGCTAAGATGCTCAGAGAGGCAAGAAATGGTATTATCTATCTCAACCTGCACGGAAACCCCTACGCCATGGCCCTGAAGACCGAGGGGCATGTAGTCATCATACCCTCCATAGTGAGGTCCGCTAGACCGTTGGGAGCTATAGTGATCACCCTGTCATGCGATACCCTGAGGTTCTCAGATCTCGATGATCCCAAGAGTTCCATAGCCTATTCGTTTCTAGAAGCCGGAGCGTTTGCATATATAGGAGCCACGAGAGTAGAGTTCAGCATAGGATCTGAGGCGGGTACCTCCTATCCAGATCTCATCTTGATGATGGCCCTGACGGGTCGCACGTTGGGAGAGGCTGTTATGACGGTGAACAACTTACACATAAAAGAGGCCACGGAGAAAGGGATAAGCCCCAAAGAGGCGGCTTATGAGGTCCTGCTGGGTGATCCTACCTTGAGTCTGGCATCTCACCAGACCCCCTATATCATAGAGAGGAATGGTTACATGTACAGAGTGAGCATCTCCAAGGTCACTCCAGTTGTATACCTTCGACTGCAATTGCCTGATGAAGGGAATTTCCTTCCCGATGTGGAGGTAGACCTCCCCTCCGTTTACTTTAAGTGGTATGAGGATGAGGGAGGCCTATTCATCTATGTGTCAACCCTCTCCTCGAGCTTTACTGGGTACTTTAGGGAGGACACGAGCGTGAAAATCGAGCTCAGGAGGCGCCATGGCTACCTAGAGTACATTCCATACCTAGCCATCATGCTCGTCGCGATCATCTCCTTAGCGGCCCTCATAAGAGCTAGGAGGATTACCTGATAGCATTTATAAAGAGATTAGGATACAGTTTGAGGTGGGCCCCGGTAGCTCAGCTCGGTTAGAGCGCCGCCTTGGTAAGGCGGAGGTCGCGGGTTCGAATCCCGCCCGGGGCTCCATTTAACTTGAGGGGTGTTACAGTGGTTCTGGCTACTGCTCTGGGCTTGAAATTCAAGGGCGGTGTCGTTCTCGCGGCGGACAGGAGAGTATCTTACGGTACATTCGTCCTCAGTAAGTCCGCCAAGAAAGTGTTCCTAGTTAATGATAAGGTCGGTATTTCCACTGCCGGACTTCCTGGCGACTTCCAAGAGTTAGTCGATGTCGTGAAGTTCAACACGACTCTGTATGAGCTGGATTTGGATAAGAAGGCTTCTCCTACGAATGTCGCCAAGCTACTATCTCTGCTTCTCTATCAGGGGAGGTTTAGGGGAATTTACTACACTGAGCTTATAGTAGGTGGTTTAGAGGACGGAGAACCCAAGATATTAGTCTTAGATCCTGCTGGAGGGCTTATGGAGGAAAAGTTCGCGGCTGTAGGTACTGGAGCGCAGATAGCCACGGGTATCTTGGAGAGGGAATATAGGGAGGACTTGAGTGAAGAGGAAGCCCTTTCTTTAGCTGAGAAGGCAATGAAGGAGGCCATATCGAGGGACGCCCTGTCAGGAGACGGTGTGGACCTGCTGGTGATTACCGAATCGGGTGCTAGGCAGCTGTATATCCCCCTGAGATCGGCATGAGGGGGGATCAGATGGGCCTTACGGATCAGGAAAGGACGCGCAATTTGTTGATAGATTTAGTCGGTATAAAGAGTTTGAGGGGAAGGGAGGGTGAGGCTGTTTACTACATAACAGACACTCTATCGAGGTATGCTGACAAGGTAGTCCACCAACCGGTCAAAGATTGTGCCGGTAACGTCGTGGCCTTCCTCAATGTGAAAAATCAGGATAACCTGCTGTTCCTTGCCCACACCGACACATTCGAGATATACTCCAATTGGACCAAGAATCCCTGGGGTGAGCTGGAGGAGGACAAACTCTATGGACTGGGGGTTTTTGACGACAAGGGAATGCTGGCTGCGATGATAGAGGCCTTCATAGCTGCCTCAAAATGGGATGACAGTAGGGGAGTCGTCTTTGCTGCTGTATGCGATGCCGAGGGTTTCAGCAGGGGGACCTACGAGCTCCTGAGGAGTGGTATCCTGCCGCGAGTCAGTGAGGCCATCGTGGCCGGACCGACCAATAAGAAGCTCTTCAGGGGAGCATTCGGCAGGTTCGTATTCGATGTCGACGTAAAGGGATTGGCAGCGCCTGGGACTGAGGAGGCCGGTATAAACGCCGTCATAGAAGCAGCTAAGGTCATTCTGTGGGCTGTGGACCTGCCTAAGGTCGATGGAATAGGCGGTAGCGTAGCTCCCTTGAGTATAAAGTCTCCGGAGCTGGTAATGGCCCATCCGGACAGATGTCTGGTCAGGCTGGATAGGCATTACCCGCCCGGTAACGATCCGGGTGTTATAAGAAAGAAGTTCATGGACCATCTAAGGAAGACACCTGAGTTGAGGGCCAAAATCAAGATATCCCTAATGAAGAGGCCTACTCCCTTCATGGAGCCCTATGAACTTCCTGAGGATGATGAATTCGTTAAGAAAGTGCAAGAAGTTGCAGAGAATGTGTTTGGAGGGCGTCTTGAGACGGACGTTTACAGGACGGTCTCTGATGCCAATTACCTCTACAAGATGGCTAGCATTAAGCCCATTATACTGGGGCCTGAGGGGGGTAATCACCACTCAGCGGATGAGTACGTCAAGCTCCCCTCCGTGTATGAGATGGCGGAGTTCTTGGCGCACCTCTTGAAGGGTTGATCCGTCTTGATATCCCAAGGTTTCCTAGTGAACTTCCTCGTATTTTGGGCTGTGGCTTACCTTGCTGGCCTCTTATTGAACCGTTATCTCGGAGGGGAGAGGGCTAAGATGGGTGTCTTCTACTTGGAGTTCTCCTTCAAGCCGGAGAGCTTCAGGGGGATCATAGGAGGATTGGCTAGGTTCGTCGGTCCCCTATATAAGGTCGGGATTGGTGCTCTCCTGATCTCCTCCTCGTTATTCCTCATATTCCTCGTCAAAATAACCATAGACACCTTATTCGGTCCGAAGGTCGCCCAGATAGCCCCTGTGATACCGGGGGTCACCTTCGACATATCCGCTCCCCTCCTGATCTCCATATTCGTGATATTAGCCGTGCATGAATTTGGACATGCTGCTGCCAGCTGGTACTTCGGGGTCCCCATCAGGAAGATAGCTTTTTTCGTTCTATTTGTCCTGTTAGGTGCCTTTGTAGAGCCGGATGAGGAGATACTCAAGAAACTAGAGCCTCTTAAGAGGATGGGCGTCTATTCGGCCGGGATCTTCATGAACTTCGCTACGTTCTTCGTGGCTCTCCTTCTGGCCATGATCATATTCCCGGGTTTCTCGATATTCCCAGGGATGTCCCATCCTTCTGGTGTGTATGTTCAGGAGGTTATAGAGGACGGACCATCCCACGGGATACTCCCGGATGGAGTTGTCATAAGGCAGATAGGTGGTTACAGGGTTAGGGATTTCTCTAGTTTGGTGAAGGCACTTGAAAAGCTGAGACCTGGTCAGGAGGTGGATGTCGTCACTGATAGGGGCACCTACAGGGTGAGGCTGGGATCTAGGCCTGACGATCCGAGCTCACCCTTCTTAGGGGTGATGCTATCGAGGGTGCCCTACTTCGATCCCATAGTCCCTATGCCGACCGGGGTAGCAATCCAGCTGATAGAGCTGCTTGGGTTCCTGATCATGTTCAATCTGGGACTGGCTGGCCTCAATGCCCTGCCTATGTTACCTTTGGACGGGGGATTGGTCCTCTCAGAGATACTTACCATGTATTTGGGCGATGAGGAGCTGGCCCGCAAGCTAACATGGGCCATGTCAGCGCCTATCGCGCTAATGCTGATATACAATGTCCTCTTATTCTTCCTGAGTTGATAAAATTGCCTAATCCCTTCAGGAGGGCCGTAGTCCCTCTTAGCGTGGATGAACTGCTAGACATCTCCTTCAGGAGGGCATTCAAGAAACCCAAGCCTGTGTCAAGGAGAGGGGACAGGATAGCGATTTACAGATCTAGGGAAATATCTAGAATTCAGACGATTTCCGACACGGTGGTTAGCAGGCTAGATAAGGTGGTGAAGTCCTTCCCCAGCGTGGAAAGGTTAGATCCCTTCTATAGAGAACTTTTGGACGTCTTGGCTGGTGTAGATCAAGTGAGACATGCTCTAGGCGCCGTTAAATGGGCCTCTAAGACAATCTCGAGGATCTCCAGATCCTACATCTCCAAGATAAATTGGACAGAGGATCCTGAACGCATGGCGACCCTCAGAAGGGAGGCGGCAGGTAGAATATCGTCCGTATTGAAGAGGATCAAGCCCGAATTGGACTTCTTGAGAGGAGTAACACCGAAGCTCAGGAATCTACCGGATTTTGATCCTGCTCTGCCCTCTGTAATAATAGCTGGCATGCCCAACACGGGAAAGAGCACACTTCTTTCCAAGATTACCACCAAGGAACCTGAGATAGCCCCATATCCTTTTACCACCAAAGGCATCATCATAGGACACCGGGATTTGGAGGGCGTTGGGAGGGTCCAGTTCATCGACACCCCTGGTTTGTTGGATAGACCTCTCTCCAAGAGAAATAGGATAGAGATGCAGGCTATAGTGGCCCTTAAGCATGTGAGTGGTTTGGTCCTGTATTTGTTCGATCCCACTGAGACTTGTGGCTATGCGCTAGACGAACAGAGGTCCCTGTTCAAGGACATCGTGGCTAACTTTTCTGGGGAGATAGTTGCCGTGATCAATAAGATAGATATGGAAAGTGACTATCTAGATAAGTTCTCCGAGACTAGAAACTTCTTGGTAAGGGAGGGGGCCGAATTCATGGAGATATCTGCAGAGAAGGGTTTCGGAATAGAGGAGCTGTTGAGAACCGTTAGATCAAAGCTGGGAGGAAGGCAAATTGAAGATAGCATTTCATCTGTCAGGTGAGCACCCATCCCTTCCCAAGGCCGAGGTAAAGGCTGTCTTGGAATCGTTCAATGTAATGTTCGAGACCCATTTGGACTTGGACTCACTGCTGGTTTTAGATGTGGGAGATCTCCCCAGCTCACTCATGAGGAAGGTAGCGGCTAGACTCGCATACACTAGGTCCATAGGAAGGTTCTTAGCCGCTCTCAACCCGGCCGACTTTCCACAGGAGTTGAAGAGGATCGATCCGCCCAGAGTCGGCAAGAGGTTCAGAGCTACTGCTATTAGGGTAAAGGGATGCTGCAGCGAATTAAAACGTGTGGAGGTGGAGAGGGAGGTCGGTGGATGGGTACTGAGGGGTAATCCCTGTTCCAAGGTAGACCTCACCAACCCCAATTCCGAGGTAGTGATAGTGATGACCTCTGGGCTGCTGGTGATCTACGTTAAGGAGGTCGAGGTGGACAGAACATCTTTCAAGATAAAGGAGGTTGCTGCACGACCTTTCGTCCATCCGGCTTCCATGAGACCTACCCTAGCTAGGGCTATGGTGAATCTAGCGAGGACTCGTGAGGGAGATCTAGTACTGGATCCTTTCTTGGGGGTTGGGGGCATAGCCCTTGAGGTGTTATCTATCGGTGCTCGCTTGGTAGGTGCCGATATAAGCGAAAGTAGAGTTATAGAGGCCAAGAACAACCTCATAGCCTATGGTTTCCTAGATGGTTTCAAGCTGATGGTCGGAGATGCGCTAAGTCTTGCGTTGGAGGAGAGGGCGGATCGCATAGTTACGGATCCGCCCTATGGGAGGATGAGCTCGGCTGTGGGCAGATTGCCTGAAGATTTGGCCAAAGATTTTGTAAGAAAGGCCCCAGCATATCTGAAGGAGAACGGATGGATGACGATCTCAGTCCCCGTGAATCATCTGAGTGAGGACGATTTCAGCAGGAGTGGATTTGAGGTAGTCGAATATTTTGATGTGAGGGAGCACAGGTCCCTCGTTAGGAGGATATGGGTAGCGAGGATGGGAGAGTGAAGGTGAGGTTCCTCGGAACGAGTTCAGCGGTACCTACGGACGACAGAGGATTGCCTGCCATCCTTGTGAAGACATCAGGAGATTCTCTTCTATTGGACTGCGGTGAAGGTACTCAGAGGCAGTTGATCAAGGCCAGAGAGAGCTTAATGAAGATAGACAAGGTGATCATAACTCACCTCCATGGAGATCACTTTTTCGGGATTATGCCTATGATCCAGTCACTGAGCATACTGCGAAAGGGTTCTGAGCTCCTAGTAATAGGACCTAAGGATTTGCGTTACATACTGGAGGAGGTTGAGGAGAAGACCGGCTCTAAACCACAGTTCAAGGTGGTATTCAGGGAGATAGAGATCTCCAAGTCCATAGAACTAGGTAAGTTCACCGTGGAGTTCTTCCCCGTCGACCATGCTGGATTCGAGACCTATGGCGTCAGGATCAGAGAGAGAGATAGACCGGGGAGATTCGATCCTGTGAAGGCAGATGAGCTCGGCGTTCCTTTGGTATTAAGAAGCGTTCTCCAGAGGGGATTCTCTGTAAAGCTACCCGATGGTAGGATTGTGAGGCCCCAGGACGTTATGGGCCCGCCCCGCAGAGGAGCCATCCTCGTATATTCATCCGATACGAGACCGACCGAATCGGTCATATCTGCGGCAAGGGGAGCTGATGCTTTGATACACGAGGCCACCTACCTCGATGAGTTAAGGGAGAGGGCTGTAGCTACCGGGCATAGCACCGCACTAGAGGCTGGTAAGATTGCGGAGGCTGCTGGCGTCAAGAGGTTAATCCTGACGCACTTCAGCGCCAGATACAGGGAGGAAGATCTAGTTAGGTTCGAAGAGGAGGCCGCTAAAGCTTATAGTGGACAAGTTATGGCTGCTCGGGATTTTCTAACCGTCGATCTCTGATGAGGTAGTTCTTCCGTAGAGCAGTTCGTGAGTGGTGGCCTCCTTAATGGGCCTCCCCCTCTCCGTTTTGGGAGCGAGCCAGTCGGCCAGTGTTTGGGCGTCTCCTTCGTAATTTATGATGAGAGATATCACACCCAGGGGAGACATCTCGTCCTCATCGCAAAGCCTCACCTTACCCACGTATGCTGCTTGTTTGTGGAATTTCAAGGCTCTTAGATTTCCTCTCCTCGTCATGAGCAGACTTCTCGCAGTATCTAGTATCCTGTTATTCCTAAAGGCCGATCTCAGCTTAATTAGCGCTTCATGACCCTCCTTCCTCACTTTTATCAGCTTCCTTCGTCCTTCCTCCTCTATATCAACATCATCGACCTCCTCGCTGAAAGGGATTATGGTGTTCATAGCCTGGAGGACTCTTTTGATGTCTTCAGTCGGGTAGACTTCAGCTACCAGTGTTACTCTGATCGCCAACCTTCGATTAGTATACTCCAATCCACGACCCTCCTCTTCAGGAAGCCACTTACCTCCTCCACCAAAGGGGGCAGACCTATAGACCTATAGTAGCTTCTGGGAAATTCATCTACTTTTCCCCCCATTTCTGTGATTATTCTCTTCAATCTATCGTGTAAATCTGATCCTTCCGTATCAAAATCCGTGAGTATGATAAAAGTCCTGCCTATCACTCTAGCCTCTCCCAGATCTCTGATTTCCCTGATCAGCCGAGAGGCGTGTGTGAAGGTAGCGTGAACACCTATATCCTCTAAAGCAGCTTCATCCCGTGGGCCCTCTACTATAACCTCTACATCAGAAAAGGACGCTCTAGAGTTCAATTTCCTAACCCAATCCACTACATGCTGAAAAATGGGGGGATTTGTCTTCAAGTCAGGTCTCCCATCGACTAGAGCCGTGATAGTTTAATAATGTTTTCCTAGGTTCCCCCTTAGGTAGCCATAAAAAGGTGAAGAGCTTATGAAACAAAACGCAACGATACTAACAGGAATACTCCTACTCATAATGGCCCAGTTGAGTTTCCACTCCGCTGGAGGACCCGTCGCTGGTGTGACTATAAATAAAATGAATGTTAGCACGGAGCTTTATGAGAATACGTCTGTTAAGGTAACGATCACTGCTGAGATCGTTGTCGATGAAGAGTACAATGGTAGCGTTAACTCCCTAATGTTCCCGGTACTTCCGGTGGGTATAGTCATAGAGAACCCGTATAAAGGCATAGAGAATCTGAGGCCGCTCTCAGGGGACATCTCCGTGAGTAAGATCGAAACGAAGTCCTATGCCGACGTCATACTGGTAAAATTCGGAAAGGAGATGAGGCCAGGTGATGTAAGGAATATCACATTCTCCTTCATGTTCAAGCCGAACACCATACTAGTTAGGGTTAAAGACAACACGTATAGGCTAGTATATCGATTCTACATGCCCAATGCTACCGTAGAATACAACAGGTCTACGATGAGGATATTGCTTCCATACGGAGCTGCCATAACCAAGATAGGAACTTCCGGTGCCGTGGAGATGGATCCCCTATCGGAGAGGCTGACAGCATTGTGGAAACCCTTCCCTCTACCGAGAGGAAACGCATGGGACTTCAGCATAGTATTTAGAGTAGAGGGAGAAACTCTACCTCCCAAAAGCGAAGAGACGATAGTCATCACCAATACTACACCGTCAAACGGTGTGGATAGAGGGCTACCTCTCACGGAGCTACTGTTGGCCATTCTAGGATCGAACGCTATAACGGGAGGGGCAGCATTCATGCTCTACAAGAGAGCATCAAGGAAACCCAAATTGGAGGGATGGTCTGGTTCCTCGCCTGAGGAGATAGTTTTAGATGATGAGACATTGGAACAGTACAAGGAGCTGGTGGAGAGGCTTGACAGGGATGAACGCAGTATACTGGATATAATACTAGAGAAAGGGGGGAAAATCGAGCAGAAGGATCTCCCTGAACTCACGGGCTTCTCTAAAAGCAAGGTATCTAGGATTTTGAAGCGATTGGACTCGGCAGGTGTGGTGAGGAGAACCTCCGTGGGTAAAACGAAAATAGTTGAGATAAATCCGATTCTCGTGGAGATGTTCAAGGAGTATGGAGAACTTTGAGATGAGTGCGGGGGGTGGGATTCGAACCCACGCGGGCCTGACGCCCAACGGATCTTGAGTCCGTCGCCTTGGACCTGGCTCGGCCACCCCCGCCCCGCGTTCATGTCTTCCCATTCTCAGGAATTTAAAGGTTTTGCGGGAGTATGCCTGTTTCTAAGTAGTCCATTATGCCTGTTAGCCTCCTTGGAACCATCCTCTTGACTATCCTCTTGTAGAAGTCGGCCGGGTTGGAAGACAATCGGACGAAGACGCCCTTGATATCCGAGCCTGAAACTCTGATCGGGGGTCTCATCTTCAGTGGAGTGAGACCGTCAGCTACTATGTAGGCTTGGGGATCTGGGGACCATATCTCCACCTCCGACTCTAAGGGGAGTACGAATGACTTGACTGCGAGGGTGAGGCTAGGTGGCCACGGAGCTACGTAGGACACGACCATGTCCTTGGATCTGGGATCAACTAGAGGACCACCAGCCGCAAGAGAATAAGCTAGGGAGCCGGTTGGGGTGGATATTATGACCCCATCACATATGCACTCCCCAGTTGGAATCCCATCAACAGCTATTCCCAACCTAGACGACTTACCGAGCTTTCCACTCCTTATCAAGAACTCGTTTAGTGCTATGAGCCTTATATCACCTCTAGTTTCAATAGTCGACGTCTCCTCGAGCCAGTACATTCCTCTCGAGAGTATATCTGGTATATACTCTATCTCGTCTGGATCGACCTCCAGCAATGTTCCGTACGTCCCATCCTTCACTCCCAAGATCGGTATCCCACCCAAGGTCTGATGGAAAGCCCTGAGAAGTGTTCCGTCCCCACCGATGACCACGATCACATCTGGACCGTCTTCCAGTCCAACGATCCTTATTTTAGACTCTTTGAGTAGATCCTCAAGCCTTTTGGCCAGCTTTAACGTCTTCTTCTTGCCGTCATTGTATATCAGCGTTACGCTGCTCGCTGGAGAGCCCTTTACCAGCATCGCATGAATTTGGAGTCGTGCTTATTTAACATACTTTCTGGAATAGATGGGTGCCCTCCCGTGATATCTAAGAGAATGGCTCGCGTCTTAGAAGAGATACAACGGGTTAGGATCACACCTAAAAGAGATTTGGGATTGGAGAGGCTTGGAATCAGGTTGTTCAAGGATGTGGAAGTGGAAGTACCCAAGTGGTTGGCTGATATCCTAGCGGAGGAGGGACTCGCTGAGGTCGAGGAGGTGAACTGGAAGATCATCAGCGAGAAGCTTTACAAGGAGAAAGTGTCCCTGATGCCCCTAGAACTCCCTCCCTACACATACCCCTTGATCAGGGAGATATTGGAGCACTCCCCTGAAGATTCTCTGATACGTAGGGATGCGATTTCCCTAGTAAATAAGAGGATTTCCAAGATCTTGAATCATATAAGGACCTCGATAGCGTTAACGAGTAAAAGAACTCCCAAAAATCTCCTGCCTGAAGAACTCATCCTTTATAATGCCCTGAGGGCGGTTGTAGATGGGTGGATGAGCGCCTTCCTAGGAGTAAGGGATGATGAATAATGGTGGAGAGGGCCCCTCTTCTGTCTCCCGACGAGCTCGCCGAGAAGTATAAAGAGTTCATACGGTTCTACTTAGATGAGGGCGGTGAGCCCATCTATAGCAACGCACTAGCTCAGATGATAGAGGATCAAAGGAGATCTCTAGAGGTTAATTGGGTCCACCTTTACAATTTCAACCCAGAATTCAGGGAGATAGCCGAGGATATCATAGTTCATCCGACTTTCCATTTAGAGGCAGCTTCAAGAGCACTGAAGGAGCTTGTAAGCGAGCTCTTAGGTGATCTGGTCAGGGAGGATAAGTTCAGGATCTACAGCGAGGGTGACTTCCACCTCAGGTTCTACAACGTCCCTACAAAGGCAACCCTGAGAGATGTGACCAAGTTCTCAATAGGGAGACTGATAGAGATAGAGGGGATAATCACCAGGGTATCGGACATCTATGATAAGCTGGAGAGAGCTGTGTACGTGTGTACCAACCCCATGTGTGGTAGAGTAGAGGAAATTGAGGTAATCAGTGGAAGATTCAGGCCTCCTGATAAATGTCCCGACTGCGGGGCGCCAATGAGATTTGATCACGAGCTCAGCGAGTTCGTGAGATGGAGGACTATAAGGATCCAAGAGAGGCCAGAGGATCTCCCTCCAGGTATGATGCCTGAGCATATAGACGGGATCCTCTTGGATGATATAGTGGATGAGGTCAAGCCGGGAGATAGGGTCAAGATCACGGGAATAATAAGGATCAAACCAGCTAGAAGGGACGAGGGAAGGGGGCAAGGCCCGATCTATAAGCGTTATTTGGAGATAGTGCATGTCGAGGTTCCAAATAGAATCTACGAGAAGCTTGAAATAACTCCAGAGGACGAGGAGGAGATCTGGAGGTTAGCTGAGAGGGAAGATCTAGAGGATCTCATCGTCAAGTCCATCGCCCCCTCCGTGTTCGGCTGGATAGAGGTAAAGAGGGCGATAGCTTATGCCCTTTTCGGAGGCAGTACCAAGATACTAGCCGACGGCTCTAAGGTAAGGGGAGAGATAAACATTCTCATGGTGGGAGATCCGGGAGTTGCCAAGAGCCAGCTTCTCAAATACGCTGCGCAATTAGCGCCTCGAGGCTTATACACGACAGGAAAGGGATCGACCGCGGCAGGCCTGACTGCTGCGGTTGTTAGGGACTCTACAACGGGCGGATGGACTCTAGAGGCCGGTGCGCTGGTACTGGCAGACAGGGGAGTCGCTTGCATCGACGAGTTTGACAAGATGAACGAGGACGATAGGAGATCAATACATGAAGCCATGGAGCAACAAACTATCTCAATAGCTAAGGCAGGGATAGTGGCTACACTTAACGCGCGGACCACCATTATTGCCGCAGCTAACCCGAAAAAGGGTAGGTACGATGACTACGTTTCCATAACTGAGAACATAAACCTCCCACCAACGATCCTCTCCAGGTTCGACCTAGTGTTCATAATGAAGGACAGGCCTAGCCCCGAAGCCGACAGCATGGTAGCCGAGCACATACTCATCACCAGAATGGGGAGGAACCCCGAAGCCAAGCCTCCGATAGATCCTACTCTGTTGAAGAAGTACATAGCGTATGCGAAGCAGAACATAGACCCGACGCTAACCGACGAGGCCGCCAGAAAGATAAAGGAATTTTACGTAGAGATGAGGAAGAAGGGTATAGCCAGAGACGAGGAGGGAGGGGATGTCCTCTTCGAGACCATCGCAATAACCCCGAGGCAATTAGAGGCTCTCATAAGGCTCAGCGAGGCCAGGGCTAGGATGCACCTCAGGAAGGAGGTGACGGCCGAGGATGCCGAGATGTCTATCAAGTTGGTGAATATAATGCTGGAGGGGGCCGCTCACGATGTAGTATCTGGGATAAGGGATATCACTGGGCTCATGACTGGTGTCTCCTACACCGTGGTCAAGAGGAGGGAGATAGTCTACTCTCTGATCAAGCAGCTAGTGGAGGAATCTGAGGATGGTACTGTTGATAGGGATGTAGTGGTGAGACTGGCTGCTGAGAAGCTCAATCTAAGGGGGAAGGAGTACGTAATAGAGGACATCCTGAAGAAGCTCAACGAGGACGGTCTGATAATATTCCCCAAGCTGGACAAAATCAGCCTGTTAGAAGGATGAAAGAATGGGAATAGAGGACCTCCTCGAGCGTTTGGGTGTTACGGAGCTTTACCCGACACAGAGGGTGATTCTAGATAGGAATTTGCTTGAGGAGGGGAACTTCGTTTTAGCTGCCCCCACGGCGGCTGGGAAGACGCTATCAGCCGAGATGGTTATGAATGAAGAGCTAGAAAAGGGAGGAAAGGTCCTCTACCTAGTACCTCTGCGTTCTTTGGCCTATGAGAAATATGAGGAGTTCTCTCGGGTGTTCAGCGGTCATAGAGTGAGAATCTCGATAGGCGACTACGACTCGTCCGAGGAGCCTCTGGCCCAGTACGACCTCGTAGTGATGACGTATGAGAAGTTCGATTCGGTTCAGAGGCATGGAGCCGCTTGGCTAGAGCAGCTGACCCTCCTAGTGTTGGACGAGGTTCACTACGTTGGAGATCCCTACAGGGGACCTACTCTCGAGATGGCCGTCTCCAAATTCATGCACGATAACGACGATGCTAGGAGGATAGCCCTCAGCGCGACTATCACTAACTTGGAGGAAATCTCATCTTGGCTGAGCGCTACCCCCCTGAGAGTTAACTGGAGACCCGTTCCCTTGAGGGTGGCCATGTATCACGCTGGACACCTGATATTTCAGGATGGAGAGATCGAACCGCTGCCTGGGGAGGGGGTCCTCCCTCTAGTCGTGAGGAGCTTGGAGAGTGGTGGTCAGGTCATAATATTCTACAACAGAAGGATGGATGCGGTCTCTTGGGCTGAGAAGCTCTCGTCAAAGTTGAATCTGGAAGGGGTGGAGTTGGGGGAGTTGGTTGAAGGAGGTCTAGGCGGATACAGCTCCTCCAAGCTCGTGGAGAAGCTCGCCCTCTTCATGAGGAGGGGAGTTGCCTTCCACCATGCCGGATTACCCTTCGAGTTGAGGAAAGCTGTAGAAAACGCTTTTCGCTCTGGAAAGATCAGGGTGATAACTGCGACTCCAACCCTAGCAGCAGGAGTGAACTTGCCAGCTAGGACCGTCATCATAAGCTCCTACAGGAGGTTCGACAGGAGATTGGGTAAAATGGCTCTCATCTCGGTGATGGAATTCTGGCAGATGGTTGGGAGAGCCGGTCGACCTAGATACGATCCCTATGGTGAGGCCTTCGTGGTCGTTGGAAGTGGGAGTGATGCCGAGAGGGTGTTCAAGAGATATCTCTCATCGGAGCCTGAGCCGATAACCTCGTCGCTTTACGATATCTCTCAGCTTAGGAACCATGTTTTGGCGCTTGTATCTTCTCGGGGATATATGAGCAAGTCTGATCTCGATGAAATCTTCGGAAGGACTCTTCTTTATATCCAAGGCGGGAGTAAGCTCATAGAGAGATCCTTACCCTACGTCCTGTCGTCTCTGGAGCGGGAAGGGTTCTTGGTAAGCGAGCACGACGGTTACAAGGCTACCTCGATTGGTAAGAGGGTCTCCGAGCTCTATGTAGATCCTTCATCAGCTCACCTAATGATTCGATCCTTGGGCGAGCTTGATCGGAGATTCGGCTCCGGCGATTCCGTAGAGTTACCCGTCCTACACCTCATCTCAATGGTTCCCGACATGCCGAGGGTTTCCCTCCAGCGTGGCGGTAGATCCCTGATAGAGGAGGTACTGGACGAAGTTGATCCCCTTCTTCCAATTGAGGAGATCCCCGTCTCTTCAATGAACGAACTCCTTCAAATTACCAAGGCTGCGCTCTCCTTGAAACTTTGGATCGAGGGTGTTGCTGAAGGAGATATCGAGGAGAGGATTGGAATAGAGCCGGGCGATCTGAGAGGACTGGCTGAGACAGGTGCTTGGCTCTGTTACGCTTTCTCGGAGATAGCCAGATTAATGAGGAAGAAGGCGCTCGCTAACTGGCTGGGCACCCTGTCCATGAGGCTGAAGCACGGCACACCGGAGGAGATGCTCCAACTCGTCTCAATAAGAGGGGTGGGTAGGATAAGGGCCAAAGTCCTCTTTGAGGCTGGGTACAGGACCGTTAAGGATATAGCTGAGGCGACTCCAAGGGATCTTGAGAGGTTGCCGGGGATAGGAAGGTGCCTATCTAAGGAGATAATAGAACAAGCGAGGTCAATGATCCATGCCAGTTCATCCGATTGATTACAGATATGGATCGAGCGAGATGAGGCGCGTCTTCGAACCTGAAAACAGAGTGAGGCTCATGGCCCGAGTGGAGGTCGCCCTACTCGAGGCACTTGCGGACAGGGGGATAGTGCCCAGGGAGGCGGTTGAGGATGTGACGAGGGCTGCTGAGTCCGTAAGCTGGGATGAGGTGAGGAAGGAAGAGAGGATCACGAAGCATGAGACGATGGCTCTAGTCAGGGTCCTAGCTAGAAAGGCGGGGAGGAGCGGTATGTATGTGCACCTCGGGATAACCTCCAACGATGTGCTCGATACGGTGATGGCCCTGCAAATCAGAGAAGCTGGATCTCTGCTCGTGAGGAGGACAATAAACCTCCTAGAGGAAATTGTCAGGAGGGGAGAGGAGGTAAGGAAGAATATGATAGTGGCTCCGGGTAGGACGCACGGCGTCATAGCGGACCCGATCCCTCTCTCAATGAAGTTCGCGCTGTGGTCGTATTTCGTGAGGAAGAGTTTGGAAAGCCTATTAGAGGCCCTAAATGATGCTGCAGTCGGCAAGATATCTGGCGCAGTTGGGACGATGGCCGCGCTCGTGGAGCTGGGCGTCGAGGACCCCATAAAATTTCAAGAAGATGTGTTGGATAGGCTCGGCCTCAAAGCCGCAGAGATAAGCACACAGGTAGTTCCTAGGGACAGGTTAGCCCGGTTAATCACATCGATGTCAGCAATGTCCTCCTCCTTAGATGCCATAGCTAACGAGATAAGGAACCTTCACAGGACGGAGATAGGAGAGATCCAAGAGTACTTCGAATCCACCGCTCAGGTCGGATCCAGCACCATGCCCCACAAGAGAAATCCCATAAAGAGCGAGAAAGTCTGCGGACTAGCGAAGGTGGTGAGATCCCTCGCAATAACAGCGCTCGAGAACGTAGTGCTCGAGCATGAGAGAGATCTAACGAATAGTTCTGCAGAAAGGTGTTTCCTGCCCGAAGCTTTCCTGCTGCTGGAAGAGCAACTCATCTCTCTTACCGATGTGATTAGAAATCTGGTGATCAATGAGGACCGGATTAGGGAGAACCTCTCAAAGTACTCTGACCTAGCTTTGAGTGAGAGGTTGATGATAGCCCTAGTGAAGAAGGGCTTGGGAAGACAGGAGTCCCACGAGCTAGTGAGGAGGATAGCGATGACATCCTACGAGCGGGGAGACCCCTTATTCAAGGTCGCCTTGGAGGACCCTACCATAAGAGGTCTCTTAACTCCTGAGGAAGTGGAGGCTTTGAGAGATCCGAACACATATATCGGGGCCGGACATGAGATAGCAAGTCTGGAATTTGAGAGAGCTAAAAGACTAATTCAGGAGGTGCGTAAGAACGAGCGAGATTAAGCTCAGGTTCTTGGGAGCCGCCGAGAGGGTAGGGAGGTCCAGCTTAGAGGTGATCAGGAGGGAAGGGTCGATCATACTCGATTCCGGTGTCGATTTCGGAGGGAGGGGCAGGGACAAATTCCCCTTGGATCCTCAGCGTGACGTCAGCTCCCTAGTGCTGACCCATGCTCACCTAGATCACTCAGGGTACGCCCCCGCCGTAGTATCCAAATGGGGATGCGACTTCCTAGCTACCCCTCCCACTGTAGATGTGTCCGAGATCCTATTGAGGGATTTCCTTAATCTATTTCCTGAGGATGAACCGAAGCCCTTCACTAATCAGGATATAGGGTTGCTAAAGAAGAGAGAGAGGTCTATCAGA
The DNA here is from genome assembly GCA_027491395.1 of Thermoproteota archaeon. GTDB lineage: Archaea > Korarchaeota > Korarchaeia > Korarchaeales > Korarchaeaceae > Korarchaeum. The sequence goes on along the minus strand of JAOZFI010000006.1, from coordinate 63,185 downwards.
TTCGGCATGTCCACCCAAGTGGACGGCTGGGAGGTCATCCCCTTCAACGCGGGGCATGTACTGGGTTCCGCGATGATATACTTGAGATCGCCTGACGGGATTTCCCTCCTGTACACAGGCGATCTGAACACATCAAATACTAGGACGCTCAGGGGCGCAGATGTAAACCTTCCGGAAGTGAATTACCTCGTAATAGAGAGTACGTATGGCGGAGACCAAGATGTCCACCCCTCTAGGAGGAAGGTGGAGAGGAAGTTCGTCGAGGACATAAGATCCGTTATCCAGTCAGGTGGCGTGACGATCGTCCCCGCTTTCGCATTAGGAAGGGCTCAAGAGGTCCTTCTGACGCTCATCCATTATATGGAGTCCGGGTTCCTCCCTGAGGTTCCGATATTCGTTGATGGCATGATCAGGGAGGTCTCCAAATTCTACACCATTTACTGGTCCTGGCTGAGGCCTGAGCTGCAGAGGAGAGTGAGAGAGAGCAAGAAAGGCCTGTTCGATCACAGGGCGATAGAGGAGGTCTGGAGCAGGGATGAGATCTTGGATCTCAGTGAACCCTTCATAGTGGTAACTACGTCTGGAATGCTCCAAGGAGGCCCGGTTCTCACATACTTGAAGCACTTCGGGACGAAGAGAGGGAACCTGATCTATCTGACAGGGTATCAGGTCAAGGGAACTAGAGGCAGGCTGTTGATGGATGGTGAGAGGGACATACCCATGCCCGACGGCAGTACGATACGCATAGAGGCAGATGTCAAGTTTGCTGACTTCTCCGCCCACGCAGACCAACCAAACCTGATAAATTTCGTATCGAAGTTAAGTGAAAGCGAGCTTAGAGAAGTTATTCTGGTCCATGGAGAGCCAGACAAGATGCGTCAGTTGAGAAGGAAGCTGGAAAAGAGGGGTATTAGGACTTACATTCCTAGGTTAGGGGAGGTAGTCCAGCTGAGCTAGGAGTCCGATATTTAAGGCGCATTACATCCCAGTTAGGCCCTTTATAACGGCAGTGGAAGCTGCTTATATGGGAAAATGCTGGCTAGACTCGTGGAGCCGAAACAGAGTGGCGGGTTTCTTTCTCGAATATTTTCTAGGCTCTTTCGCAGAAGGAAGAGGATAATACTGGGCATTTACGGTCCGGTTAACTCCGGGAAGACCACCCTAGCCAACAAGATATGCATGGACTTCGTGGGAGAGAAGCTCGGGACTGTGAGTAGGGTGCCACACGAGACTAGAACTGTCAGTGTGATGGAGAACGTCTCCTTGAAGTTGAGAAATGGTTCCTCCCTAGTTATGGATGTCGTTGATACACCGGGAATAGCGATGAGGGTCACTTACAGGAGCTTCCTGAGATACGGATTCAAGAAGGAGGAGGCACTGGAGAGAGCTGCCGAGGCCGCTAAGGGGGTGGTTGAGGCCATAAAATCAATGGAGAGGGTAGATGTGGCCTTGATAGTGTTGGACTCCACCAAGGACCCGACATCCCAAGTTAATTGGGTGATAGCCGGAAATCTGAAGGCTAGAGGGATCCCCTACATAGTGGTGGCTAACAAGATTGACCTCCCATACGCCAGGCCCAACAGAGTGGAGAAGGCCTTCTCGGAGGACTTGGTCGTGAAGATCTCCGCCCTAAGGGGAGACAATATAGAGACCCTCTATGAGGCCATAGCGGAGGTAGCCAGTAGATGAACATACTATTCCTAGAGGAGCTCTCCGAGGATAGCGTGGGTGATGTGGTGAGCCTCCTGATGGAAGGAAGCGTTATCATAGCGAAAACCATAGATCCCAAGGCGGTGGTCTCTGCCCTAGAGTCCCTGCTATCCAGACACGAGGGCGAGTCATCGGGAATGGAGATCGAGAAACTCTCGGAGGGAGGTCCGTATCTCATTCACCCAGGAGGAGTGAAGCTGTCTAAGAGGAGAGGTTCTGTCCTCATATCGGGTGTAGGGCCTTGCTGAGGGCAATGCTTGTTTGCAGATCCTGTGGGTTTCAGAAGGATCTAGAGGGATCAAATGAGATCCTTCCGGAAACTTGCCCGTCCTGTGGTTCGAGGGATCTGGAATTCGTTGTCTACAGGGTTAGCGAAGGATCTGAAAAGGGGGTTGAACGCGAGGTCCCTGAAAGCGGGGTCCCGTCACTGATAGAGGAGGCCTTCCTGAGGAAGGTATCGGAGGGAGAATGGGAGATCGATCTCTCTAGGACGATCTCCGAGGAGGTAGCTGTCGCAGAGCTGGAGCTAGGGGAGTATGAGATAGTATTCAGGCTGAGGAGGGCAGGCTAATCTTCCTACCGATTATTATGAAGCCCGTGTGCGCTATCATTCTGGGATAGGGCCTAGTCCTCCTTTCATCGCTTTCATACTCCCTGTCCAATATCTCGTGAACTTCTACCATACTGAACCCCGCTTCCCTAGCCCTCACTACGGTTTTGCTTATCTGTTCACAGGAGGGAACGAAGGCAATGAAGATGCCGTTGGGCTTCAGCCTCTCGTGGATCATAGGGAGGAGTTCCCAAGGATCGGGTACATCTACGAACACTGCATCCACGTCCTCTTCATCTATCCCCTGCTTCGCATCCTTCAATTTCAGGATGACGTTGGTCAGTTGCAGGGCCTTCAAGTTCCTCTCCGCCATCTTGAGTGATGACTCCCTCACATCGTAGCTGTACACCTTCCCCTCGGGACCCAGAAATGTGGCTAGCACTATGGTCAGGGCTCCGGATCCCGTTCCTATCTCGACCACCTTATCTCCTGGTTTGATCCCTGATTTCAGTAAGATGAACCCCGAGTCCTTGGGATATATTATCTGGGTGGCTCTACCCAGCTTCTCGATGATATCCGATAGTGTTGGCTTGTGCACCTCGACTGGAACGCCCTTATTAGTTTGGACAATCAATCCCCAATCCTTCCCGATCAGTAGAGAGAGATCCACATATCCTTTATGGGTGTGAACCCTCTTACCTTCCTTGATCCTAACTAGGAACTTCTTGGCTCTTCCCTTCTTACTGTAAACAACTAGGAGGGCAGTGTCGCCCTCCTTTATAGGCAAGGAGACACCCCCTACAGGAGAGCCTTAGCCACCTTGGTGGCTAGGATCGGATGCTTCATCAGCTTCATGGCCACTTTGCCCAGATTCATCCCGTTTGCCAAGTTTATCACGTCCTCGTAATCCAGTACATCCGCCAGTTGGTTGAGGTCATCATCGCTCAGTTTCTCGAAGACCCTCATGGCCTTCAGGCTATCGTTTATCCTCTTTATCCAGTGTTCGTACTCCTTCTCGAAGGCTTTGAGGGATCTCCCCGAGGTATCTCCCCTCTCTATGGCCTCCTTTATGACTTTGCTAGCCACCTTGCCCGCTGCTATGGAGGAGTGGATACCGGCACCCGTGAAGGGGATGACCATTCCCGCCGCGTCTCCTAGGAGTATGAGGTTGTCCGCGATGTACTCCTTAGCTATTCCTCCAATTGGGACTGCCGCTCCTCCAACCCCCATTATCTTGGCTTTTCTGAAGAGTTCTGGCCTGTCCTTTATGAATTTATCTAGATAGGGCTTGGGTGCCCCTGGTCGCACTCCAATACCAACGTTGGCTATATCCTCGTCCTTCGGGAATATCCAAGCATATCCCCCGGGAGCCATAGAGCCTACGTATATGTGGCCGGTTGTGTGTGAGTCCAGTTCCACACCGACCATCTTGTACTGGTAAACGGGGATCAGCTCGGTAGTGTTGTCGAGACCGGCCGTCTTGGCGACAACCGAGTTGTAACCGTCCGCACCTATGACCACCTTCCCTTTGACCACCTCACCCTTAGAGGTCTTGACGCCTATGATCTTGCCGCCCTCCTTGACGACGCCTTCTACTCTCTCCCCTATCCTAAATTCGGCACCTGCCTTTAGTGCCTCCTTACCCATCTCTTGTAAGAACAGGTCCTTGTTTATGGCGAAACCGTGCAGTGGGATCTCAACATACTTGCCCGATGGGGCGTACACCCTCATACTAAGCTCGTTTGCAACTATACCTGGTTTGGGTTCTATCCCGGCTGTTTCGAAGGTCTCCTTGCTCACTCCCTCACCACAGGGCTTCCAAGCCTTGATATCGGAATAGGCCTCGAAGAGCAGGGTTTTGAGCCCCAGTTCAGAGGAAAACCTTGCCGCAGATAGGCCAGCGGGTCCACCGCCGACTATTATGACATCCCATTCCATAGTGGCACCTGACCTTCTAACCCCGACCCTATTTCAGCGTTTTCACGTAGGGATCTCGTTTAACCAATCGACGTAAACAGTGGTGGAACGGCAAGGCAGATAGGTAAAGTTTTATAGACAGAAATGTTACCTTAGTGTTAGTTGGGGGGTGCTCAGGCCCTCCCACGTCGTCATCCCTCCGGCTGATGCCGGATGACGGCGAAAGGTGAATAAATTGAGGGTACTAATGGATGCGCATTTAAGGATCCTACGGAAACTAGAGAAAGCGGGAAATGACGGTATCGTTGCATCTGAACTGATTCCTGACAGGGTAGCTAGGGAGTTCGTCCTGAAGTACCTCGCCAACAAGGGCCTTATTACGAGGAGGAGAAGGTTTAGGGGGGAGCGAGTCTTCATAACTCCTAAGGGGCTTAACCTATTGAGAAGTGAGGGGAACGGTATTTCCTGAACCATCAGCCTTCCTTTTTATTATTTTGATTGTTGTAAGGAGGTTAGGGCTCTCCCCATGGATCTGATCTTCAGAGTCAGGAAGAGCGATGCCTCCGCTAGGCTATCCGACCTTAGAACTAAGAGCGGGACGCTCACCCTGCCGGAGTTCTTTCCTGTGTATAACCCAAACAAACCTATAGTAACTCCTGAGGAAATGAGGGGAATGGGGATTAGAGCCCTGATAACGAATTCTTACATAATATACAAGTCGGAGGATTTGAGAGAGAAGGCCTTAGAGCAGGGGATCCACTCCCTCTTAGGATTTAATGGAATCGTGATGACCGACTCCGGCGCCTACCAGATCTACAGGTACGGGGATGTAGAGATATCCAACAGGGAGATACTTGAGTTCCAACACGCGATAGGATCGGACATCGGGTCCATACTGGATGTTCCCATGTCATCTGAGATCAGCAGGAGAGAGGCGGAGAAAGGAGTTATAAGGACACTAAAGAACGCGGAGGAATGGTCAGAGCTAAGGGATAATTTGAGGGGGACCTTATGGGTAGGAACGCCTCAGGGATCGGTTCACATAGATTTGGTGGAGTACAGCTCCAGACGGATAAGGGAGTTGGATTTCGACTATAATGGAGTGGGCTCCCTCAAGGTTGCGCTTGAGAGATATGATTTCACCCTCCAAGCCAAGCACTTCCTGCTCGTGAGGTCTATCCTCAAGTCTGGAAAACCCTTTCACTTCTGGGGGATAGGTCATCCTTCCACCTTCGCCCTCTTCGCAGCTCTAGGTGCAGATTCCTTCGATTCGGCAGCGTATGCGCTGTATGCTGAGCAAGGGAGGTACATGACGCCCCACGGAACCCTCCAGTTGGATGATATCGATGAGTTCCCGTGTTCATGTCCAGTATGCATGAGATATACTCCTAAGGAGATTAAAGAGCTTCCTAGAGAGGAGAGGGTTCGATTGATAGCGAAACACAACCTATATGTGTCGATTGCAGAAATCAGGAAGGTGAGAGAGGCCATAAGAGGTGAGTGGCTGTGGGAGCTCGTGCAGGAGAGGACTAGGTTCCATCCCAAGCTGCACATGGCACTTGAATACGTTCTAAAGAATTGGAAGGGCCTACTGGAGATCAGGGAGCCCTTCTCCAAGTCGTCAGGTCTGTTGTACTCGGGTCCAGAGACATTTTTCAGGCCCGAAGTAATCAGGGCCCGGGATAGGGTCAGGAACGTTGTGTTCGGAAGGCACATCATGAGGAGGCTCTATGGGAGGGTTCCCTTGGGGTTGAAGTACGCTTATCCATTCGGTCAGACCGTCTTCCCCTATGAGGAGGAAGTGATAGATGAGCCCTCTGACGAGGAGCTAGTCTCCTCCTTGCTATCTTACCAGTTTCACCCTTCCCTGAAGGAGCTCGGTAAAGGAGCTCGAATAAGGAGGTCCAAGAGGACGGGTATGCCTAGGGAAGTGATGAAGGATGGCGTTACCATCGGATTTATCAGGCCCAGTGATGGGATGTTCGTTCCCACGCTGCAGGGAGCGGAGCTGATGCTCAAGCTCCTCCCCTCACCTAGATCTAGGGTGTGCGTAAAGAAGAGGTTCGAGGAGATTGTTGCTAGAGGGACTACGGTCTTCGTGAAGTTCGTGGACTGGGCTGATCCTCAGATAAGGCCCAAGAGTGAGGTGCTGGTCGTGAACACGAGGGACGAGCTGCTGGCTACAGGTAAGGCGGTTCTATCTGGTCGGGAATACAGAGATTTCGACGAGAACCATCCATTCATACTTATTAGGAGGCATAAGCTTCCTAGAGAGGTTTAAATGCTTTAATGAGTAGGCTCTTTGCCTCTTTCTTCACCTCATCGTTGATCTCCACCAAAATCATCCCCATACCCGGCTGACCGTAAAGCATGTACCAGCCGGGAGGCGCCAGCAGGGTGACGGGAAAGCCCAGCAGGTCCTCCTCACCATCCACGATCAAGACAATTCTAAACCCGCGAGACGCCATATTTATAGCGAGCCTAACAGCGTTCCAAGAATCCCTAGTTATCCTGCCTGGAGGATTACTTGAGGATAGGATGAGGTACCCGCTCAGCCGGTACACTGCGGGCGCTTCCCTAGATCTCCTCTCCTTGAGATCAATTATTGCCACTTCTGGCTTTCTACCGTTCTCTAGTAGCGAGTAGGTGACCCTATCCCCCACCGACACTAGAGGAGCATCGGGTATATCCTCGATTGAAGTAACGAGTTTCCCTTTCGCCTCCGCTACTATCTCTCTCGCTTCCTCCCTTAATGCTAGGTCCGATAGAAGGGTTCCGCACTCTGAGAGAAAAGATTTACCTAGCATCTCGTCTTACCACCGGATGTTCCTAATATTGGATGCGCTGGCCGCAGGTGAGGGAAAGAGGCTGTCCTCTCTAGACGTCATAGGAGCAGGTCCTAGGGCGATCGCAGGAGTGCTGGAGATGTTTGATTTGGAGTACCGGATTTACAGAGTGGAGGACTACTTGAGGAAAGGAGCAGGCAAGTTCGGTGTCCTTCTAGTTAGCGCCATGACCATGGATGAGCCAGTTGTTCGGAGAGTCGCCAGCAGATTCAAGGGTATAAAGATCATAGGTGGACCTATAACCTCAGATCCTAGCATCGTACCTAGATTGGGCTTCCACTTGGGAGTGTGGGGTGAGGGAGAGGTCGCTCTCGAGTCCCTCCTGAGGAGAGGCCTCTCTGTAGGCAAGATTCCTCAAGATTTGGAGGGCGTTCCCAACCTGATAACTGGGGACGGGGTGTTGACCCGTGTCTCTAACTTATCAGCAGAGGACCTCAAGAGGTTCCGGCCTTCCGTATCTGCTGTCAAGTTTTATAGGACCATACCCCACTACAGAAGCAGCAGGGTCTACGTCGAGGTCGTGAGGAGCTGCTCTAACTTCAATAGACCGAAGATAGGGGTTTCCGAGGAAATGTGCGATCTCTGTAGAGCTTGTTATGAGTTCGATCTAAGCAAGAGGTTACTATGCCCCCAAGGCATCCCTCCTGGCTGTGGCTACTGTTCTATTCCAGCTCTTTACGGGACGCCGAAGTCCAGGGACAAGGACTCCGTTGTAGAGGAGGTTAGGGGTCTGGCTGAGATGGGGGTCAGGAGGATAGTGCTCAGCGGCGCCGACTTCCTAGAGTACGGTAGGGAGCGGCTGGTCAATGGACCTCTCACGCATCCCTACGAGCCAGGACCCAATGTGAACGCTATAGAGGAGTTACTGAAGGCCATCAAGGAGCTTTCCTGGGAATACCGCTTTTTCTTCGAGGTTGAGAATGTGAAGCCCTGCCTAATTAACGATGAAGTTGCCGAGGTGTTGGGGAGATACCTCAAAGGGACAGCGATACATATAGGTGTGGAGACGGGCGATCCGGAACATGCTGACCTACTGGGCAGGCCCTGTGGACCTGATGAATCCATGAAGGCAATAAAGAAACTGAGAGAGGCAGGACTCAGACCCTACGCCTACTTCATACACAGCCTGCCTGGGCAGAATGATAGGGTGGTCAAGATGACTCTGAGGTCGATGGAGCTGGCCTACAGGTACGGTGCAGAGAAGATAACGGTCTACAGGTTCAGACCACTTCCAGGGACGGCCTTCAAAGGTTACGACGTGATCCCGGATCGTGGATCCAAGATGATCGCGGAAAAGGCTATCGAGCTCAACAGAATGAGAAAGAGGGAGCTTTTAGGAGCCGTAATCAAGGTAATCGTTGCTCCCTCTGTAGGAAAGGGGAGTTACGCCTATCCCCTAGCTGGCGGCCCAGTCGTCAAGTTAAGAGTGAGGAGAAGACCCAAGATCGGAAAAGTGCTCGAGGTCAAGATCATCAGGGTCCTCTCAGATAGATTGGTTGAGGGCGTGCCGATAAGAAAGGGAAGTTCTTAAGCTGGTGGGGCCGCCGGGATTTGAACCCGGGACCACCAGCGCCCCAGGCTGGCATCCTACCTAGCTAGACCACGGCCCCCATCGCTGTGTAACTGCTTTCATTTTTAAACGATTACCCGATCCCTTGGCTGGATTGGGGAGATGAAAGCCGATCTAGTGAGCACATTAGCCGGCCTTGCAGTTATCCTGACCGTAGGATCTGCTGGATACTTCAATAGATCCATAGACAGGTCAGGATTCGTAGCTGGTCTGCTTGTGGGTATCGTGTTTGTGTTAGGTGGCGGATTGTCCGCGACATTCATGTTAATCACGTTCTTCCTAGTAGGATCGGCGTTCACCAAGTACAAGTACGGTCTGAAGGAGGAGTTGGGCGCTGCGGAGCTTAAGGGCGGCGCTAGGACGTGGAAGAACGTTGCAGCCAATCTGTTCTTCCCCACATCCATGCTCCTACTCTACTCATTGACCTCTTGGGAGACGGCCATGCTGGCCTTCGTGTCCTCATTAGCTGGAGCACTCTCAGACACTCTGGGGAGCGAGATAGGGGTGCTCAGCGCGGATCCGCCGATTATGATCCACACCTTGAGAAGGGTACCACCGGGCACGTCAGGCGCCATCTCTCCGTTGGGGACACTCGCAAGCCTGATAGGCGCTCTTCTGATAGCCATTGAGGCGTTTTCCTTCTCCATGATAGGGCTGAACCAGCTGCTCTTGGTCGTAGCTTTGGGTTTCTCCTGTAGTCTGATAGATAGTCTGCTTGGGGCCCTATTGCAGGTCAGATACAGGTGTGTTGAAGAGGATAGGATAGTCGAGGACCCTTCTCTGTGTAATGGGGGTGCGAGGCCTGTCAGAGGATTGAAATGGTTGAATAACCATGCAGTGAACCTGATATCCACTGGCGTGGTCGCCCTCATTTCCGCCGCCATGGGTGTCGTTCTATGAAGCTCTCTGTGGTGATCCCGACCTACAGAGAAGCTAGTTACATTGAGAGAGCTTTGATGGCCCTGGGGAATGAGGATGTCGATGAGATAGTGGTGATCGACGGCGGGAGTGAGGATGGCACAGTTGAAATAGCCGAGAGATATGCAGATATCGTGAGAAGTTCGCCTGAATACGATTCACCTGCCAAGGCCAGGAATGCGGGAATTAGATTATCCTCTGGAGACATGATAGCTTTCGTCGACGCCGACACGGTCGTGGCCAAAGGGTGGAGGGCCGCGCTCATTAAGGGATCCGAGGAGGAGGGAGTGATCGGTTTAGGTGGGCCTGCTTACCCCCTAGAGGATGGAGATGATCTACTCAAGGCCGCGTACATTCTCTCCTATGACCTGATGGTTAGGTTCACCATCTTAATGGGGCGGCCCCACCTCATGGGATTCAATTCGGCCTTCAGGAGAGACGTGTTACTGAGGCTGGGAGGATTCAGGGAGGATGTGAGGGTCTCCGAGGATGCTCTACTCTCCATGGCCGCATCTAGGATGGGTAAGATAAAATTCGTCCCGGAGATGGTTGTTTATACCTCAGCGAGGCGAGTTAGGAAGAGAGGTTTGGGCGAGTCCCTCTTTTACCTAGTGTATAATGGGCTCTCGGTTCTCCTGATGGAGAAGCCATTTGAAGCCTACCCCAAGATTACTTAAGGGCCTCAAACATCCTCTGATAGAGTTGAACCGTTCTCAAGAGACTATTAGCTAGAGCTCTGGCTCTGGATGGGGGAAGGCTGACGAGGTCAATTACCACCGAATCCTCCTCTAGACTTACCTTCACATCGGAGAAGTCTGGGAGTAGGGCTTTGTAGAAGCGAGAAGCTTCATTGCTACTCTCAAACGTTACTCTCACTCTCAGATCCACTTTCACCTTCAAACTCCTTGAACCCCCCTATCCTCATCCTAGGGCCCACCTCCCAAGGTGGTCTGGTCCTGTAGAAGGACGAGTTGGTTATGTCGTCCGATCCCTGTGATAGGTGAAGTGTGAGGTCGCATCCTTCCACTTGAGTCAGCTGTTCGAGCAGCGCTAGGATGGGCTCTCCCACGTTGAAGGAAAGGGAGAGTACTTGAGCTAAGTGGGCTAGATCCGGGCGAGAGTACGTGATGCAGAGGTCCTTCGAGTGAGGGGCTCTCCTCCCAGTTATCTCTCTCCTTAAGGAAACCCCTCTCAGGTGTATTATCGAGATGGGTCTTATCGCTGATGGATAAGGCTCGTAAAAGGCTAAGAAGGAGGGGTTACCCCTCGAAGTACCTACGACGAGCACCCTCTCGGCTCCCGACTGGAGAGCCAGCTCGTTTAGATCCTCTAAGGACATCTTCCCCCTATTTCTTCTGATCGCGTTGGGAAGGACATGGTATAGGTCCCGAACAAAAGAACGGGTGCGTCGAGAGGGCCTTCTCGTGGTCGTTATAAGTATCAAGCCCTCTCCCTTGCTAACTCTGCGCTCCTAGCCACTGCAGTGAAGGGTTCCCACGCACCTCCGGTGAACACCTTACCGCACTTCTTGCAGGCCCAGACACCCAGTCTGATCCTCCTGACGGCATTGGCGCCGCAGTAGGGGCACTTGTAAGTTCTCTTGGACTTCTGGAGGATGTGCTCGACCCTTCTCCTGATCTTCAGACCGTACCTGGGGGTTCTCAGCTTGGCTCTAGGCGCGCCGGTCATATCAGATTGCCTCCCTAACTCTCTCCGCTATCTCAGGCCACTTGCTACGGGCTATGCTGGCGGCACTTAAAATCTCTTCCATGGTGAACTTACCGTGTCTTTTCTGGATTGAGCAAATCCTACCCTCCTTGTCTATAGCCAGAGTTATGGCCGCATCGGAGACTTGCTCCTCCTCAAGCACGGGATCCAAAAGCAGCTGGTCCCCTATCTTGACGAATGTGAAGTTTATGGGGAGGTCCTTCAGGTTCACCCTCCACTTCTCTTCCTTGACTTCTATCTCACCGTCCTCCTTTACCTCCACCTTGGGGATCTCGGCCCTTCCGAGGGCTATGAGGCTAGCGATGGTCAGGGCGTCCTCTAGATTCCCGTCGTAGTCCAACACGTACATGTCGAGGAAAAGCATGTAGACGAGTTTACCTTCCACTATCACGAGAGAGGACATGTCGACCGCATCAGCGCTCCTTATAGCTCTGTCCACTACTCTCGCAACCTCTATGGCGTTCTCATTAGGAGGACCCGGCTCGAATGTTGGGGAGGCCAGTGGAAGCAGCTCTGTGTTGGACACTAGTACCCCCTTGTCTGGCGTGTCGGGGAAGGGTTCTCCCACATCAGCTTTCACGCCGACTAGTACTTGTGTGTTCCCCAGCTTTATCCAAGCCTCGCCCTCCGCCTTGGTGAATGTCCCCTCCTTCACCTCTATTGGTCTGTAGTCTTGGAACCCCCTACCATCGATCCTCTGGCCCTTCGATACCAGATCCTTAACGTACTCCTTGAGCAGGTTGTGGGTGAGCATCTCGGATTCGAACATCACACAACACCCCTGACGGATCTCTCCACAACTTGGTAGGGCCTCTTCAAGGCCTCCTTCTGCATCTCGTAGAGTAAGCGGATAGCGTTCCTTCCCAGCTTGAGCGCCTCCCTGAACTGCTCCTCCGTCATTGGACCGTCAGTTTGAAGCAGAGTTATCTCCTCTGCCTCCATGAGCATGGCCATCGGCATGTCGGCATCCCCCCACATATCCTCATCGTGATTCGGGTCGCAGACCACGAAATCCCCCACCCTGCCCACCGCGCAGGCTGCCACGAGTCCTCTCATCGCTATCCCTGCGTTAGCCAGGGCGAGGGATGCAGCGTTCACTCCAGCTACCCTAGTGCCAGCGTCCGATCTCAGCACCTCTACGAATATGTCGATCACGGATCCTGGGTAGTTCTCCACGAAGATGGCTGGTTTCAGGGCTTCCCTTATCACCTTTGATAGTTCCACGCTTCTCCTGTCCGGTCCGGGCCTCTTCCTCTCCGGTGTGGAGAAGGGAGCCATGTTGTATCTGGTTCTCACCAGCGCCTTGTCAGGCAGGACTAGGTGCTTGGGATGCACCTCTCTCGGACCGAAAACCGCAGCCAGTATCTTATTACCGCCCCACTCGATGAATGCCGAGCCGTCAGCCTTGTCCAGTATGCCGACGGTCATTCTAACAGGCCTCATCTCGTAGGGCTTTCTCCCATCAGTCCTCACACCATCCTCGGTTATCAGGACCTCGGGCTTCTTCTCAACATACAGGGGCATGATCTTACACCTCCTCAATCAGAGAGTTCTTGAGTCAAGAAGGAAGATATTCTATCGCTGAGTCCTGAGACATGAGATTCTGCCTCTATTTTCCTCAAAGCCTTCTCCAGAGCTAGTAACTCCTTCAAGGAGGGAGAGCGCACCCATATCCTTCCATTGTTTCCGACGATTATATCGCTCCCAGTCTTCTCCTTGAGGATCGTTAGCATAGATTGCCTCTTCCCTATGACCCTAGGTACCTTGGCGGGTTCCACCTCGAGTATGTAACCTCCCTCCAGTTTCCCCAAGCCCTCCATGTCTATCGTGAGGAGGAGGGATGATGATCCATCAAATGCCTTGACCTTCGCCAGTATCACATCGCCCAGCTTCAGGTCGTACTTCCTCATGTCCACCCTCTCGGTAGCCCTCCCCCTAGGTATGGGGATCACGCCTTGGTAAGGAGACCTTATGTCCACTATTATGGTGGATCCGCTTATCCTAGAGATTATCCCTATGACAATGTCCCCCTCCTTGGGGATATAAACGCCGGAAAGCGGCACTACTGACACAGTATCTTCCTTTATATCGGCCAATCCCAGCTTCTTGGCCCTGATGATGCCGGATTCATCCCGGTAAACATCCCTACCTAGCTTAAACCTCCCCTTGGCTAGGGGTTGCCCGGGAACGACGACCTCCCTGTTCTTGACGAGTATCGCACTTTCACTCAACTTTCGCCTGGCCTCCCATCTCTCCTATCCTCTCCAAGACGAGCATCTGGGCCCCTATGGGGAGCTCCACCTTGAAGGTGACTTGGGTCCCGTCGTCAGACCACTTCTCCGACAGTATGCTCCCCTGACCAGCCAAGAGGGATCTCGCCTTGGCCCACACCGAAGCGGGAACGATCACAGTCATTCTGACCTGACCGCTCTTTAGGGGGAGTATCTTCCTAAGCTGCTCCACTACCTCCTTGACCTGTTGCTCGGGCTCCTTCATTGGATCTATCTTCACTTTAGCCTCCTTCAGGGCCTTCTGTATCCTAGATACGGGATGTGGGAGGTTGGTCTGTGGATCGACGAAGTTCTTGTGTATGTAGTTGACTATCCAGCGAGTCTTCTCCTCCTGAAGCTTCTTTCTATACTCCGCAGTCAGCTGGACCTCCCCCTCCTTAAGGATTATCTCGGCTATCTCGTAGGGATCGGTAGTTCCGAAGGCCTTCTTGAGATCGGTTGAGGAGGCCTTCAGAGCCTTTCTGGCGTCCGTGAACACGTTCTCCACTGCCAGAATGCTTCTCACATCTACTGACCTGCCTTCCCGAAACTGATAGGCCTTCTCTGGATACACATATATCTCGAACCTCTTTCCGGCCCGAGTGATCCTCGCTATTACCGGCTCGGGCACCTAAATCACCCCTTCGCGGCCTTTACATACTCTTCAAGCTCATCTCTGGACAGCTTTCTGAACTTCTTCGTCTCTCTGTCTATGACCGCAATCTCTAACGAGTCCGCGGTCACCTCTCCTTCCTCTGCCTCCATTATCAGCTTTATAGCGTACTTCAAGCACTCCTCTAGGGACATACCCTCTTTGTATGTCTGTTTCAGGGTCTCGTTCACCTTGTCGGAGTTCTTTCCAACCGCGAAGGCCGCGTAGTCGTAGAAGGCCCCGCCCGGATGGGTCACGTAGAGTTCAGGCTCCTCATCTATGCCCCCTATCATCATCATGACGCCGAACGGTCTTAGACCGGCATACTGGGTAAACTGCTGCTTGTGAACAGCAATCCTCTTAGCCAAGTTCTTCACGGTTATGGGCTCACCGTAGATGAGCCTGTTGTACTGGGCCTCGAGCCTTCCCCTCTCTATGAGGACGAGGCCGTCGCCCACCAGACCTGCAGCAATCGCGCCTATGTGGTTGTCTATCTTGTATATCTTCTCGGGAGGGGTAGCCAACGGAGAGATGTACTTCCTCACGGCTAGGAGGACCACTCCGTCCTTGCATTTTATACCCAAGGCCAGAGGGGTCCTCTTAGTGGCAGAAAGAGCGTACTCCACCTGGAGGAGTCTGCCATCAGGACTGAAGACTGTAATCGCTCTATCATACCCTGTAACCTGTGGAAACATTTGTCCACCCCACTAGGATGTTCAGTCATTGAAAAGTCCTAGGACATAAAGAGTTTTCCCTCCGTGATCACGATCAACTACGTCGCTTGACATTGGGAGGAACGGCGCATAACTCCTCCGCCTTCCTTAGGGTGCCCGAGATCCCTCTAACTTCCAGTGAGGGGAAGTCCTCATATCTGTTTATGAGGAGGGCCGTGAGTAAGGCGGACAAGGAGGCTTCGGTTGTCCTAACTAGGAAGAGGCCATTCCCCAGAGAGAGCAGGGTGAATCTATAGATACCGCACCCCTTAATCCCCGATAACTCCCTCAACCTCCTCTTTAGGGCCTTATTCAGATCGGACTTGGAAACCGGTGCATACACGCAGATGTACCTCCGCCTCTCTTTTAGTTCAATGGGAACCCTGAACTTCATCCAAGGCAACTCCCTTGGTTCTAAGCCTCCTCTCCTCGCTGATGAGATAGGATGGGAAGTCCTTTACCATGGATTTGGCCTGGTCCCTCTTCAGGTCTAAAATGAACTCGCCGAATGAGGCGAGTAGACGAGGAGGCACCACTTCTCTGATATCTCTAGCCATGGAGGCAATCACGGGGTATAATCCCGCTTTAAGAGCGATCCTAACCTCCAGCCGAACGTTCCGGATCACATGAGGTTCCTCGAGCATTTTCCTGATCATCCATGCTACCGGAACCAAGAGTGTCCCTTCATTCCTCTTGAGCTGCTTCGCCGATACGTAATCGAAATTGGGCCTACCAGTATCGTAGCTCGCGACGACACCGTCCACGAGCTTGCTGAAAGTGACCTTCCTCGACTCTTCGAGGGTCTTGGGCGAGGACAGGAGAAGCCTCACCTTACTCCTTATCTTCCTCGCTTCTTGAGGAATGGAGGATGGCCCCACTATGGAGACCCTGAAGGTTCCGCTGGGAAGGTCAGAAAATTCTCCGACAATCCCTACCGCACCGAACCCAAGCGAAATTGCTCTATTAACCATCAGTTCGAGTTGTTCCTCACTCTCAGGTGCTATTATATCTATGTAGCGGGGCACCGGCCTTCCCTCACCTCTCTAAGCAAGGATTTCAGGTCGTTCACTTTCTTCCTGAATGTCAGCTTGATCCTCACATAGCCTCCTAGACCTCCCGAGAATAGCTCATACCTACCCAGCGCTAGCCCCTGTTTATCAAGCCTTATATAGAGATCCCTTCCATCCACGTGACTTTCCAGTGTATTCATCAGAGAGAGGAAGTCGAGCTCCTCCAAGAAGCAGATAACACGCTTCAGAAGGGATTCCGCCGCTTCTTTCCCGAGTTTAACCGTTAGTATCTTGAAAGAGTAGCCGTAATGGCTTGTGAACTTCTCCTCCTTGAGTTTGAGGTCGCCTTCCCCTCCTGCAAGTGCGAAGAGGAGATCTCTCACCCTCTCCTCCAATTCCGTGGGATATACCATTGTGTTGATCTCTGCAGAGGAGAGGGCGAGGGGCCGCAAATCGCTCAGGCCCCCGGTTTCCTAGCAAGCTTCCTCTTGCGCTTGAACCTCCTGACTATGTCAGGTATCCCTCTAGAAGCCCTTAACCCCCTAGATTTCTTACCGGCGCTCGTGAGGCCCCTGAACACCCTCCTCTTGTTGGCGGGGTTGAGTATCCAGTTGATCCTAGGGTCGGCCTTTATGACCGGGTGATGGGGATCGACCATTATCACTTCGTACCAATAGTACTTGCCGTCCTCGGCGACATAATAAGAGTTGAGGACCTCCAAGTTAGGGAACTTCCTCGCAGCCCTCTCCTCAGCTATCCACCTTATGCTCTTACCGGGGGTCAATTTTAGAATACCCAGTCCCGCGGGCTTCCTACCGGATCTCGGCCTTCCCTTCCTCCTACCGCCCTTCCTGACCCTGACTCTCACCACTACGAATCCCTGTTTGGCCCTGTACCCTAGAGCCCTTGCCCTATCTATTCTGGTGGGCCTCTCCACTCTGACTATCGCTGGCTCCCTCCTCCACCGTATCAGCCTATCCTTCCAGAGCTTGACTAGGTCCGGATCCTCCTTGCGTCTCCTCCAGACCAGTTTCTCCATGTACCTTCCTGCAACTACCAAGTTTACACCCTGCACTCAGGCCCTCCACTGGTGGATTTTAAAATTTGATAGTTCGAGAAGGCGGGATGCTAGTAGGCTTGGTCGGAAAGACGAACGTCGGTAAGACCACTTTCTTCTCAGCTGCTACCCTAGTGGAGGCAGAGAGGGAAAATCGACCTTTCGTCACGATAAATCCGAACGAGGGCGTGGGGTATGTGAGGGTCAAGTCCGTGTGCACCGAGTTCGGGGTGAAGTGTGATCCGAAGTACGGTTGGTGCAACGGTAGGTACAGATACGTTCCGGTGAAGCTCTTGGACGTCGCTGGATTGGTGAAGGGAGCGTCTAAGGGAAGGGGGCTCGGAAATAAGTTTCTAGATGACTTAAGGAGGGCCAACGTGAACGTGATCGTGGTGGACGCCTCGGGCTCCACCGATGAAGAGGGCAATCCCGTACCCGCCTCCAGTCACGATCCCATAGAGGATGTTATGATAGTGAAGGAGGAGTTCGCTCTCTGGGTGGCGTCCATCATCGAGAGATCCAAAAGTAAGATCAGGGGGAGGATAGTGGCCGGCTCATCGGTTGATGCGGCGCTTCACGAGGTCCTCTCGGGACTGGATATAGATAGGGAAATCATCAAGGTTGTGCTTAGGGAACTGTCGCTGGAGAAATCCCCCCTAGACTGGAGCAATGAGGACCTGATCGAATTCTCGAGGGAGATCTTGAGGAGGGGGAAGCCCTTCGTGGTAGCAGCTAACAAGGTGGATGTGCTGGAAGCAGAGGATAATGTCAGGAGGATGAGAGAAGTTCTTGAGGAGCCCGTAATTCCTGTGTCGGCTGAGGCCGAGCTCATCCTGAGGAAGGCAGCAAAGGCGGGACTCGTCAGGTACGAGCCAGGAGATCCTGACTTCGATGTGGTGGATGAGTCCAGACTCACTAAGGCTCAGTTAAAGGCTCTGGAGGCCATTAGGGAGAGGGTGCTGAAGAGATACGGGAGTACTGGGGTTCAGGTGACGCTGGAAGCTGCTGTTTATGATGTACTCGGTATGAAGGTCGTTTTCCCAGTTGAGAACGAGACTAAGCTGTCTGACAAGGATGGGAACATCCTCCCGGATGCCATACTGCTTCCCAAGGATGCGACGGTCAGGGATCTGGCTGAGAAGATCCACAGTGAGATAGCTAAGAAGGCCCTTTACGGGATCGATGTTAGGGGGAAGAGGAGGATATCCCTAGACTACGTGTTGAGGCACAGGGATGTCGTGAAGATAGTGGCCGCTAAGTGATGCACATCCTACTCTCCCATACCTTCTCCCCTTCTATCTCGCAATTGACGATGCGGGAAGATGGTGCGGTAACTGAGCTCGTGAGGGTACTCCCCTCGACCACCCCATCGTCTGCGATCAGGGAATCCGTCACCTCAGATTTGAGGACCGATGAGCCCCTCATCACTATGGAGTTGAGGACCTTCGAGTTCGTGACACGAGAACCGGCCTCCAAATATGAGTAAGGGCCTAAGGTCGATTCCCTCAGCAGCCCCGCCACCACCGAAGGTCCTTCCAGCTCCGAGCTCTCTATGACCCCCGTGCTCGATATGAGTATGTCCCCCTCCAAGACGTACCCCTCCGGAGGTGACCTTTCGCCACTGATCAAATCGTTCATCAGATACTTCTGGGCTAGCAAGAAGTCTGACGGTCTTCCCGCGTCCACCCAAGGTGAAATAGTGACTACTCCAACCCTCTCCCCTCGCGAAGCAGCTAGCGTAAGGGCGTCCGTCAGCTCTATCTCCCCCCTAGGAGAGAGGGTCACATCCATCAGGTGATCGAAGATTGACTGGGAGAGGAAGAAGGCCCCAGCCACTATCAGGTTCGAGGGCTCTTCGCCCCTTTTAGGCTTCTCCACTATCCTCTTCAGAAGACCTGAAGATATCTCCACCACCCCGAATTCCCAAGGCCTCTCCACCGGTGTGACTGCCACCACGTGGTCATACCTGTCGCGGTAGGACAGGATCCTCTCAACAGAGTCAGGAGGGAGGTAGATGTCCGCGTAGATGAGTAGGATGTCGTCCTTCACCTCGTCTCCGAGTTTCATCACTGCATGACCCGTTCCCATGGGTTTGCCTTGGTCCACAACCTTGAAATTGAGGTGCTGGGACAGGTCGATAAATAGTTCCTTCCTGTAGCTCACGACCGCGTATACCTGTAGGTCGGAAATTAGGGAGAAGTTGTATTCAAAAAGAGTGGAACCGGCTATAGGTAGGAGGGGCTTTGGCCTCGCTTCAGTGGCTGGTCGTAACCTCTTACCCTTCCCCGCTGCCAGTAGTGCTGCTTTCAACCTCCTGCTCCACCCCTGCCAGTATCTCCGGAGCCTCAGCAGGTTTCAGTATGACCATCTTCCTGAGCTCCACGTACTTTATGGGAGCGACCTTAGAGGCTATCCTCTGGATCTCAGAGACTACGGGTACCGGTTCCCCGAATATATACGACTTGACCAATTCCTCCACCGTGTACTCTGGGATGAGGCTCCTCACATACTCGTCGACCCTCTTCCTTATGGCGCTCTTCTGACTGCTCCTGATCCTCACTGCTGTGACGATGAGGGTGAAGATGCGGATCTCATTACCGTCCTTGGTCACTCCTTCGGATTGTATATCTATCCTAGAGCTCCTCCTCTGGACTATGGATCTCATGTAGTCCCTGTTCAGCATCTCCTTCACGAAGCGAGCGTAGGCCTTGTTACCGTCGACCTTGAAGATCCTGAACCACAGCTTGTACTTCTCGTGCATGAAGTCCCCGGTTATGTCCCTCACCACCACCTCCACATTCCGATCCATGAGCTTTTCGGGGTCGCTAGCCGGGGTCTCGCCGATCCACTGGTTCGGGAAGATATCTACAGCGTGGACTTGGTACCACGTCTTGGCCGGTCCCTTTCTGCGCGCTCTCCTCCTAGGCATTTGGATCCCTCAGCTGGATGGCAGTGGGAGGTATTATAATCTTTTTTGACAGTGTGAGCATGTGGCCCCGATGCTTAAAATAGAAGACGTGACCTTCCGTTACGAGGGCAGTAAGAGACCAGCGCTGTCCGAGGTCAGCTTGGAGATAGATAGAGGTGAGTTTCTCCTGATAGCCGGACTCAGCGGCTCTGGCAAGTCGACCCTCTTGAGGCTCTTGAACGGATTGATACCGCATTTCTACAGGGGGGAGATGAAGGGGAAGGTCCTCGTGGATGGAGTGGACACGAGAGAGGCCAGCGTCGCTCAGCTGTCTAAGAAAGTTGGGTTGGTCTTCCAGAACCCGGACAATCAGATCGTGACGCTCAGAGTAGACAGGGAGATAGCATTCGGTCTCGAGAACTTGGGGCTGCCTAGGGACGAGATCGTCGGGAGAATAGATGAGGTCCTCAAGAAATTGGGAATAGAACACCTGAGAAAGAGGAGCACAGCCGAGCTAAGCGGTGGAGAGAAGCAACTAGTGGCCATCGCCTCAGTCCTAGCTATGAAGCCCGATGTTATCGTGCTGGATGAACCCACAAGTGAGTTGGATCCATTCAGCTCTGCGCGGATCGCTAAGGTGCTGGGAAACCTGAACAGGGAAGGGGTGACTGTGGTAGTTGCTGAGCATAGGCTCGACCTCTTCGCCCCAAAGGCTAATAGGATGATAGTGATTTCCAATGGGAGGATAGTAAGGGAGGGCCATCCTAGGGAGCTGCTCTACAGGGGAGACATCTCGCTGCATGGGGTCAGACCTCCCAGTGTGGTCAAGCTCGCTAGAAAGTATGGGGTAGTGGGAGCCCAGCCGCTCGCAGTGGGAGAGCTAATAGTGGCTCTGAGGAGGGGTGTTAGGATTGATCGAAGTTGAAGAGGTAACGTTCAAGTACGAGGGAAGTGGGATAAATGCCCTCAGAGATGTCAGCCTAGAGCTAGAGAGGGGCAAGATCTACGGTATCGTGGGTCCGAACGGCTCTGGCAAGTCGACCCTCTTGAGGCTCTTGAACGGATTGATACCGCATTTCTACAGGGGGGAGATGAAGGGGAGGGTCCTCGTGGATGGAGTGGACACGAGAGAGGCCAGCGTCGCTCAGCTGTCCAAGAAAGTTGGGTTGGTCTTCCAGAACCCGGAGCATATGTTCTTCTCCGAGACCGTATATGAAGAGGTATCTTTCGGCCCTAAATCGATAGGTATGGACCCTGAAGAAATTAGAGAGTCTGTTAAGTGGGCGTTGGAGGAAGTAGGCCTTTGGGAGTTGAGAGAGAGGAGTCCTTGGTCACTAAGCGGTGGTGAGATGAAGAGACTCTCGATAGCGTGCGTCCTGTCTATGAAGCCGGAGTTCTTGGCGGTAGATGAGCCCACAATAGGACAGGATAGTCTCTCAAAGGAGTCCTTATTGGAGATATTCAAAAGGATGAAGGGGGAGGGTAAGGGTGTCGTGATCGTCACCCACGACTTGGAGTGGTTGGACGATCTCGGCCCTGATTTGGTATTTGTGCTTCGCTACGGGGTTGTGATCGGTGGAGGAGACCCTAGGAAGATCTTCTCGGATATAAGGAATCTCGCTACTAATGGCCTCATACCCCCATACAGATACATAGTAGATTCTCTGCTGGAGGTGGGTTGAGTGCTCGATCCTATGGGAATGGTGGAGATTTTCAGGACTCAGGTGGGGGAAACATCATACTCCAAGCTCAATCCCCTCACGAAACTCATACTCTTCGCCTCATTCATAGCCCTTCCTCTCATCAGCGCCTCGCTCCTAATGCAGATATTCTCCCTCATGGCTCAAACACCACTAATAATCCTATCAAGATCTGAGAGAAGGGTGAAGAGGTCCCTCAAGGCATCTCTCCTATTCATCGTAGTATTGGTGGTGCTAAACTACCTCACTACCCATAGTCTGGAGTTCAGCCTCGCGATGGTGCTGAGGCTAGTAAGCATGATAATAGCCTCGGCAATATTCATGACAGGCACTAGCCCGGCTGAGATAGGGGACCTCCTGACCAAGCTCAAAGTCCCCCTTCAGATAACCTTCTCCTTCGTGATAGCCCTAAGGTTCATACCCGTTTTGGCGGATGATGTGGTAATGATCATCACATCTCAAGTTAGCAGAGGTTATGAACTGGAGAGGGGGAGCTTCTTGGAGAAGGTAAGGAGGCTGATCCCCATATTGATCCCGATGATAATAATAGCGATAAGGAGAGGTCATCAACTGGCAGAGGCCTTAGAGACTAAGGCCTTTGGGGCTACAGAGAAGAGGAGTAACTATGTAGTCTATGATTATGGTAGGGGGGATTGGATCCTTCTAGTCTATGCCATAATTGTGATCACCGTAGGGCTAATGGTGGGGACACTCACGCCACAGTTTCAACTCCTTCCGTTCCAATACTAGAGCTGCAGACCTGAAATAACTATACTTCCGGTCCATCACACGCCCCGTGGAGTTGAAGGAATTGAACCATAGGGGAGACTCCCTACGGAGTTGATGGAATGGAAATGTTGCGCACTTAATTATAATAAGGCTATATCACCTGAAACTTATCATCTTATCATTAGAACCTTTTCCCTTTAAAAAGGCACCAACTTTAAATCCTCCAGAGGCAATACAACTTATTCAGGTCCGGGCGGAGGGGAAGTGATCGGATGCCGTTGGATGAGGCGTTTATCGATACCTCTTACATGTCCTACACCATAATTAAAGATAAGCGGGTTCTCCGGGACTCTTATATCCCTGATACCTTGCCCGGTAGGGAGGAGCAGATATTCCAATTCTCGAGGATACTCTCAGATCTACTCGTGGATCAGCCTCCAAGCGATGTGGCTTTCATTGGGAAGCCCGGTACGGGTAAAACAGCCGTAGTGAAACATGTGATCAAGAAGTACAGGAACGAGTATCCGAATCTCAGGGCTAAATTCGCATATGTGAACTGCAGCCAAGCCACCACAGCCTATAGAGTCCTTTATCAATTGAATCGGTCCTTGGGAGTCCTAGTTCCACCATCAGGCTACCCCTTCGATGTCCTCTGGGATAAATTCGTCGATGCCTACATGACCTCAAACTCTAGGCTGGTGATAGTTCTCGACGAAGTAGATTTGTTGGTTAAGAGGGATGGAGGGAGGCTGCTTTATGCCCTCACTAGGTTGAACTACGACCTCCCTGAGGAGTTGAGCATAAGCTTGGTGGTTATTAGCAACACAATGGACTTCCTTGAGAGGCTTGATCCTAGAGAGAGGAGCAGCTTTGAACCAAACAGGTTGCAGTTCCCACCCTACAATCATCCCCAGCTGTATCAGATACTCAGGCAGAGGGCGGATCTGGGGCTTAAGGTCGGCACTTGGGAGGACGAGGCCCTACAGTACATAGCTAGCAGGGTGGCTCAGGAGTCTGGTGATGCCAGGAGGGCTATAGACATTCTGAGGATGGCTGCCGAGCTAGCGGAGAACGAGAGAGCTGAGAAGCTGACGAAGGAGCATGCTATCATGGCGGTAGACACAGTCAATGAGGAAGAGGTGTCAATAACTGTCAGGACTCTACCTCTCCACCATAGGCTCATACTAGCAGCCATTGCCGATGTGCTCGAACGACCGGTGGTCAGGGCTGGAACTGGTACCATCTACCGGGCATACGAGCAGAGAGCCAGCCTGTACGGGGTGAAACCACTGACTATGAGGAGGGTCTCAGGCATATTGAGGGAGCTGGAGTCGCAAGGTCTCATAGAGATAGAGATGCAGTACGGGGGGGCTAGGGGGAACACCAAAGTGGTGAAGAAGATGGCTCTGCCCCTCAGGCAGATGAGAAACCTCTTAGCCCAGATGGGCATAAGGTAACGGCTATGAGGAGAAATCCTTCACTTCGATTTCCATACTCTTTAGATTTAGTATCGGGGCTTTCCCCACAGTTACTTCGATTCCCAAACTCTTTATGTATGGAGTCTCATTCTCAAAAGTCCCCGAGTTGACAATCTTCACCCCATTGTACTCCCCCACTCCATACACATGGATGTGACCGACGTGGAGAACATGGGGAATCTGATCCACTAAGAGCCAGTCCTCACTCTCTGGAGCTATCGGGTGTTCCCCATAGATGGGAGCTAAGTGCCTTAATCTGAGGATCCATTTCATGGCCTCAACGACGGACTCGGGCCTTATGGGCTGCAAACCAGGTATGTGTTTGAAGATGGCATTCAGACTTCGTCCGTGGTAGACCAGAATGCGTATATCGCCTATACCTATCATCGTCGGATTGGGAAGGGGTATGAGATCAGGTCTAACCTCCAACAGAGGATCCAAATACTCCTCTGGGACGACTGGCTGGGGCTCTGCCTGCCTGACCGGCTCGTGATTACCAGGTATATAGACTACTTTGATGTCCTTGGGGATCCTCTCCAAGAACCCTGATGCCAGTTGGAACTGCTTGTATACATCCGATATCTTCAACTCCTCCTCCTGATTGGGGTAGACGCCAATACCATCAACCAAATCGCCGCAGATCACCAAATACTTCACATCTCTTGCTTGGTCGCTGTTCAACCACCTCACGAACCTCCCAAAGGCCTCCTCGTTGAAGTATTTACTTCCCATGTGGATGTCGCTTACCAAGGCAACTCTCCCAGATGCCGAGCCCGGCCTCACCAGCTCGCCATTGAGATCCGGGATCCTGAAAGTATCAGCGTAAAGTTTCCCATTGACGAAGGTTCCCTTGACAGCTATCACGCTATCTACAGGAATCTTATCGGCTTTATCCCAGTATCTACTGCCCTTCTTGAATACGACGGGGATCGACCCGGTCTCATCATCTATCTCCATCCTTATGGAGAAGTCCCTCAGCACTCTTTTCTCCAAAACCATCCCGACCACGAGCACTCTATCTCCATTCCTGGACGTCGAATTCAGGAGATTGGATATGGGGATGGGATCTATCCCGTTCTTACTCATGAGAACAGATTTCAAGAACTGAAACCTCTTCCTCATAAGTTCCACGAATTCCTCTGGGCTTCCCTTTACCCCCAAATTTGTAGGGGACTTGACGATACTCACCCCTTCCAAGACCTCTCCAGTAGCATAGGAGGTTTGCCTCTCTACGCGTCTCCTCATCCTCCTTAATGCTTCTTCCAAGTCATGTAACTCTATTACGGGTTTATCAGGAATAGAATCAAGTAAGGAGTCTACCTCCCCAATGTCTTGCTCCATTAAGAGGGCCAAAGCCTCCGGTGATATGTTATAGCCTCTACCCAAGAACTTCCTGACGATCTCCACTTGCTGTGCCATCTAATGTCAGTTACCCCCCATCGCTACTAAAAAGGTGATCTCAATTCCTTCAAGTGAGATCCAAATCCCTGAACCTCAATCCCGGCTTGGGCAAGACCATCAACCCCTCCTCGCCCTCATAGATCTCTACTCCTCCCTTCAGGTAGAGCATACCTACTAACAGACATATCAGGGCATCCTCATCATCTTCACTCTTAGGTGGGCTCGGGATGAAGCCCATCTTCGACAGGAGGGAGACCACTTGATGCCTAGTTATTCCGATCGCCTTCAGGGCTGATGATGGATGAGTCTCTAACACTTTAACCCCTTTACTCTCCAATTTAAGCTTCAGCTGTGATCCTATGATCGCTAGCTCTCTCATCGGTCCCCTCTTTATAGGTAGGAGCCTGTATCCTCTCAATAATACCTTCCTTTCGAAGTCCCTGAAGGCACCCTCCTTGGGAAGGGAGAGGGGCGCATCTATAACGACGAGCTCGGTCTCTAATTCCCCCTCTAACAGCTCATGATGGGCCATTCTCCATATCTCTATCCCCCTCCCTTTTGAGTAACCCGCTAGGGAGGAGGGTT
Organism: Thermoproteota archaeon; assembly: GCA_027491395.1. Classification (GTDB taxonomy): domain Archaea; phylum Korarchaeota; class Korarchaeia; order Korarchaeales; family Korarchaeaceae; genus Korarchaeum. Next base: position 37,443 of record JAOZFI010000006.1, on the reverse strand, counting down.
TCTTAACGGCTAGGTCAATGCCGATCAAGTCATATCTCCGCAGGAGCACCACACCTCGCTTAGAAGATCGAAAACCTCCTGGTAGTTGGTTCCCTCCTTAGCTGAGATGGCCACCACCCTGACCGGTGATTTGAAGGTGGAGACGGCCCTCACTAGCTCCAACAATGCATCAGATAGGGTACCCTCGCCAGTATCGAGCCCATCCACCTCCCCCCTCAGCACTCTCCCCCATACCTCCTCGATCCCCTCGCCCCACCAGATATCCATCTTGTTGAGCAGGGGGATCACAGTCACTCCGAGCTTCAGTTCTAGTATCTTGGCAAGCAGGGCAGAGGTAACGACATCCTCCAGTTCCCTTCCCGGTTCGTGATCTCCTAAAAAGACGGCAGCCAGATTAAGGCATGAGGAGAGTTTCTCACACAGCACTCTCCCCAAGGGCCTGAAGGCGAAGATCTCCATCTGCCCTGGGGTGTCTATCACCAGATGATCGCAGCTGAGAGAGCATAGGGATTCGACTATCTCATCCATTTTAGCCACCATGATCTCCGCAGCCCTCACCAGAGCGCCGTTGGGGCCCAATCCTTCTCTTTCCATTATATCCTGCACGCTGACCAGCTCTCTAACATCATAATCGGGTTTGTAGGGCAGGCTCAGCACTCCAGGATCCAAGTTGGCTGTGCAACTTCGGAGTGGCATGAATCTTCTCCTCAACCATTCGGAGTAACTCGCAGTGAAGGTAGTCTTACCTGATCCAGCTGTCCCCAAGACGATGGCAGCGTCCATCTTACCACCCCAACATTTATAGCCCCAGAGACCAGAGAGGAAGTGGCGGGGTAGAGCCGGGGTACCCTAGCCAGAGGGCCCAAGCGCCCGGCGAAGCAAGGGGCCGGACTCGAGATCCGGTGGCCCTCACGGGCCTCGTGGGTTCGAATCCCACCCCCGGCGCCACTTACTTTATGTTGTGAAGGCTTCTCAGATCTTCTTCGAACGGCTTAAGTTCTATAGGGATCTCCATCTCTATTGGATCCTTCATCCTCATGCCCCTCTCCTTCTTGGTCTTCCATACCAGGCTGTTGAATTCCATTAACCTACTCCCGATCTCCAAGTACTCAGTGTCCCACTCCTCCCTCACCTCAGGGAAGAGCTCCCTGTGGACCGTTCCCCCATAGATGCTCCTCCATATGTAGTCAGTGATGTGGGGGATGACGGGGGCCGCTAATCTAAGCACGGCCTTCAAGACGTAGTGGAGGGTCCACCTCGCGGCCACCGACTTCCCTTCACCCACACCATCACCGTAGGCCCTTCCCTTGACGAGCTCTATGTAGTGCGGGGCGAACACATCCCAGACGAATATCCTGACCTCGTTAGCCGGATCGAAGAAGTCGAACCTCTCATACCCTGATAGAGCTCTCCTTATAGACCCGTTCAGCTCTCCCAGTATCCAGAGATCAGTGGGTTCCAACTCAGGCATCTCCTCAGGTTCCTCGAATTGTGAGATGAATCTGGCTACGTTCCACAGTTTCTGCAGGAATTTGTAGGCCCCCTCTATCTTCCTCTCAGATATCCTGAAGTCTGAGCCGTGATGCGCCTCCGCCGCACCGAAGAATCTCACAGCATCGGCTCCATACTTCTTGAACAGGGGCCACGGGTATATTATGTTACCCAAGCTCTTGTGCATCGCCCTGCCCTTCGCATCTAGCCCCATCCCCGATATCCAGACGTGCTTGAAGGCCGGCTTCCCTAGCACCTGATGCACCCTCAGGAAAGTGTAGTGGAGCCAAGTCCTCACTATGTCCTTGCCCTGAGGTCTTAGATCGCTCGATCCCAGCTTACCGAAGAGCTTGTCGTCCCAACCGAATCCGTTGTAGACCAAGGGCGAGATGGAGGAGTCCATCCATGTGTCGAAGACCCTCCTCTCTCCCTCGAAGCCAGCCGTCGAACCGCAGTGCGGGCACCTGTCGTAGGGGGGGTCCTCCTTCCAGGGCCGGTAGTACTTACCGGGAGGTGGTAACACGGGCTTTCCGCAGCTCTTGCAGTACCACACCGGTATCTCCGTGGCGTAGTATCTCCTCCTAGAGATGGGCCAGTCGGAACTCACGGACTTCAACCAGTCCCTCCAGTAGTTGGATGCCCACTCCGGATAGAACCTCACCACATCAAGGTATTCCTCGAGTTCCGGAACCAGATCTACCTGCTTCAGATAGTACTCCCTCATCGGGACTATTTCCAGAGGGGTCTTGCAACGCCAGCACACAGGAGTCCTGTGCATTATGGTCTCGACCTTCTCAACGAGCCCCTTCCGCTCCAATTCCTCTATTATCCTCTTCCTTGCTTCCTGTATAGTTAGGCCCGCATACTCCCCCGCGCTCTCGTTGAGGGTGCCGTCCTCATTGACCACTATCTTCGGCTCCAGACCGAGCTCCCTGAAGAGCTGGACATCCATCTTGTCACCGTAGGAGCATATCATCACCAAGCCGGTCCCGAATTTGGGGTCAGCGTACGGGTGCTCCATAATGGGTATAGCGTCCCCTAGGGGCGTGACCACCCTCTTCCCCTTCAGCCATTTGTACCTCTCATCGTCAGGATTGTATATGACCGCCTTACATGCTGGGAGGAGCTCCGGCCTAGTAGTTGCCACGACTACCTCCTCTTCACTCCCCTCCACCCTGAACTTGAGGTATACGAGCTTGGTGGGGAGCTCCTTGTATTCGACCTCCGCATCAGCTAGTGTGGTCCTGCACCTCGGGCAGTATATGTTCGGCCTGTAGTCCTCGTAAACATATCCCTTATTCCAGGCGTCGATGAAGGTGGCTTGAGTCACGGCTCTCCACTGCTCGCTATCAGTCTGGAAGTAGTTCTTGGTGTCTGCGCTGATACCCAATCTCCTGACTATTGAGAGGATATCCTGCTCGGCCTCGTCTAGGAACTCCTTGCACAGCCTGAGGAACTCCTCTCTCGGGTACTCGAACATCTTAATCTTGTACCTCTTCTCGGTCTCCACCTCCACCGGGAGGCCGTTCCTGTCCACTCCGAAGGGGAAGTAGACCTCGTAACCCTTCATCCTCTGGGTCCTCGCGATCATGTCGATCTGAGAATAATGGATGGCTGCAGCTATGTGCCACTTACCGCTGGCGTAGGGAGGTGGTGTATCTATGGAAAAGAGGGGCTTACCAGAGTTCGGATTGAAGCGATAAGTATTCTCCTCCTCCCACACCTTCTGCATCTCGAGCTCCATATCGGGAGACCAGTGCTTTTCCTTGAGTCGGGGCTCTCGTCTAGACAAAGGGATCCCTCCTTTCCTTCAGCTCTCCTGATGATCCCCTCCGTCAATAAATAGTTTAGGGGGCAAGGCCCTCGAGCAGCCTCGCTACTAGGTCAGTCACCCTAAGCTGCTCAGGTAGCTTGGACTCTATGGAGTACCTCCTCAGCAACTCTTCAACCTCATCCCTTCCCAATCCAAGGTGGGAGTAGTAGCAGGTTCCATGTGGGGTCTCGAGCGCCTTATAGGGCGGGTTCCTCTCTAGAATCTCGTCCTTCCATTCCTGCTTTGCGGCCCGGAGCGCATCCCTTATCTCATCAGTAGGTTCCTTTGAGGTGACGGCTATCACCGGCACGCCGGTCTCCTCATAGAAGGATCGCATATCGAGCAGGTTGAGGCCCGCGAACGTCGTCCCGTGAGTGAAGACCACCTTCACCTCCTCTCTTACCTTTGGATGCCTCACCATCCTGACAAGGGCTGAGGTCGAGTCATCGCCATCGACGCTCACGATCTCCCTCAAGGCCACCTCAAGAGTCAACTCCCTGAAGAGAAGTCCGACGAGGAATGCTTTCTCATCCGACCATTTATTGAAGGGTGCATCGTCCACGGCGAGTATCCTGATCCCTCTCTTCATCGGGTCACTCGCCTCCAGCCCCCCATAAATTTAGGGGGGCAAAGGTTATATTTTTACCCATAAATTTGTGGGTAATGAGCGAGAAGATATGTCCACGCTGCGGTCAGCCCTACAGCTACATCGAGAGGAGGACAGTCAAGGGATCCAAGCAGGTGTACTTCTACGCGGTTCACATATACAAGGAGGGTAGCAAGTGGAGGAAAAAGAGGTGCTACTTGGGTCCGAAGCTCTACTCCAGGGTGACTCCCCTACAGGGCTTTCCGCTACGTGGTCTGATTGGGGAGAGTCGCCATAGATTGTTGGACTACTTGAATAGCATAGTCTCCGAGCTGGAGCACATGGAGCTGGATAAGGATAGTAAGAAGAGGCTCAAAGATCTGTCCACCAGGCTGGCTAGGTTGGCCGAACTTGGAGCAGATGACTAACACCCCTCCTTATATTGTCTCCTCTCTCCCAAAGAGAGATGTCCATAGAGGAGAGGATAAGGGAGAGATCGAGGAAGGAGGCCCTTCTCGCCGTGCTACTGGATCCCGCAAACCTCACGAGGGATCAGGCGCGTCAAATAACCTCCCAAGCTGAGAGAGGTGGGGCCGACCTCATATTCGTTTGTGGCTCGGTTGGCGCGGCTTTCGGGCTCAACGATACCATACTGGGAGCCAAGGAGGGATCCGATCTCCCTGTAATACTCTTCCCCGGTAACGTGGACGGGGTCTCTCCCTACGCTGACGCGATACTCTTCATGTCCCTCCTAAACTCGTCCAACCCCTACTGGATAATCCAAGCCCAAGCTTTAGCGGCGCCGGTCGTTAGGAGGCTGGGAATAGAGGTCATGCCCACCGCATACCTCGTAGTCGAACCCGGACACACTAGCGCCGCGGGATGGGTCGGGTGGGTAAATCCCATTCCTAGGAAGAAGCCGGAGATAGCGCTGGCCTATGCCATGGCGGCTGAGTTGTTGGGCATGAGGTGGGTGTATCTCGAGGCGGGTAGCGGTGCTGAGGAGCCAGTTCCAGTCGAGATGGTGGCCGCAGTTCGAGCGAAGACGGGACTCGGGATGATAGTGGGAGGGGGATTGAGGTCCCCCGACCAGGTGGAGGAGAGGGTCAGGGCGGGCGCCGACATAGTGGTGGTGGGAACTCACATAGAGGAGGGCGGCAACGTAGAGGAGAAGGTGAGATCCCTCAAGGAGAGGACCTCTAGAGCCTAACCTGCTAGATCCACGAAATAGAGCCGATCGCTCAACTGATCCCCTAGAACCTTATCAGGAACGCTAACATTAAAGGAGAGCCCCTGATCGCCGTCCCCCCGGCCATGCCTCTTGATCAGATGATGGGGTCCTGTCATTAGATGCTCCATCAGCTGGATACCTCCATCCTAAATGCTCAAAGAAGTTACATATCCATGCCAAATACACATAAAATAAATCGTCAGTAAAGCGGTGAGGTAGTCAGTCTTTCTAGGGACCGCGGGGACCCCACCGCAAAGCTTATGAACTTATCACGACGATGATCACTCCGGAGCCCCGTGGTGTAGCGGCCAAGCACGCCGGGCTCTGGACCCGGAGACCCCGGTTCGAATCCGGGCGGGGCTACCACATTTCACTCATTATAACTCCAAAACCAATGTTTTACCCATTTCTTCAAACACCCCAGATCGTTGAGGTGTGAGCTAGGGTGTCATCAAAGTGTGAACTCACGGGGAGTATCGATTTCTAGGCAATCAAGATCGATGATCGTAAGAGGCTACAGACTACAGAATACAGAAGGAAACAGATGGCGGGCCCGGGGGGCTTCGAACCCCCGACCTCCCGGTTAAGAGCCGGGCGCTCTACCATTCTGAGCTACGGGCCCCATCACCTACAGGGATTAGAGGGATATAAAAAAGTTCCCTCACTTGGCCAGCTCGATGGCGTGCTTCACTGCCTCCACGGCCTTCTCCGTCGCCTTTATTCCGAGCTCCGACAGGATGCTTTTGCCCTCCTCAGCCCTGTTACCGGACATCCTGACCACCACGGGCACTTTGAGGAGGCCCTTCTCGTGCACCTTCCTCACGCCCTCAGCCACATCCACGCAACTGGTTATTCCGCATAGCGTGTTTATCAGGACCACCTTCACTTTGGGATTGCTCACCACAAGCTCCAGAGCCTCGGCGACCCTGTCAGCTGAGGCGCCCCCTCCTACATCACAGAAGTTGGCAGGCTTCCCTCCGAAGGTGTAGACTAGGTCCATGGTGGCCATCGCCAGACCTGCTCCGTTGGCCATCGTGCCCACGTTACCCTCGAGCTCCACATAAGCTATTCCCTTTCTCTTTGCCTCCGCTTCCCTCGGATTGCCCACCGCATAGTATCGCTTCTCGAACTCCTTGTGCCTGAACAGGGCGTTGTCATCCACCTCTATCCTAGCATCTAGGGCCAATAGCCTGCCGTCCTCCGTGACCGCTAGAGGGTTTATCTCGAGCATCATGGCATCGTAGTCCCTAGCGACCTCCCATAAAGCCATGACAACTTTCTGTATCTCCCTCAGCTTGTCAGGCACGTTCATGGAGGCGTTCTTGGCCAAAGCCCTGGCAATGTAGGGAACCATCCCGAGCAGGGGATGGACGGACCTCTTTTCTATTGACTCGGGATGTTCCGCAGCGATCTCCTCGACCTCCATCCCCCCATAGGGAGTGGAGATGAAGGTCATGCTTCTCGCATTTCTGTCGGCGATCGCGCCTACGTATATCTCAGTCTTGACCTTTATGGGCTCCTCCACCAGCAAGGACTCAGGCTTGTAACCGTAAAACGTCTTGGAGAGCAGCTCGCTGGCTACCTGCCTAGCCTCCTCCGGTGAGCTGACTACCTTTATCCCTCCGGCCTTCCCCCTCTGCCCGTGGGGGATCTGAATCTTCAAAACAGCCCTCCCACCTAGCTTCTCAGTTATAGTGGCAGCCTCCTCTGGAGTTCTGGCGACTTCACCTTGGGGGATTGGCACTCCTTTTGAAGCGAGTGCCTCCTTTGACTCGTACTCGAGCAACCTCATAGGGCAATCCTTCTATCGATAATTTTAATCATTACACCGCCGATTGGACCCGGTGATCGGATGGCGATACTGGTACGCGAGGGCATGAAGGTGCTAGTTCAGGGCATTACTGGAAGGCAGGGAACCATCCACACGAAGCTCATGCTTGATTATGGAACGAACGTGGTCGCTGGGGTTACTCCAGGAAAGGCGGGAACGGAGGTCCACGGTGTTCCGGTCTTCGACACGGTGGAGGAAGCGATTAAGGAGGTGGGACCTATAGACGCCTCCATAATATTCGTGCCAGCCCCCTTCGCCTTGGATGCGGTCATCGAGGCTGTCGATAACGGAATACCCTTAGTGGTGGTGATAACCGAGGGTATACCCGTCCACGACACGGCCAAGTTCGTGAGTTACGCGAAAAGCAAGGGAACCACAATAATAGGACCCAACTGTCCCGGTATAATCGCGCCTGGCAGGGTGAAGATAGGGATAATGCCCGCCGACGCCTTCGCTCCCGGACCGGTCGGGATAGTCTCGAGGAGTGGAACCCTGACCTATGAGATCTCCATCTCACTCAAGGAGGACGGCTACGGATCAAGCACGACCATAGGCATAGGCGGGGATCCGATAACTGGACTTAACTTCATAGAGGTGCTGGAGATGTTCAAGGAGGATCCAGAAACCAAGGCAGTCGTCTTGGTAGGGGAGATCGGAGGAGATGCTGAGGAGAGGGCCGCTCGTTACATAAAAGAGACGAACTATCCCAAGCCGGTGGTGGCGTACGTGGCTGGAAGGACCGCACCTCCCGGCAAGAGAATGGGACACGCGGGAGCCATAATAACCGGAGGACAGGGCACTGTTGAGAGCAAGGAGGCGGCATTCAGGGAGGCCGGGGTGCCGGTGGCTAAGACCCCATTCGAAATAGCTCCCCTACTGGAGAAGGTGATGAAGGAAAGGGGGTTGGTCTAAATCACCGAATCTTTTACCTGACCTCAACCCTCCGTATCCTCACTCTCACCTTCTCCGATGCTTCTTTCTGAACCCTCATCGGCTTCCACCCCCACTCCCTCACTTGGGAGTAGGGACTCGGCCTCCATCTGAAGCAGGAATCCCTTACCCTCACTGGTTATCCTGTAGAACGTGTATCCTCCATGAGAGAACTTCTCGACCAGCCCTTCTCTCACCATCTCCTCCAGTACAGGCTTAAGTTCGGAGATGGAGACATCCAGCCTCCTCAGGAGCTCCCTGAGATGGAGCACCTCCGGTCCACTAAGCTCCCTGAGCACCCTCTCCCTCAATCCAGAGCCCATGATCTATCCCACGATCCACAGGCATAAAGTTTTATCAAGCCGTGCGATGCCCCTAGCTGGGAGATCGAAATGCCGATAGAAGACCCATTCAAAAGGAGTGTGGCTATGAAAGCCTTGCTGGGATACAAGATATGCAGGAAATGCGGCGCTAGAAATCCCCTAAGCGCTACTAGATGCAGGAGGTGCAGGAGCAAGAACCTCCGGCTGAAGAAGACCAAGCTCGTGAGGAAGTGATCCACTAACCTTTTTCAATCCACAAGCTCCTCTCACTCGGAGGGTTTCAAATGAGCGGGCCCGTAGCTCAGCAAGGATTAGAGCGCCGGCCTGCTGAGCCGGAGGTCCCGGGTTCGAGTCCCGGCGGGCCCGCCATACTCCTGCTGATCATCCTGATCATACCTCTGCTACCCATCTCGGGGCAACCAATCCGCTTCGATGCAGTGATCGTTAGGGGGGACATATACACCGACTGGGCGGTGGCCATGGCCTATGGCATAACCCACGGATCTTGGGTCATGCATCTAACGGCGGACAACGAGGGAGAGGTGCTCAAACTCCTCTCCGGGTTCATGAGGTTCCGTAAGGGAATGAGCATCCTCATAATAGGTGCCCCTAACGCCGTCCCCATTGAGTTCGAGGAGAAGCTACGAGGGATGGGGGCGACCGTCAGCAGGATAGGAGGGGCAACTAGGCTCGACACATCCCTCCTCCTAGCCATGTACTACTGGAACGACTGCGATTCGGTGGTGCTGGCTGACGGGCTCAATTCCTCCTACTATATGGTAGCGCTCTCCGTTGCCGTGGAGAGGAACGCCCCGATAATCTACACGATGAACGGCAGGCCTCCCGAGGGATTTGAAGCGGCCCTGAGGGAGCACCTCAAGGATGTGAGGAGCTTGGTGGTGATAAGCAATAGCTTGGATAGGGAGGAGGCAGCTAAGTTCACATCCCAAGGGTATAAGGTGGAGGTCATCGGGGAGATAGGAGGTACCAAGCCCTTCTCAGGCGGATGGTCACCCTCGTTCATAATGAGGGAGATCCTCAGCCCCCTCCCCCTCCTCACTGGTTTGCTTGCCGGCCTGGCAATGGCGATCTTGATCTACAGGCTGAGGCCCAAGCCGGGTCCCTCCGACGTAATGGACTTCTTCACCGTGGATGAAAGGAAGCTCATAGAGGTCGTCATGGAGAGGGGCGAAGTGTCGCAAGAGGAGCTCCCCGAGCTGACCGGGTTCTCTAAACCAAAGATAAGCAGACTATTGAAAGATCTGGTCGATAGAAAGGTTGTGGAGAGGAAGAAGTACGGCAAGACCTACTTGGTGACCCTCACTGAGAGGTTCCGGTCGCAGACCAATTAGGGACATCTTTAAATTACCGTGAGGCGGGGCCCTTACCGGTGTGATGAAGTGTCCAGCGAGAGCCTAGTCTTCACCCTAGTACCTCCCGACGAGGATGTTTACTGCACCTCGTGCGGTAAGAAGGTCACCTACGAGCAGGGATTCGTGGCCTTCCGCTGCCCCAACTGCGGAGAGGCTGTCATAATAAGGTGCAAGGTCTGCAGGAAGCAGGCTAACGAGTATGTTTGTCCTAACTGCGGGTTTGTAGGTCCGTGAGGTGGTCTAGATGGCTAGGATAATGGCTCTAGTGAGGGTGCTCCTCGATGGGAGCGTGGAACCGGCCAAGGTCGTTGAGGACCTCAGGAAGGCCCTCTCCTCAATCGGAGGGAACCTAGAGAGCTACGAGGAGAAACCCATTGGCTTCGGGATAACGGCCCTCAGCGTAGTGCTCACCGCCCCGGAGGAGGACGGAATAACCGACACGATAATGGAGGCCATACAGGACATCGAAGGAGTGAGCAGCGCTGAACTTGAGAGGGTGAGTAGGGCGGGCTGAATGTCCCGGAACCTGCCTCTCCTCACAGTAGTCTACGATGTGGTCAGGAGCAAGAAGGTCATAAACGACAGGGATCTGTACGAGCTGGTCTCCTCTAAAATACCAGGGGTATCTCTCTCACAGATTGAGGAGGCTCTGCTGAAGCTGGAGGTAATGGGCAAAGTCGTCACGTCAGCGAGCGGTAAGAAGGGAGAGTTGCTCATCGAAATAGCCGGTGAGAGGAGATATCTGACACCGGACGAGGAGTGAGCGGCTTAGAACCAAGCCTCCAGCCCTCCCCCGGCCAACATCTTGTACGCCTCATCGATCTCATCTATCACCTTTCTCACCCTGTCCTCCGAGAATTCGTGCTCCTCAACCATGAACTTGAGCAATCCCTCCCTATCGGGCCTCCTCAGGTTGGTGTCATAATTATCGGTGGTGGGTGGATTCAGGAAGAACTCGAATATGCTTCGGGGATCCACATCGAACTCCCAATTCACCTTAGAGAAGAGGATCTCGGGCTTCGGGAATCTCTTCACGAGCTCCAATGCCCTCTTTACTCCTATTCCCCTGACACCCCCGGGGTTGTAGTCGGTCCCCACTAGGATGCCTATGAGTATCAGCTGCTCCCTGGTGATCCCATGGGCTTCCAGAACCCCTTTCAACTCTATTAACTCGGGATGCACATCAACGTAGATATTCTTCCCTGGGAGCTTCCTCTTACCTGTGATCGTAACATTTCTAACGAGCTTTGGCGCGCCGAACAGGAGGGAATCATAATCTTGGGAGGCGGCGGCCCAGACATCCCCCTTGGCGGCCATGTAGGCGGCTTGAGCTTCACCTTCGCTTGGCGCCTGCACGACTGGGACGCCCATCAGTCGGAGTATCTGCTTGGCGTCCTCCACCATCTCATCCGTGACCATCAACGCTGCTTGGGCGTACTTCCTGGCCTCCTCCAGATCTCCCTTCTGGAGTGCTTCCTTCCACCTCTCCTCAGCTTCCTCCCTCACCTTTATGCGCTCCTCAACGGTCTCGGCCTTGAACTCCGGTGGCTCTCCATCAAAAACGTAGACGGGAATTATCCCCTCCTTCAGCAGGTTCGCGGTCCTGTAGAAGACCCCAGAGTGGATGCTGGTTATCTCCCCCTTACTGGTCATTAAAGGCGTGCCATCGGGCTGCCTTATCTTGGCGAGGAACTGGTACATCGCGTTGAACGCATCGAGGGCCAACCTCTTCCCAGACAGGTCCTTCAGCCTGAGCTCCACCTTCTTGGCTATGAGGTCACCTATCTTGACCCCCATGGGAGGTCACAGTTATTCCGCCGCTCCCTCGAATTAAACCTTGGTCTTTATCAAGTCGGACCGTCAACTCCCCCAGATGAGGATAGCGCTCGTGGGGCCTTACCATCCAGACATTGGCGGCGTGCAGATATACACCATACACCTAGCTGGAGAGCTCATGTCCCTAGGGCACGATGTGGTCGTTGTATCCTACCACTACGCCAGCTCTAGGTGGGGAGAGCAGGTGAGGAGGTCCCCTAACGTGGGGATTCGGGGTCTCAGGGGGCTCGCGTTCATGATCCATTCGGCATTCTCGCTAGTCAGGGAGGGACCGGATGTGGCCCTAGCCCAGTACGCCATAACTTCCGGCGTCGCCGCCTGGCTTGCAAGCTTCCTCGGAGTGCCCTACACCGTCACATTTCACGGCAGCGATCTCAGGATCTCGCCCCGCCTCTCCAGAATTGCATCCTCTAGGGCTGAAGCGGTGATCTCAGTGAGTAGTTGGTTGGCCGGGCGCCTCGAGGATTCGGGCATAGAGGTAAGCGAGATCATACCTGGAGGTATAGATCCAGAGCCCTTTCTAGCCCTCCCTACCAAGGAGGAGGTGAGAGAGGGGCTGGGCTTGGATCCCAGAGATAAGCTGGTCTTATCGGTCGGGGCCCTGATCGAGGCCAAGGGGTTCGACATGGTCCCAGAGGTGGCGGCCCTCCTGTCGAGGAGGGGGATAAACGCGAAGTTCCTCCTAATCGGGGAGGGTCCCCTCAGGAGGATCATAGAGGGAAACGCCGACCGCCTGAGTGTGAGGGACCGCATCATCCTTCTAGGTCGTAAGAAGTTCGAGGAGACGGTCAAATACTACAGAGCGGCCGATCTCCTCCTCCATCCAGCTAGGTATGAGGGCTACGGATTGGTGATAAGGGAGGCGATGGCTGCTGGCACCCCTGTGATCACCACTGACGTGGGTGGGGCTAGGGACCTCGTGGAGGACGGGGTGAATGGTTACATCGAGGATAGGGATGCCGAGAAGATAGCAGATAGAGTGGCCTTCCTCCTACTGAACGACGATCTCAGGGAGGAGATGGGTGAGAGAGGTAGAGATAAGGCCCTATCTAGGACGTGGAGGCATGTTGCCCTAGATTACCTGAGATTGCTTGGGAGGGTGCTCTCATGAGGTACAAGCAGGTCATAGTGGTGAGGAAGGATCTGGGAATGAGTTGCGGCAAACTTGCGGTTCAGGTAGCCCACGCATCACTCGAGGCAGCGGAAGTGGTGAGAAAGAGGATGCCGGATGTGTACAGAATGTGGAGAGAGGAGGGAGCCAAGAAGGTGGTCGTTCAGGTGGGGAGCGAGGACGAGCTCATGGATCTCTATCGGGAGGCTTTGGAGATGGACCTGCCTGCGGTCCTGATAAGGGATGCTGGCCTGACCGAGCTGGAACCCGGAACTCCCACGGCCGTTGGGATAGGGCCCCACGAGAGCGAGAGGATCGATAGGGTCACCGGGAGGCTGAGGCTGTACAGGTGAGGGTGCCCGAACTGGACGAGAGGCTGGGGATGCTGACCTACCTCACTGAAGGTGATGGAATCGGCGGGAGGATAAAGGAGAGGCTCAGCGATTTCATAGTGGACGAGGTCCTCATGGGAAGGAGGGCATCCCGGGTCCTCCTAGGGCTGGAGGACTTTCCGTCAGAGGGACCCTATCACTACGTGGTGGCCGCCAAATTCACCAAGGTGGGAACTAGGGAGCTCGTCTCCCTCATCAGCAGGGAGCTGGGTGGTCGGGTTAGGTATGCAGGCCTGAAGGACGCTAGGGCCGTTACCTTCCAGTTCTTCTCTATTGAGGGGAGATTCAGGCTCAGGGAGGTCAGAAACGGCGTGTGGATCAGGCCAGCGGGACGGCTCCGCGAACCTCTGTCCAAGGGGAGGAACGACGGCAACCACTTCACCGTAGTTGTCCGGGGGGCCGATTTAACCTCCTCCATACCCAACAGGTTCCCCAACTTCTTCTCCTACCAGAGGTTCGGGGTGAGGCCCCCTTTCAACCACGAAATAGGTAAAGCCCTCCTCCTCAGGGATCTCAGGTCAGCCACGTCTATGATGGCGGATCAGGGGTACGAGACCCAAGGTAGGAGCCTGAGGCAGCTGGCCAGTGAGGTGGGGGTGGAACTGCTCAGGTTCTACATCCACTCCTATCAATCCTACCTCTTCAACCTGCTCCTGTCAAAGAGGCTGTTTGAGGGCCTAGACCCGAGAAGGGGGGATCTCGTCGTCAAGGAGAACGGTGAGGTGTCCCTCTACCCCGAAGATGGTGAGTTGGTGCTACCCATTCCCGGGGCCTACACTAGGGTGAGGGGATGGGCGTCGGAGGCACTGAGGGACTTGCTGAGGGAGGAGGATGTATCCTTGGACCTGTTCCTGTTCAGGGAACTTCCGGAGATAAGCGCCTTGGGGGACCTCAGAGCGGCGCTGGCGAGGGCCAAGTCCCTGACGTCACTTTGGAGAGGGAATAACTTGGTTCTATCCTTCTTCCTCGATAGAGGGACTTACGCCACTTCCTTCCTGAGGGAGATCATCAAACCCACTGATCCGGTGGCTCAGGGGTTTCACTGACCGTCAGAAGATTATCTCCATGACCACCACCTCATCAGCCCTCCTCATGACCCTCACCATCTCCCTAGGCAGATCCTTGGCCGCGGCGTTGGACCTTATGGCCAAGGTCCTATCATCAACGAAGTCGGACTTCCTCACGACCACATCCCTAGCGTGAGTGAGCCTGAGCCTCGGATCTCCCACCGCCTCTAGGCGGAACTCCATTCCCCCCACTGAAATGGTGATACTCACGGACCCTCCCCCGATCAGGTGGGACTTGAGCTCCTGCGAGAGGTCCATCACCGCCTTATCGGCCCTGACCCCTATGACGCAGTCCGCCCTCAGGGTTATCTCCTCGTCCTTAGTCACTTGAAGCGTGGTCCTGTGCTTGGCAGTTATGTTGGGGTGCCCGTAAGCTATTATTTCCTCCAGCATAAGTTTCCCCAGATGGACGCCCATAAATCGTTAGTGGATAGGCTGGTGAGGCTCGGAATAATAAGGAGCGAGAAGGTCAGGAGGGCCGCTGAAAGGGTCAGGAGGGAGTTGTTCGTCCCTGAAAGTTATAAGGACATGGCCTACGCTGACACACCCCTCCCCATAGGGGAGGGGCAGACCATAAGCGCCCCCCACATGGTATTCATGATGAACGAGCTCTTGGATCTAGATGTGGGTCACATGGTGCTGGAGGTGGGGGCGGGCAGCGGATATCACGCTGCTACGGTGGCCGAGATAGTGGCTCCATCGGAAAAACCGCCCCACACTTGGGGAGTCGTGGTGAGCGTCGAGATAGACCCCCATCTCGCTACACTCGCGCGTTATAATCTGATGGCCGCGGGGTACTCCTGCAGGGTCCAGGTGCTTAACATGGACGGCAGCGCCGGGGTTCCCATGAGGGTGAAGGTGGACAGAATACTAGTGACCGCCGCTGCGCCCGACATTCCAAAGCCCCTCTTCGAGATGCTCAAGGAGGGCGGCAAGATGGTCATCCCTGTCGGGACCCCGGGGCTCTGGGGCCAGGAGCTCCTTCTAGTAGAGAAAGTCGAAGGGAGAATGGTCACCAAGAGGGTCACGGATGTGGCCTTCGTCCCCTTGAGGGGCAAGTTCGGTTGGAGGTGAGCTAATGGGATGGAGCTGATATACAGAGGAGCTGAGGCGGAACTCTACAGGACCGAGTTCATGGGTCTTCCCGTGGTGGTGAAGAGGAGGATCAAGAAGGGGTACAGGCACCCCGACTTGGACATCCACCTGAGGAGGGGGAGGACTAGGAAGGAGGCCAGGTTGATGAGGAGGGCTAGACTGGGAGGGGTGAGCGTTCCGGCCGTGCTGGATGTGTGGGAGGACTCACTGATGATGGAGTTCATAGAAGGTGCGAGGCTTGCAGAGGAGCTCACTCCCGAGAGGATGGAGATCTTCGGGGACATGGCCTGCAGGCTCCACTCGTCCCACATAGCCCACAACGACCTTACCCCCTATAACGCGCTGGTGGCTCCCTCTGGAATATGCCTCATAGACTTCGGCCTCGCTGAGTACACTCATGACATCGAGGACTATGCCGTCGACCTTTACGTGCTCAAGAGATCTCTCAAGTCCCTCAGGGACGACTGGGAGCCGCTCTGGCGATCATTCCTCCGCGGATATCGGAGGTGCGGTGAACTCGCAGACAGGGTGCTGGCCAGGCTGGTCAAGGTGGAAGCTAGGGGGAGATACAAATGATCTATCTAGCGTCCTCTAACAGGCACAAGTACGAGGAATTCAGGAGGATGCTCTCTGACATAATGGAGGTTCGATGGATCCAAGTGGACTATCTAGAACCGCAGAGCGACGATCTTGAGGAAGTGGCGCTCACCTCGGCCCTGTGGCTGGCAGACTACCTACCCAAGCCCTTCTTCTTGGAGGACGCCGGTCTGTTCATACGCGCGCTGGGGGGCTTCCCGGGACCGTTCTCCTCCTACGTGTTCTCGAAGCTGGGAAACGAGGGCGTGCTAAAACTTATGTCCGATGTTAAGGATAGGGAAGCGGAGTTCATCTCAGTCATAGCGCTGCACACGGGGAGAGAGCTATTGACCTTCATGGGCAGGTCGAGGGGCCAGATATCCACCGAGCCCAGGGGAGGGGGCTGGGGTTTTGATCCCGTTTTCATTCCCGAGGGGTCGGGAGGCAGGACCTTCGGTGAACTGGGTGAAGAGAAGGACGCATTCTCCCATAGAGGAGCAGCGGTGAGGGAACTCCGGCGTTTCATTCAGGCGAGGGGGGCGCAATTGTTTAAAAACGAGCTTGGGTCATGGGGAGCTGAAGGGTGAACAAATGGCTAGGATGCACAGCAGGAAGAAGGGCAAGTCCGAGTCGACTAGGCCCCCTAGGGAGACTCCCTTGGACTGGGTCCCCCTATCCAAGGAAGAGATAGAGGAGCTGGTCGTGAAGCTCGGCAAGAGGGGGGTGCCTCCCAGCCAGATAGGCATGATACTCAGGGATGAGTACGGAGTACCCCTAGTGAAGAGGGTCATCGGTAAGAAGATAACTCAGATACTTGAGGAGCACGATGCGGCCCCGCCCATACCCGAGGACCTCCTAGCCCTGATAAGCAAGGCATACAAGATCAGGAAGCATCTGGAGGAGCACAGGAAGGACTTCCACGCCAAGAGGGGCCTCATACTCACAGAGTCCAAGATAAGCAGGCTGGTCAAGTACTACAAGAGGGTAGGCAAGCTCCCACCTGACTGGCGCTACAGCCCCGAGCTGGCTGAACTCTACGCATCTTAGAAGGGGTTCCCTTGGAAATAGGCCGGTTTCGGGATCACGTCAAGTCCTTCGCCCAGGACTTGTACAACTCTTTTGAGGGCACGGTAAGGTTGGTAAGCCACTTGGATGCGGACGGCCTGAGCTCAGCCGGTATATTGATCTCGCTCCTCAGGAGGCTTAACGTCCCCTTTCACCTCACTATTATCAAATACGTCAGCGAGCCCCTAATAGAGGAATTAAGGAAGGAGCCCTACGAGATATATCTCTTCTCAGACTTGGGATCCGGTGATCTCGAGGTCATATCCTACCTAGGGAAGAAGGTCTTCATAGTGGATCACCACCGTCCCGAGGGAGATATAGGAGGCATAAGGATCCTCAACCCGTTCCTAGCCGGACTTGACGGTGATAGGGAGATCAGCGGTGCAGGAGTGGCCTTCCTACTGTATTACGAGATGCTGGACGATCCGGGTATGGCTCCGATGGCCATAACCGGAGCTCTGGGCGATGTCCAGGAGGACGATGGTTTCCGGGGTCTCAACGCTGAGATATTGAAGCTGGCCGTCGAATCTGGATTGGTAGAGGTGAGACCGGATCTCAGGCTCTTCGGAGGCCCGGACTACCCATTGGTCGCGTCGCTGGAGAGGACGGTGGATCCCTTCATAGAAGGGGTATCCAACAACTCGGCCGGGGCGCTGGCACTAGTCGAGTCCCTAGGAATACCCATAAAGGTGGGAGAGAGGTGGACCACCCTCTCCGACCTGACGGAGGAGCAGAAGAGGGACCTGACGAACGAGCTGGTCAAGAGGATGGAAAGCTTGGAGAAGGCCAAAACCCTGGTGGGTAACGTATACATATACCTCAAGGAACCAAAGGGCTCACCTCTCAGGGACCTGAGCAGCTTTGCCACCGTACTCAACGCCTGCGGACGCATGGGTGGCGGCCACGTAGGGGCCCTGCTAGCCTCTGGCCTCAGGGGGGAGATCCTGAACAAGGCGCTCGAGCTGCAACAGTCGTACAGGAGGGTCCTATCCCAGGTACTGAGAAGCGCCAGGCCGAGAATAGTCGGCAGAATAGCTTTCATAGATGAGGGCCTGGCCGAGGACACCATGATCGGCACGGTCACATCGATACTCAGCAAATCCCTTAGGGATGCCGACGTCGTGGTGGGATACGCGCACACCGATGAGGGCATGATAAAGGTGTCAGCCAGGCTGACGGGAAGGGGAAGCTCTAAACAGATAGACCTCGACGAACTCCTCAGGACGGCATCTAAAGAGGCCGGTGGCACGGGTGGGGGGCATCAGATGGCTGCCGGAGCTCAGATACCCAAGGAAGGGAAGAAGGCCTTCGAATCCACACTTCTCAATTACCTCGAGTGAATAGAATCCATCCCTGAGAGGGGACACAATACCGCGGTACTTAGATAGGCGAGGATCCGAGGTTGAGGAAATCGATAAATTAATGAAATGGAAACTGGGACGCAGACATCCCCAGATCAGATCTAAACTCTAGGCTAACCGCCCTGAGAGGGTTGCAGCATCCTGTTCAAGGTCTCCCTGAGGTCCCTCTCCCTCTTCTCCAGCGACCCTATGGTGGACTCGAGCGCCTCTTTGGTGGCCTTCAGCTCGACTATCACGGACTCCCTGTCCCTCTTGACATAGACCACCCCGACCCTCTCGAAGACCTCTTCCACATCGCTCAGCTTCTCCAGCCTCTTGAGCGCCTCGTCCACCGAGGCGAGCTCGGCCTTCAGGGTCGATATCTGAGTGACCACTTGATTCAACTCGTTGAGTAGCTCCTCCGCCTTAGCCTGCAGGAAATCCTCGGAAGACATCTCCATCTCCTCCGCTTCTAACTACTACTCTTTAAAAGGTATCCCATCCTCCTCTCTCCCTTCCCTCGCCTCACCGATCCAGCTCCAGCATGGCGCCCTCCTCCATCGCTAGGGCCTCAACATTGCCGGAACAGGAGGGCAGGTCGTCTGGCCTATATCTGGGCTCGACATCGATGAGGCGAGAACCCCACGCTAACATGGTCATCAACGGCCTCAGACAGTCACCCACATCCTCGCAGATGGAGACGAACACCTTGGGGCCCGAAGATGAGAGAGCCTGTCTTATCCTAGATACCTCCCTCACACCCATGAGGCACGCTCCCAGCTCGTAGGCGAATGCTTCAGCTACATTCTTCCCCGTGTTAAGGGCCCTGCAAGCTCTGAACGCTGCCATGACGATATGCCTCAGGGAAGCCACTAACTCGACGGGAACTAGGGCTATTCTACCGGGTAAGGCTGATAGAGGCAACTTACCAGTGGGAAGCAGCCCGGCCACCAATATGAAGCCACACTCAGTCCTGAAGAGGGATGGTTCACTTGGGATCTCGGCCATCGGTAGGTGCCCCCCATAGGGCTAAAAAAGTTGAACAGCCCCTCACGATACCCAAGATTCGTTTAGCTCAAGAAATTTAATTTGCAGGGAGAGTTAAATAGAAGATGTGTAGAAATAATCTAATAAATATTCGTACTTTTTAAGTTTATGTGGAATCCTAGAGCGAGGTTTGAACCGCTAGAAGGTTATGGATATCCCGAAGTTCTTGCTGTACACGATCGCGCGGCCGGCGTAAGTCGCGCTGGAGTACGCTGAGATAGTAAAAAACCTAGAGCTGCACCACGGCAAGGCAAGGTGGGAATATGAGGGTCACCGAATATGGGATGGTTCTTGGGTAGGAAGATCATATCATCGCCCTTGGGTGCTGAGGTAGTAGCTACAATTGGAGTTAAGGCGGAAGGGATGCCAAGGGTATCATCACCGTAGATATAGGGGGGAGATATCCCGTTAGCACTGTACGAGGACAGTAGCCAAGGAGGATCTGCTGGATTGTTTCTGATTCGCAGGCTTCGATACCACGTCCGTTGTAGTGAAGCATCCAGATGAAGGTGGATACGGTGAGGATGATAGGGCAACCCCTGATAGACATTGAGGGAATTGAGGGCTTGGAACCGGTCCTCTCTGCGGAGACCACCACGGCAGCAGTTAGAGATGAGTATGGGAGGAATTTGTGGAAGAGGGACTCGTTGGAACCGCTACAACGAAATTTCTCAGGGCCTACATCCAGCTATAAGGTCCTACCCCAAACTCGCGCCAAAGGTGAGGGATCCCGTCAGGGTTTGGAGGCCAGTGAAGTTATATCCGTAATCGCGAGTGGTTAATTGAGTGTGAAAAATAGGGGACTCACTTCCTCCAGATGGCCTCCACAGCGAGCGAGTCATAGCCGCAAACCGTAGATGGGAACTAGTCGTGTGAGGCATGAAATGATCGCTTCAGAGCCACGCGCGAGGTATCAGAATATGATTAATCCTTAGAGAGCTGTATCATGGCTAGCCAATGGGATAAAGCTGTTGAAGGATTTAAGAGCGGGAACGAGGGGTGACCCCCGACGCGCGACCTACCGAGAGGCGGTGGTCATCCTTTATATAGCACTAACTATATCGATAATATGGAAAGCATGATTAGTCGATACAGGTTTCTCCTGCTGGAACAAGCTAGGTCCCCGCTGATAGCCCCGGCGCTCATGGCGAGGATAGAGGAGGGATTCAAGAGAATCAGCTCCGAGCGTCCGCTCAGCAGAGAGGCCCTAGCTAGGCTGAGGAACCTCCTGACGATAGAGTACGTCTACAACACTAACGCCATAGAGGGGAACATCCTCACCCTCAGGGAGACGAGGCTCGTGCTAGAGGAGGGTATAACTGTAGCAGGAAAGCCCCTGAGAGATCATTTGGAGGCTAGGAACCACCTTCAAGCTCTGAGGTACGTGGAGGATCTCTCTCGCGCTGAGAGGGTGGAGGAGTTCGACCTACTCAAGCTGCACCACCTCGTGATGATGGGAATATGGGAAGCGAGACCGGGCGAGTACAGGAGGGAACAGGTCTTCATCGGTGGATCGGGTCACGTACCTCCCCCTCCCTCGGAAGTACCGGGATTGATGAGGAGGTTCGTTGATTGGTTGAACGGCGCCATGAATTCCGATGAACTCCATCCGATCGAGCTGGCTGCCGTGGCCCACGCCTACCTCACGGCCATACACCCCTTCACCGATGGGAACGGGAGGGTGGCCAGGCTCCTGATGAACCTCCTCCTGTTGAGACGGGGCTACCCACTGGCCATCATAAGGAAGGAGAGGCGGAGGGCCTACTACATGGCTTTGGAGGAGGCCGACAGGGGAAGGGCCAGACCCATAACTAACCTCGTGGCGAGGGCGGTGGACGAGAGCCTGACCCTCTACCTGGGATCGCTGGAGGGCATGGTTCTCCTATCGACGGCGGCCAAGGAGCTTGGGATGAGCGTCGACTACTTGGGGCAGCTTGCTAGGAAGGGGTACTTGAAGGCGGTCAAGCTGGCTGGCAGGTGGTACATTCCGGAGGAAGAGGTGGGAAGGCTTAGGAGTAGAGCGGTTAGGAGGTCAAGGGAAAGGTGATGCTAAAGCTGGAGTGGGGACGTCCCTAGTTAGGGGATTCGCGCGCCTGCTCTACGGTGGGGCTTCCCTGACCTCCGCTCAGGACTTCATTACGTTAAGAGGCTGAGCGAGGTAGTTGAGACACCCATAGTAGATGCGATCAGGGTATTTTCGGCAGAAACTCCTCGAAGATCCTATAGAGGACATAGGGAGTCCACCAAGACCAGTGTAGACTACGCAGGAGAGATCCTACGCCTTTTAGCGGAGAACGGTATTAGAATACCTCCTCGATAGCTAGGGCCATTGCCGATAAGTATGGGATCGATATCAACAGAACAAAGTTCGTCGTCCTAACTACCTGAGGAGGCTCCTCAACAGAGGCTAGGTGTGAAAAATCGATTAGCTATTGGAGATTGGGAGATTTTGACTGATAAGGGGAGCATAAACCGAATCTAATTAATTGGGATTAATATTTCAATGTAGAACCTTTTAGTCGATTGGCAGCAACTATCTCTAGCTTAAATGCCTCATGAGAGTCCTCCTAGAATCTCATAAAATAGAACCTTCTCACTTGAATCAATTTAGCATACCCACTTCTGTTGAAATCTAGACAGATGATTCTACCCTAAGGATGCTGTCATCTTCAAATTTTTCAGTGTTCTTCCTTTTTTATAAAAAAGGTAGATTACGCGCAATATTTTTATAATATTTCCCAAATTAAGAGAATAATATCCTCAGGGGGTGATGAAATGGAGGCAGAAAAGAAAGCCCTAGCCCTTCTCGCCCTCAATATAGCAATATTGGTACTTCCTATATTAACACCTGCAGCAACTCAGTTGGGAGTAGGCTATCTACTTGCTAGAGGTAATTATGGAGCAGCTGCAGTGGCACTAGGAGGGTACTTCTTAGCCCTAGCAAAAATAGCAGCATGCAGTACTCCAATTACGGGTTTAGCCGGCGCTCTTGTAGCAGTAGGTAGTTTCCTAATAGGGTAAGGGATCTGTATTGAGAACTAATCCTACATTTTTTTCTCTTTACAACTTGGTGATGGCTCTCATAGCCATAGCTATGATGTCCCTTAGTGTATTCATCGTGGTTAATTATGGGCTTAACCCTCTTATAACTGGATTCGTAATCTTGATACTAACTGCCATAATTCTCTCTCTTATGGACTCTATTCTGAGTAAGGAAAGCCCGGGAACTAGGAGATTATTCAAGGATCTCCTGCTCAATTACTTCGATTTATATCTAATCTTCATCTATGCTGCTGTAATCTCCTCACTTCCCAGCCACAGCATCCTAGTCGAATTCTCCACTTTTCTCGTAGTACTGTTCGTCACGGTTAATCTGGTTCCCTTAATTTTCGATAAGATTGGTCAAGGAAAGGATCCCCCAGATGATCTGAAGAGGGTTTTCGAGGATCTTAAGGGAAAGATGGGGATCAGGAAGGATATAAGGCTCCGATTATTCAGATCCTCTCTAATGAAAACTACGCTTCTTGGGGGAATCATTCAACCAACTGTCTTCGTAAATGAGGATCTGCTTAAGGTGCTGTCTAATGGAGAGATCAAGAGCGTGTTGGCCCACGAGCTCGCCCATTATAAAGAAGGAGACATCGTCAGGTATCTGGGCTACACACTACTGATGTACGCGATGCTACTCCTTGTAGGCGAAGTACTCTCCTCCTTAACGGGGACAGTAACGACACGCGATCCCGTAAGCTTTCTGCTAGTGGTGACTGGCTTCTTGGCAGCGTTGTCGGTCTTCTTAATCCTGATAAGGAGGAGGGAGGTGAAGGCCGATCTCATTGCAGCATCTTACTCAAATCCAGAGGATCTGATAAACGCTCTGATCAAAATATATGGAATGAAGGAAACCCCCTCCCTACTTCCAACGCATCCTAGCTTGGAGAAGAGAATAGAGATCATCAGGAGGATGAGCCATGGTAGGGACGAAACAAGGCCCGAGGATGAGTGAGGGACTGATCTTAGCATCGCTCTTCTATGCGGCCGGGATCTTAGGAAGCTTCCTGATCCCAGATCAATCTTACACGGAAGGGTCAGGTGGAGTTTTTGTTCCTCATCCCTTTAATGGACATTATAATTTACGCGGACTTATCCTCTTGAACAGTTCCGTTATCCTGATTCTTTCCATAGGGTATGTGACACTTGGAACGCTCACGGCTCTCTCCCTTAGCTTCAACGGCATGGTGGTAGGTAGCATCTTTAGGGAAATTCTCAGAGAAAACTTGACAGGTGCACTCCCCTGCTTTCTATTCCACGGGCCGCTGGAGATCACCTCCATCCTCATATCCTCATCCGTAGGTCTTTCGAGCGCCGTAACGGTAATCCATGGCGGGGATCCCTACGACCTCTCCAGAGATCATTTAGTTTATTTAACAAAATTAGCGTTATTAAGTTTAATTATGATAATATCATCATCAGTTATAGAATATTATCTCTCAATACCTTGCATCTTGGTGAAGTTAAATGGCCATACGTAGAAGAGAAGAAAATCCGGATCTGCTTAACAATAACCCTCCATCCAATAGGAGAAGGCCCCTTCTCCTATACCTGCTCTACACGGGTACTCAATCCTTGTACCTAATGATCGTCCTGAACGAGCTGGGTGTAGCCAATCAATCCATTCCCCCATATGTTATCGCATATTTTGTGTTGTTAGGAAGCAGCTTCACCGGAGCCCTACTCTGGGGCCTGCTGGGAGCACTAACTTACCTCTTCTTGTTTTATAGAAGCGTGTATAAGGGCCCACTCTCCCCAATACTGGGTGTTGTGTCTTTTTACTTTCTCTTTTCGTCTATATCACTGATAACGGATCTGGTGCTTCTTCCCATTATAGGAGCATCTAGTATCGAGCTATACTCATCAATCAAGGCGCTAATCGATACTTCCTTCTCGACTCTATCCTTCATCTACTTCTATCGCGTTTTCAATCATAGATATGGGATGAAGAGGGAGGACGGTGTAGCGATGATACTCATGCTTCTTTTGACAGACATAGTGCTGAGAATATATTATCCAAAGGTTGCTGCCCAACAATTATTAAAAAATAACGCACCCTATCCCTAAGGCACTCTCTGACGGTCATTTTGAGGAGTAATGAGCAAGAGTTACATCCGATATCGCTCATTCTGCGGTGTGGTTTTTGGGTAGGATCCACATAAGCAGTCCTTTCCAAGGATTCTTTAGAGAATTTACCTATGAAAGGCGTTTGATATCGCGCGCGGATGTCCCGAAAGTTCTTGACTGTGCACGATATGGCTGAGCCAGTATGTTGAAGTTGTCTCCGCTATGGGGAGGAAGATGGAGGACCTCACCACTCAAGAGGTCAAGTGGATTAACACGGATCCAACTAACAGAGGAAAGCTTGATCAAGAGGATTTACTGCTGGGAGTCCCCAGACGCGGAATCCATAAGGAGGATATTGAACGAGGCCCAGTTCCCCTTGAGAGGAGTATATCCAATGGCTGAGGTTGACCCTCAATCCTCTAATCTTTTTTAAGCCAAGGGAAAGGTGTGGAACTCCGGGACCGGAAAGGGAGCAGTATCATCCAGTGGCTTAACTTTCTCTTAACCAAGAGCTTCATATATTGGTTCTATCTATCAGTTCACTAATCACATGCAAGCATATTAGATATAACCTATCTATTCATTAAAGACGTTAATATCCATTGGAGATTACCTCTATTCTCTCAAAATATCTTTCTTAATATCGCTAAATTTCTAGACTGCTGTCCTATACACTGGATAATGGTATAAAACCGTACCTATCTGCCCCGCTCACTATCAATTAGTTAAGAGGTATTTAAGAGCCGGCCTCCGGAGCCGCGGAGTCTTGGGTTCAAATCCCGGCGGCCGCCACAGATTAAAACCTCTCTGAGGTACCTGCTGTAGTTTGTCGAACAAGATTATAGATTCTTTAGGCCTCATATAGTCTTGGGTATGTGTAGGTGTTTAAGAGTGTGGTAGTGAGGATTCCTCCATGGCTCTCTGAGGAGGAGGTGAAGGAGATCATAAAGGCCGTTTTAGCGAGGCTTGGTGGCCGTGTTGATGTAGCTGATGTTAGGGAGATGCTTGGTATTAGATAGGAGGAGCTGACTGAGGATATAGAGATCTATGATGTAGGGGAGCTGAGGCGTAGGGAGAAGGGGAGGATGTCTTGACCATACTAGATACAGGTATCGTTATTGATAGGGTTAGAGAGAAGAAGCCCATCCAAGAGGATATAACGGCTGTAACCCTCGTGGAGTATCCAAGATCATTTTCTATAAGCACTTTAATGGCGGAGTGATATTTCCTATCAGAGATGACTTCATTCTAGCTCATAGAATACAACTTGAGCTACTGAGGATGGGGGAAGCCCCAAGCATTTGCAGACCTACTGGCCGCCGCTATAGCCGTTAACCGTGATGAAGAACTAGTCACCCGTGTGACACAGATTTGGCACATATTCTTCAAACAGTGGAAAAACTAGGCTACCGTATGAAGTTGATACTAGTATAATGCGATTTCTCACTACACATAAAATATGTTTTTCTTGCCCACCCGTTCGCTAGAGGATAGCGGGGAGATCGGCTTATGATGCGGGAGAGTTCGCATCTCGCCTCATATTATCGCTTGAGATTTGTGGTGTCAACGCTTTGATCTCCCTTGGGATACCGTGCGAGTATTTCTGAGGTAGTTCAGGCTTGAGACCACTGCGCAGGAATACAGCACTCTATAAGAGAGAACTGAGGTGAGTGGAGGGACCGCACCGGCAGGGATTAGCTTATGAAACTTGTATGGATAAGTGAGGCCCAGAGTAGGAAAACCGTCATCGGGATATAGTTTATTAGAAGTTAAGAAGCTAGTTCTTTGGAGGCTGCCTTGGAGAACCAACTTCATTTATTTGAGGGGGATTAGTCCATGGACAGGAGGATTCGCGAGTTTAGTGTTATTATATTGGAGGATGAGGGCGGAGGATACGTCGCGATCGTCCCGGAACTCCCTGGATGCCATACCCAAGGCGATAGTCTAGATGAGGTGATCAGTAATGTTAGGGAAGCAATTGAGCTATACCTCGAAACACTCTCTGAGGAGGAAAAGAAGGAACTGTTAAGCCGTAGGGTGGTAGGTCTTCAGAGAGTGAAAGCCGTTGCCTAAAATAACACCCATAGATCCTTATAAGCTCATTAAGATACTTAGTAAGCTTGGATTCAAACCTATACGGCAAAGAGGCTCCCACGTGATACTAGTGAATGAGCAACACGTCAGGATAGTAGTACCCGTACACCCTGGAAAGAAGCTTAAGCCCGGACTTATAAGGGTTATAATGGCCGAGGCGGGGCTTACCAGAGAAAAGTACTTCGAACTATTGGAGAGGGACTGCTAACAATCCTTAACTAAACCAGACTCCGCGCATCACCTATGCGGCCGATTCGTTCATTCGAGAGCTCTAGCGATCTGGGGGGCTGGAAGCGCCTCCCCTGAAAGTTTTCATGAAGTGTTTAGATAACCCCCTTTTATCACGAAAGCTCATCTTTACAGTAGTCTATGATCCCCCTGATACTCAGGAAGATGCTGAGGGCAATACCCATCCCCCTAATCCTCCTACTACTTCAACTCCTCGATAGCTATGGCTATCGCTGAAAAGTATGGGACCGACGTAAGCAGGACGAAGTTTGCCGTTCTTACATACCTGAGGGGGCTCCTCAACAAGGGCTAGGTGGTGAAGACAGAGCTCATTGATCATCATGGAAGGAAAGTCGTGTATTACGAGCTTTCTTCCGATTCGGAGAATCACCTTCACAAGCTGATGATCGAGGAGATAGTCCTCTTAGCCCGAAAGCTTGGATTGAAGGTGGAAAGGTGGGCGGATGTCGATCTGATGATTGAAGGAATAGGAATAGAGGTCGAGACAGGGAAGAAAAGCAGGAAACCAGCGCATAGGGAGGGGTTCAAGGAGGTGTGGATAGTGGTACCCAATGAGGAGGTATGCAGGAGATACGAGGAGCCCATGACCCTCAGGGATCTCTACTTGAAGATGAAGGAGATGGGTGAGGGGAAGCCAAAGGAGAGGAAAAAGAAGGTAAGAGCACAGGCGACTAGATCGGAGGGTAAGGAGTACCCAGGAGAGCTGGCTAGGGCCTCCATAAACTACGTCAAGAGGTCCATGATCGCCTACCTTGACGGTAAGAAGAACCTTAACTGGATTTTGGGCGTAATAAGGAGCTCCGGGTTGAGGGGAGAGCTGCTGATGAGGTATTCGAGTAACTCGAGAGCTACGGAAGGAAGGACAGGTGGGAAAGGGCTCTGGAGGCCTGTAGAAAAAGGGGAATGCTGTAATCGTCGCGCTTAATCGCTTGACCTACGGGCCAAGAACCTCTCATATTCCTCAAGAGCATCCTCCCATTCAAGGAACCTCTTCCTTCTGAACCACCTCTGGCGACCCATCCCTCTCTTATACTCGTACCTCCTGATCCACTCCACGGCGGCCTCCCACCCGGATCCGAGATTAGAGAGGATGTAAGCTATGTCCTCTAACTTCTCCCGCTTCCTTAGGGCGACAAACCCAACCTCCTCCCAGTACCTAACGATGCTATCCTGCCTGTATATCCTCAAGAAGTAACAGTTTCTTCTAGCCACAGATCTCCCCTTCCTAGTCACGAAAACCTTTCCCTTGGGATAATGAATCGAAACGGTTGATATAATCCCCATATTAGAGAGCTTCAGGGACACGGCCTCCAGCAACTTCCTATCGGTATTATCTACATCTATTCTAGCGAAGAACCTGCCAGATGCACTGATATGTCCTATAGGTCCGCCTTCACAGTCTAAGAATGCCTGAATGAACTCTCTAGGACTTCTCTCTAGATGCGAGAGAATGTTCTCCCACGCTCTCAAGTGGTCGACTAGTTCCCTCGACTGGACCTGCACGTAGTACCTACCGTCCCCCATCCTGTTTACCGCGTACCTCTCCCCCCTTCCCAGAACAACCGCCAGTTTATCAGCGGCAGCCTCCGCTAGCTCCCTATCCTTGACTTTCAGTACCAAGAAGTGACCCTTTCTGTTGATCTTTATGGAACCATCCCCTACGAACATCCCTGCTATCCAAGCCAGTTCTCTCTCCTTGGAAGTATCGACATGATTGTATGGCTCGTTTAACGGGATATGGAGGCCACGAATCCAGTAGGATATGTGAGACCTGCTTATCTTGATACCGCGCTCTCTCTCCACGATTCTCTGAATCTCACGGTAGCTCATTCCTCTATCACGAAGCTCTCTAACGAAAAAGTAGAGTTCCACTCTGATGTCATGAGGGATGCGTCTCCCTCCAGGAGTAGCCTTCTGACTCCATAGCTTCTCGCTTATCATGCGCACCCATAATTTCGGAGGTAGAGTTATATAATTATTATGTGTAATTATATGTAACGCATAATTAGGTTTAAAATGCATAGACCACCCATAACAACGATGCCCAAAGCCAGAAGAGATCTAACGACCATCCAGATATCAAAAGAGACCAGAGAGATGCTAAAGAGTCTTGGGAGGAAGGGAGAAACCTACGATGATATAATAAGGAGGCTAATAGAACTAGCCAAGAGAGTTGAGATGGATGGTGTGAGACCCGTCATTGGCCGAAATGCAGAGAGAGAT
This sequence comes from Thermoproteota archaeon, assembly GCA_027491395.1. Lineage (GTDB taxonomy): Archaea > Korarchaeota > Korarchaeia > Korarchaeales > Korarchaeaceae > Korarchaeum. The sequence continues at coordinate 8,655 of JAOZFI010000006.1, read as the reverse complement.
TCCTCATAGCGACTATCTAATAGAGCGCTTAGGGCCCGGACCTTTTTGAAGGGGGTGTTCCAGATAGTTTTATTCGATAATTCAACTCTATAGGAAAGATACATATCAGAAAATACGAATAATGTTAAAATTTTTATAGGTAGCGGGGGGTGGATTTGAACCACCGACCTCCGGGTTATGAGCCCGGCGGGCTACCAGGCTGCCCCACCCCGCTGCTTCGCCCCGCCACCCTATACCCGAATTTCCCATATTTAAAGATTTCCCAAGTCGCAGGGGGCTATCCTTCCTCCTTTTCACTCGAGAGCATCTCTCCTACATCATGAAACACTGATATCCTCTCTATAGAGCTTCCATCTCATGGATAACGGATGGCCTTTGGAGGTGCTTGTATACCACGTCATGATCTCCGCCGTGATGCATCGTCCTTTGGACTTCCCCCTCTCACTTTCGTACCTTGAATCTTGAGTCGGATCCGGCAATTAGGAATAACTAAATCGTAGCTGTGGCGATATAACATGAAGATTCTTACTTCATTAATGTTCTAAAATTTGGGATACAACTCGAGCGATCCAAAGTTAGTATATAACGTGTACAATAGCTGCGTCCCCTCATCCTCGGCTGTGGATTATGATCGTAGGTAAAGATTAACAACATCATAACCCCAGTGTCGATTTAAGTATAAAAGGCTGATTAAAAGAACCACTTTAAAGTATAACGTGATCAGCATGTATGAGGCAGCTGAAGTAATGGTAACTCCTCGACCCGAGGACCTCCTGAAAGCATAGCCCACTACTATATGGGGGTCACCCAGATTGCGCCTGGGCCGATGCCACCCATATCCTCCTAGGCACAAGATATGCCACCATTCCAGCGGTCCCAGTACTTCGCATATTGTTCCGGCACAAATTAACCTTCAGCCGAGATGAGATTATTTTACACGGCCGCTTACGGGGCACCGTTTTTCTACGATCCGTGGAAGTAGCTAGAGGGCTGTGTATAATCAGGGGATGATCATGGGTAGGGATGCGCGCGAGTTCAGCGTCATCATAGTGGAGGATGAGAGCGGGGGTTACGTTGCGATCGTGCCAGAACTCCCTGGATGCCACACCCAAGGCGACAGCCTTGACGAGGTTATTGAGAATGTTAAGGAGGCAATAGAGCTTTACCTAGAGACCCTCTCAGATGAGGAGAGAAGGGAACCGCTGAGCCACAGGGTAGTCGGTCTTCAGAGAGTGAAGGCTCTTGCCTAGGATAACCCCCACAGATCCTCATAAACTCATCAAGCTTCTCAACAAACTAGGGTTCAAGGCATTACGGTAAAAGGGCTCTCACGCGATACTGATGAACGAGCGGGGTATCAGGATAGTATTACCTGTACACCCTGGGAGCGCGCGTACTCAAACCGCGCGATTTGATTTTTTGGGCTTCTATAAAGCATTAAACGCCCTATCTAGCCAGTAAAAAGCCATAAATACTCTGGCTTCTCTTGAAACCTTTCGTGGAATCTGATCGGGCTATCGCTCACTGGACTTGTCTCCTGAAGTGTACAATTTTAGTGTTTTCGGGAAGATCTTTTTGGATATAAGGTGCAGATTGGGAATGAAAAAGTGTAAATAACTACTCATTTTGTCCTCGCTTGATTAAGTAGTGAACGCCGAGAAGGCGTATATTGACTTGGCTAGGTACGAAGGATCGGCGTTGGGTGAAGGACTGAGGAGAGGGGGAGTGGAGGCCATAGTCCGCCTTCTGTACTGGGGGATTCGGCTGAGCGCCTACCCCCCGCTCGCCCCAGCTGCTCATCGCGGGGACTGGCTTGCACACCGCCGGGGCCCCGTTTCACCGGTCCCCTCGGGGTCCTCTGCCTCACCGGCATCATCGCCATGCCCCGAGGGACGTGTCGTTTCTGTGGGCCTTCCTGCCCCTCTCGGGGCATCCCCTTGCGGGGAGGCGGTGCTGGGGGCGTGGGCGGACCTTCCTCAGCCTTACGGCCGTAACCCCCGGCCTCCTCTCCCCTAATTCACCACTCCCCCCGAAATTAAAAACTGACTCGAGGGCAGCGCATCAGATCTTATAACGTCGCACCCGATACGACCTAGGAAAGGACGCATGGATCCCACGATCGATAGAAGAGATCTTAATGCCCTATTCCTTCTCCTGCTCATCGGTGGACTGATCTTAAGCTTGGTCCCCAGGGGGAATCCTGTAAAGGAGATATTTCTCAAATCCCTCCCTGACGTTGAGTACTACGCTAAGGAGAAGGAGGTGTTCGAGAGATATGGGAGGAAGCTAGGTTCCCTCATACTCGTCGTCCCCCCACTCAAGTTCGACAGGTTAGAGGTAAGGAAGCTGCTCGATTACGCCGAGCGAATCAACAGGACCCTCCCGTTCGTTATCATATGGTCCCTCAACGGGAGTCACGACATTCACTATATCGAGATGCTAGCGTCGGAGCTGGCCTCCCGCAGCGTGCCTTCCAGAGTCTTCGCCGACCTACCGTCGACCCTCTTGGATCCCCTGAGAGGGGTGGCTGATCTCTGGGTCAGGGAGGAGAGGGGGTGGAGGAGGATTGGCGGACCGTCAGAGGGTTACGGAGATGGGATGTGGAGGTGCAACGAGATATATCATGGGCTCGTGCACCCCGAAGGAGATGTCTGGTGGTTTTACTATGAGCGTGGCAGGGCAAGCGGGTGCACGAGGCAGGAACCACCCCACACAGCATGCGACGTTCACATGATCTTCAGGGCGAGGTTCTTGGGCATGGGCGAGGGCGTAGCGCTGATCACCCTACCGGGCAGGGAGCCCGCAGCTAACTGCGGGGGATCGTGCGGCTCTGCTAACACTTTGGTTAACGGTACGTGCGGGCTGGAGCTGAGGGATCTAAGGGGCATCATGTTCGCCAGCTACATGATGACCCACACGAAGAGGGATCCATGCCCCTACCACAGCTACTGTGGATGCTTGGGATCTTGTAACACACCTCAGATCTTCATATCCGACGTTAGAAGCGTATTGAGGGGATGATAGGAGAAAAGGGGAACACCAGACTCCCGGTCAGGTGGAAGTCATGAGAGTGGCCTCGGTTGATTGCCTCTAGCCCTGGGCAATATGATCGATACACCGCTCCTCCTGAGCCCCTTCCTTTTCATCTCCTCGAAAAGCTCCCTCACCTCCCTGAACTCCTCTCCCTCGTAGAGAACGATGCCCTCCTCGAGGGCATCCACGATCGATGTAATGCCTCTCCTCAGTAATTCCTTCGCCTCGTCAAGGGTGTAGGGGTGGAATTCCACGGGGCCCTTAGTCAGTCCCGAGAGCTCGTAGATCCTGTCTAGGAAGGGTTCCCGGAAGTCGGCCACGACCAAGAGGTCGTAATCGCTATGAGGGAGCCAGTCTCCCCTAGCTCGTGAACCGAACAGTATGACCGCGTAGACCCTGTATCTCCTCCTTATCCTATTCACTAACTCCCTGAGATCCATCCAACCTGTCCTTCACGTAATCCAATATTAGTTCCGCGCTTTCGATGGCCCTCATGGAGGTAGGCTCATCGTACGCCTCGTGAGGTGTCCCGTATGGATGGGCGTTCGGGTATCTGGAGGGTATGTAGTGCCTATCCAGCTCCCTAGCATGAGGCAGGAGGTGGGACACGTCCTCACCACTGATTTCAGAATACCTTTCGAGCAGGGCCCTCACACCGTGGCCCCACGGGGACTCGTTTCTACTTATTAGAAGAGCCTTGACAGCCATCTCCGCAGCCTGATGAGCGTAAAAGCAAGCGGCGTTGTATCTCCCTCTATCATGCAGTATTCTGGCGGTCTCCAGATCCCATCTCGCCTCTGAGAGCCACCTTCTGGCTTCATCCCTCATGAGGGTTCTACACGTTTTAGCCCCTAGGAATATTTAATGGGTTTCCGAAGATCTACGATGAACCCCTAACGAACTCCTTGAGTGATGACTGGAGATTTAGAAGAAACGTGGAAGGAAGGTATCGTGTTCGTCGTGAGCTGAGATCGCTAATAGCGTCAGTAGGTCATGTTTGCTAATGCACCTCAATCAGGGCAACTGTGGAGGGGGCTTGATGAGCGGTGTGTGTAAGCGCTTCGTTCCGGGGACTACAAGTACAAGACTACTCCGACTAAGGCTCTCCTCAGATTATACTCTGATTAAATCCTTAGAATTCTCAATCCCTCCAGAACATCTAGTTTTCTAAGCCCTTGCACGCTTTAACCTAATGCAGATAGAGGGGGAAATGTGAGAGGAATATTGAAGCATTAGACCGTTAATAATGCCGGAAAGTCATGTTTCATAAGGTACACCGTAGTCAGAGCAGCTATGGAGAATGTCCCGACGAGCAGCATGCACGCAAGCACCTCTTGCTTTAGCGCCTCCAATATAAAAGGCATGGAAATGATCAGGAGGAGGGTAAGTCCGCCACTTGCTAGGGAAAATGTGTCTAATAACCTCAGGCCACCAATTTTCACCGATAATAAGACTGTAACGGTCATTAAAGCCGTTGAACCTATGACGGAGAGAGATAGCAAGGGAATGACATCCAAACCTGATAATCCTACCCCAACCATTAGTGAAACTGAAGAGCCTCCCAGCAAAATAAAGGATATTGATAGGGGTATCGTTACCACAGTATATAGGAGATACCTCACACCCAAATATGAAGGCCCATATGTCTGGAGCAAGATCTCAGCAAGACCGCTATTCTTTATCTCAACCGTATTATCCATCATCAAGGCTGAAGACAGGAGCCATACACCCGGGAGCGACAAGTAAATGTTTTTGAGATCACCCAACTCCAGTGAGCTTAGCAGACCCAGCGACAGCACAGCCATGGAGACTACAAGTACCCTAATTAACCACCCGATCCTCTTTCCCCTACCCCTTACAAGCAAAGTCAATTCCAAGGAGATTTGGGCATTTAGATTATTTAACCTCATCAATTTCAATAATATCCCCCCTCTCCTCAGATAATCCTATCAGTAAAACTATTACGAGAAAGGTTGCTATGGCCCCTCCACCCAGCGACATGGGGTTTAAGTATCCGCCCAAGAAGAGCCTCACGATATCATTGTAATTCCGGGGATTGAGGAAACCTAAGTATAAATATCCGAAGATCAGGAAAAAGACTAATTGAGACCAGTATTGAGCTTCACTGGGAGGAAGGATAAGAGATAGGGTAATGCAAATTGCCGAGAAGAGTGTGACCATGACGGCGATCACGCCCAATGCCGTTAGGAATTCGACTACTGTCATCCATCCAGCTAGGTATAAAGAGAGCAGGGCTATCAGGCTTCCTGCAATCACGTATAAGGAGTATTTTAGGGACGAACCGATCCAGAGAGACAGCAATACCTGATCCAACCCAACCCCCTGATTCAGGAATATCTCCATCATTCCGGCATCTCTCATCGAGTAGCTTAATCTGATTAGCCTCCCCGGCACCACGATACCAAGGAGAATATACGTAATGACTAAGGAAAAACTCTCAAGCAACGAAGTAACCATCAATAATTCTGTATACGTCCTGGATCCTGCTATGACCTCAGCTAGTGCCAAAAACAGGATCTGTGGGCTCAAGAACACGAAGATCTCCCTGACATTGGTCAATCCACCCATTAGGTAGAGGTGACCCGCTATTAGGTCACCTAACCTCGACAAGTCCCCCACCTCTCATCTCTAATTCACGATCAGCAGCCGGGAACTCTATGTGAGAAGATATCAGGAAGGAAGATCCTAGATCGGCCATTCTCCTAATTTCCTCAATTAAAAAGCTCACGCTCTCATCGTCTAGGTTAGCTAGTGGTTCGTCAAGCAGGTACAGCCTAGCTGGGAAGACGAGAGTCCTGATGATAGCCACCTTCTTCCTCGTCCCAGCCGAGAGCTTGGATACCTTGTCATCCGAGTATCCCTCGAGCTGAAACCCCTTCACGTACTCTCTAAATCTGTGCTCGTCGAACGATCTCCCGAACACCTTGGTAAAGAACACCATGTTATCCTCGATTGTGTAATCCCCAAGAAGGCCTAGCCTCTCAGGACAGTAACTAATTTCTCTCCTCACACCCAGGTCCTCATGAACATCTCTTCCCAATAGGAGTACTCGGCCGGAATCTGGTCTAAACACCCCAGCAATGGTTCTTAGAAGCGTCGTCTTTCCCGACCCATTGGGCCCCCTTATGAGGACTACCTCTCCATTCCTCACGTCGAAGCTCACATCTGCTAACACCTGTCTCTTCCCGAGCCTTTTACTTATCCTTATAACCTCTAAGATGAGGTTATCTTCAGTTCTCATGCCTAACTCACCCCCCTACCTAAGCCGAAACCCTCCTCCCCACAAAGCTATGAGTGTATCAACAATGATAAGCAGGGCGATGATAGTGAGGGTCTCCCTCCATCCTATATCCAATCTGTATCTGAGTATGGCTGCGTATATGGGATAGCGAGATATGGATACAGCAATCAGAGCGAGCATCCCGTTTACGTATAGTGGAGACTCTCCTAGGCTCTTAGATGCGTTAATAAGCTCCTTCACAGAGGTCACTGTGTATTCAGGGAGGTTGAACCATACGAGCGGGACTATTATGAGGAGGAAGATAAATTCAGGAACGTATCTCAAGGAAAATTCGCTCATTATAACGCCTAAATTTATGTGGGACCTTTCCGCCCCTCTCACCGATCTTCTGATGACGAGCGAGGCTAAAGAAGATTCCACAGCCCATATCAGGACGACTATGAGACTGGAAAATACCGGAGTAAGTAGGAAAGATCCCCTTATAATGCGGACATCCATTTCGGCGTATGTGGAGGTACTGGGCTTTAAGAACGGCATAGTGAAGTAAAGGTATACCATGATTCCCGTGAGGAGCACCAGCATGAAGGAAAAAGAATAGCCTCATAAATCTCCCCTGGCGATCTCATTCATGAATTTAACCGATGTAGAATTGAATAATCGTCTCAATCACAGCACCTACAACTATGAGGAAAATACCGTATGTGATAGATTTAATATGGCCTCTGAGCAAAGGAGCATCCGAGTCGTTTCCCCTTAATCTCCTGAGGTTCTCCTTACATAGCTTGAAGGATACATGACCTAGGATAACTATGGCGGCTATCTCCAAGGGCATGGGGATATACAAAATTAAGGAAATGAAGAGTCCATAAGCTCTGTAAGCGGCTCCAAAGTAAAGCCCAGCAAAGTAACCCGAAGCTATGGGGACTAAGAGAGTCGGTATGCAGAACAACCATCCTCCCACAATGATTAAGATACCTGCCACTAAATTATTTAACAATATCATCCTGATGAAATCAAGGTAATTTATATTAATATTTTTAATATCCTTCAGATGGAAGGATCCATCCCGAGCGCCGTTTTCGTTAAAGGTGTACCATGTACCTACAACAAACGATGATAGATAAATGATTAGAATAAAAAACTCAGGTAAACAGAATGTTCTAATAATTTCTGTCACCCTACAGTGAATCCTATCGTGAATGCCGCGTAATAAGGTCCAATGCCACTATAAGCTATGAGTGCAATAGATGTGAGGCGTGTGTACCAAGTATGGTGTCCTATTGCCCATCCGATGGGATCGGTAATCTGATCAAGCGCCCAGCTAGCCATCCTGTGAGCACGCTTCATAGACCACGTTCTTACATAGGTCCCTATCCAGACACCCATGGAGTTTGGTATACTGGCTGCTAACGGCAGTATTAACAGGATTGCGAGAGAAAGTGCAAATAACTCTCTTTCAATCCCATATATCTTCAATATGATCACCCTAACTCTGGGGGGGATATAAGTTTTCCTTTAATTATGAGCTAATAATGAAATAAATCCTTAAAGTTAACGAAGTGGGTAAAACTCGGAACAACTTTTAGAAAATCTAGACTCTAGGAGAGAAAATTTTCCATGAATATGTGTGTGAAAATGAACGCGCCCCGCATAGTTGGCGATTACGCCGGCTGGCGCTAGGTCGGTCGCGCTCGGGCTTTGGGAGGGGTAGGCTGAGGCAGTCCGGGGCAAAGCCCCTCCTGCCTTACACCACCCCCCCATCCACCGGGTCTTCTACCCGCGCCCTAACCCCACGAGGGGCGAGGCCGCCTATTTTCGGGGGCCGCTTCGGGCTTAGATGCTTTCAGCCCTTATCGGCCTGGGGCGTGGCTACCCGGCGCCGCCCTTGCGGACGACCGGTACACCAGAGGCCCCGGCACCCTGTTCCTTTCGTACTGAGGGTCCCTTCCCCTCAGGCGGCCTTGCAGCCCCAGCAGGGAGAAACCGAACTGGCTCGCGACGTTCTGAACCCAGCTCACGTTCCCCTTTAATGGGCGAACATCCCCACCCTTGGAGGCTGCTGCACCCCCAGGATGGGCAGTGCCGACGTCGGGGAAGCAAGCGGCGGGGCCGATGGGGACTCTCGCCCGCCACAGCTCCGTTACCCCTGGGGTAACTTTTTTGTCGTACCCGGCCCTCATCGAGAGGGCGCGAGTGTTCGCTAGGCCCGGCTTTCACCCCTGGATCCCACGCGTTTAGGGATCCAGTCAGGCGGGCTTTTGGCCTTGCCCTCTACGGCGGGTTTCTGTCCCGCCTGAGCCCGCCTTTGGGCGCCCCTGATACCTTTGCAGGGGCGTGCCACCCCAGCCAAACTGCCCACC